>CAYTTB010000029.1:0-36268 GCA_964440565.1 uncultured Thermoanaerobaculia bacterium
AGCCACCACGGCCGGGAGGCCCGATGCGGGCCGAGGCCCGCGCTCCCTGGACCGCGATCGGGCGCGGGGAACGCCGGGGGCGGCCCGGCCGGTGTACCATTGCCACGGGCCGTGTGCAATCTTTCACGAGCGGCCCGGAAGGGGAGGACGGCATGACCGGGAGGACGCCCGGGGAGACCCCGCTCGAGGGGTGGGTCCGGCTGGAGCACGACGGCACGCCCGTGTGGGTGCACCCCGCGACGCCGGACTGGTTCGTCCCCAACCGGCGGGCGGACGCGATCCTCCGGGCGCTGGCCGGGGGCTCCGGGCCGGCGGCGGCGGCGGCCCGGTACGCGGCCGAGTTCTCGCTGCCCGAGCCCGTCGCGATGGCACAGACGCTGCGGTTCCTGGAGCGGATCCCGCGCCGTCCGCCCGAGCCGCTGGTGCCGCGCGCCGGGCGCCTCCGCCTGGACCGGCTCGACGAGCTGTGGCTCCACCTCACCAACCGGTGCAACCTCCGGTGCGCCCACTGCATGTTCGCCTCCTGCCCCGAGGACGCGCTGGAGCTCGAGACCCGGGTGGCGGTGCGCGCCGCCCGCGAGGCGGCGGCGCTCGGGTGCCGCCTGTTCTACGCCACCGGCGGCGAGCCGCTCGTCCACCCCGGCTACGCGGAGCTCGCGCGCTTCGTGGCCGCGTCGGAGGACCGCCACCTCGTCACCCTCACCAACGGGGTGGCGGTGGGGCGGGTGCGGGCGCTGCTCGAGGAGCTTCCCCGCGAGCGGTTCCACTTCCAGGTCAGCCTCGACGGGCCCGAGCCCGTGCACGACGCGCTCCGCGGGGAGGGTTCCTACCGGCGTGCCGCCGCCGGGATCCGGGAGCTGCGCCGCCTCGGCTTCCCGCTGGCGCTGGCGATGGTGGTGGAGCGCGGCACGGTGGCGGCGATGCCGTGGCTGGTGGAGGAGGCGGCGCGCCTCGGGGTCGAGGCGGTGCACTTCCTCTGGTACTTCGCCCGGGGCAAGGGCGACCGCGCCCGCTCGCCGGAGCCGGAGGCCGTGGCCGAGGGGCTCCTCGCCGCCCGCGCCGCCGCCCGCACGGCCGGCGTCTCGGTGGACAACGTGGAGATCCTCCACGGGCAGGTGCTGTCGCTCCCCGGCACCCGGTACGACCTCACCAACGCCGGGTGGCGGTCGCTCGCGGTGGGCCCCGACGGGCGCGTCTACCCCACCGCCGCCCTGGTCCTCGACCCGGCGCTGGCCGGCCTCCACGTGCGGGAGGGGCTGGATCGGGCGTGGCGCGAGAGCCCGCCGCTCGACGCCCTGCGACGGGCCTCGGTGGCCCACGACCCGGAGACGCTCGCCCGGCCGCTGGCGCTGCTGCTGGGCGGCGGCGACCCCGACCACAGCTGGGTGGCGGGGAGGCGGTTCGTGGGCGCCGACCCGTGGCTCCCCGTGTACGAGCGGGTGGCGCTGGCGCTCATCGCGGAGCAGGCCGGGCCCGAGGACGCGGCCCCCCACCCCGCGCTCAGGGCGCGCATGGGCGAGCGGCTGGAGGCGTGCTCGGAGGAGGACGCGGTGTGCGCGTTCACCCACTCCAACTGCGTGCTCTCCCTCGCCGGCGACGACGGCCACACGCTCGCCCGGACGTTCTACGCCGAGGCCGCGGCCCGGCCCGACGAGGCCCTCCGCAACCCCGCGTACGCCGACGCCGACCTCGAGGCGGTGCCCGCGGCGGCCCGCGCCCGCAGCTACGGGTGCGGCTCCCCGGTGCTGGACGCCGGTCTCGCCCCGGGGGAGAGGGTCGTGGACCTCGGCTGCGGCGCCGGCCTCGAGGTGTGCCTGGCGGCGGAGAAGGTGGGGCCGGAGGGCCGCGTGGTGGGCGTGGACATGCTCGACGAGATGCTCGAGCTCGCCCGCGAGGCCGCCCGGGAGACGGCGGACCGGCTGGGCTACGCCAACGTCGAGCTCCGCAGAGGGCTGCTCGAGGCGATCCCGCTCCCCGACGGGTGGGCGGACGCGGTGATCTCCAACTGCGTGATCAACCTGGCCGCCGACAAGCGGAGGACCTTCGAGGAGATCCGGAGGGTCCTCAGGCCCGGCGGGCGCCTGGTGGTGGCCGACGTCTGCTGCGAGGAGGAGCCGCCGCTCGAGATCCGCTACAGCGAGAAGCTGCGCGGCGAGTGCCTGGGGGGCGCGATGCGCCAGGAGGAGCTCCTCGCGCTGCTCGAGGACGTGGGGTTCGAGCACGTGACGGTGCTCGGGCGGTTCCCGTACCGCGAGGTGCGCGGGCACAGGTTCCACTCGCTCACCTACGTCGCCTTCGCCCCGGGCGCGGCGACCCGCCGGGCGGCGATCTACCGCGGTCCCTTCGCCGCCGCGGTGACGCCGGGAGGCGAGCTGATCGTCCGGGGACGCACGGCGCGGCTCGCGGTGCCGGAGGACTCCCCCGACGCGTCCGTGTTCCTGCTCGACGACGGCGGCGCCGTGACCAACGTGGACATCGGTGCCGGGTGCACGTGCTTCGTCCCTCCCGACGCCCCCGGCCGGGACGAGCCGGCGCGGCGGCTCACGGAGGCCGAGGGGTGCATGGTGTGCGGCGCGCCGCTCGTCTACCTGGAGACGGCGGAGGGGATGACCTGCGCCTACTGCGGGCGCGAGCTGCCCTCGAGCGCGCGGTGCGAGGCCGGCCACTTCGTCTGCGACGCCTGCCACGCGGGGGACGCGCTCGAGGTCATCGCCACCGTGCTCGAGGCCTCGCCCGAGCGCGACATGGTCCGCCTGCTCGCGAAGGTGCGCCGGCACCCGGCGATCCCCGTTCACGGCCCGGAGCACCACGCCCTGGTCCCGGCGGTGATCGTCACCGCCGCCCGCAACTCCGGGATGGCGCTCGGGGCGCGCCACCTCCGCACCGCCATCGAGCGCGGGCGCACGGTGGCGGGCGGGGCCTGCGGGTTCCTCGGGGCGTGCGGCGCCGCGCTCGGGGTGGGCGCCGCGTTCTCCGTCATCCTCGGCGCCAACCCGTACCGCGGCGACCTGCGCCGCCGGCTGCACGAGGTCACCACCGACATCCTCCGCGAGATCGGCGAGCTCGCCGCCGCGCGCTGCTGCCAGCGCGACTCCTGGATCGCCCTGCGCGGCGCCGCGCGCTGGTCGCGGGAGGTGCTCGGCGTCGAGCTCCCCGCCGACGAGCCGCTCGCGTGCGACCAGTTCCGCACCAACCGCGACTGCCTGCGCGCCGCCTGCCCCCTCTGGCCCCGCGCGGGCGCCCGACGCGCGGCCGGAGCCTCGCTCCCCGTCCTGCCCCTCGCGGGCGCCACCGGCGACGGCCCCGCGGCGGGCGGCTGAGTCCTCACCCCAGCTCGCGCCAGAGGGTGGCGGCGCCCGCGAGCAGGGCGACGCCTACGGCGAGGTAGATCCCGCCCACCAGCGAGCGGGGGGCGGGACTCGCCCTCAGCAGACGCCCCGACCCCGCCATCACCGCCACCAGGAGCCAGGTGCGCCACGAAAGGAAGCCACCGAGGCAGCGCCCGTCCCCGCGGGCCGCGATGCGGTCCGCGATGCCCCGCGCCGCGCGAACGATCACCAGCCGCCCCTTCGCGGCGCCCGCCACCACGGCCACCGCGAACCACACCGGCCCCGCCCCCGAGCCCCACAGCCACGCGCCCCCGAACCCCGCCAGCACCGCCCCCACCGCCGTCCACAGGAGCGCCGCGGCGAGGAGGTGGGTCCGCGCCCGCGCCGCGGGCTTCAGGCGCTGCGCCCAGCTCGCCCCACCCCGCGTGTCCGCCATCGGGGACCACCCTACGGCCCGTGCCCCCGCCCGTCAAGCACCACGCGGGAGAGGACGTTCCCCGTGATCTCGACGCGGGCGGCGGGGAGTGACCGACGCCTCGGTGGCAGGCGTGGGTGCGCAGACGGGACGGACGGCGGGAGCCTCCGCGACCGTGCGGGCGGGGACCGGCGCCGGGGCCGGGCGCCGACCACGCCGGGGTGGCAGGCTCGAGACACCGCCCCGGCGAGCGCGGACCTCGGTCCGCACGGCCCTTCCGGCCGTGCGAGATCCGACCGGCGTGGTGCAGGTGGCAGGCACCACGGCCGGGAAGCCCGATGCGGGCCGAAGCCCACGCTCCCCGGGGCGCGGGCCGCGGCGCCGAGGGATCTCGTCCTGGAGAGGCCGCTCCGTGCTTCCCGTGGGTGGGATCCCTCGTCCGGGCCTGCGGCCGCTCCTCGGGATGACAGGGGGTCCGCGGTGCCCACCGCCCGAGCCGGGCCCGGCGTCAGCCCCGGGGATCGCCTCCGCCGCTGCCTCGAGGCGATCCGGAGCGGTCCCGAACGGGGCGCCAGGGGACGAGCTCAGCCGTCGCCGCCGCCCGACGCCACGTAGGCGCGGATCCGCTCGGCGTCCCGCCCGGCGAGGCCCACGAACCGCACCGCGAACCCCACGAACCCCTCGCGCTCCCGGTCCGTGGCGCGGACCACCTCCGCGGCGGCCTCGATGGGGGCCGGGTCGTCGGGAAGGCGGAAGACGAGCTTGAGCCGGGCGCCCACCGGGTACGCCCGTGCCGCGCGGACCCGCATCCCGGTGACCGAGACGTCCGTCGCCTCGCAGATGTCGGCCTCGCTCTCGCCCGAGATCTCCACCTCGGCGTGCACCAATGAGCGCAGCGCCGCCCGCGGCGCCACCTCGAGCAGGTCGCGGATCGCGCGCCAGATGTGAGCCTCCGTCCAGCCCGCCCCCACCACACGGTTGACGCCGCGGTCGAGGTAGCGCGCCGCCTCCTCCTCGAACCCCTCGGCGGCGAGCAGGATCACCCCGCTCCCCCGGCACGCGGACTCCCGCTCCCGCAGCGCCCCGAGCAGCGGCTCGAGCTCCAGGCCCTCGCCGGGGTAGGAGATCACCACCAGCTCGAACGGGGTGCCCCGGACCAGGTGGACCACCGCCTCGCCGGGGGGCACCGTCACCAGCTGGAACTCCTCCCGCTTCAGGACCGGGACGAGGCGCGCGATCCGCTCCCCGTCGGGGCCGATCACGAGGACGTGGCGCCGCGGCAGCATCCCGGCCATGATAGCCGCCCCTGGTAGAATCGGGGTGTAGGCAGGGTCACCATGAGGCGGAACGTTTCCGGTCCGGCGCGCGCTCCGAGGCGCGGCGACTCGCCATGACCGGCGCGGTCCGGCTCCTCGTGCTCGCCGCGGACGACGAGGCGGCGAGGCTGGTCCGGCTCCTGGAGCGGGCCGGCCTCCCGGTGGAGTGGACCGGTGCCTCCACCCCCGAGGCGGTGGAGGCGGCCGCGGCAGGGACCCGGTACGACGCCGTGCTCGTGGGTCACCCCCCCGCCGGCGCGAGCCTCGAGGAGCTCCTCTCGCGCATCCCCGGCCGTGACGGCCCGCTTCCCGTGGTGTGCGTGGCCGGGGCCGCCCGCCCCGAGCGGCCGGAGTCGGAGATCCCCCCCAGGATGGCGACGCTGCTCCGGGAGGCGGTGGCGGCGCAGGTCCGCGCCAGCAGGGCCCGGCGCGAGGTCGAGGAGCGGTACGCGCGCCTGTTCGACCAGGCGCCCATCGGGATCTTCCACTACACGCCGGACCTCGTCATCCGGGAGTGCAACCGGCAGTTCGTCCGTCTTCTCCGGAGCCGGCGCGAGCTCCTCGTCGGTCTCGACATGCACACCCTCCGCGACCGCAGCGTGCTGCCCGCCCTGGAGGCCGCCACGAGGGGCGAGACGGGAACGTACGAGGGCCCCTACGTCACGACCACGAGCGGGGCGACGATCCACGCCCTCCTGCGCACCGCGCCGGTCCGCGACGAGCGCGGCGAGGTGGTGGGGTGCATCGGGCTGGTGCTCGACCTCACGGAGCGCGCCCGCGACCGGGAGGCGCTCGCGCGGCGGCTCCACCAGCTCGAGGTGGTGGCACGGGTGGCGGCGGCGTTGACCTCCCAGCTGGACGTGGACGCGGTGCTCGAGACCGCGGTGCGGGAGATCCACCGCGGCCTCGGTTACCACAACGTCACCCTGCTCCTACTGGATCCCGCAAGCGGCGAGCTGGGACGGCAGGCGATGGCGGGCGCGTACGAGGAGCTCGCGGAGCCCGACTACCGGCAGCCGGTGGGCGTGGGGCTGATCGGACGGGCCGCCTCCACCGGGAAGACCCAGCTCGCCCGGGACACCGCGGGCGACCCCCGGTACGTCGTCGGCTTCTCCGGCGAGATACCCACCCGCTCCGAGGTGTCGGTCCCCGTGAAGCTGGGCGAGCGGGTCCTCGCGGTCCTCGACGTGCAGGAGACCCGGCCCGACGCCTTCGACGACGCCGAGGTCATGACGCTGGAGACCATCGCCCGCCAGCTCGCGGCGAGCCTCGAGAACGCGCGGCTGTTCGAGGAGCTCCAGCGCGAGCTGGAGGAGCGGCGGCGGGTGGAGCGGAGCCTCCGGGAGAGCGAGGACCGGTACCGCGACCTGGTGGAGAACGCCCACGAGCTCATCGGTCACCACGCGCTCGACGGGACGATCCTGGACATGAACCGCGCGACCCTCGATGTGCTCGGCCTGCCCCCGGGGGAGGTTTGCGGGATGAACCTGCGCGACCTGCTGGCGCCCCGGTACCGGCACGAGTTCGAGGGCTACATCGCCCGCCTGCGCGAGCACGGCGAGGACAGCGGGCTGATGCGCGTCCACCTGCCCGACGGGACGGTGCGGCTCTGGGCGTACCGCTCCTCGCTCCGCACCGAGGGGGTCGAGGAGCCGGTGGTGCGGGCCCTGGTGCGGGACGTCACCGAGGAGTGGCAGGCTCGCAGGCGGCTGGAGGAGTCGGAGCGGCGCTACCGCGAGCTGGTGGAGCGCGCCGGGATCGGCATCCTGCTCGACGGCGCCGACGGGCGGATCGTCTACTGCAACGAGCGGGTGGCCGAGCTGTTCGGGGCGCAGCGCGAGGAGCTCGTGGGCCGCCCGGTGTGGGAGCTCGTGCACCCCGAGGACCGGGAGCGTCTGCGCGAGTACCACCGGCGCCGGATCGCGGGCGAGCCCGACGTCCCGGACTGGTACGAGGTCCGGGTGGTGGGGCCGGACGGCCGCACGCGGTACGTCGAGGTGCACGCGGTGCCCCGCCGCGAGGGCGGCCGGGTCGTGGGCACGCGCGCCTACCTGCGCGACGTCACCGAGCGCCGCGAGCTGGAGCAGCAGCTCCTGCAGGCGCAGAAGCTCGAGTCCGTGGGCCGCCTCGCGGGCGGGATCGCGCACGACTTCAACAACCTCCTCCAGGTGATCGTGGCCCAGCTCGACCAGGCGCTCCTCGAGGTGCCCGGCGAGGGGCCGCTCGCCCGCCGGCTCGGCGCCGCGCGCGACGCGGCCCTGCGGGGAGGCGAGCTCGTGCGGCAGCTGCTGCTGTTCTCGCGGCGCGAGAAGCCCGCGGTGGAGCGGGTCGAGCTCAACGCCCTCCTTCGCGAGCTCCACGGCATGCTCTCGCGCCTCATCGGCGAGGACGTGCGCCTCGAGCTGGATCTCGCGGAGGGCGAGCTGTGGCTCGACGCCGACCCCGCCCAGATCCAGCAGGCGGTGATGAACCTGGTCCTCAACGCCCGCGACGCGACGCCGGCGGGCGGCCGGATCACGGTCTCCACCTCGCGGGTGGACACCGCGGGCGATCGCCCGGGGCTCGCCCCCGGAACGTACGCCGCCGTCGCCGTCGAGGACACCGGCTGCGGGATCGCGGACGAGAACCTGGAGCGGATCTTCGATCCCTTCTTCACCACCAAGGGCCCGGCCCGCGGCACCGGGCTCGGGCTCGCCACCGTGCACGGGATCGTCCAGCAGCACGGCGGCGCCATCGAGGTGGAGAGCGAGGTGGGCCGCGGCAGCCGCTTCATCGTCTATCTCCCCATCGCCACCGGCGCCCCCACCCCGTCAGGGGCCCGGCCGAGGTTCGAGGAGGCGGAACGGCCGGTGCCCGGAGAGGGCGAGCTGATCCTGGCGGTGGAGGACGATCCCGGCGTGCGCGAGGCGCTGACCGACATCCTGCGGCTGCAGGGGTACCGGGTGGAGGCGGTGGCGGACGGCGAGACGGCGCTCCGGCGGCTCGAGGGCCGCCGCGGCGACGTCGCCCTGCTCCTGGTGGACGTGGTGCTGCCCGGGATCGGCGGTGTCGAGGTGGCGGCACGCGCCCGCGAGCTCTGCCCCGGGCTGCCGGTGATCTTCTCGTCCGGATACAGCGAGGAGCAGATGGACCGGGAGCTCCCTCTCGACGAGCGGACCCTGCTCCTCTCCAAGCCGTACGACATCGCCAGGCTCACCGCCGCGGTGCGCCACCTGCTCGAGCGGGAGAGCGGCTGAGGAGCACCCGGACGGCGGACCGTGTCCCGCCCTCCCGCCGTCCCCGAGCCCGCTCCCGCCTCGCTCGCCGCCCCGCAGGCGCCGGCCGGGACCGCTCCCGCCTGGCCCACGGGAGCGGGCGCACCGGAGGACCCGTTGATCGTTCGCTCCGGGGCGGCCCATGCGGCGGGACCTGCCGGCGGGAGCGCCCCCCGGCACGGCGGGGCCCGCGTCCACGGGACGATCGGCGCGCCGTGCCGCCGGAGAGCCGCACCCGGGCGCGATCCGCCGCGGGAACCGCGACCGGGCCACGGGCAGCGCGGGCGCGACGGGCACCACGGCCCTCTCGCGGAGCGCGGTTCGGTCCGCAGGGCCCTCTCGCCTGCGCGAGATGCCACTTCCGTGCCGCCGCCGGCAGGCACCTCGGCCGGGGAGCCCGATGCGGCCCGAAGCCCGCGCTCCCTGGAGTGCGAGCGGGCCGTGGCGCCCCGCGGAGCCGGAGGCGAGCGTGGCACCCCCCGGACGGCGCCGGGGCGATCTCGCGGAGCGCCGGTGCGAGCTCAGAGCTTCGCCTCGGGCTTGAGCTCGCGCAGCATCAGACGCTCCACCGCCTCGGTGGGCCGGATACGCCCCTCGAGCAGCGCGGTGACGGTCTCGGTGATGGGCATCTCGATCCCTCGCTCGCGCGCGAGCCGGGCCGCGGCCGGCGCGGTGGCCACACCCTCCGCCACCTCCCGCATCGAGGCGAGGATGCTGTCCAGGCTCTCGCCCCGACCCAGCCGCTGCCCCACCGTCCGGTTCCGCGACAGCGCTCCGGTGCACGTGAGCACCAGGTCGCCCATGCCCGCGAGGCCCCGGAACGTGGCCGCGTCGGCGCCCAGCCGCACGCCCAGCCTGGTGATCTCGTGCAGCCCGCGGGTCATGAGCGCCGCCATGGTGTTGCTCCCGAACCCCAGCGCGTCCACGACGCCGGCGGCGATGGCCACCACGTTCTTGAGCGCCCCGGCCAGCTCCACGCCGAGCGCGTCGGTGGAGAGGTAGAGCCGGAGGTGGCGGTCGGAGAGCGCGTGCTGGAGCGGCTCGCACACCTCGGGGTCGCTGCCCGCGAGCACGGCGGCGGAGGGGTGCCCCTCCAGCACCTCCCGGGCGAAGGTGGGCCCGGAGAGGGCGCAGAACCGGCTCGCCGGGAGGTTCATCGCCTCCCACGCCACCTGGTCCATCCGCTTGAACGTGCCCCGTTCGAGCCCCTTCGAGGCCGACATCACCGTCACCGTGGGCCGAAGCTCCCCGGAGAGCCGCTCCATCAGCGCCCGCGAGTGCTGCACCGGGACGACCCACACCCAGGTGTCGGAGAACCGGGCCACCTCGCCGAGGTCGCCGCTGGCCCGCACCGCCGGGTGGAGTTCGGCCCAGTTCTGGTAGAGCGGGTTGCGGTGGGAGCCGTTGATCCCCTCCACCACCTCGGGCTCGAGCGCCCACACGAGCACCTCGTGCCCGCACCGCGCCGCGTGGTGGGCCAGCGCCGTCCCCCACGATCCGCCGCCGAAGACACTCAGCCTCATCCTGCCCCCCTGTCGTTGGGGTGCCGCTCGCCGATCCGCGGCTCGATCCCCGCCACGAGCCGGCGGATGTTGGCGTGGTGGCGGAGGATGATGATGGCGGCCACCGCCGCCCCCGCCGCGACCAGCCCCGGCCGGGCGTGCTGCACCCAGTGAAGCCAGAGCGGGAACGACCCCACCGCGACCACCGACGCCAGGGAGACGATGCGGAACGCCGCCACGAGCGCGATCCACACCGCCGCGGCGCACGCCGCCGCGAGCGGCGACAGGGTCACGAAGGCGCCGCACGCCGTGGCCACCCCCTTGCCGCCCCGGAAGCGGAGCCACACCGGAAAGCAGTGTCCCACCACCGCCGCCACCGCGGCACCCCCCACCCACCAGCTCGCCGGGTTCACGCCCCGCATCACCATCACCGGGATCACGCCCTTGGCCACGTCCAGCACCGCCACCGCCGCCGCGGCCGCCGGCCCCGCCGCGCGCATGGTGTTGGTGGCGCCCACGTTCCCCGATCCCGTGGTGCGGATGTCCTTGCCCGTGACGAGCCGGGTCACGATGTAGGCGAACGGTATCGAGCCCAGCAGGTACGCGCCCGCGATCACCGCGATCTCCATCGGCTCACTCCCCTCCCCCGAGCGGGACCCTCCGCCGGGGAGTGTACACCGCGCCTCCCGGCCGGAGGTGGCTCTCGAAGCACACCAGCTCGCGGCAGAGGAAACCGGGCAGCGCGAGGTCCTCGCCCCACGCCAGGAGCTCCTCCGCCGCGTACCGCGGCCAGGGGGTGTCGAGCCGGGCGAGCGTCACGTGCAGGTGCCACGCCCGGCGCTCGCGCGGGAACCCCAGCATCCCGGCGATGGACTCCACCTCCTCCACCACCGCCCGCGCGCCCGGGGCCTCGCCCCCGACCCACGCGACCCGTGCCTGGCTGGGCGACGGGAAGAACCCGGCCCCGGCGAGCCGGATCTCCACCGGCGCGAGCTCTCCGAGCCGCTCCGCGAGCCCACGCTCGAGCCGCTCGAGCCGCGGGACGGGGACCTCGCCCAGGAACTTGACGGTGACGTGCAGCCCCTCGGGGCGCACCCAGCGCGCCGGGGGGAGACGGCGCCGGAGGCGGTCCATCTCGCCGATCAGAACGTGCTTGACATCCTGCGGCAGGTCGAAGGCGAGGAACGCCCGCACTCCCCGGCCGCCGCGGCGACTGCGGCGGGCGCCGGCGCCGCGATCGCCACCGCGGCCCGAGCCCCTCCGGCGCCCGCCGCCCCGGCTCACGTCCCCTCCCCCTCGAGGGACCGCCGCAGCAGGTCCAGCGCGGCGTTCACCGTGGCCCGCCGCACGTGCTCCCGGGTGCCCGGGAACACCGCGTGGCGGGCGTGCGTGCCCACGGGCCCCGCCACCGCCCAGTGCACCAGGCCCACCGGCTTGTCCGCCGTCCCGCCCCCCGGCCCCGCGATGCCGGTGACGCCGATCCCCCAGTCCGCCCCGAGCCGCCGCCGCACCCCCTCGGCCATCGCCACGGCCACCTCCCGGGAGACGGCGCCCTTCTCCTCGAGCGTCTTCCCCGGCACGCCCAGGTCGCGCACCTTCGCCTCGTTCGTGTACGCCACGACACCCCCGAGGTAGACACGCGAGGCGCCGGGCACCTCGGTCAGGGCCCCACCCAGGAGTCCCCCGGTGCACGACTCCGCCGTGGCCACCGTCTGGCCCCGCGCCGCGAGCCGCTCGAGCACGACCTCCGCAGGACCGGCCACGTCCACCCCCAGGACGTGCCGGCCGAGCACCTCGAGCGCCGCCGCCACCATGGCCTCCAGGCGGCGGGCGGCGGCCTCGCGCGGGCCGCGCGCGGACAGCTCCACCCGGACCAGGGCCGGGCCGCACAGCACCGTGATCCACCGGCGCCCGAACCGCTCGTACAGCGGCGCGATCATCCGCTCCACCCGGGACTCGGGCAGTCCCCCCACCACCACCGTCCGCGAGAGCCGCGCCTCCCCGGAGGCCCTCGGCCTGAGCCGCGGCACCACCTCGCGCTCGAGCATCGCCCGCATCTCGTGCGGGACGCCGGGCAGCGCCGCGACCACCCTCCCCCGCCACTCCACGAACACGCCCGGGGCCGCGCCGGCGGGGTTCAGGAGCGGCTCCGACCCCTCCACCACGCGAGCCATCCGGCGCGCGATGTCGGGCATCTCGCGCCCCACCGAGCGGTACCGGCGCTCGAGCTCCGCGACCAGCTCCTCCCGCTCCTCGAGGCCGCGCCCCAGCGCCCGCGCGATCCCCTCGCGGGTCACGTCGTCGGCGGTGGGACCGAGGCCGCCCGTGGTCACCACCACGTCCGCGCCCTCGAGGAGGCGCGAGAGCACGGAGGCGATGCGCTCCTCGTCGTCGCCCACCACCGCCTTCTCCACGACCTCGAGCCCCAGCGCGGCGAGGGTCTCGGCCACCGCGACCGAGTTCCGGTCCAGCCGCCCGCCGACGAGCAGCTCCTCGCCGATCCCGAGACACGCGGCGGTTCGCAGCACGCCCGTCATCCCGGAGCGATCATACCCCGCCCCCGGACCGCGTGCCCGTGCCCGCCGCCGCGCGCCGGCGGCCGCTGCCTCCCGGCCGTGGCCCCTCCGGTCCGAGAGACTCCGGCATCGCCGCCGCCGGGGCCCGCGCTCCGCGGGGCCCGGCCCCGCACGGGCGCGGCGGGGTGGCGTCGCGGGAGGCCCCCGCCCGACGCGGGTGGGGACTCCCGCCACCACCGTTCGGGGCGGTTCGGGCGGTGGTACCGGCGGCGCGGGGTTGCACGCACGCGTGCGAACGTTCACAATGCAGCCGATGACGGGATCGTCGCAGGAGTGGGCACAGGGGAGCCTGCGTATCCTCCCCCCCTCGGACCTGCTGCAGCTGCTGGCGCGGCGCGGGTTCACCGGGCGGCTGGCGCTGATCCTCGCCTCCACCCCGCGGCGCGTGGTGGCCGTCCACCTCGAGCGCGGGCGTCCGGTGCTGGTGGTGGGCACCGGCCTCCACCACACCGCCAACGCGGAGGGGCGTGCGTACCGCGGCCGCCAGGTGCTGCTGGAGGCGCTGGGGTGGACCGTGGGCACCTTCCGCATCGATCCGCTGGAGCGGGCCCTTCCCCAGGGCGCCGAGGCCCAGGAGCTCGGTGCGGTGGACGAGCTCCTCCTCGCCGCCCGCGAGCGCCAGCGGACCTGGCCGGCGCTCCTGCGCCAGCTCCCCGGCCGGCTCGACGAGGTCACCGTGGTCCCGGGAGAGCTCGCGAGGCTTCCCGACGACCCGGTGCAGCAGGCGGTGCTCCAGGTCCTGGACGGCCCGACCCCCCTCCCCGAGGCGTGCCTCCGCTCCGGCGTGGACGAGCACGTGGCGATCCAGGCCCTGCTCGACCTCGCCCGCGACCACGCGGTGCGCCTCTCCTCCGGCGAGCCGCGCGGCGCGCCGGTGGCGCCGGAGACGATCCGCACGGCGCGGGACCTGGCCCTGACCCTGGCACCCTCCGCGACCTCCGGGCTCACCTTCAAGATCACCGTGCTGTCGTGGGACGCCCGCACCTGCTTCCGGACCGTGGAGGCCCTCCTGGGACGGTTCCGTCCACCTCCCGAGGACGTGGACTCCCGGCCCCAGTACCAGATCCTCCACGAGGAGGCGCCCCTGGGCGACGGCCTCCGGCTCGAGGTGCTCGCGTTCCGTGCCGACGTGTTCGAGCCCGCGCTGGCCGCCCCGCTGGTCAGGAACTGCCACCTGTTCCTGCTGGTCACCGACCTCGACGCGGGTCACGTCTGGGGAGCCGAACGGCCGCTGGTGGAGCGGATCCAGGAGATCCGCGAGATGTTCTCGCAGGCCGCCGCGGCCGCGCGGATCACGGTGGGCGCCGCCGCGGTGACCGACCCCGGCGTGGACATCCTGATCCCCGAGCTCGCCCGGTTCGCCTCCTGGTCGGAGGTGGAGCGCCCCGGGTTCCTGGACCGCCTGCTCGCCGACCTCGCCCGCCGCCTCGGGGTGTTCACCGAGGCCGGCTCGGGCCCGCACGGGAGGCCCGGGGGCTGAACCTCACCGCCGCGGCGGGAGCACCTCGCCGGGATACTCGAACTTCACCGCCCGCCGCCCGGTGGCGCACGCCATGCACGCCGGCCGCCCCTTGAGCACCCGCTCCTGGAACACCTCCACCGGCAGGTAGAACAGCCCGTCGAGCCCGAGCTCCCGGCGCACCGCGTCGGTGTCGCCGCCGAGCCGCGCGCCGACCAGCTCCATCTGGGTGGGGGTGTCGATCCCCTGGAAGCACGAGTCGATCACCATCGGCCACAGCACGCCCATGTGCACCGCCGCCGCGCCGGCCCGGCGCATCGCGGTGACGATGCGGCGGGCGTTGGTGCCCCGGACGATGCTGTCGTCCACCAGGAAGATCCGTTTCCCCTCGACCGCCTTGGCGTCCACCCGGAAGTCCAGCATGGCCGCCTCGTCGCGCGCCTTCTGGGTCTCCTCCATGAAGATGCGGCCCCCGTAGCGGTACTTGCTGACCGGGGTCGCGTACTGGGCCACGGTGGTGCCCAGGTCCTTCTCCAGGGTCTGCGCGAACGCCTCGGCCCCGGGGATGGGGCTGTGGGGGATGGGAACCACCAGCTCGATGCCGGACACCACTTCCGGGGCGACCTCCGCGACGTGGAGCGCGAGCGCCTTCCCGGCCCGCCAGCGGTAGGTCCGGATCCGCTCGCCCAGCATCGCCGACTCCACGTCGGCGAAGTAGATCAGCTCGAAGGCGCACGGCCGCGGATCGGCCGCCTCCAGTACCTCGACCCGCCGCCGGAGGCGGCGGTCCACGAACATCGCCCCTCCCGGCGGCAGCTCCTCCTCCACCGTGTAGCCGTTCTGCTCCAGGGCGATGGTCTCCGAGGCGACCATGAGCAGCCGCCCGCCGTCACGCTCCCGCACCCCGTACACCATCGGCCGGAACCCGTGCCGGTCGCGGAAGGCGTACAGCCCCTCGCGGGTGACCACCACCGCCGAGTACGCCCCGGTCACCCGGCGCTGGACCTCGGCGATGGCCCGGAACATCGCCTCCGGCTCCGGAAGGCCGGGCTCCCCCGCCCGGACGTACTCCAGCCAGGCGGTGAGCACCCGGAGCAGCGGTTCCGCGTCGCAGTCCGCCCTGAGCGCCTCCCCCCGCTCGCCGAGCTGGCGCTCGATCTGGGCGGTGTTGGTGATGTGCCCGTTGTGGGCCAGGGCCACCGCCGCGAGGGCGTCGTAGAACGGCTGTGCGTTCTCCCTGCCGCCGGCGCCGATGGTCTTGTAGCGGGTGTGCGCGATGCCCACGTCACCCCGCACGTTCCCGAGCGGCTTGAAGATGTCGTCCGCCAGCCCCTCGCCCTTCTCCAGCGTGAACCACCGCCGCACCGGGTCGAGGACGAACAGGCCCGCGTACGCCGGTCCGCGGTGCTGGAGGAAGTGGGCGCCGTTGGCGAGCTCGCGCACCACCGCCGAGCCGTCATCGCTGATCACCCCGATGATCCCGCACATGCTCCCTCCGTCGGCCTCAGCCGGCGCCGGCGGCCGTCTCCCTCTCGAGCACGCCGGTCATGCAGGCGATCCCGCCGGCCGCCTTGACCAGCTCGTCCACCGGCACCTCGATGCACTCCACCCCGTGCCGCTCGAAGAGGCGGCGGGTCCGCGGGCGGCACGCCGGCATCACCACCCGCCGCGGCCCCACCGGGACCACGTTCATCGCCATCGCCTCGAGCTCCTCCGCGTCGCCGGGCCGGATCACGGAGAACCCGCGCGACTCGAGCAGCTCGACGAGCCCGTCCGGCTCGCGCCCCGGCCACACCGCCGCCAGGTCGCGGTCGAGGAGCCGCAGGCACCCCATCAGGTGCATGGCGCCGGGCCGCATCGCGAGGGGCACCACCCGCACCGCCAGCGGCTCGAGCAGCGAGGTCAGCCTCCGGGCGGCACCCTCGCTGGTCCGGAACCCCACGCCCACCAGGACCGTCCCGGGGTCGAGCCACTGGGCGTCGGCCCCCTCGAACGTCTCGGCACCCCCCACCGCGCCGAGCACCGGGATCGCCAGGCGCGCCAGCGCCCGCTGCACCTCCACCTCCTCGCCGGCCCGCACCGTGGACGCCGGCCGCGCCAGCACCGCACCCTCCGGGGTCATGAACAGCAGGTCGGCCACGAAGAGCTGGTTCGGCCGGGGTGGTGCCCCCGGCCCGACGTACTCCACCCGCACCCCGAGCGCACGGTAGGCCTCGGCGAGCGCGTCGTGTTCCCGCGCCGCACGCTCCCAGTCCACCGGCGCCAGCATCTGGGCCGCGTCGGGTTCTTCCACCGCCACCTCGGGGCCCGGCCGGTGCAGGAGCACCGAACGGAGCCGCGTCCACTCGCGGTCCACGCCGAACCGGCCCCAGATCACGCCGCGCTCCTCGACCAGCGCCGTGCGCCGCGGCGACCAGCCCGGCCCGCCGTACGCCGCCGGTCTGGCGGTCACGGACGTTCGCCCCCGCCGCCGGGAACTCCCCGGCCGCACGCTCCGTTCCGGGTTCGGTGGTGCCACGCCATGTCGCCCGCCGGACGCCCGCCCGGCCCGCCGATTGTACCCGCGGGAGACCCCAGGCGCGAGCCCGAGAGAGCCTGGCCCCTCCGGCGCCGGGACGGACCCGAGACCGCCGCCGCGACCTCGCGGGGCCGGGGCTCACTCCCGGCGCACGAACGGATTGGTGCGGGCCTCGTGGCCGACGGTGGTGGAGGGCCCGTGGCCGCAGATCACCCGGGTCTCCGGGGGCAGCGTGTACACCCGCTCGCGGATCGAGCGGGCGAGCTCCTCGAACGAGCCGCCCCACAGGTCGGTGCGCCCGATGGATCCGGCAAACAGCACGTCGCCCACGATGGCGAGCGGCTCCGGCGCGCCGTGCACCACGAGGCACACGCTCCCCGGCGAGTGGCCGGGCGCGTGCCGGACCTCGAGCTCGAGCCCGCCCACCGGGATCCGCTGCCCGTCGGCGAGGAGCACCGAGGGCTCGGGCGGCGCCTCGACCTCGATCCCGAACAGGCGCCCCTGCAGCGGCAGGTTCCGGTAGAGCTCGAGATCCCCCGGGTGGAGCGCCACCGGGACCTTCGCCCCGAGGCGGCGCAGCAGCTCGGCGGTGCCCGCGGCGTGATCCAGGTGCCCGTGGGTGTGCACGATCATCAGCGGCTCGACGCCCGCGGACTCGAGACGCCGGGCCACCAGCTCCCCCTCGTCGCCCGGATCCACCACCACCCCGACCCCGGCCGCAGGATCCCCCACGATCACGCAGTTGGCCTGGATCGGTCCGGTGGGGAAGACGTCGAGCAGCACCTCAGAACACCCTCGCCACCAGCGTTCCGATCAGGCGACGCAGACGCTCCGCCGCCTCGCGCCCCGCCTCGAGCACCTCCTCGTGGGAGAGCGGCCGGTCCACCAGCCCCGCCGCGGGGTTGGCGGCCAGCGACAGCACCAGCACCCGCATCCCCATGTGGCGCGCCGCGATCACCTCCGGCACCGTGGACATCCCCACCACGGTGGCGCCGAGACCGCGCAGCATCCGCACCTCGGCCGGGGTCTCGAAGGACGGCCCCAGGACGGCGGCGTAGACGCCCTCGTGCACCTCGAACCCCGCCTGCCTCGCCGCCTCGGCGGCCAGGCGCCGGAGCTCCCGATCGTACGCCTCGCTCATGTCGGGGAACTGCGGCCCCAGCTCCCGGCCCCACGCGCCCACCAGCGGGTTCTGCCCCTGCAGGTTGATGTGATCGGAGACGATCACCAGGGAGCCGGGCGGGATCGCGGGGTCCAGCGCCCCGGTGGCGTTGGTGGCGATCATCACCTCCGCCCCGAGGAGGGCCGCCATCCGGACCGGGGCCACGACCTGGGCAGGGGTGTACCCCTGATAGAGGTGAAGCCGCCCGTTCATGACCAGCAGCGTCTCGCCGCCGCGCCGCCAGAGCGTGAGGGTGTGGCGGTGGCCGGGCAGGGCGTGCATGGGAAGCTCGAGCGCTTCCCCCAGGTCCACCTCCTCCGCCGCCTCCCACCCCGGCACCTCGAGCCCGAGGCCCGAGCCCGCCACCAGCAGCCCCCGGACCCGCCCCGGCCGCACCGTCTCCCGGAAACGATCCGCCAGCTCCCGAAGCCTGCCCGGCGTCAGCTCCTCGCTCATGGCGCGGAGGGTAGCACAGCCCTCCCGGCGGGCGGCCGGCTCGAGGACACTCCCTCCCGTGGTGCCGCCGGCCGCCGGCCCGCGCCTCGGGAGCCGCCGCTGCGGCTCCGGCGGTTCACAGCTCCTCGAGGCGCACCGAGACCACCTTCGAGATCCCCGGGCGCTCCATGGTGACGCCGTAGAGGACGTCGGCGCGGGCCATGGTGCGGCGGTTGTGGGTCACGAGCAGGAACTGGGTGTGCTCGGTCATGGCCCGCACGAGGTCCGCCAGGCGCTCCACGTTGGCGTCGTCGAGCGGCGCGTCCACCTCGTCCAGGATGCAGAACGGGCTCGGCCTCACCCGGAACAGGGCCACCAGCAGGGCGAGCGCCGCCAGCGCCTTCTCCCCGCCGGAGAGCAGCTGCACCGACTGGATCCTCTTGCCGGGTGGCCGGGCCACGATGTCGATGCCGGACTCCAGCGGGCGCTCCTCGTCCACCAGCTCGAGGCGCGCGGTGCCACCGCCGAAGAGGTAGGTGAACGTCTCCGCGTACACCTCGTTGACCTGCCGGAACGTCTCCACGAACCGCTCGGTGCAGGTGGCGTCGATCTCGCGGATGGTGCGCTCGAGCGAGGCCACCGAGCGCTTCAGGTCGTCGCGCTGCTCGTTGAGGAAACGCGATCGCTCCTCGAGCTCACCGAGCTCCTCGAGGGCGAGCAGGTTCACCGGTCTCATCCGCTCCACCCTGGCGGCCAGCGCCTCCACCTCCGCCCGCGCGGTCCGGGCCGCCTCGGGCTCGAGCTCGGCCGGCTCCAGGGCGTCCAGGGCGAGGTCCAGCTCCTCGGCCACCCGCTCGGCCAGCACCGCCCGCTCCCCCTCGAGCCGGGTCTCCTCCACCTGCCAGCGGTGGAGCGCCTCGCGCGCCGCATCGTGGGCGGCGCGCCGGCGCGCCACCTCGCGCTCCAGCCGCTCGAGCCGCGCCGCGAGCTCCTCGAGCCCCTCCTCGAGCCGCCGGGCCGCCGCCCGCGCCGCCTCCAGCCGGCCGTGCGTCTCGGCCAGCCGCGCCCGGGTGGCCACCACCTCGGCGCGCGTCGCCTCGATGCGCTCCGCCGCCGCCGCCGCCTCGCGACGGAGCGCCTCCGCCCGCTCCAGCGCCCGCGCCCGGTCGGCCTCGCGCCGCTCGGCCTCGCGCCGGGCGGCCGTGGCGCGCTCGGCCAAGACCCGCACCTCCGCCCGCGCGGCCTCGAGCGACACCTCCACCTCGCCGGCCGCCGATCGCAGCCGCTCGAGCTCGGCCAGCGCCGCATCCACGGCCGCCTCCGCGGCCTCGCCCCGCTCCTCCAGGCGGGTCACCTCCCCCTGGAGCGTCTCCCGCTGCGCCTCGAGGCGCTCCCGCTCGGCGTCGGTGCGGCCCAGCTCCGCGGCCACCGCCTCGAGCTCCCGCTCGAGCCGGGAGAGCTCGGCCTCCGCCGCCCGCTCCCGCTCCGCCGCAGCCACGTGCGCCTGCTCCGCCTCCACCAGCTCGGCGGCGGCCTCCCGCGCCCGTGCCTCGAGCTCGGCGAGCTCCCGCCCCAGCGCCTCGCGGCGCCGCGCGGCCGCCTCCCGCTCGGCCTCGAGCCGGGCGACCTCCTCCCGCAGGCGCTCGCGCTCCCGGCGCAGCTCGAGCACCCCGGCTGCGGCGGTGCCCTCGCCGGGGACGCGGACCGTGGCGCCCTGCACGACCACCCCCTCGGGCGTCACCAGGACCGCCTCCGGGCAGCGGGGGCCGAGCTCGAGCGCCCGCTGCAGCGCCGGCACCACGAACGCCGGCGGCAGGGTCCGGGCGAGCCAGCCGGCGTCCTCCGGCGCCGCGCCGGCCCGCGGCCACAGCGGCTCCGCCCCGTCGGGCGAGCCGGCGGCCTCGGGCGGCGCCCAGCGGCCGCGGAGGACCACCCGCACGCCCTCGTCCCCGGGCCAGTGGGCCACCGCCGACGCGAGATCGTCGGCCTCCACCACCGGCAGCTCCAGCCAGGGCCCCCACGCCCGGTCGAGGAGCGGCGCCGCCTCCGGCTCCGGGTCGAGGAAATCGCCCACCTGTCCCGCGACGCGCACCTCCGGCAGCAGCCCCTCCACCTCCTCGGCCCGGGCCGCGCGGCGCTCCAGCTCGCTCTCCACCCCCGCAAGGCGGTGGCGCGCCTCCCACAGCAGGTGCCCCGAGCGCTCGAGGACACCATCGACCTCGGCCGCGGCGGCGCGGAGCTCCTCCATCGCCGCCACCGCCTCTGCCCTGCGCGCGGTCAGCTCGCCGCGCCGCGCCTCGGCCGCGGCCGCCGCCTCCCGTTCCCGCTCGAGGCGCGCGAGCGCCTCTCGCCTGCGGCCCTCGAGCTGCCCGCTCTCGCGCTCCAGTCGGGTGCGCTCGTAGGCCACGCGGTCCAGGTGGCGATCCACCTCGCGCAGCCGGTTGCGCGCCTCGGTGATCCGGGAGACCAGCGCCAGCAGCTCCTGCCGCGCCGACGCCACCCGCTCCTCGGCGGCCGCCAGCCGCTCGCGCGCACCCTCCGCCGCCGCCTCCCGCGCCGCGAGCGCCTCGCGGGCGGCTCGCTCCTCGCCCTCCCGGGCGGCGAGCGCCCGCCGCGCCGCCTCGAGCTCCGCCTCCAGCTCACCGGCCCGCTCCGCCGCGGCCGCCCCCTCGGCCAGCGCCCGCCGCCGGGCCCCCTCGAGCTCCTCGAGGAGGTCGTCGGAGCGCTCGAGGAAGGCCTCCGCCCGCTCCGCCGCGGCCAGCAGCTCCGAGACCTCCGACCGCGCCGCCTCGAGCTCCCCCCGCCGCCGGTCGGCATCGCGCCGGGCCGCGGCCAGGTCGGCCTCGGCGCCCGCCAGGGCCGAGGCCGCCGCCGCGACCTCGGTCTCCGCCCGGGCGCGCTCGCGCCGCAGCGTCTCGCGCCGCGACCGGAGGGTGGCCAGCTCGTGCGCCCGCAGCCGCCGGCGGGCCCGGGTGAGCTCCTCGCGCAGCCGCCGGTACCGCTCCGCCTGGCGCGCGTCCCGCCGCACCTTGCGCAGGGCCCGATCCACCTCCGCCACGATGTCCTCGATACGGAGGAGATTCTGCCGCGTCTGCTCCAGCTTCAGCTCGGCCTCGTGGCGGCGCAGCTTGTACCCGGTGATGCCCGCCGCCTCCTCGATGAGGACCCGGCGGTCGGTGGGCCGGGCCGAGAGCACCTGACCCACCCGCCCCTGCTCGATGATGGCGTACGCCCGGGTCCCCAGGCCCACCGCGGCGAGCTCCTGGAGCACGTCCTTGAGGCGCACCGAGCGCCCGTTCATCCGGTACTCGGACGGGCCGGTGCGCAGGACGCGCCGGGTGATGACGAGCCGTCCTCCCGTCTCCCGCCAGCGGCCGTCGTCGCTTCTGAGGGTCAGCGTCACCTCGGCCGAGCCCGCCGGCCGCCGCCCCGCCGCGCCCGTGAACACGACGTCACCCATCTGCTTGAGGCGCAGCAGGCTGGGGCTCTGTTCGCCGAGCACCCAGAGGATCGCGTCCACGATGTTGGACTTGCCCGAGCCGTTCGGCCCCACGATCGCCGTCACCGGAGCCGGAAACTCCAGCTCCACCGGGTCGGGGAACGACTTGAACCCGGAGAGCCTGAGCGACGCGATGCGGACCCGCCCCATCCCGCGGAAGCTTAGCAGGGCGCGGATGGTAGCCTTCCCCATGACCCGGCCATCCTCGCTCCGTCCCCTGGTACGCGCGGCTCTCGCGCTCGCGGTGGCGGGCACCACGCTCGCCGCCACGGTCGAGCGGCCGCGCGACGTCGTCCGCCGGAGCCGTCCCGCCGCCCCGCACGTGGCGCCCGACGGCTCGCGTGCGGTGTGGGTCGAGCTGCGTCCCGAGGGGAGCGTGCGCCGCCTCGTCGGCGACCTCCGCCTGGCGGACCTGGCCCACGGGGGCGAGCCCATCCCGCCGGGAGGTGTCGAGCTTCCCGCCCGCATGCCGCGGGAGCGGGTCGCGGCCTACTGCCGGTGGCCGGGCGAGCGGCTGGGGCGCCCGGTCCGGCCGCCGGTGCGGGAGGCGGCGCGCCGCCGTGCGCCACCTCGGGCGTGCGGACACCCTGGACCGGTGGGCCGGCGAACGGCTCACCCGTGACGACGCCGCGACCCTGCGCACGCGCCTCGGCGCGCACGGTCTCGCCCGCCTCCTGCGTCCGGTCACCGCTGGCGACGCCGTCGCCCTGCCGCGCCCCGGCGCCGGCCCGTGGGACCCCGAGGCGGTGCTGCTCGGGCTCGGGGGCGGGCTCGCCGAGTGGTGCACCGACGGGGGGACGCTCCGCCCGTGCGGCCCCTCCGCGGTGCGTGCCGCACGCGACCCCGACGAGCCCGCGGGCCTCCGGGTGGTGGTGGTGACGGGCCGGTGAACGTGCCCGTCAGTCGCCAGCGGACAGCTCCGCGCCACAGGCGAGGCAGTAGCGCGAGCGCGTGGGCAGGAACTCGGTACCGCAGGCGGCGCAGCGCGCCATGAGCGGCCCGAACGGGTAGCGCGGGTCCATCCCCTCGCCGATCCGGTCGCGCAGCTCCCGCATCCGCGAGGGCCGCTTCTCCTTGAACGCCCACAGCCCCTCGCTCGGCTCGATGCCGCCGATGTTGAGCGAGAACCACGCCTTGCCGTGCTCCCAGGTGAGGCGCCAGACGAGGTCGCGCCACCAGTTGAGGTGCACCTTGAAGTAGGACAGGCTCGATGGGCTGAGGGTGAGCATCCTGTCGATCATGCCGCGCACCGCGTCGTCGAGCTCCCCCGGAGGCACCACGCGGTTCACGATCCCCCACTCGAGAGCGGTCGCGGCGTCGATCTCGCTCGACAGCATCACCACCTCGGCGGCGCGCTTGATCCCGGCGTGAAGCGGGAGCCACTGCGACAGCCCGCCGATGGAGGTCATCCCCACCCGGGGGCCGGGGGAGATGAACCGCGCGTTCTCGCTGGCCACGGCCAGATCGCAGGCGACCACGAACTCGAAGCCGCCGCCCGCGGTGGCGCCGTTGACCCGCGCGATCACCGGCTTGCCGCAGTGCAGGATCATGTCGAAGACGCGCCCGTAGATCTCGCCCCACTTCCAGAAGTCCGAGGGGTGCGCCGTGTACTGCTCCGCGTACTCGTGCACGTTGCCGCCGGTGCAGAACGCCTTCTCGCCCGCCCCGGTGAGGACGATGAACTGCACCGCGTCGTCCCACATCGCCCGCTCGATGGCGTCCACCATCTCCCGCAACGTCTTCAGGGTGTATGAGTTGTACTCGTGCGGCCGGTTGATGGTGAGGCACGCGGTGTGGTCGTGCCACGAGGGGTCGTAGAGGATGTCGGTGTACTCGGCCATCTCGTCCTCCTTCCTCGAGCCGCAAGACGGATCCGGCGGCGGCAGTCTACCCCCGGCCCCCGCACCTGGCAACCGCGCCGCGGTGGACCACCCCCAGCTCTCGGACGTTCGATCCGGTGCCCATCACCGCTGGAGCGTGACACGGGTGCCGGGGAAGCATGACGACCCCATCCAGGTCCCCTGTCTCGCGACCCGGCGGCGAAGGCCTCGCACCCGGCCGCGGTCTCCGCGGTCCGGTCCATTTCGGCCTTCCCCGCGGATGCGCTCTCGCCCGGTACGTCCTCCTGCCCCGGCCGAGAATACTGCCTTCCGGTTCCGGCAGTCCGCCCGCGCGGGCGCCGCCCGCCCCGGGGCCGTGGCCACGACCCGCTGGCCGGCCTACGCGATCCGGCGCCTCGCCACGTACGCCTCCACGAGACCCCACGCCACGAGGAGAACGCCGAACGTCGCGAGGACCGTGACGTACGGAGAGGCTCCGCCCCCACCGACGAGCACGAGCGCGAGAAGCCCGGCGCCGCCCACGATCCGCATGAGCGGCCGCTGGCGCGTCGTGACCCGCCGGCGCGTGGCGACGACAGCGAGACCCATCAGCGCGGCCAGCAGGAACGGAAGTGACGCCATCATCCGACAGACCCCCAGATCGACCGTACTCCCCGTCCGACGTCCACTATAGCGCGTCAGCGGCAGATCGCGTCGTGCACCGGGCCCCAGCAGAAACTACAGTACGCCACGTACGCGCAGATCACATGGACGATCGGGTTTCCGCCCGAGCCGACGGCGCAGATCACCAGCGCCGCGGTGAACTGAATCCAGTCGCACCCCGGCCGGGGTGGGAGGTTCCCGCCGGAGGTGACGAGGGCCACAGCGTCACCGAGTTCCGTCCACATCTGCGCGATCCCCTCGGGATCGCTCGTCAGCAACGCTGGATCACACGGGCCCGCGGCGAGCAGGTTGCCGCATGGCGCGCTCATGGCGGCGACCGTGTCCTCCAGAGCGGGAAAACGCCGTACCAGCCCCGCCGCGGCCTCCTGAAGCTGGCCCGCGAGTCCCTGGAGCTCCTCCAAGCCGAGGCCCAGAAGAGCGGCCTCGGCGGCGAGATCGTTCGCGGCGATCGCACTCGTAAGCTGCGCCCGCTCCCGAGCATCGAGAGCCACGGCGCGGCTCGTGATCTCCGCGCCGATCGTGAGGAGAGTGGAGAACTCGGGGGCCGCCAGGAGCTCCTCGGCGGTCGGCGGCGCAGCAGCGCTCGCCGCCGGCGCCAGCCACCACGCCGGCCCCAGGGCCAGCGCAACGGTCAGGAGTGACGCGACCACGGATCTCCTACCCTGCCGAGGTGAGCTCACCATGACGACGGCCTCCTTTCGTCAACGCGCTCCCCCTCCCACCGGTCGAGCGAGACCTCTTCCGTCCGCGCGATCGGCCCGCTCAGGTCCGGCCCGGGCCAGCCCCCGCGCCAGGGAGGAAAGCCGTCGCGCCCCCCCGACCGAGCGGACGCGACGACGACCGGCAACCGGAACCGGCCCCGCCCTCCGTCTGCCCATACCATGAGCGATATCTAGACCATCCCCCTCGAACTGTCAAGCCGGCAACCAGTGGACCGCCTCGGCTGCGTCGCATCTGGAGTGATCCGGCGGCCCGTCGCGGTGGTGGGGAGTCGAGCCGGCCACGGCGCGCGAGCTCCGCGGGGCGCGATGGGCGACCGCATCCGCGGCCGCCACGGGCGGACGGGGTTCCGGAGAACGCACCACCCCCACCCTGGCGACGCCTCGCGGATCGGCACGACCGGCCCGGAGGACCCGGGTGGCCGCCGTGTCCCCCCCGAGAGCCGGGCCGTCCACCGGGTCCACGGGCACCGGAACCCCCGGGCGGCCATCTCACGCCTCGCGCGGCACGTCCCTCTCGAGACGGGCGATCACGGCGCACCCCACCGAGTCGCCCCACACGTTGACGGCGGTGCGGGCCATGTCGAGGATCCGGTCCACCCCCACGATCAGCCCGATCCCCTCGAGCGGAAGGCCCACCGAGCGCAGCACGATCGCCATCATCACCAGCCCCGCCATGGGGATCCCCGCGGCGCCGACGCTGGCGAGCAGCGCGGTGAGCAGGATGGTGAGCTGCTGGCCGAGTCCGAGGTGGACCCCGTACGCCTGGGCGATGAACACCACCGCCACCGCCTCGTAGAGCGCGGTGCCGTCCATGTTCACGGTGGCCCCGAGCGGGAGAACGAACGACGCGACCCGGTTCGGGATCCCCGCGCGCTCCTCCGCGCACTCCATGGTCAGCGGCAGGGTGGCGTTGGAGCTCGCGGTGGAGAACGCGGTGAGCAGCGCGGGCAGGAAGGCGGTGGCGTACGGCCCCGGCCGCCGCCCTCCCACCAGATAGAGCACCAGCGGCAGCACCACGAGGGCGTGCACGGCGAGGGCGAGCGCCAGCGTGAGCATGTACATCCCGAGCGGACCGAGCACCGCGAGTCCGGCCTCCGCGACCGTCCTGGCCACGAGTGCGAGCACCCCGATGGGCGCGAGCCGGATCACCGCCCCGGTCATCGCCATGAAGAGCTCGAACCCTCCGTCCACGAGGTCCTGCCAGCTCTCCCGGTGGCGGCCCTCGAGCAGCGTGAGGAACGCCCCCACCGCGATGGCGAACACGATCACCTGCAGGTACCGCGACTCGGACATCGCGGCGACCGGGTTGTCCGGGACCAGCTTCTCGAGCAGATCGGCCAGCGACAGGCCCTGTGCCCCGGCGAACTGCGGCGCCTCGCCCAGCGGCAGCTCCCTCCCCACGCCCGGCCGGATCACGTTGACCAGCACCAGCCCGATGGTGATGGCGACCGCGGTGGTGCACAGGTAGTAGACCAGGGTCCTGCCGCCGATCCGCCCCGCGGCCCGGAGGTCGCCCAGGCTCGCCACGCCCGAGGCGAGCGAGAAGAAGATCAGCGGCACGATGATCATCTTGAGCAGCCTGAGGAAGAGGTCGCCCAGGATCCCCACCGCCCGGCCCGCGTCGGGGAAGGCGGCGCCGACGGCCAGGCCCGCCGCCATCGCGACCAGGACCTGCCAGTGCAGCTCGCGCCAGAACGGCCTCCGCTCCGCCATGGACGCTCCCGCGGCACCCTAGCACAGCCCGCGCCGGGCTCAGGGGGGAAGCCCCAGCGCCCGCCGCACCGCCGGCAGCCGTCGGCGGCTGACCGGAACCCGCTCCCCGGTGTCCAGCTCGACCCATGCCGAGCGCCCCTCCTGGTGGAGGGCCACGACACGCGCGGCGTTGACCAGCTCCGAGCGGTGCACGCGCAGGAACCCCCACGGCCCGAGCCGCGCCTCCAGGGCGTCGAGACTCTCGTCGGTGAGCCGCTCGCGCCCGCCGGCGGTGAACACCACGTACTTGCGGCGTGCGGAGAGGCGCGCCACCCGCCGCGGGTCGAAGAGGCGCACGGTGCTCCCGGACCGCGCCGCCAGGCGCGGCGGCCCCCCCGCCGCCAGCCGCTCGAGCACCCGGCCGAGCCGACCCGCATCCGTACCGCTGCGGAGCCGGCCGAGCGTACGCCGGAGGCGTTCCGGCTCCACCGGCTTCAGCAGGTAGTCCACCGCCTCGGCCTCGAACGCCGCCACCGCGTGCTCGTCGTGGGCGGTGACGAACACCACCGGGGGCAGCGTCCCGCGCCGCTCGAGCGCCAGCGTCAGGCCGTCGAGGCGCGGCATGCGGATGTCGAGGAAGATCACGTCGGGCTCGAGGAGCGCCACCGCCTCCACCGCCTCCAGCCCGTCCGCCGCCTCGCCCACCACCTCGACCCCCTCGGCGGCCAGCAGCCGGGCCAGCCGCCTCCGGGCGACGGGCTCGTCGTCCACGACCAGCGCCCTCACGGTCCTCTCCCCGCGGCCGCCGGAAGCGTGACCACGGCACGGAAGCCTCCGCCCGCGCGGGCGCCGGTCACCAGCGCCGCGCCGTCACCGTGAACGAGCTCCAGGCGCCGGCGCAGGTCCGCGAGGGCGGTCCCGGTACCACGCCGCCGGGAGCCCCCCGGCCCGGGGCCATCGTCCTCCACCGCCACCTCCAGGCGATCGCCCCGGCGCACCGCACGCACGAGGACCGTGACGGCGCTGCCCCCGTCGAGCCCGTGCACCACCGCGTTCTCGACCAGCGGCTGGAGCACGAAGGGCGGCACCGGGAGCGGGCGCACCCCCTCGTCGGCCTCGAGCCGCCACCGCAGCCGGTCGCCGAAACGGAGGGCCTGGATCGCGAGGTAGGCGGCGGCGGCGTCGAGCTCCTCGCCGAGCGGGACGCGGTCCGCCCCGGCCGCGGCGTGCTGGTGGCGGAAGAACGCGGCGAGCCGCAGCGCGGCCGCCTCGGCCCGTGCCGGGTCCTCCACGATCAGGCCCGCGACGGTGTTGAGCGCGTTGAACAGGAAGTGCGGGTCGGTGCGTGCGCGCAACGCCTTGAGCTCCGCGAGCAGCGCCTCGCGCCGGGCGCGCTCCTCCGCGAGCTCCACCTCGCGCACCCGCCGCCTGAGGGCGTCGTACCCGGCCTCCACCAGGCGGATGGCCACCATCACCCCGAGCCCGGCCGCGCCGAGCCGCAGCGGGTGGACCGGCGCGCCCAGCCCGCGCACCAGCCACACCGCGACCAGGCCCGCCGCCGCCGCCGCGGCCACGAGCGTCGCCGCCTCGGCCGCCGCACGGAGCACCGGCGGCTCGAGCGAGGCCAGCCGCCGCGAGGCCGGCCGGACCCCCGCCACGTACGCCACAGCGAAGCACCCCGCCACCGCCGCGAGGGCCACGAAGGACGCCAGGGCGCCACCCGCCGGCGCACCCACGGCGGTGAGCGCCGCGGCGAGGGCCAGCGCCACCGCCGCCGCGACCGACGCCGTCCGCGCGCGCCCACGCCGAACCGCCATCGCCCTCTCCGCCACGTGCCCGATGGTACCGTGCTCAGGCGGCGTCCGGCACACCCGCCGCGACGGCGCCCGTCACCTCGCGGTAGACGTCCTCCAGGCGCACCGGGCGAAGGGAGAGCGATCGCACCGGGATCCCCTCGAGCGCGCGGGCCACCTCCACCAGCTCGAGCGGTCGCGCGAGGTAGAGGGCCGCCTCGCGGCCCCGGAGCCGCAGCGGCCATCCCAGCTCCGTCGCCCGCCGATCGAGGGCCGCGGGGTCGGAGGTCCGCACCTCCGCAACCGCCCGCGCCCCGGTGGACGCCAGCAGCTCCTCCACCCGCCCCTCGGCGGCCAGGCGGCCCCGGTGGAGGATCCCGACCCGGGTGGCGGCACGCTCGGCCAGCTCCAGGTCGTGGAGCGCCACCAGCACCGCCACCCCTTCCGCGGCGAGGCTCGCGAGGAGCTCGGCGAGCACCATCCTCCCCTGCGGGTCGAGCCCGGCGTCGGGCTCGTCCAGGATCACCGCCCGCGGGCGGTGGACCACGGCGGCCGCCACGTGCAGCCGGCGTCGCCAGCCCCCGCTCAGGCTCCCCGCGCGCACCCCGGCGTGGTCCGCGAGCCCGAGACGGCCCATCGCCTCGTCCGCCAGCCGCGCCGCCTCGCGCCGGCCGACGCCGTACAGACGGCAGAAGAAGACGAGGTTCTCGCGGACCGTGAGGTGGCGGTAGCACGCCGCCTCCTGCAGGCCCACCCCCAGGCGCGCCCGCCCCCCACGGCCGATGGGCCGCCCCTCGAGGAGCACCTCACCCGCCTCCGGCGGCAGCAACCCCGCCAGCACCGCCACCGCGGTGCTCTTGCCGGAGCCGTTGCGCCCCGCCAGCGCGTAGACCTCCCCGGCCTCCACCGCGAGGTCCAGGCCCACGAGGACCCTCCGCGCGCCACGCCGTACCGACACGCCGCGAAGTTCGAGCACCGACACGGTCACCCCCTCCCGAGCTCCGCCTCGAGCATCCGCCCGTACGCCGCCGCCCCGACCGCCGCCGCAGCGCCCGCGAGCGCGGCGAGGAACGCCACGTGCGGGGCCACCTCCGCGAGGCCGGCACCGCGGGCGGAGACGGCACGGAGCGCCTCGTTCATGTGGAAGATCGGGTCCAGCCACGCCACCCGGTACAGCCAGGGCGGCAGCATGCGCGGGGGGAAGAACGTCCCGCCCAGCACGAGCAGCGGCACCCCGAACGCCGCCACGGGCCCCGTCACGTCCTCGGCGCGCCGGGCGAGGCGGGCGCCCAGCGCGATGCCGAGGCCCGAGTACGCGGTCACGGTCAGCGTCACGATGAGCGGCCCCAGCCACCACGAGCCGTGGTAGCGTCCTCCGAAGGGCAGCGCGAGCCCGTACACCAGCACCGTCTGCCCCGCCGCCACCGCCGCGAACGCCGCCACCACCCCGAGCACGTACGCCGTCGGCGGAAGCGGCGCCAGCAGCAGCCGCCGGAGGGTGCCCCGCTCGCGCTCCCCCACCACCAGCGAGACCGGCCCCGCCAGGCAGCTGAAGAACAGCGCCGCCCCGATCAGGATCCCCGGGGCGACGCTGTCGAACGCGGGCCCGGTCCGCCCGTTCCCCGCGTAGATGAGGCCGAACAGCAGGAGCATCGCGGCCGGAAACGCGGCCCAGAACACCAGGCTTCGCCTCGCCCGGACCAGCTCCAGCAGCACCCGCTCCGCCACCACGACAGCACCGCGCGCGGTCCCCATCGTCGCCACCTCCCCCGGCCCCACCGGGCCATCCGCGACCACCCTACGGGCACCAGGCGGGCGCCGCACGCGGCGCCCGACGGACGGTCCTCCCGGACCGACGGACGGGCGGCCGCCGCCGACGGACGGGCGGAGATCACCGTCCGGGCTCGGCGTCGTGGCGCGGCAGCTCCGCCACGGGCACGTACCACGGCGCGCGCGACGCCCAGTGGATGCTCTCCGTGGGCCGCGCCGGAGGGTCGCCCTCCAGGGCACCCGCCGGGACGACGACGTACCGCCCGTTGCGGCTCACCCACGGAAGCGACGAGCCACAGGCGGTGCACCACCCGGTGCAGAAGTACCGCGCCTCCGGCAGCTCGAAACGACCCACCAGCTCCTCGCCCCGTACCCACCGGAACCGCTCGCGCCGCACCATCAGGTTGGCCGAGTGGGCCGAGCCGGTGCTCCTGCGGCACCGGCTGCAGTGGCAGTAGTGGAAGAACAGCGGCTCACCCTCCACCTCGAACGCCACCGCCCCGCACAGACACGAACCCCGGTACGTCGCCTCGTGCATCGTGCACCCCCTTTCCGGCGCCCCCCTCCATTCTGGGGGATCCTGTCCTCCGTGCGGGTCCCCGGAGGGCGGTGGGGTGGCAGGCTCCACGGCCGCGGGGGATCGGCGCCGGCGCGACGCGGGGGAGGCGAGGGTGGCGGGCCTCACGGCCGGCCCGACTCCGCGGGCCGAGGCCCGCCCGCCCCGGGGCGGGACCGCGCACGGGCGGGCGCGGGCAGCCGGCGGACCGGCGGATACGGATCCGCTCGCGCGGGCTCACGGCGCTCGCCGTCTCCATCCTCGCCGGTGCACCGGCCGGCGAGCCCGCTCCCCACTGGCCGATCGCGGCGCGCTCGCCTCTCCCGCGCGGCGGCGCCTCCCTCACCGGAGCGGGCGTCCCCAGAAGGCCGTCCGCACCTCGCTCCGCGATGGCTCGAGCGGCGTGACGACCCGGGAGCGGGGCCCGCGCGGGGCGCCCGACGCACGACGGGGCGGCCGCGAGGCCGCCCCGTCGCCCTCGCTCGCCGATGGCGAGCTCACGCCTTGAGGATCATGAACGAGATCACCAGCGCGTAGATCACCAGCGACTCGATGAGCGCCAGACCGATGATCATGGTCATCCGGATGGCGCCGCTGCCGCCGGGGTTCCGGCCCATCGCATCGCACGCCGCCGAGATCGCACGCCCCTGACCCAGCGCCCCGAACGAGGCCGCGATGCCGATGGCGAACGCCGCCGCGATGAACTGCCAGAAGTTCTTCCCCGCGGGGGCCGCCACCCCCGCCTCCGCGGTGCCGGGCGCCTCCGCCGCGTGCTCCATCATCGCCGGGGCCTCCGGCGGCATGGCCTCCTGCGCCATCACGGGCACCACCGCCGCCGCGAGGACGACGGCCACGATCGACCAGACTACGAGAGCTCGACGCATCTTGCCTCCTCCCTGAGGGTTTGGTTCTAGTGTTCCTCGACGACGGCGCCCTGGATGTACGCCATCGTCAGCACGATGAAGATGAACGCCTGCACCAGTGCCCCGAAGATCCCCAGCCCCATCATGGGCCAAGGCAGGATGAACGGCGCGAACCCGAAGAAGATCCCCGTGGCGGTGTGCTCGCCGAAGATGTTCCCGAAGAGCCGGAGCGCGAGCGAGAGAATCCGCGCGAGATGCGAGATGATCTCGATGGGAACCATGATGGGCGCGAGCAGGACCACGGGCCCCGCGAAGTGGCGCAGGTACCGGAACAGGCCCTGCCGCCGGATCCCCACCACGTTGTAGAAGACGAAGGCCGTGATGGAGAGGGCGAAGGTGGTGCTGGGGTTGGCGGTGGGGGGCTGGAGCACGAAGACGAGCCCGAAGATGTTGCACGTGAAGATGAACAGCGCCAGCGCCCCCACGAAGGGGAGGAACTGCCTCCCCAGACCGTGCCCGATCACGTCCTCGAGCAGCGACTCCAGCCCCGAGATCACCAGCTCCAGCGACTGCTGGAAGTTGGACGGGTGCTCGACGGACAGCCTCCGCCGGACCGGTACCAGGAGCACCGCCAGCACCACCACGGCGAACGCCGCCATGATCACGTGGTCGGGCAGCCAGAACACCTCCCCGTGCTCCGCCCCCATGGCGCGCAGCCACCCCTCCGGCGGCTGGCCCAGGAGCGCGATGAGCAGCCGGTTCAGCGGTTCGAAGAGGATCGAGTACTCGTGTTGCATCGCCTCGCCGACCTCCTCCTCCTCCTCACTACTCCGTCGCGAGAAGTCCCTCGCCCACCAGGAAGACGAGCGGGATCGAAAATCCCGCGGCCACGGCGACGGGCTCCACCCGCGGCATCCACCGCACCGCCGCCAGGACGGCGCCGAGGAGCACGAGCCGGAGGCCGTACCGCAACGCGGCCCGCGCGTCGATCCGCGGGCCGCCGGGCTGGATCGCTCGTTCCACCACCACGTCCAACCAGCGGAGGTTGATGATAGCCACAGCCCCCGACCCGGTCAAGCTGAGCGCCGCCGCGATCCCTCCCACCGCCCACGCGAGCATCCCTCCCGCCGCCACGCCCGCAGCCGCCAGCCGCTCCACCCGGGCCATGGAGAACGGCCGCTCAGCCGCCATCGCCGCCTCCCTCATCGCGCTCCGCCTCCTCCTCGCGCGCCGCCCGAGCGGTCATGCGGAACAGGTTGAGGAAGCCGGCGACGGTGCCGAACAGGAAGAACACCAGCGTCAGCCACGGCTGGGTGCCGAACCAGCGGTCCATGGTCCGGCCCCACAGGTAGCCGATCCCCATGGCCACGGGGAACTGGATCCCCACCACCGTGAGGTCGAGCCACCGCACCGTCCGCCGGACCAGGCGCCGCCGTCGCCGCACGCACGCAGTCTACACCCCGTCACAGCCCGAGGGCGGCCAGCCCGCTCTGCGCCCAGGCCACCGCCGGGGCCGGCCACACGCCCAGGGCCAGCGTCACCAGGACCGAGAGGACGATCATCGCCTCGAGCCAACGGTCTCCGAGCAGCGCCGCGGGCTCCACCCCCTCGCCCTCCCGCAGGTACATCTGGACCACGATGCGGAAGTAGTAGTAGAGGCTCACCGCCGACATGATCACCGCGATGACGGTGAGCCACACGTACCCGGCCTCGACCGCCGCGGAGAACAGGTACAGCTTGCCCATGAACCCCGCCGTGGGCGGAATCCCGGCCAGCGCCAGCATCAGTACCAGCATCCCCGCCGCCGCCGCAGGGTGCCGGCGCGCGAGCCCCGCCCAGTCCTCCACCGTCTCCCCCGCGTACCCCCGGCTCTCGAGCAGCTCGACGTAGCCGAACGCGCCGAGGTTCATGGCGGCGTAGATCAGCGCGTACAGCAGCACCGACCAGGCACCCATGGCGCTCGCGGCGATCACGCCGAGAAGGACGTACCCCCCGTGCGCGATGGAGGAGTAGGCGAGCATCCGCTTGACGTTGTCCTGGGTCAGCGCCGCCACGTTGCCGTAGATCATGGTCGCCGCCGCCGCCACCCAGATCAGGACCGCCCACGCGTCGTGGAGCGGGACGAAGGCGCCCAGGAAGAGCCGCAGGAACATGGCGAACGCCGCCGCCTTCGGCCCCACCGACATGAAGGCGGTCACGGGCGTCGGTGCGCCCTCGTAGGCGTCCGGGGTCCAGACGTGGAACGGCACCGCCGCCACCTTGAACAGCATCCCGAACCCCACCAGCGCCACGCCGAGGAGCAGGAGCGTCCCCCGCTGTCCGCCCTCGAGGGCGGTGCGGATCGCGGCGAGGTCGAGCGAGCCCACCGCCCCGTAGAGCAGGGAGATCCCGTACAGCAGGATCGCCGACGACATGGCGCCGAGGACGAAGTACTTCACCGCCCCCTCGTTGGCCTTGGTCTCGAGCTTGAAGTAGCCCACCAGGATGTAGACCGAGAGCGCCATGAGCTCGAGACCCACGTAGAGCGCCACCAGGTTGACGCCCGAGGCCATCACCATCATCCCCACGGTGGCGAAGAGCACGAGCGCCACGTACTCGCCCATCCCGTACGGGGAGCGGCGCACGAACCCCACCGACATGAGCAGGGTCACCGCCGAGACGGCCAGGACCACCAGCTTGAAGTAGAGCGCGAACCCGTCCACCGAGAGCATCCCACCCAGGATCGTCCGCGGGCCGCCCGCGAGCGCGGCCAGCCACACGGCCAGCACCGCGGTGGCGGCGAGCGCGGCCACACCGCCCAGCGCCAGGCCTTCGACGGCCCGGCGGCCCGCCGCGATCCCGGCGAGCAGCAGCGCGAAGGCCGCCAGGGTGAGGGCGATCTCGGGGACGAACGGGACCAGCTGCGCGAGATCCATCGTCTACTCCCCGTGGTCCTGGCCCCCGTCACCGCGCTCGGCCGCGGCCGGGCCAGCGAGCGCCGCCGGCGGCGCGGGCCTCTCGGGCGCCGCCGCCTCGACCCGCTCGAGCACCCGCGTCACCGTGGGCTCCATGATGCGGAAGAACGGCTTCGGATAGAGGCCGATCCAGAACGCCAGCACGATGAGCGGGATCAGCGTCCACTGCTCGCGCCGGTTGAGGTCGGGCAGGTCCCGGTTCTTCTCGTTGGTCAGCTCGCCGAAGAACACCCGCTGGTACATCCACAGCATGTAGCCGGCGCCCAGCACGATGCCGGTCGCGGCGAACAGCGCCCACACCCAGCTCACGTTGAACGCGCCGAGCAGGATGGTGAACTCCCCGATGAAGCCGTTGAGCGTCGGCAGCCCGATCGAGGACATGGTGATGATCATGAAGAACATCGCGTACAGCGGCATCACCTTCGCGAGTCCTCCGTACTCCGCGATCATCCGGTTGTGCCGCCGCTCGTAGATGATCCCGACCAGGAGGAAGAGCGCCCCGGTGGAGACGCCGTGGTTGATCATCTGCAGGATCGAGCCCCTGAGCCCCGGCGCGTTGAGGGCGAACATCCCCAGCATCACGAACCCCATGTGCGACACCGAGGAGTACGCCACCAGCTTCTTCATGTCCTTCTGGGCCATGGCCACCAGCGCCCCGTAGATGATGGCGATGATGGCCAGCACCGAGATCCAGCTGACGGCCCACCGCGTCGCGTGTGGCAGGAGCGGGAGCGAGAATCGCACGAACCCGTACGTCCCCATCTTGAGGAGCACGCCGGCCAGGATCACCGACCCCGCCGTGGGCGCCTCCACGTGCGCGTCGGGAAGCCAGGTGTGGAACGGCCACATGGGGACCTTGATGGCGAAGCCCACGAAGAACGCGAGGAAGATCCACATCTGCAGCCCGGGCGGGATGTGAGGGGCGATCTCGAACAGCTTCGGGATCTCGAAGGTGGCGGGGTTGCCGAGGCCGGGCAGACCCACCGCCTCGAGGCCGGTCGAGTTGTAGAAGTACAGCGCCAGGATCCCCACCAGCATCAGCACCGAACCGACCAGGGTGTAGAGGAAGAACTTGATGGCGGCGTACAGCTTCCGCGGGCCTCCCCACACCCCGATCAGGAAGTACATGGGAACCAGCATGACCTCCCAGAACACGTAGAAGAGGACGAAGTCGAGCGACATGAAGACGCCGAGCATGCCGGTTCCCAGGAGGAGCAGGAAGACGTAGTACTCCTTCTCGCGGTGGGTGATGGCGGTGAAGGACGAGTACACGGAGATGAACGTGAGGAGCGTGGTGAGCAGGATCAGGAGGACCGCGAACCCGTCCACGCCGAACAGGTACTGGACGCCCACCTTCGGGATCCACTCCGCTCGGGTGACGAACTGGAACTCCGGACCGTCGGGGCGGTAGAGGAACCAGAGCGGCACGGACAGCAGGAAGTCCAGGCCGGCCACCGCCGTCGCCGCCCACCGGATGGCCCTCGTGTTCTCCCGGTGGATTCCGAAGATGATGAACAGCGCACCCGCCAGGGGCAGGTAGCAGATCGCGTTGAGAAGCCAGGCGTACTGGGTGTCCATCGTCGTTTCCGCTCCCCGTCAGAAGATCTGGAAGATCGCGTAGATGGCCAGGAGGACCACCGCCCCGGCGGCCATCACCATGGCGTAACCCTGCGCGTACCCGACCTGGAGCCGGCGGAACGTGCGGCTCCCCGCGTCGTACGCCGCCGCCACCAGGTTCACCAGCCCATCGATCACCCTGAGGTCGAATATCCCGGAGAGGAAGCTCGTCCCCACCGTGGTGTGGCGCGTGCCGTTGACCAGCCCGTCCACCACGCGGGCATCGAACTCCCACAGCGCCCGCGCCGACCTGAGCGTCCCCGCCACGACGGTGGCCTCGTAGATCTCGTCCACGTAGTACTTGTGGAGCAGCAGCGTGTAGAGCCTCGGGT
>CAYTTB010000030.1:0-4638 GCA_964440565.1 uncultured Thermoanaerobaculia bacterium
CGCCGCCCTCGCGCGCAACGACCGGGACGCGGCCCGGTCGGCGCTGGGGCCGTTGATCCGGGCCGCTCCGGCGGTCCGCGACGTGGCACACCACCTGGCGCTGGGTACGGCCGCCGAGGAGCTCGGCGAGTGGCGGTGGGCCGAGACCGCGTACAACCTCGTGCTGCGCGAGGATCCCGCCCACCCGGAGGCGCTGGCGCGCCTCGCCGCGCTCGCCGAGGAGCGCGGCGATCTCGAGCGGGCCGCCATCCAGCGGGAGCGCCTGGCCGAGGCGCGGCCCGAGGACCGGGGCAACCTGCTGGCGCTGGTGGGGCTCTACCGCTCCCTGGCCTGGCCCGATCAGGCCCGGCGCGTGGAGGCGGCCCTCGCCGCCCTCGGCGTGCGCCTCGAGGCCGAGGAGCCGGCCGCGCCACCCCCGGCAGGCGCCGGGGAGGACGCGGCGGCGGCCGGCGGGCCGGACGTCGCCGCCGTGGCCAACCCCACCGACGCCGACGTGGCCCGCTTCCTGGCCCTGTTCGGAGGGCGCGAGGACGTCCACGCGCGCCAGTGGTACTCCCCCCGCAAGGGCGTGGCGGGGTACTCCCCGGTGGAGGAGCCGCTCACCGCGCGGCACGTGCGCCAGCACCTGTTCGGGGACATCACGCTGGGTGTGTACCCGATCCGCCTGGACGGGACCTGCGTCTTCTTCGCGCTGGACCTGGACCTGACGAAGGCCGCCCTCGAGTTCGCCCGCCGCGGGCCAGAGGAGGCACGGCAGGTGCGGCGGTCCCTCACGGAGAGCCTCTCCCGCACCGTGGAGCGCGTCCGGGAGCTGGGCCTCCAGCCGCTGGTGGAGGACTCCGGGTACAAGGGCCGCCACCTCTGGTTCTTCCTCGAACGTCCGGAGTCCGCACGGCTGCTTCACGACATCGGCCGGCTCCTCGTCCGGTGGCTCGCCCGGGACCTTCCGGGTGGCGTGGCGCTCGAGTTCTTCCCCCGCCAGCCCAGGCGGCGGGGGAAAGGACTCGGCAACCTGATCAAGCTGCCGCTGGGCATCCACCGGCGCACGGGGCGCCGGGCCTGGATCCTGCAGGACGACGGCTCCCCGCACCCACGCCCGTTCGAGGCGCTGGCGGCGGCGGTGCGGGTGTCCCACCGGAAGCTGCTCGAGGTCGCGGACGTGCTCGCCGCCGAGCTGGGAGAGCGCTCCCCGGGCGAGCCGGCGGCGCCGTGGGAGGAGGTGGCGGAGGAGGCCTCCGGCGGCGGGGTGGAGGCCCCGGCCCCGGAGACGGGCGTCGCGCCCGTCCAGCCGCCGCCGTGGACGGAGGCGGACTTCGACCGGCACCCGCACGTCTCCGCCGTGCTGCGGGGGTGCGCCGTGCTCGACGCCCTGCGCCACCTCGCCCTCGAGACCCGGGTGCTCGCGCACGACCAGCAGATCGTCCTCGTTCACACGCTGGGTCACCTGCCGGGTGGCGTCGCGGCCGTCAACTACCTGCTGGAGCGTTGCCCGGGGGTCCCCGCGGACCGGTACCTCAAGTCCCCGCTGCGGGGTCACCCGATCTCGTGCCCGAAGATCCGCCAGCGGGTACCCGAGATCACCTCCCGGGTCGCCTGCGCCTGCACCTTCGACCTCGGCGAGGGCGCCTACCCCACGCCGGTCCTGCACGCGCGGGGGATCCCCGCCGAGGCCTCACCGGAACCCGACACACCGGATCCGGAGAACCTGGCCAGGAGGTTCCTCGCCCTCGGCGACCGCCTCGAGCGGCTGCGCCGCGAGCGGGCGGAGCTCGAGGCCGCCCTGGCGGCGGCGCTGCGGACCGGCGGCGGCGAGGTGGTGCTGGAAGAGGGGACGCTGCGTCTCGTCACGGAGGACGGGGTGACCCGGCTGGAGTGGCTTCCCCGCGAGGAGGCGACATGACCAGGCTGGTGGTCACCGAGGGCGGTGCGGTGCTCACCTGCCACCGCGAGCGGGTCCAGCTGCGTCGCGAGGGGAAGGTGATCCACGAGGTGCGCCTGCAGGACCTCGAATCGGTCCTGGCGGTGGCGTCGCTCGGGCTCACGGCGGCGGCCGCGCGCCGTCTCCTCCGGGCCGGGGTCGAGGTGGTCTTCCTCGACGAGCGGGGCCACTACCTCGGGCGGCTCGCCGGCCCGGCCTCGGGCAACGTGGGTCTCCGTCAGGCGCAGCTCCGTCTCGCCGGCGATCCCGCGTTCCGGCTGGGGCTCGCCCGGCGGATCGTCGCCGCCAAGCTCGGCAACCAGCGCTGGCTGCTGCTGCGGGCCCGGCGCCGCCACCGGGACGCCGGCGTGGGGGAGGCGGCGGCACGGCTGCGCGTCCTGGCGGAGCGCGCCCTCGCCTGCGGGGATCTCGAGGAGCTGCTCGGGATCGAGGGGACCGGTGCCCGCGTGTACTTCGGTGTCTTCGGAGCGCTCATCGCCAACCCGCTGTTCGAGTTCGGCGGCAGGACCCGGCGCCCGCCCCGCGATCCCGTCAACGCGATGCTCTCCTTCGGGTACACCGTCCTCACGGCGCTCGCCGAGGGGGAGGCTGCCGGTGCTGGCCTCGACCCGGCGGCGGGGTTCCTGCACGCCATCGAGTACGGCCGGCCCTCCCTGGCCCTGGACCTCGCCGAGGAGCTGCGTCCGGTGGCGGTGGACCTCCTGGTGCTGCGACTGGTCAATCTGCGTCAGCTCGCACCGGCCGACTTCGGGCCGCCGCCCTCCCCGGAGACGCCCCCGTCCGACCCGTGGCTCGCGGATCCGGACGAGGGTTCCCCACCCGAGGGGGTCTACCTCTCCCGCACCGGGAGGCCGGTCTTTCTCCGGGCCCTGTTCGCGCGGCTTCGCGAGACCGTGGTGGACGCGGAGGCGGGCCGGGCGCTGCCGCTGCGCGAGGTCCTGCGACGCCGGGCCCGTGCCGTCGCCGTGGCGGTGCGGGAGGGGGATCCAGACGCCTACGTCCCGTTCCACGCCGCGGGGTGAGGCCGTGTACCTGGTGGTCGCCTACGACGTCACCGACGACCGGCGGCGCGCCCGGCTCGCCGATCGCCTGCTGGACTTTCTTCCCCGCGTGCAGAAGAGCGTCTTCGAGGGGGAGGTGCCGTCGCACCGCGTCGAGGCGCTCAGACAGGTCGTGCGGGAGCTCATCGATCCCGAGACCGACGCCGTGCGCATCTACCGTCTCTGCCGGGGGTGTGCGAGCGTCGTCGAGGCGTTCGGTGCGGGCGTGGGCAGCGGTCAGGGTACCGACGAGATCGTGGGTTGAGCTGACGTGGCGGCCGGCGGCCGCGCCACGGCCCGGTCTCCGCTGCGCCGGGACCCTCGCATCGGATATACTGAGGAACGACCACGGCACCGGTGGCACGGGCCGCGCCACGGGGTGGCGGCGGATCCTTGACAGCGCGGCGAACGGATCCCCAGGCGGGTGGGACAGGTTGTACGGAAACTGGACACGCCCGTAACTCCCTGAGACACCGAGATTTTTGTTGAGTCTCGACAACGGTGTCCATTCTGTCAAGTCGAGTTGGATCAGTCCGTTACAGAACTCTTGAGTCTCTGTCCCATCGGCTCGTGTGCCGGAGAGGGCCGGTGTCCCATGAGGGCTCCGCAAACCGCCTCGGGTCAAGGGGATCCGGAGGCTACCGTCCGAAACCTCGCCCCGAAGAGAAGGGGATTACGACCTCACTGCACTCGCAGGCCTGCGCAGCTTGGGTCCGGTCCGAAACCTCGCCCCGAAGAGAAGGGGATTACGACCGCCGCGCACGCTGCAGGGCCTCCTTGTTCTGCTCCGCGTGTCCGAAACCTCGCCCCGAAGAGAAGGGGATTACGACCTCGGATTCGCCCGCATGAAGCATCCGGAACATCCTAGTCCGAAACCTCGCCCCGAAGAGAAGGGGATTACGACGCCCCTGCTCGCCGGTGCCCTCGTCGCCGCCGTCCTCGTCCGAAACCTCGCCCCGAAGAGAAGGGGATTACGACCTCGCGCTCTCCACAGTTCCACGACAAGGTTAGTCATCTTGTCCGAAACCTCGCCCCGAAGAGAAGGGGATTACGACCCCAGTAGAGGCGGAAGAAGCCGTAGGATCTCACCATCGTCCGAAACCTCGCCCCGAAGAGAAGGGGATTACGACGCGAGCCCATGATGGGAGCTCTGCTCCGCAAAGCTTGCAGGTCCGAAACCTCGCCCCGAAGAGAAGGGGATTACGACGGCAGCCTCACTTGATGAGATTCCAGATGGAATCAATCACGTCCGAAACCTCGCCCCGAAGAGAAGGGGATTACGACGCCAGCCGCGGCCCCCACTCGACGAGGAGCCGCGCGTCGTCCGAAACCTCGCCCCGAAGAGAAGGGGATTACGACTCCGTACACCGCCGCGACCACGGACCGCGCCGCGCCGAGGTCCGAAACCTCGCCCCGAAGAGAAGGGGATTACGACGCCCCGGAATCGTGTAGATCGTCGTTTCCGTGTTGTCCGAAACCTCGCCCCGAAGAGAAGGGGATTACGACCAGAACCAGCGGTCCATGAACCGCCAGCCCTGCGCCTCGTCCGAAACCTCGCCCCGAAGAGAAGGGGATTACGACGCCCGCGGTCCGGAGCGCCGCCCCGATCCGCGGGTCGTTGGTCCGAAACCTCGCCCCGAAGAGAAGGGGATTACGACG
>CAYTTB010000030.1:4738-36000 GCA_964440565.1 uncultured Thermoanaerobaculia bacterium
CGATCCGCGGGTCGTTGGTCCGAAACCTCGCCCCGAAGAGAAGGGGATTACGACGCCCGCGGTCCGGAGCGCCGCCCCGATCCGCGGGTCGTTGGTCCGAAACCTCGCCCCGAAGAGAAGGGGATTACGACGTCGCCGTACCGGCGGAGCATTTCAACAAACCACGGCTCGTCCGAAACCTCGCCCCGAAGAGAAGGGGATTACGACCCCTGCGCCTCGTAGGTGTCGGTGATCTCGGTCTTGGTGTCCGAAACCTCGCCCCGAAGAGAAGGGGATTACGACCGCGCACCCGCGCGAGCCCGCGCGGGAGCTTCGGCGGCGTCCGAAACCTCGCCCCGAAGAGAAGGGGATTACGACCCGCTGACGTAGGTCGACCAGGTCCGGATAGGGGGCTCGCGTCCGAAACCTCGCCCCGAAGAGAAGGGGATTACGACAGGACGTCCTCGCCACCGCCGACGGCCCCAGCCTCGCCGTCCGAAACCTCGCCCCGAAGAGAAGGGGATTACGACTCCGCCGGGATCGTGATTTCATGCGGCTGGTGCAGGTCCTGGTCCGAAACCTCGCCCCGAAGAGAAGGGGATTACGACTTGGGCGGGGCGGGTCTAATTAGACCGCCACCCTCATCGTCCGAAACCTCGCCCCGAAGAGAAGGGGATTACGACTCCCTGATACTCCTCCCAGTCGTGGAGCACCAGCGCCCGTCCGAAACCTCGCCCCGAAGAGAAGGGGATTACGACGAGAACGTTTCGGGCCGCCCGGAGGCGGCCCGTCGTGCTCGTCCGAAACCTCGCCCCGAAGAGAAGGGGATTACGACGATCGCGCGCGCGAGCTCGCGCACGCGCTCCTCGTCGCGTCCGAAACCTCGCCCCGAAGAGAAGGGGATTACGACCTCTCCCGGCGGCCCCATGCCGCCGGCTCCGGCCACCCGTCCGAAACCTCGCCCCGAAGAGAAGGGGATTACGACGCGTCCTTTCCTCGAACGGTCTCCAGCACCGCCAGCGGGTCCGAAACCTCGCCCCGAAGAGAAGGGGATTACGACTCCTCGTGCGCCCGCGCCCGCAGGCGCTGGTACTCGACGTCCGAAACCTCGCCCCGAAGAGAAGGGGATTACGACTACTTGATCCCCATCTCCTTCTGCCAGGAGCGGTACTCCTGGTCCGAAACCTCGCCCCGAAGAGAAGGGGATTACGACTCACGTTGAGCTCGAACCGATTCACCATAACATCCCTCGTCCGAAACCTCGCCCCGAAGAGAAGGGGATTACGACTAGTCCCAGTGGATGGGGATGGCCTCACGGATGAGCTTGGTCCGAAACCTCGCCCCGAAGAGAAGGGGATTACGACACCTTTGGGAGGAAGCCCAGGTTCCTGCATGCCCAGGGAGTCCGAAACCTCGCCCCGAAGAGAAGGGGATTACGACGACGGCGGGTTCCCTCCCGGATTGTTCGGGAGGAAAATGTCCGAAACCTCGCCCCGAAGAGAAGGGGATTACGACGTAGCGCCCGAACCATTCAGAAGTCTCCGAGAGGAGGTGTCCGAAACCTCGCCCCGAAGAGAAGGGGATTACGACGCCAGGAGCGGTACTCCTGGCAGGACTTTTCGACTCCTCGTCCGAAACCTCGCCCCGAAGAGAAGGGGATTACGACAGCCGCTCGCGCCGAACGAACGGCTCGAGTGGCCAGTAGGTCCGAAACCTCGCCCCGAAGAGAAGGGGATTACGACCACAGCATCACTCCCAGATCCTGATCCCATACCGCCCCTGGTCCGAAACCTCGCCCCGAAGAGAAGGGGATTACGACAACTCATCAAGGCTTACGCCTTGAAACACCGGGTCGGGTCCGAAACCTCGCCCCGAAGAGAAGGGGATTACGACGAGCCATCATCCGCCTTCGCCACCACAAAGGCCTTGTAGTCCGAAACCTCGCCCCGAAGAGAAGGGGATTACGACCTACCCCCCGAACATCGCCTCGAGGATCCGCTCCTCGTCCGAAACCTCGCCCCGAAGAGAAGGGGATTACGACACGTAGGTATCGGTGACGTCTACCGACCACCACGTTGAGTCCGAAACCTCGCCCCGAAGAGAAGGGGATTACGACGTATCGTGGGCCCACCTACCGCCTGCGGAGACTGTCGGGTCCGAAACCTCGCCCCGAAGAGAAGGGGATTACGACTCCCCCGCCTCCCGCTCCGGCACGTACGCCATGAGCGCACGTCCGAAACCTCGCCCCGAAGAGAAGGGGATTACGACAACCTGTGCAGCGCGGCGCGTGCTGCGAATGAACACTGGTCCGAAACCTCGCCCCGAAGAGAAGGGGATTACGACCGCTGCCAACGTTGCTGCCACTTCTGCCATGCCCTGCTTCGGGTCCGAAACCTCGCCCCGAAGAGAAGGGGATTACGACCGCCCGGTCGCGCGCGCCGAGGAACCGGCTGTCCAGCGCGTCCGAAATCTCGCCCCGAAGAGAAGGGGATTACGACGAGTAGAACGGGGTGATTCGCACGTCGCTCATGTTCGTCCGAAACCTCGCCCCGAAGAGAAGGGGATTACGACTGTTCCCGCAAGGCCTCGTGCAGCCGCTGCAAATCCGCGAGTCCGAAACCTCGCCCCGAAGAGAAGGGGATTACGACGGCACGGCGAGCAATCGAGACCAGATACAGCTTGCCCCAGTCCGAAACCTCGCCCCGAAGAGAAGGGGACTACGACCACGGGAGAAATAGAGGACGTGGGTTCCGTGGTACGTCCCGTCCGAAACCTCGCCCCGAAGAGAAGGGGATTACGACTTCAGACAGACGCTCCTGGCTCAGCCCACGGCTGCGGCGGTCCGAAACCTCGCCCCGAGGAGAAGGGGATTACGACACCCAGCCGCAGAAGGTGGCGAGGTCGCCTCCAGCGAGGGTCCGAAACCTCGCCCCGAAGAGAAGGGGATTACGACGTAGGAGGAGTGAAGATGGAGGTGTTAATCAACATCCTAATCATAATCCTAATCGCCTGGATTCTCGCTCTAGGAGAGAGAAGGTGTCACCGTGACTAGCGTCCGAAACCTCGCCCCGAAGAGAAGCGGAATACGACTGCGGGACGTTCCGCCCTCAGGAGGCGCCCCGCGGAGCGCGGACTTCGGTCCGCAAAGTCGATCCGGCCGTGCGAGATGCCACTTCCGAGACGTCGTTGGCAGGCATCGGAGGTGCGAGGTCCGATGGGGGCTGAAGCCCGCGCTCCCTGGGGGGCTTTCGGGGCGTGCGAGATGCCACTTCCGAGACGTCGCTGGTAGGCATCGGAGGTGCGAGGTCCGATGCGGGCTGGAGCCCGCGTTCCCTGGGGGGCTTTCGGGGCGTGCGAGATGCCACTTCCGAGACGTCGTTGGCAGGCATCGGAGGTGCGAGGTCCGATGCGGGCTGAAGCCCGCGCTCCCTGGGGGGCTTTCGGGGCGTGCGAGATGCCGGCTGCGTGGCGCCGGGAAGCCCGACGGCCTCCCCGCCTCCCGCTGCGGACGGGGGCGCCCGCAGGCACCGGGCGGCATGGGATGAGGTGGTGACGGCGCGGCGGGGTGGGCGGGGCGCCGGCCGCGCGCCGTCCCCGGGTGTATCATGCCCGCGTGAGGATCTACACGCGGACGGGGGACGACGGGACGACCGGGCTGTTCGGGGGGGCGCGGGTGCCGAAGGACGACCCGCGGGTGGAGGCGTACGGGGCGGTGGACGAGCTCAACGCGGTGATCGGGCTGCTGCGGACGGAGCCGCTGCCGCCGGGGGCGGACGGGGAGCTCGAGGCGGTGCAGCGGGCTCTGCTCGCGATCGGGGCGCGGCTCGCGGATCCCGGGGGGCGGCAGGAGGCGCCGGGCCCGGACCCCGGACGGCTGGAGCGGTGGATCGACGCGATGGAGGAGGAGCTTCCGCCGCTTCGCGCGTTCGTGCTGCCCGGCGGGTGCCGGGCGGCGGCGGTGGCGCATCTCGCGCGCACGGTGTGCCGGCGCGCGGAGCGGCGGGCGCTGGCGGTGGCGCGGGAGGACGGCCGCGCCGCTGCGGTGCTGCCGTACCTGAACCGGCTCTCGGACGCGCTGTTCGTCCTCGCGCGCCGCACCAACCGGGAGGTGGGCGCGGGAGACGTGGTGTGGGACGCGGAAGGGGCGTGATCCCCTGGTACAATGCCGCCGTCGGGGCGGCCGCGCGGGCGCGGAGAGGGGTTCGCCCGCGGCGGCCGCGGTGAGAACGTGGAGCGCCCGCCATCACGACGCCGTGACACGGGGTCCGGCACCGGCCGCCGGGAGGCCGGGCTGCGCCCGGGCCGCCCGCTGACCCGCCGATGCGACGTCTGACCCTCGCCCAGGCGCGGCCCGAGCACCTGTTCGGTGTCCGGGACGAGAACCTCCGCTACCTGGAGGAGCGGCTCCGGGTGACGGTGTCCGCCCGGGGCACGGAGATCACGGTGGAGGGCGAGCCGGAGGAGGAGGAGCTGGTGGTGCGGCTGCTGGGCTCCTTCGACCGGCTGGCGGGCCACGGCTACCGGATCGGCAAGGACGAGTTCCGCACCGGGGTGCGGGTGCTGGAGGAGGACCTCGAGATCGACCTGGAGCGGTTCTTCCTCGACACCACCATCCCCGAGTCGCTCAAGCGGCTGGTGGTACCGCGCAACCTCGCCCAGCGGCGGTTCATCCAGGCGGTGCTCCAGAACGACTACGTGTTCGCGGTGGGACCGGCGGGGACGGGCAAGACGTACCTCGCGGTGGCGATGGCGGCGGCGCAGCTGCTGGACAAGAACGTGCGGCGGATCGTGCTCACGCGGCCCGCGGTGGAGGCGGGGGAGCGTCTCGGTTTCCTCCCCGGGGATCTCGCCGAGAAGATCAACCCGTACCTGCGCCCGGTGTACGACGCGCTGTACGACATCCTGGGCTACGACAGGGTGGCGAAGCTGATGGAGCGGCAGGCGATCGAGATCGCGCCGCTGGCGTTCATGCGCGGCAGGACCCTGAACGACGCGTTCATCATCCTCGACGAGGCCCAGAACACCACCCACGAGCAGATGAAGATGTTCCTCACCCGGATGGGGTTCCACTCCAAGACCGTGATCACGGGGGACATCACCCAGATCGATCTCCCCGAGGGACGCACGTCGGGGCTGGTGGAGGCGCTGGAGGTGCTCGAGGGGGTGGAGGGGATCGGGTTCGTGCGCTTCACCCACCGCGACGTGGTGCGGCACCGGCTGGTGCAGCGGATCATCGACCGCTACGAGCAGTTCGAGCGCCGTGGCACGCGCGGGGCGGGCGGGGAGGGGGCGTGAACCCGGACGCGAGACGCCGGGGCGGCCGCGCGGCCGGACGGATCGAGCGGGCGCTGGAGCGGCGCGCCGGCTGGTGGGACCGGGCGGTGGAGCTGCCGCGGGTGTGGGGGGTGCTGGCGGCGGTGGTGTGCACCTGGCTGCTGATCCCGCCGCACGGCCTCGAGGTGCCGCGCTGGCGCCCCGGCGAGGTGGCGGAGCGCGACGTGGTGGTGCCGCGCTCCATCACGCTCCCCGACGAGTCCGCCACCGAGGCGCTGCGGCAGGAGGCGCGGGAGCAGGTGGCGCCGGTGTACGACCTCGACCCCGGCGTGGAGGAGGAGGCGGTGGCCTCGGTCCGCCGGCTGTTCGCGGCCTGCCGGGAGCGGCTGGCCTCCGGCGGTCCGCGCCCGGCGGAGCTCGCGGCCGCCACCGGCCTCGTCCTGCCCGAGGGGGTGGGGCGGGTGCTGCGCGCGTCGCGGTGCGGCGAGGGGCTGGAGGCAGCGCTGGTCGAGGTGGTGCGGCGACTGTACCGGGTCGGCGTGGTGGACGACGTCCGGACGCTCCAGCGGGTGGGGGAGCGGGGGATCACCGTGCGCAACCTGGGAAGCGGCTCCGAGCGGGAGCGGACGCTGGCGGACCTGGCCGGGGTCATCGACGGGCGCTCGGAGATCGCCTCCGCGGTGCGGGCGCTGCTGCTCGAGCACGAGGAGGTGCGGCGGAGCTGGCTCAAGCCGCTGACGGCGCTGCTCGGGGCCAACCTGGGCCCGAACCTGGTCTACAACCGCGGCGAGACGGCGCTGCGGCGCGACGCCGCGGCGGCGCAGGTGACCGAGCGGGTGCAGGTGCTCGAGCGCGGGCAGGTGCTGGTCCGCCGCGGCGACCGGGTGACGCCGGCGGTGGCGCGCACGCTGGCGCTGCTGGCGCACGAGCGGGGCGGGGCCGAGCGCTGGTCGGTGGCGGCGGGGATCGCCGCCCTGGTGACGCTCACCGTGCTCGGCTGGTGGTGGCTGTTCCGGGAGCTGGCGGTGGGCCGCGAGCGGCGGTACCGTCTCTCCGCCGTGTACCTGCTGATGATGCTGGTGGTGGCGACGGACCGGGCGGCGCTGTTCCTGGCCAACGCGGCGGCGCTGTCGGCGCCGGGGCCGGGGCCCTCGGCGGTGGGGGCGTACCTGTGGGCGATCCCGCACGCGGTGGGGCCGCTGGCGGCGGTGCTGCTGCTGGGCGTGCAGCCGGCGGCGCTGCTCGCGGTGTTCCAGGCGCTGGCGGCGGGGATCCTGCTCGGCGGCGACTTCACGGTGGTCCCCTACGCGCTGGCGGGCGGGCTGGTGGCGGTGATCGCGGGCCGGAGGGCGCAGCAGAGCGCGGTGCTGACGCGGGTGGGGCTCGTCGTGGGCCTGGCGTCGGTGGTGTGCTTCCTGGTGCTGTTCCTGTACCGGGGCGGCCAGGGGAGCCCGGGCGAGGTCGCCTGGAGCGCCGTCTTCGCCTTCGTTTCCGGCCCGGTCGCGGCGGGGCTGGCCGGGTTCGGGGTGCCGCTGCTGGAGCGCGTGTTCGGGATCACCACCGACCTCAGGCTGCTCGAGCTGTCCAACCACAACCTGCCGCTGCTCCGGCGCCTGGCGAGCGAGGCGCCGGGGACGTTCCAGCACTCGCTGGCGGTGGCCCATCTCGCCGAGGCGGGCGCCGAGGCGGTGGGTGCCAACGCGCTCCTGGTGCGCGTCGGCGCCTACTACCACGACATCGGCAAGCTGCTGAGGCCCGAGTACTTCGTGGAAAACCAGCGCGGCGCCAACCCGCACGACCAGATCTCGCCCTCCATGTCGGCCCTGGTGCTGATGAGCCACGTCAAGGAGGGGCTCGAGATGGCCCGCAAGGCGCGGCTGCCGCTGCCGGTGCGCAAGGCCATCGCCACCCACCACGGCACCAAGCTGATGCGGTTCTTCTACACCAAGGCGCAGGAGGAGGCGGATGCGGCGGGCGACGGGGGGCGGCGGGCCGCGGTGCGGGAGAGCGACTTCCGCTACCCCGGGCCCAAGCCGGACAGCAAGGAGCTGGGGATCCTCCTGCTCGCGGACGCGGTGGAGGCGGCCTCGAGGACGCTGGAGAGCCCGACGCCCTCCAGGATCCAGTCCATGATCGACCGGATCTTCACCGACGCGCTGCAGGACGACCAGCTGGACGACACCGAGCTGACGTTCCGGGAGCTCGAGAAGGTGGGCTCGGCGTTCCTGTGGGTGCTGTCCAACGCGTACCACCACCGGGTGGACTACCCGGGGTTCGACTTCAACCGGAAGGGCGGGCACCGTGACTCGGGTGCGCTTCGTCTGGCAGCGAAGACCGTCGGCACCGGCGGCTGAGCGGCTCCGCCGGCTGGCGCGCGCGGCGCTCGCCCGTCTGGGCGTGGAGGGCGCCGAGGTGCACGTGGTGGTCACCGGCGATGCCACGGTCCGGGAGCTCAACGCCCGCTTTCGTGGCGTGGACCGCCCCACCGACGTGCTCTCGTTCCCGGACGGGGCGCGGCTGCCCGGCGGAGCCACCCTCCTCGGGGAGATCGTGATCTCGCTGGACACCGCCCGCCGCCAGGCCGAGGAGCTGGGCCACGACGAGGTCCGCGAGCTGGAGGAGCTGATGCTGCACGGGCTGCTGCACCTGCTGGGCCACGATCACGAGACCGACGGGGGCGAGATGGACGCGCTGGAGCTCGAGCTGCGGGGGGCGCTCCTGCCATGAGCGCCGGTGTCGCCGACTGGTTCGTGCACCCGGTCACGCTGGGGCTGGCGGCGGTGGCGCTGGCCGTGGCGCTGCTGCTCGAGGAGCTGGCGGCGCGGGCGCTGGCCGAGATGGGCAGCGTGCGGTTCCAGGGGGTGCTGGAGGACCACGAGCGGCTGGCGCCGCGGACGCTCGGCGGCCAGCTCCGCCTGCCGCGGCTGCTGGACGCGCTCCGGTGGCTCGAGATCGGCACCGTGGGGCTCCTGTGGCTCGTGGCGGGACGGCTGCTCGCGCGTGTGCCCGGCGGGGCGTGGCTGGCGGTGGCGGCGCCGCTGCTGCTGGTGCTGGCCTCTCGCCTGGTCGCCCGGCGCCTGGACGAGGCGGTGGTGGTGGGGGTGCTGCGCACCCTCCGCCCCCTGGTGGTGCCGCTGGTGCTCCTGGCCCGGGCCACCGACCGCGGGGGAGCGGTGGTGCCCGCCGAGGACGAGGAGGAGGAGGCGAGCGAGCGCGAGATCCAGGCGTTCATCAAGGTGGGGCACGACGCCGGGATCATCGAGGAGGACGAGGGCAGGTTCCTGGAGCAGCTCGTGGACTTCTTCGACACCACGGTGCGCGAGGTGATGACCCCCCGCACCGACATGGTGGCCGCCCCCGCCGACGCCACCTTCGACGAGCTCCTCGACGTGTTCGTGAGGTCGCACAAGAGCCGGATCCCGGTGTACGAGGGGACGGTGGACCGGATCGTGGGCGTGGTGCACGTGAAGGACGCGGTGGGTGCGGCGGCCACGGGCGAGCGGCCACGGGCACGCGACCTGGCCAAGCCGTGCCTGGTGGTTCCGGAAAGCAAGCGGCTCGGTGAGCTGCTGCGCGACTTCCAGACCCAGCGCCAGCAGCTCGCCATCGTGGTGGACGAGTACGGCGGCACCTCCGGCCTCGTGACCCTGGAGGACGCGCTCGAGGAGATCGTGGGCGAGATCGAGGACGAGCACGACCGCGAGGAGCCGCCCGAGTGGGAGGACCTCGGTGACGGGCGGTACCGGATCCAGGGGCGCGCGCCGGTGGAGCTGCTCGAGGAGCTGTTCGGGGTGGAGGCCGAGGACGAGGAGGTGGACACGGTGGGCGGACTGGTGTTCGGCCGCCACGGCACCGTGCCCGAGCCGGGGGTGGTGGTGGAGGCGCCGGATCTCGGCCTGCGGTTCGAGGTGGAGCGGATGGGGGAGCGGCGGGTGGAGACCGTGATCGTGGAGCGGCTCGCCCGGGCGGAGGCGGCGGACGGGGCGGATGGCTGAGGGTGCCCGCTCGGGGTACGTCGCCCTGGTGGGCCGGCCCAACGCCGGCAAGAGCACGCTGCTCAACGCGCTGGTGGGCGACAAGGTGGCCATCGTCTCGCCGAGGCCCCAGACCACGCGCAACCGGATCGTGGGGATCCTCACCGAGGCACGCGGCCAGGCCGTGTTCCTCGATCTCCCCGGTGTCCACCGGCCGCTCCACCAGCTCAACGTCCGCATGATGCGCGACGTGCGCTCGGCGCTGGAGGAGGTGGACCTGGTGCTCCACCTGATCGACGCGGCCGCACCGTGGGGCCGGGGCGAGGAGTTCCTGTTCGAGCTGCTGGAGCCGGTGCGGGTGCCGGTGATCGGCGTGCTCAGCAAGATCGACCTGGTGCGGCCCAGGGCGCGGCTGCTGCCGCTGATGGAGCGGTACCGCGAGCGGCGGCCCGGGAGCGAGGTGTTCCCGATCTCGGCGCTCGCCGGCGAGGGCCTCGACGAGCTGCTGGAGGGGCTGTTCGGCGCGCTGCCGGAGGGGCCGCCGCTCTACCCGCCGGGGCTCACCACCACGCAGACCGAGCGGTTCTTCGCGGCCGAGATCGTGCGGGAGAAGCTGCTCCACGAGACGCGCGACGAGCTGCCGTACACCACCGGCGTCCTCGTGGAGCGGTGGGAGGAGGAGGGGGACCTCCTCCGGATCGAGGCGGTGATCTTCGTGGAGCGGCCGAGCCAGAAGGCCATCGTGATCGGGCGCGGGGGGCGGACCATCAAGAGGATCGGCCGGGCGGCGCGGCTCGAGCTCGAGACGCGCCTCGGGGTGCGGGTGTACCTCGGGCTGCGGGTCAAGGTGCACCGCCGCTGGCGCGAGGACCCCTGGGTGCTGCGGGAGATGCAGCCGGGGGTGGCCGACCTCGGCGGGCTGGAGCTGCCGCGGGCACCGGAGCCGGAGGGGACGTGACGGGCCGGGTGTACACGCTCCTCGTCTTCACCGCCGACGGCTGCCCCCACAGCCGGGCGGCGGTGGAGGATCTCCGCCGCCGCAACGTGCGCTTCCTCGAGCGCAACCTGAGCCGCGATCCCGCCGCACGGGAGGAGCTCGCGCGGTACTGCTGGGAGCACCGCCTGCCGGTGATCGTGGACCACGAGCGGGTCTCCATCGGCTGGCAGGGCGGCTCCTCCACCTTCGAGGAGCTGGGCCTCGGGCAGGACTGACCCCGCCCCGGGGGCGTGCGGCCGCCGCGTCCGCCGGTCCCATCCCCGCCCGACGGTGTGTGTCCCCTTCTCGCGAAGGAGGGGTTTCGCTGCGGCGGGTGCGCCGCAGGGGGGTGTTCCGCTTCCGCACGGGCCGTCCCGTCCGCCCGGTCCTGGGGGCGACGTCGGGGGCGTGCCGCCGCGGGCCGGACCCCGGGGTCCCGTGCGGCCTCTCTCCCGGCGGCGCGGCGACGGAGGCGAGGGGAGGTACACTCGAGTCAGAGCCCGGTACGGTGGTGCCCGTGGGTGAGGTGGCAGCCGGCGCGCGGCGCGAGACGACGGTCGCCCTGCTCATGTGCGACCTGGTGGACAGCACGCGCATCGTCCAGCAGCTCGGCGACGCGAAGGCCGCGGCGATGTTCGAGCGGCACGATGCGGCGGCGCGTGAGCTCCTCGCTCGCGGGTGCGGGCGGGAGATCGACCGGACGGACGGCTTCCTGCTCCTGTTCCCCGCCGCCGCCGCCGCCGTGGGGTTCGCGCTGGCCTACCACGAGATGCTGGAGGAGCTCTCGAGCGAGGTCCGGACGCGGATCCGCGCGCGGGTGGGGATCCACTTCGGGCGGGTGATCCTGCGCGAGAACCCGCCGGAGGCGGTGCGGCTGGGGGCGAAGCCGCTGGAGGTGGAGGGGCTGGCGAAGCCGCTCACCGCCCGTCTGATGGCGCTCGCGGCTCCCGGGCAGACGCTGCTGAGCCGCGAGGCGGCGGATGCGGCCCGCGCCGCCGTGGAGGTCGGGGGTCCCGGGCGGGTCGTGGCGTGGGCCGCGTGCGGCGCGTACCGGCTCAAGGGGATCGGCGAGCCGGTCGAGGTGTTCGCGGTGGGGACGCCGGGCTCGGAGGTGCTGGCTCCGCCGGCTGCCTCGGAGAAGGCCCGCCCCCTGGGCGCCGGGGACGCGATCCTGGGCTGGCGGCCCGCCGCCGGGGTGGCGGTGCCGGGGCGTCCGGGGTGGACCGTGGAGCGCCGCATCGGCGAGGGGGCCTCCGGCGAGGTGTGGCTGGCGCACGGCCCCGACGGCGGGGAGCGGGTGCTCAAGTTCTGCTTCGACGCCGGCCGCCTCCGGACGCTGCGGCGGGAGGTGACGCTGCTGCGGCTGCTGCGGGAGGCGCTCGGCCGGCGCGGCGACATCGCCCGCGTTCTCGGCTGGCGCCTGGACGACCCCCCGTTCTACCTGGAGATGGAGTACGCCCCCGGGGGGGACCTGGTGCGGTGGCTCGAGCGGCGCGGTGCGGCCACGGTGCCGCTCGAGGTGCGCGTGGCCATCGCGGCCTCGGTGGCGGAGGCGCTGGCGGCGGCCCACTCGGTGGGGGTGGTGCACAAGGACGTCAAGCCCTCCAACGTCCTGGTGGCGGCGGAGGACGGCGGCGGGGCGCCCCGCGTGCTGCTCACCGACTTCGGGATCGGCGCCCTGGCCGACACCGGGGCGCTCGAGCGGCTGGGGCTCACCGCCACCGAGCTGGCGGAGGGGCGGGGAGCGAGCTCCGGGACCCTCGCCTACATGGCCCCGGAGCTGTTCGACGGAGAGCCCCCGTCCCCGCGCACGGACATCTACGCCCTGGGGGTGCTGACCTACCAGCTGGTGATCGGCAACTTCCGGCGCCCGCTCGCCCCGGGGTGGGAGCGCCACGTCCCCGACGAGCTGCTGCGGGAGGACATCGCGGCCATGGTGGCGGGGGATCCCGCGGCGCGGGTGGAGAACGCGGACGAGGTCGCCCGGCGCCTCCGGACCCTGGAGGATCGGCGCGAGGCGCGCCGCCGCGAGCGGGAGGCCGCGGAGGCGGCGCGGCGGGCCCGGGAGGAGCTCGCCCGCGCCCGGCGCCGCCGCCGGATCCTGGCCGGGGTGGCGGGCGTGCTGGCGCTGTTCGCGGTGTCGGTGGGGTGGCAGGCGTGGCGCGCGGAGCGGGCGCGGCGCCGGGCGGAGCTGGCGGCGGCGGAGGCGCGGGAGGTCTCGGCCTTCCTCGAGGAGCTGTTCGAGGTGGCGGACCCCACCGGGCGGCAGGGCGCGACGGTGACGGCGCGGGAGCTGCTCGACCGGGGCGCCCGCCGCGTCCGGACCCAGCTCGCCGGCCAGCCCCGGACCCGGGCGCGGCTGGAGGTGACGCTGGGCCGGGTGTACCTCCGGCTCGGCCTGCTGCGGCGGGCCGAGCCGCTGCTCGAGGGTGCGGAGGCGGCGCTCCGTGCCGAGGCGGGCGAGACGGCCCCGGAGCACCTCGCGGCGCTGCGCGGTCTCGCCGAGCTGCGGGTCCGGCAGCGGCGGTTCCCCGAGGCGCTGGAGCTCCTCGAGCGGGCGGAGGCGGGGGCGGCGGCGCCCGCGGACCGGCGTGCCGCGCTCGAGGGGCTGGAGCGCCTCTACCGGGCGTGGGGGAGGATGGAGGAGGCGCACCGGGTGCGGCGCCGGCTGGAGCGCCAGGGGGGCGGGCGGGGCAGGCGCGCCGGCGGGGAGGAGGCGGTGCCCGAGCGGTACCGTCCGCAGGACCGCCGCCCGCTCCGGCTGGTGGCCTCGCTGCCGTTCCCGGGTCGTGTGACCACCGCGACGGTGCTCGACTGGGAGCGCGGCCTGCTGCTCGCGGCGAGCCCCGACGCGGCGGCGAGGCTGGACGAGAGCGGGCTCTCCCCGCCGATGGCGCTGGCGCTCGAGAACGGCGACCGGCCGGTGGCCGCCCTGCCGGACGGGCGGCTGGCGGTGGCCACGCGCCACGGGCTGGTGCTGCGCGGGTACGACCCGGTGTCGGACGCCCGCCAGGAGCGGGAGACCGGGATCCCGGTGCCCGAGGACGCGGGGGTGGTGGTGGCGCCGGACGGCGCCACCGTCGCGGTGGTGCGGGGGCGGGAGGTGACGGTCTTCGCCGCCACCGGCGCCGGGTTCCGCCGCACGGCGTCGCTGCGGCTGCCGTTCCGCCCGGCCGCGGGTGGCGTGGCGGTGGGCCGGGGCCTGCTCGCCACGGTGGACCCGCTGCCGGGGCACGAGCGCCTGCTGGTCCTCGAGCTGCCCTCGGGACGGGTGGTCCTGGACCGCAGGGGCGACTGGGTGGGCCGGGCCCAGGCGGTGGCGGTGGAGCCGCTGGGCGGCTGGGTGGCGGTGGGCGGCTGGTTCGACGAGGTGCTGGTGTACCGCGTGGGCGGCGGCGAGCCCGAGCGGGTGGCGCTCCCGGGCGCCACGTACGGGCTGGCGTTCTTCGCCGACCACCCGAGCCTGGTGATCGCGAAGGTGGGGCGGGTGGCGCTGTGGCGGCGGGGTGCGGGGCTCGCGAGCGTGCACGAGGACCCCCAGGGGCGGTTCTACCTGGCCGGCCGCTCGCCCTCGGCGGTGCTGGTGGCGGACGAGCGCTCGAGCCGCCTGCTCCGGTTCGCCTACCGCACGGTGCGGGTGCGCCGGCTGGTGGGAGCGGCGAGCCACGCCCTCTGGGCCACCGCCCACGATCCTGCCTCCGGATGGGTGTTCGCCGGTTCGGAGGACGGCACCGTCGCCCGGTACGACCTGACCCGCGACACGCTGCGGGCCTGGCGTGCCCACGGCCAGGGGGTCACGGCACTGCTGGCGCGCGGGGGCCGCCTCGTCTCGGCCTCCGACGACCGGACGGTGGCGGTGTGGGGGCAGCGGTCCCTCCGCCTCGAGCGGCGGGCCGAGGCGCACGGCTTCCTGGTCAACGCGCTGGACCTCGACCCGGCCGGGATCCTGTGGACCTCCTCCTCCGACCGGTCGGTACGGGCGTGGCGGTACCCGGAGCTCGCGCCGCTCGAGGAGGTGCGGCTCGGGTTCTCGGCCGCGGGTCTGTGGATCCGGAGCCGGCGGGGGATCGGTGTGGTGGGGGGCTGGGACGGGACGTGGTCGGTGCTCGAGCGGCGGGACGGCGGCTGGCGGGTGCGGGCCCGGCACCGGTGGGAGCCGGAGGGCCTGTACCGCCTCGTGGAGCTCGGGGACACGGGGCTGCTGCTCGGGGTGGGGGTGTACCCGAGCCGCGTGCTGCTGGTGGATCCCGGACGGGACGAGATCGCCCCCGTTCCCTGCGGCCGGTCGTCGTTCCTGTGGGCGGACGCCGTGCCCGGCGGGGCGGTGCTGTTCGGCGACGGGGTGGTGGGTCTGCTGGAGGTGGTGCGCTCCGCACCCCGCCGCGTGCGGGTCCGCCTGAGGGTGGCGGCCCTGGCCGGGGTGGGGATGCTCAGCTCGGGCGTGGCGGTGCCGGAACGCGCCCTGGCGGTGGGCGGGAGCGGGTCGGGGCAGCTCGTCCTGGTCTCGCTGCACGCGCTGGAGGCGGTTCCGCCCGCACTCGACCGGGAGCTCGAGCTCGGGCCGGCGTCCTGAGCGGCGGGCTCAGCGCAGGCACACCGCGCGGACCTGGGTGAGGTCGGTGTGGCCCGCCAGGACCTTGCGGATCCCGTCCTGCATCAGCGTGCGCATCCCCTCGGCCACCGCCAGCCGGCGGATCTCGTCCACCGGCGCGCGACGGCGGATCAGCGAGCGGATCCCGTCGGTGGCCTCCATCAGCTCGTGGATCGCCATCCGGCCCAGGTAGCCGGTGCCCCCGCACCGCTCGCAGCCGACGCGCCGGTGGAGGGCCACCTCCCCGTCGAGGATCCCGTCGGCCGCCGCCGCCTCGCGGCCGTAGGCGTCGAGGAGCTCCTCGAGCTCCTCCCGGCGGGGCCGTTCCGGACGCCGGCAGTGGGGGCACAGGGTCCTCACCAGCCGCTGGGCGAGCACACCGAGGAGCGAGTCGGCGAAGTTGAACGGGTCGATCTCCATCTCCAGCAGGCGGGTCACCGTCTCGGGGGCGGAGTTGGTGTGGAGGGTGGAGAACACGAGGTGCCCGGTGAGGGAGGCCTCGATGGCGATGGTGGCGGTCTCGCGGTCGCGCATCTCGCCGATCATGATCACGTCGGGGTCGGCCCGGAGGAAGGCGCGCATCGCCGCCGCGAAGTCGAACCCGATCTTCGGATGGACCTGCACCTGACGCAGGCCGGGCTGGGTGATCTCCACGGGGTCCTCGGCGGTCCAGATCTTCCGTTCGGGCGTGTTGATGGCGGCCAGGGCGGCGTGGAGGGTGGTGGTCTTGCCCGAGCCGGTGGGGCCCACGCAGAGGACGATCCCGTACGGCTTGGCCAGCAGCTCGCGGAACGTCCGCAGGTTGCGCTCCGAGAACGCCAGCTCCTCCAGGGCGAGCGCCCGGGACTGGGCCAGGATGCGCATCACCACGTCCTCGTCCCCGAGGGCGGTGGGGATGGTGGCCACCCGCAGCTCCACCTGGCGGCCGCCGGAGCGGAACCGGATCTTGCCGTCCTGCGGCTTGCGCCGCTCGGCGATGTCGAGGTTGGCCATGATCTTGAGGCGCGACACGAGCGCCCGGCGGGTCTCGGGGGGGATCTCCCGGTAGGTGCGGCACACCCCGTCGACGCGGAACCGGATCCGGGTCGGCCGGCGGGGGCCGTCCGGCTCCACGTGGATGTCCGAGGCACCCTGCGCCACCGCGTCCTCGATGAGGGTGTTGGCGAGCCGGATCACGTGGCGGTCCGCCTCGTCCACCTCCGGCTCCTCCTCGGCTGGCTCCTCCTCCGGGAGCGGCTCCACGACCACCCGGGCCTCCTCACCGGCGGCCTCCTCGCCGCGCCCGTACGAGGCCCGCAGGAACGCCTCGATGTCCATCGGCAGCGCCACCCGCAGCTCGGAGCGCGGCGCGAGGTGCATGATGCGGACGAGATCCACTCTCTCGAGGTCCGAGGGGTCCTCCATCGCCACCACCACCACCCCATCGCGGAGCGCCACGGGAGCGATCCGGAGCCGCACGAGCGTCTCGAAGTTCAGCCGCTCGCGCAGCTCGCGGGGCATCAGGGTGGAGCCGTCGAAGGCGAAGGGGGGGACGTTGTAGTACCGCGAGAGGCTCTCGAGGACCGCCTCCCGCGGCACACCGATGCGGCGCACGAGCACGTCGGCGATGGCCTCCCCGTTGATCCGGGCGTGCTCCACCGCCCGCTCCAGCGCCTCCTCGGTGAGCTGGCCGGTCTCCAGAAGGTGGGAGAACGGGTTCGGCCGCCGGGCCTGGACCATCCGCCGCTGGTTGTAGAAGGCGATTCCCAGCGTCTCGGCGATCTCGCTCGCCGCGCGCACGTCCTCGGGGCCGAAGGTGCCGCCGCCTCGCTTGTTCACCAGCTGCAGGACCCCCAGGACGTGCCCCCTGTGGGCCACCGGCAGGGCCAGCACCGCGCGGGTCCGGAACCCCGTCCTGCGATCCCACCGGCGGTCGAGGCGGAGCGCGGGATCGATGGCGGCGAGCTCCGCCTCGTCGTAGGCGTCCCGGACGTTGATCGCCCGGCCGGTGTGGGCCACGTACCCGGCGAGCGACCCCGGGCCGCGCCGCAGGCGGATCTCCCCCACGTCCGAGCCCTCCTTGAACAGGCTGTAGAGCTCCCCGGTGCGCTGGTCGATGGCGTAGACCGTGACCCGTTCCGCCTCCAGGAGCTCCATCGCCCGGGGCGTCATCTCCAGGATGATCTCCCGGATGCTCTCGGCGGCGTGGATCTGGTTGATGATCGCGGCCAGCCGCTCGAGGAACCTGGCGTCCCGCGGCGCGTCGTGCCGCTGCTCCACCATGGCCACCTCCGGTGTCGCGAACCGATCGATCTCCTCTATTCTAGTCGTACGCCGATACCGGGGAGGTGAGACGTGGCGAGGACGGACCGCGAGGGTGCGGAGATCGCCGCGACCCTGCGGCGGTACGGACGGCCGCTCTCGGTGGAAGCTGGCCGGAGCCTGTTTCGCGAGGGGGATCCGGGCGACGAGATGTACCTGGTGGTGTCGGGGACCGTCCGCCTCGAGATCGAGGGAGGGTGGCGGACCGTCCGGATCGGCCCCGGCGGGACGTTCGGTGAGCTCTCGTTGGTGCTGCCCGGTCACCGCCGCACCGGCGGCGCGGTGGCCGAGACCGACGCGGAGCTGGTGGCGCTCAGCAGGAGGGCCCTGGAGCGGATGGTGGAGCAGAAACCGCGGGCGGCGTTCGCGGTGCTCTCGCGGGCCGCGGCCACGCTGCTCGACTCCGAGCGGCGCCTCGTGGCCTCGCTGCGCCGGCGCGGCGAGGAGCTCGAGACGGCGCTGCGCAACCTCCGGCGGGTCACCCGGGAGCTCGACGCTGCCGAGCGCCGTGCCCTCACCGACCCGCTCACGGAGCTCTACAACCGCCGCGCGCTGGAGCGCCACCTCGACCTCCTCGTGAGCGACCCGGAGGGCCCGGGGGGTGCCCTCCTGCTCGTGGACCTCGACCGGTTCAAGGAGATCAACGACACCCACGGTCATGCCGGCGGGGATGCCGCGCTGCGGCAGGTGGCGAGGCTGCTGCGCGGGGCGTGCCGCGCCGCCGACCTCGCCTTCCGCCTCGGCGGGGACGAGTTCGCGCTCGTCGTGGTGGGCGCCGGGCCCGCCGAGGCACGGGCCACGGGACGGCGCCTGCTCGCGGCGGCACGCGAGCGGCCGGTCCGGCTCCCAGGCGGGGAGGTGAGGCTGACGTTCAGCGTTGGGGGCACTGTCCTGCTTCCCGGGGAGCCATGGGCTGCCGCCCTGGACCGGGCGGACGCCGCGCTGTACGCCGCCAAGGAGGCGGGACGCGGCCGCTTCCGGTGGGCGGCTCCCTCGAGGGCCGCCGCCGACGGGTGAGGAGATACCGGCCCGCCGTGTCGCGCCTTCGCGGCGCCGCCGCAGAGGCCGCGGGGTCATCCAGGTGCGATGTGGTCTCGAGTTTCCCTGGGAAGCGCCCCTCGGCGCACGTCTCGCGGGCGGGGGCGTTTCCCGCTACACTAGGCCGCGGAGGCAGAGTGTGCCCGGTACCGTCGTCGTGATCAGCGCCCACGCGTTCGAGGCGCGCGCCATGGCGCGGGTGGGCCGCGAGGTGACGCGCGAGCCGTGGGGGGCCTGGAGCCTGTACCGGGGCGAGATGTGGGACCTGCCCCTGGCGGTGATCCGGTGCGGGCCGGGGAAGGTCACGGCCGCCGCTGCGGCGCAGGCGGCGGTGCAGTACCTGGATCCCACCCTGATGGTGAGCTTCGGGACGGCCGGAAGCTGCGACCGGCGGGTCCGGGTCGGGACGCTGTTCGTCGCGCGCCGCGTGGTGGACGTGGCGCTGAAGCAGATCGAGGGGCTCCCGGTGGAGATCCCCACCGAGTTCGTGCCACCCGCCGAGGTGACGGAGGAGCTGCTGGCCGTGCCCGGGACCCGCGACGCGACGGTGCTGTGCTGGGAGGGGCACGTCGCCTCGCCGACGAACCGGCCGATCTGGCCGGAGGACCCGCGCCGGATCGCCGTGGACTGGGAGAGCGCGGCGGTGGCCCAGGTGGCGGAGATGTGGCAGGTGCCGTGGGCGGTGGTGAAGGTGGTCTCCGACCACGGGGAGCCCGACCGGCTGCGGCTGATGGCGGCGGTGGCGCGGCGGCCGCTGGAGTGGGCGGCGGAGGTGGTGCGGCGGGCGGCGTTCGGGTACCTGCGGGAGCGGGTGCGGACCCAGGAGCTCGAGGCGGCGGAGGAGGCACGGCGATGAAGGTGGAGCGCGAGCGGGTGGGCAACGTGGAGATCGTGGAGCTCGCGGGCGTGATCAAGCTCGGGGAGTCGGCGCGGGCGGTGTCGGAGCTCCTGGAGGAGCTGCTGGCCTCCGGGGTCCCGGCGGTGTTGCTCGATCTCGAGCGCGTCAACGCGGTGGACTCGACCGGGCTCGGGGAGCTGGTGGGCTACCTGCAGCGCTTCGGCGAGCAGGGGCGGCGCCTGGCGCTGCTGGACCCGCCGGAGAGGATCATGAGCCTCCTCCGCCTCACGCGCCTCGACGAGGTGTTCCCCATCTACCGGGACCGCGAGACGGCGCTGGCCGAGCTCGGCGCGTGACGCCGGCCGGGTGCCCGGGGAGGCAGGTCCCGACGGGCCGATCGCGCGGCGGCCCGGGCGGGGCCCCGTCGCCACCGCCGCCCCGGCGGCCGTCACCGCGATCGGCGAGGCGCCCGCTGGTCGTGGCGGGACCCCCGGCGCGAGAGCGGACGCGGTAGGGCCGCGCGCTCCCGGCGCCCGCATCGCGGGGCGCAGCGGGCCGCCGGGGGCGGCCGCCCTACCGCGTCCGGCGGAGCAGGAGCGCGGCGCCGGCCAGGGCCAGGAGGGCGGCGAGCGCCGCGGCGCCCCGCGGGCCGGACACCGGCACGCCGTACCCGCGCGACGGCGTGGGTGTGGGCGTGGCCCCCGGGGGCGGGGTGGGCGTGGGCGTGGAGGTGGGGACGGGCGTCGGGGTGGGCGCCGCGATGGAGGTGATCGCGAGGCCGTCCACCTCGGTGCCGCCCGGGAACGGCCCGACGAGGGTGGTGGCTCCGGTCGCGGGATCGGCGATGCGGAGCTCGGCACGGCCGAGGGTGTCGTTGTACGCGGCGACGTACAGCGTGCCGGTGGCGGGGTTCACGTCGAGGCCCTGGGCGTAGTTGGCGTCGTACCCGAGCGGGCCGATGGTGCTCCCCGCGCCGGTGGCGGGGTCCACGGCCACCAGCGTGTCGTTCAGGATGTCGAGCGCGTACAGGGAGCCGGCGGCGTCGGCGGCGAGGGCCACGAGGCAGGGGCCGCCGGTGATCGTTCCGACCACCGTGACGGCGGCCGTGGCGGGATCCACCGTGACCAGGGTGGAGCTCGCGCAGTCGGAGGTGACGCCGTAGAGCACGTCGCCTGGCGCCCCGGCGAGTCCCGTCCACACCTGCCCCACCGGCGGTGTGGCCGGCCCCACCACGGTGAGCGAGCCGGTGAGACGGTCGAGGCGCACCAGCTCGGCGGTGTCGAAGTCCACGGCGTAGAGGGTGTCCGGGTCCGACGGCAGGAGGTCCATCCCCGAGAGGAACCGGCGCACGGTGGCGACGGTGGCCATGCCGCCGGGGTTGCCCACGTCGAAGGACACGAGATCCTCGGGGCTCGTGAGCACGTCGGCCCCGTACGCGAGCGAGCCGAGCACGCCGGCGGGCGCCCGCCCGGCGGGGGCTGCGCGGGACACCGGCGCGCGCCCCAGCGACGGCGTCCCGGCGAGCGCGGCGGGGACGCCGGTGGAGAGGAGCAGGACAGCGGTGACCACTCGGCGCATCGCGACCTCCTGGATGCCCGGGGGCGGGCGCGCGTCGAGCGTAGCAGGGGCACCGCCGCACGGCAACGGGCAGCGGCGGCGGGAGAAGCCGGCTGGCACCTGCGCGATGGAGGCTCGGGCCGGGGGGAGACCCGGCGGCGGCGGGGTCCGCCGGGTAGCGCGTCCCGATCGGCGAGGTACCGCCTGCCCGGAGGGCCTCCCGCGGAGCGGAAGCGGCGGCGGTCCTCCTCCGCGGCCGTGGCGTGGCCGCCACAGGGGGCGCGGACCCCGGCGCGGGACGCGGGGCCGGCCCCCCGCGCCGCGGCCGCGCGCGTCCCGCACGCGGCGGGCGTCCGGCGGGGGCCGCCGCCACGACGCGGGATGGAACCGGCGACGGGGGACGGCCGCGGTCGCGGGCCCGGACCTCGCCCCCCGCCGCGTCCGGACGCACCACGGGCCGGCGATGACGCCGGCCCGTCCGTGTCCTCGAGATGGTGCGAAAGGGGGGACTCGAACCCCCACGGCCTAGCGGCCACAAGATCCTGAATCTTGCGCGTCTACCAGTTCCGCCACTTTCGCATGCGCGCGATCGCGCGCGCGGGGAATGGTAGCATCGCGGCGGACGCTGTCAAGAGCCGGGGAGGCGGAATGGGGCGTGGACGACGGGGTGGGGGACGGCCCACCAGGCGGGCGGTGCTCGCGGCCATCGAGGAGCGGGGCACCGCCGGGATGACGGTGAGGCACCTCACCGACCGGTTCGCCGGCGGCCGGGACCGTTCCGAGGTCCGGCGCGAGGTGCGCCGGGTGCTCCGGGAGCTGGAGCGGGACGGGAAGGTGGTCCCGGGCCGGGGCAAGCGGTACGTGGTGGCGGAACACGCGCGCACGGTGGTGGGCACGGTGCGCGCGCGGCGGGGGGTGGTGACCGTCGAGCCGCGCGACGGCGGCGCGCCGATCCTGCTGCCGCGCCGGGGGTCCTCCGGCGCGATGGACGGAGACCTGGTGGCGGTGCGGGTGGAGCGGCCGCGGCGCCGGGCCCGCGAGCTGGGGATGGAGGAGGGGACCGTGGTCCGGGTGCTCGAGCGGCGCCGCCGGAGCCTCGTGGGCCGCTGGGTCTCCGAGGGGGTGCGCGCCCACGTCCAGCCCCTCGAACGGAAGCTCGACTTCCCGGTGGTGGTGGCGGGCTCTCGCACCGGCGAGCGGCCGCGGGACGGGGATCTGGTGGTGGTGACGGTGGACCGGGGGCCGGTGGGTGGGAGGGCTGCGCGGGGCACGCTCGTCGAGGTGATCGGGCGCCCGGGCGAGCCGGGGGTCGAGGAGGCCGCGGTCCTCCGGATGCACGAGATTCCGGTGGAGTTCCCGGACGAGGCGCTGGCGGAGGCCGAGGGGCTGGACCCCGCGGTGCAGGTGGATCGGGGGCGGTGGGACCTGCGCGACCGGCCGGCGGTGACCATCGACCCGCCCACGGCGCGCGACTACGACGACGCCGTGAACGCCGCGCGCGGCCGCGGCGGCGAGATCGTGGTGGAGGTGCACATCGCCGACGTGAGCCACTACGTTCGCGAGGGGTCCGCGCTGGACGCTGCGGCGCGCGAGCGCGGCACGTCGGTGTACCTCCCCGGGGTGTGCGTCCCGATGCTCCCCGAGAGGCTCTCCAACGACCTGTGCTCGTTGCGCGAGGGCGTGGACCGGTACGCGTTCACGGTGCGGTTCGCGGTGGCCCCCGACGGCCGGGTGGTCCGCGAGACGATGCGGCCCTCGGTGATCCGGTCGCGCCACCGCCTCACCTACGACGAGGTGTTCTCGTGGCTCGAGGGCGGGGGGCGGGCGCGGTGGGGCGGCGGGGTGACCGCCTCGCTGCGGCTGCTCGACGAGGCGGCCGCCCGTCTCCGGGCGCGGCGGCGGGAGCGCGGGGCGCTCGACTTCGAGCTGGCCGAGCCGGTGGTCCTTCTCGACCCCGAGGGCCGGCTGCTTGGGATCGAGTCGCGCGCCCACAACCGGGCGCAGCGGCTCATCGAGGAGCTGATGATCGCCGCCAACGAGGCGGTGGCGCGCCGGCTCATGGAGGCGGGCCAGCCGGCGCTCTTCCGCGTGCACGAGCCGCCCGACCCGGACCGCGTGGTGGAGCTCGCCGCGGTCCTCGGCGAGCTCGGGATCGCCTTCGAGCTGCCCGAGGACGGGTCGGTACCGCCGGCGGTGCTGCAGGGGGTCCTGGACGCGGCCGAGGGCAGCGAGGCGGAGCGGCTCGTGGGCATGCTGGTGCTCAGGACGTTGAAGCGCGCCCTCTACTCGCCGGATCCGCTCGGGCACTACGCGCTGGCGACCCCCCACTACCTTCACTTCACCAGCCCCATCCGGCGCTACCCCGACCTCGTGGTGCACCGGATGCTCCGGCGGCTGCTGGAGGACGGCCGCCCGGTGGCGGAGGAGGAGCGGGAGGCGCTGGAGGAGGCGCTCGAGGGGCTGGGGACGCACTGCTCCGAGACCGAGCGGCGGGCCGAGGACGCGGAGCGGACGGTGCTGCACTGGAAGAAGGTGCTGTTCCTGCGCGATCGGGTGGGGGAGGAGTTCGACGCCCACGTCACCGGGGTGGCGGAGTTCGGGCTGTTCGTGGAGCTGGACGGGATCCTGGTGGAGGGGCTGGTGCACGTCACCGAGCTCGGTGACGACTACTTCCGCTTCGACGGGGCGCACACCCTGGTGGGGGAGCGCACCGGCGTCCGGTACCGGCTCGGCGACCCGATCCGGGTTCGCCTGGTGCGGGTGGACCTCGACACCATGCGCCTCGACCTCGCCGCGGCGGAGGTCGTCCCCCGGCGCCGGCGCCGCCCGCGGCCGCCGCGCGCCTGACCGGACCGCCCGCCGGAGCCCGTCCGTGCTCCGCGGCGGGTGCTCGGAGACCGCGGCGGGCGCGACGCCCGCCACCACAACATGTTGAAACTGTTGTTCTTGTTGTGAGGAGCGGGCGACCCGCCGCGGTCCACGTGCTTCCGGGCGGGCGGCATGCCACCCGGGTGCGGCGCCTTCTCGAAAACTCCGGGAGCCGGGGGTTGACAGGCCCGCCGCGGGGCGCTAGATTACCGAACGAACGTTCGGTTGGGAGAACACGTGAGACCGGACCCAGGATCCAGCCAGGTCGCCGTCGAGCGCGTGCTCGAGGCCGCGCTCGACCTGTTCTCGCGCCAGGGTTACGGCGCCACCTCGATGCGCCAGATCGCGGAGACGGCGGGCGTTTCGGTGGGCAACATCTACCACCACTTCCCGGACAAGGAGGCGATCTTCCAGCGGCTCCTGGACCGGTACTTCGAGTACCTCCTGGATCCCGAGCTGGAGCTGAACCGGGTGTTCCGGGAGGCGGAGTTTCCCGAGGAACTGGAGCGCCTGGCGGCGGCGATCGAGGCCGTGGTGGAGGAGCGCGGGCGCGAGATCCTCCTGATCTACGTGGACGTGATCGAGTTCGGCGGGCGCCACGTGCGCTGGTTCTACGAATCCATGGCGGAACGGTTCCGCCAGATCTACGCCGACCGGCTCGCGGCCCGGCGGGCGCGGGGCGAGATCGGGGACGTGGACCCGATGGTGGCGGTGATGGTGGCGGTCCGGTGGTTCTTCTACTTCTTCACGGTGGAGAGGCACTTCGGCGCACCGATGCACTTCGGCATGGATCCGCACCAGGCGGTGCACGAGTTCATCCGCCTCCTGCGCTGCGGGCTGCTGCCGCGGGCGGGGGACGGGTGCGGGGAACGTGCGGGCGGGGAGCCGCCCGGGAGGAGGGAGTGACGATGCGTGCGACGTGGCGACGTGGGCTGGCCGCGGCCGCGGTGCTGGCGCTTCTCGTGCCGGTGGCGGCGGCTCAGGTGAACACGGGGGCGATCGAGGTGGTGGCGCTCGACGCCGACGGAGCCCCGGTGCCCGGGGCCACGGTGTCGGTCACCGGCACCGAGACCGGACTTCGCCGGACCGGGGTCACGGACGCGCAGGGGCTCGCGTCCATCGCAGCGCTGCCCCCGGGGACGTACGACGTGCGGGTGGAGCTCGGCGGGTTCGCGCCGGTCGAGCAGCGGGGCGTGACCGTCCTGGTGGGCCAGCGGGTGCGGCTCAAGGTGACGCTCCGGCCGCAGATGGAAGGGGCGATCACGGTGACCGCCGAGGCGCCGCTCGTGGATGTCTACCGCAGCGACACCTCGACCAACATCGTCCCGGAGCAGATCCAGCAGCTGCCGGTTCCCGACCGCGACTTCCAGAAGCTGGCGTTCATCGCGCCGGCGGTGCAGCGCGAGCGCGGCAGCTACCGGTTCATCCAGGGCGGGCCGGTGATCGGGTCGGTGGGCAACGCGTCCCAGTCCACCATCATGGTGGACGGCGTGGACTTCACCGACGAGGCGCTGGGGCTCGCCCGCGCCCGGTTCAGCCAGGACGCGATCCGCGAGTTCCGCGTCATCACCAACCGGTTCGACGCCGAGATCGGCTACTCGGCCGGCGGCGCGATGTCCATCGTGACCAGGTCGGGGGGCAACGACGTCCACGGGTCGGCGTTCCTCTTCTACCGCTCCGACGCGCTGCGCGAGCGGGGGAAGCTGGAGCAGGGCAGGGAGGACTTCTCCCGGTACCAGCTGGGTCTCACCCTGGGCGGGCCGCTGGTCCGGGACCGGACCCACTACTTCCTCTCGGTGGAGCACATCGACGAGGACAACATCGCCCTGGTCCGGCCGGGCGGCGCCTTCGCCGACCTGGCGCGCGACGTGAGCCACCCCTTCGTCCAGACCCTCCTGTTCGCGAGCCTCGACCACCGGCCGCGCGAGGACCAGACGCTCACCGCCAGGGCCGTCTACGAGCGGTACCGCGAGGACAACTTCCGGGTCGGCGGGGTGTGCGACGTCTCCTGCGGGATGGAGCTCGACCGCGACAACTGGAACCTGATCCTGGGCCACACCTGGGTGGTGTCGGAGAACCGCCTGAACGAGCTCCGCCTCCAGGCGGGCACCCGCAAGTACGACGAGCCCGCGAACTCCACCGCGCCTGCCGAGTGGTTCTCGTCCGGCACCACGCTCCAGACCGGAACCAACATCGTGGGCAACATCTACGGCAAGGGCGACTACGTGGAGCTCAGGGACACCTATCACTGGCAGCTCGGGGGCGGCCGCGGGACGCACGAGCTCAAGGCGGGCGGCTCGATCCAGTGGATCCGCGAGGAGTCGGACATCCCCGTGTACCCCAACGGCCTGTGGATCTACCTCACCGACGACCGGTCGCTGCCGCTGGCGTACGCCTACGGCACGGGCTCGGCCGACGTCACCGTGGACACGATCCTCTACGGCGTGTTCGTCCAGGACGACTGGCGGCCCACGCCGGACCTGACGCTGACCTTCGGGCTCCGCTACGACCTCGACACCGACGGCAACAACCCGGACTTCCGCCACCCGCTGGTCCCGGGGAAGCGCGACCGTGACACCGACAACCTCCAGCCGCGGATCTCGTTCGTGTGGGACGCCTCGGGTGACGGCTCCACGGTCGTCCGGGGCGGCGTGGGCCAGTTCACGGGGCGTTACCTCCTGGTGCCGGCGTTCACCGAGCTGCAGCAGAACGGGGTCACCGGCCGCATCCTCCGCACCAACCTCAACGGCCTGATCCTCGGTCTGCCGCCGGCATTCTGGCTCGACCCGGACGATCCGGAGCACACCGGCATCCCGCTCCCGCCCGACGCGACCCTGCTCGCACCGGGCCTGGAGGCCCCCGAGGCGACCCAGGCCAGCCTGGGGCTGACCCGGCGCCTCGGCGACACCGGGCTGTACCTCGACCTCGAGGCGATCTACGCCAGGGGGCGCAACGAGATCGTGGTGCGCGACACCAACTTCGGCGGCAACGCGAACCCCGTCCGGCTGAACCCGGAGTGGAACCAGATCAACATGTACACCAACGAGGGCCACTCGGAGTACAGGGCGTTCGTCGCGTCCCTCAACGGCGTGCTGCGTGGGGGGCACATGATCACCGCCTCGCTCACCGTGGCGTCCAAGAAGAACATCTCCGACGACTTCAGTCCGGAGTTTCCGTTCGGCTACCCCTCGGATCCCGCGAACATCGAGGGCGAGTGGGGCCGCAGCCGCAACGACGAGCGGTACCGGCTGGTGATCTCGGGGATCTTCCACCTGCCGTGGGGGATCACCCTGGCGCCCATCTACCAGTACGGCTCCGGCCAGCCGTGGAACCACCTGCTCGGCTACGACTACAACGGCGACGGCAAGAACTCCGACCGGCCGGCGGGGGTGGCGCGCAACGACCGGGATGGGCCGGATTACCGGAACCTGAGCCTCCGGATCACCAAGACGATCCCCGTGGGGCGGGGGCAGGAGCTCGATCTCATCGTCGAGGGGTTCAACGTGCTCGACAACACCAACTACGATCCCAACTCGGTGGACAAGTTCGAGTTCCTGTCGGGGCCCACGCTGGCCAACCCCGACCTGCCGTACGTGCCCAACCCCGACTTCGGCCGGTACCGGGCGACGCTGGACCCGCGGGAGATCCAGCTCGGGGTGCGCTACCGGTGGTGACCTGAACCCGGGGCGGGTGGGGGCCACGCGCGGTCCCCACCCGCCCCGCGGCCGGGACGTGGAGGTGACATGATCGAGACCGGACTCTCCGGACGCGTGGTGGTGGTGACCGGCGGTGCCGCCGGGATCGGCCGGGCGACGGCGCTGGCCTTCGCCCGGGAGGGGTGCCGGGTGGCGGTGTGGGACGTGGACGCGGAGCGCGGCCGCGACACCGCGGCCGCGGCGGCGGCGGCCGGCGGCGGGGGCAGGTTCTGGCACGTGGACGTGGCCGAGGCGGAGGCGGTGGAGGCGGCCACGGCCGAGGTCGCGGGAACGTGGGGCGGGGTGGACGTGCTGGTGAACAACGCCGGGATCGTGCGCGACGGCCAGCTCGTGAAGTGGAAGGAGGGCCGGGTGGCCGGCCGCATGACCGACGAGCAGTGGGATGCGGTGATGGGGGTCAACCTGCGCGGGGTGTTCCACTGCACCCGGGCGGTGGTGCCGCACATGATCCGGGCCGGCCGCGGCGTGATCCTCAACGCCTCGTCGGTGGTGGGGCTGTACGGCAACTTCGGACAGACCAACTACGTCGCCGCCAAGGCGGGGGTGATCGGGATGACCCGGGTGTGGGCGCGCGAGCTCGGCCGGCACGGGATCCGGGTCAACGCGGTGGCGCCGGGGTTCGTGGCCACCGAGATGGTGGCCGGGATGCCGGAGAAGGTGCTGGAGCGGATGGTGGCGCACACCCCGCTCGGCCGCATGGGCCGGCCCGAGGACATCGCCGCGGCCTACCTGTGGCTCGCCTCCGACGCCGCCGCCTTCGTCACCGGGGCGGTGCTCTCGGTCGACGGCGGCCTCGTGGTGGGGACCTGAGGGGGGAGCATGGCGCGCTACGGCCAGATCGTGGCCACCGGCTGTTACCTGCCGGAGCGGCCGGTCACGAACGACGACCTCAGGGCGCGGTTCGAGGATCGGTTCCCCGGGGTGATCGACAGGCTGGAGGCGTCCACGGGCATCCGCTGCCGGTGGTGGGCGCCCGACGACTGGGCCACCTCGGACCTGGCGCTCCCCGCCGCGCGCCAGGCGCTGGAGCGGGCCGGACGCCGCCCCGAGGAGGTGGACCTCATCGTCCTGGGAACGGACTCGCCCGACTACATCACGCCCGCGACCTCGGTGGTGCTCCAGCACAAGCTGGGCGCCACCCGCGCCGGCACCTTCGACGTGGGGTGCGCCTGCGCGTCGTTTCCCACGGGGCTGGCGCTGGCCGCCGGGATGATCGCCGCCAACCCGGAGATCCGCACGGTGCTGGTGGTGGGCGCCTACCTGATGCACCGGCTGGCCGACCCGGACGATCCCACCATCTTCCTCTACGGCGATGGGGCCGGCGCGGCGGTGGTGGAACCCGCCCCGGCGCCGGGGTTCCTGGCCTCGGCGTTCCTCGCCGACGGCTCGTACCACCGGCACTGGGGGATCTACTCCGGCGGCACCTTCGAGCCCGCGACGGAGGCGTCGGTGCGGGCGGGCCGCACGAGGGTGCGGATGCTCGAGCGGTACCCCCCCGAGATCAACCACGAGGGGTGGCCCAGGATCGTCCGGCAGCTCGCCGGGCGGGGCGGGTTCGAGGTGGGCGACATCGCCCTCGCCATCTTCACCCAGGTGCGCCGGCCCTCCATCGAGCTGGTGATGGAGACGCTGGGGCTTCCTCCCGAGCGCACCCACACGGTGATGGAGGCCTGGGGGTACACGGGCTCGGCGTGCGTGGCGATGGCGTTCCACGACGCGCTCGAGAAGGGGAAGGTGCGCCCGGGAGACCTGGTGGTGCTGGTGGGCTCCGGCGTCGGCTACAACCAGGCCGGGGCGGCGTTCCGGATCGGGGAGCGCCTGTGCGGCGCCCGGTGATCCGGATTGCCGCGCTGCTCGGCGCACTGGCCATCGCCGCCGCAGGTGCCGCGGCGTGGGCGGTGCTGCGTCACCCGCTGGCGGTGGCCGCCTGGCGGGAGCGGCGGGCGCTGGCCGCCGCCGGGCTCGAGCGGCGGCGGGTGCGGACACCGGTGGGCGAGGTCACGGCGTGGGTGGGGGGGCGCGGTGCGCCGCTGCTGCTGCTCCACGGCGCCGGCGACCAGGCCGGGAGCTGGAGCCGGGTGGTCCCGCCGCTGCTCGGGGACCACCGGGTGGTGGCGCCCGACCTGCCGGGCCACGGCGGCTCCGGGCCCCGGGAGGGGCCGCTGGAGCTGGGGACGGTCGTGGCGGGGGTGCGCGCCGCGGCGGAGAGGCTGCTGCCGGGGGATGGCTGGACCGTGGTGGGCAACTCGCTCGGGGCGTGGGTGGCGTGCCTGCTGGCGCTCGAGGCGCCGGAGCGGGTGGACGGCCTGGTGCTGGTGGACGGCGGACCGATCCGGGGACGCTCCCGGGGTCCGTCCCTGATCCCGGCGAGCCGGGAGGAGGCGGCGCGGCTGATGGAGGCGCTCATGGGCCCCGCGGGCCGGGCCGTCCCGGGGTTCGTGCTCGACGACGTGGTGCGCCAGGCCCGCGACGGACCCGTGGCGCGCATCGCGGCGGCGGCCGGGTCCATGGATCGGTACCTGCTGGACGGGCGCCTCGACGAGCTGCGGCTCCCCGTGGCGCTGGTGTGGGGCGAGGCGGACGGGCTGTTCGATCTCGCCTACGCCCGCCGCCTGCTCGAGGGCCTGCCGCGTGCCAGCCTCCGCACCATCCCGGGCTGCGGGCACGTCCCCCAGCGGCAGTGCCCCGAGGCGCTCTCGCGGGCGCTCGCGGCGGCTCTCCGGGAGGTGGAGGGCGGCGGTGCTCCACGCTGACCTCCTCGGGGAGCGCGCCCGCATCACGCCCGACGCGGAGGCGCTGGTTGAGGTGGCCACCGGCAGGCGGTTCACCTACCGGGAGCTGGACCTGCGGGCGACGCGCACCGCGCGGGCACTCCGGCACGGGCTGGGCCTGGCTCCGGGCGACCGGGTGGCGCTGCTGGCCGGGAACCGGGTGGAGTTCCTGGACCTCTACTTCGCCTGCGCCAGGTGCGGCGCGGTGCTGGTCCCGGTCAACGTGCGCCTCGCCGTGCCGGAGATCGAGGCGGTGCTGGCCCACAGCGGCGCGCGGGCGGTGGTCTACGCCGGCGAGCACCGGGAGGCGGTGGCCCGTCTCGAGCGGGCGGGGTGCGTGGAGCGGTGGGTGGCGCTGGACGGGCCGGCGGCGCCGGGCCACACGCGGCTCGAGGAGCTGACGGCGGCGGCGCCGGGGGGGGCGTGGACCGGGCCACGCCCGGGGCCGGAGGACCTCCTCGCCCTCCTCTACACCTCGGGCACCACCGGCCGGCCCAAGGGGGTGATGATCCCCCACCGGATGGTGGCGTTCGACGCCCTGGCCACGGTGATCGGCTGGCAGCTCGGCGCCGACGACACGAGCCCCATCTTCACGCCGCTCTATCACGCCGGCGGGCTCGGTGCGTTCCTGGGGCCCATCGTCGCCATCGGTGGCCGGATCGTGCTCCACCGCGGGTTCGACCCGGGGGAGGTGTGGCGCACCGTGGAGCGCGAGCGGTGTACCGTGATCCTCGGTGTGCCCACCATCTGGCGGGCGCTGCTCGAGGCGCCGGAGCTCGCCCGGACGGACACCTCCTCGGTGCGCTGGCTGATCTCGGGCGGTGCGCCGCTGCCGGTGTCGCTGATCGCGGCGTACCGCGAGCGCGGGCTGGTGCTGCGCCAGGGGTACGGGCTCACCGAGGTGGGAGTGAACTGCTTCGCGATGACCGACCGGGACGCCTGGGAGCGGGCCGGGTCCGTGGGCCGGCCGCTGCCGTACACCGTCGCCCGGCTCGTGGACGGGGCGGGCCGCGACGTGCCGCCGGGGGAGACCGGCGAGCTCCTGCTCGCGGGCCCGCACGTGTCGGCGGGCTACTGGAACGACCCCGAGGCCACCGCGGCGGCCTACGACCCGGCGGGCTTCTTCCACACCGGCGACCTGGCGCGGCGCGACGAGGACGGGTTCTTCTACATCGTGGGCCGGAAGAAGGAGATGTTCATCTCGGGAGGGGTCAACGTCTTCCCGGCCGAGATCGAGGCGGTGCTGGCGGAGCAGCCGGACCTCGAGGACGCTGCGGTGGTGGGGGTGCCGGACGAGCGGTGGGGGGAGGCGGGGGTGGCGTTCGTGGTGCCGCGCCCCGGGCGCGAGGTCTCGCCGGAGGCGCTGGCCGCCTGGCTCG
>CAYTTB010000031.1:0-28777 GCA_964440565.1 uncultured Thermoanaerobaculia bacterium
CCCTCACCCACCAGCGTCTCGCCCGATGGCGGGCGCGACAGGGTCCGACCGAGATTCCTTGACGACCCCCTACCCCCGTGCTAGCATGCGTTGCCTCTCGGAGCCCGTGGGGTGGCCTGTACCGTGGTGACGGGGGGATGCGAGACGACAGCGACCCGGGGGGCCGCACGGTCCGCCGGAGATCTCTGAGACCACCATAGGGAGGACGCAGGTGTTCGGACAGCTTTATACGTACTTCCGCCAGGGCGGCCCGGTGATGTGGCCCCTCCTGTTCTTCTCGGTGCTGGCGCTGGTGTTCATCATCGAGCGCTTCCTGGTGCTCCGGAAGGCCAGGGTCAACGTCAACGAGTTCCTCTCGAAGGTCCGCAAGGCGCTGCTCGTGAACCGGAACGTCAAGGAGGCGATCAAGGTCTGCGAGCAGTTCCAGGGCCCGGTGGCGTCGGTGCTGAAGGCTGGCCTGCTCCGCTACGGGCACCCGCGCGAGGACATCGAGAAGACCATCGAGAACGCCGCCCTGTACGAGCTGGACCGGCTCGAGCGCGGGCTCGGCGTGCTGGCCACCACCGCCAACGTCGCCCCGATGCTCGGCTTCCTCGGGACCGTGACGGGCATGATCAAGTCGTTCGCCACCCTGGCGGCCGAGGGTCTCACCAACCCCGGCAAGGTGGCCGCCGGCATCTCCGAGGCGCTGATCACCACCGCCACCGGTCTGATCATCGCGATCCCGGCGCAGCTCGCCTACAACTGGTACACCACCAAGATCAACCGGTTCGTGCGCGACATCGAGACCGCGACCAACATGCTGCTCGAGACCTTCATCGAGATGGACAGCCAGCGGTACGGTCAGGGAGGCGGCGAGCAGGCGTCGTGAGGACGGGAGGCCTCGATGGCAATCATCCGTGGACGTGAGCGAACGACCGAGGCCCGGATCTTCACCGCCTCGATGGCGGACATCGTCTTCCTGCTGATCGTCTTCTTCGTGCTGACCTACAACGTCGAGGTGGACCGCACGCAGGTTCAGCTCCCCAAGACCTGGGTGCGGACCGACATTCCCAAGAAGGCGGCGTACATCTCCATAGACAGGGCCGGCGTGGTCCGGGTCTCCACCGGCGAGGAGATGTCGCTACCGGTCAGCTCGGACGAGGAGGTCCTCTCCTTCGCCGCCAACGTGGTCGCCACCGACCCGAACAAGCCGTTCGTGATCAAGGCCGACCGCGAGACGAAGTACGAGCGGGTGGACAAGGTCCTGGACGCGCTCAAGCAGGCGAAGGCACGGATCATCTTCCTGCTCTCGGAGCAGAAGACGGTCGAGGACATCGGGAAGTGAGCGGGAGGACGGGATGCTGAACATCAACAAGAAGAAGATCGATTCCGAGATCTTCACCGGCTCCATGGCCGACGTCTCGTTCCTCCTCATCATCTACTTCATGGTGACCTCCGTGTTCTCCGCCACCAAGGGCCTCGACTTCCAGCTGCCGAAGGAGGATCCCAACACCCCGGAGATCAAGAAGGAGGAGGCGATCGACATCTTCGTGCCGCCGGACGGGCCGCTCCAGGTGGACGGGAAGCCGATGACGCTGGACCAGGTGCTGCCCTACATCGCCGAGAAGCTGAAGCAGAACCCGAAGAAGCCGGTGATCCTCCGCACCGACCCCGAGGCGCCCTACGGCCGGATGATCGAGGTGTTCGACGAGCTGCGGCAGTCCAAGGACAAGATCGGGATGGAGATCAAGACCATCTCGATCCCGACCCAGCGCGAGATCGAGAACATCTGGACCCTCATGGGCGTCCAATAGGGTGGGAGGGAACATGGCTGACGCCAGGAAGAAGACCCAGAAGGCCGACGCAGCGCTCCCGCCGACGGTGATCGAGATCATCGCCCAGGAGGAGGAGTTCGAGCGCAAGCTGATGCGGATCTCGCTCGCGGCGGCCATCGTGTTCCACGCGGTTCTGTTCGTGGTGCACTGGCCGTCCTTCGCGGGCACCGGGCGCGAGGCGCACCAGAAGAAGGCGAAGATCTACGTCGTCAAGCAGGTGAAGTTCAAGCCGCCCCAGAAGCCGAAGATGGAGAAGATCCCGAAGCCCAAGACGCGGATGGTGCCGATCCCGGACCCGACCCCGGACGAGCCGGAGCCGATCCGCGAGGAGGAGCCCGAGGAGGACCTCGACTTCGTGCCGGACGAGGACCTCGTGGCCGCCATCCCCGAGGCGCCGCCGCCGCCGGAGCCGGAGGGGCCGCTGCGCTACGTGGTGGGGGGCAACATCACCGAGCCGGTGAAGATCAGCGCCCCGCCCCCGCGGTACCCCGAGGCGGCGCGCCGGGCGCGGATCCAGGGCCCGGTGATCCTCGAGCTCATCATCGACAAGCAGGGGAACGTCAGGAGCGTGAAGGTGCTCCGCGGGCTGCCGCTGGGCTGCACCGAGGCCGCCGTGGAGGCCGTGAAGAAGTGGAAGTTCAAGCCGGCCACCATGAACGGCAGGCCGGTGGAGGTCATCTACAACCTGACGGTGATGTTCACGCTACAGTGATGCGGTAACGATGGCGCTTCAAGGGTCGCTCTCCGAGCTCTCGTTGCCCGACGTGATCCAGCTGGTGAGCGTCTCCGGCAAGACGGGGGCGTTCCACCTGCGGCGCGACGGCGAGGAGGGGAGGATCTACCTCCGGGAGGGGCGGATCGTGGATGCGGAGGTGGGGAACCTTCGCGGTGAGCACGCGGTCTACGAGCTCGCCATCTGGTCCGAGGGGGAGTTCGAGTTCCACCCGGGCGAGGAGACCGACCGGGTGACCGTGCAGCGCTCCAACGCCAACCTGATGATGGAGGCGGCGCGGCGGCTCGACGAGTGGCGGGTCCTGCGCCGCAAGATCCCCTCCCTGGAGCTGATCCCGTACTTTCCCCCCCGCGAGGGGAGCCAGGATCAGGTCACGCTCTCGCCGCACGAGTGGATCCTCGTCACCAAGATCGACGGCGAGCGGTCCATCGAGGAGATCGCCGAGCAGCTCAGGTGGTCGGCGTTCGACGTCTCCAAGCTGCTGTTCGGGATGATCACCTCAGGTCTCGTGGCGCTCCGGGGGCGGGACGAGCAGCCGCCCGGCGGGGAGCGACCCGAGGGGAACCTCAGCCCGGTGACGCTGCTCGGCATCGCCGAGAAGATCCGGACGATGGCGGCGCAGGTGGTGGGAGCGGCCGGCGAGCGGACCATCGACAAGCAGTACGAGACCGCGCGAACCCGGATCGAGCGTGGCGACGGGCTCGAGGCGCTGCGCGAGCTGGCGGAGCAGCACAGCCGGGCCATCGCCCTGCTCAAGGGAGCGGACGTCGCCGCGATGTTCGACGAGCAGGTGCGCCCGCTCCTCGGCGGGCTGGACGATGGGACCGCGTGAGGCGTAGAGACGAGGGGGTACGATGCAGCGGACCACGAGCACGAGGATCCTCGCGAGCGTGCTGGCGCTGGTCGTGGCGTTCGCCGCCGCGGCGGAGTGGAACAGGGGCGTCCAGGCGTACAAGAAGCGGGACTGGAAGACGGCGGAGAAGGAGTTCGCCGAGGTCGTCAAGACCAACCCCGACTACGCCGGCGGGTACTACATGCTCGGTCTGGTCCAGCTGCGGCTCGGCAAGACGAGCCAGGCCGCGGGCAACCTCCGCAAGGCGGTGGAGCTCGACCCCGGCAACGTCGGGGCGAAGGTGTTCCTGGGACAGGCGCTCCTGCAGGGCGGTCAGCCCGGCGAGGCGTACACCGTGCTCCGGAAGCTCGAGCTCGCCAAGGTGCCCGCCGCGCAGCGTTCCACCTACGCCCTGCTCCTCGCCTCGGCGGCCTCGAAGCTGAACCGCTCCCGCGAGGTCCTCGACACCATCGCCGCGCAGGCGAGGCGGGACCCGAAGAACCCGCGCCTGCAGCTCGCGCTCGGCGTGGCCTACAGCGAGCTGGGTCGCGACCGCGACGCCTACCGGGCGTTCCGCCGGGCGTGGGAGCTCGATCGCAAGAACACGAAGGCCGCCCGCAGCGCGGTGGGGGCCGCCATCCGCGCCGCGCGCCGCACGCGGGACGCCGCGGCGAAGAAGCGTCTCTACTCCGAGGCGGCGCAGATCGCCACCGCGGTGGCGCGCTCCAGGCCCAGCTTCGACAACCTGCTGCTGGCCGGCGAGACGTACCTCGGCGCCAAGGACTACGCCTCGGCCCTGAGCTGGTTCCAGAAGGCCAAGGCCAAGAAGCCCAACGTGGCGCTGGTGCACTTCTACATCGGACAGTGCTACTCCTCGACGGGCAAGTTCGAGGCCTCGCTCGCCGCGCTCCAGAAGGCACTGCGCCTGGGCCCCGACAGCAGGCTGCGCAAGAAGATCTACAACCAGATGGGGTACGTCTACGCCAAGAAGAAGGACTTCGACCGCGCCATCACCGCCTACCAGAACGCCGGCAACGCGTCGAAGGTGGCGGAGATGCGCGAGAACAAGAAGAAGCAGGAGCAGAACCTGAAGGCGCAGCGGGAGCGCGAGGAGATCCGGCGCAAGATCCGCGAGCTCGAGGCCAAGATCAAGGAGCTCGAGCAGCTCGGGCTCTCCGAGGAGGCGAGCCAGCTCCGCCAGCAGGTGGACGAGGCGAAGAAGCAGCTCGGGGCGCAGTGACCGCGGGCCGCCGCGGGCGGGGCGCCGCGCCCCGGCGCCGTGCGGCCGTCGCCGCGGTGATATACTGGTGGCGAACCGGAGAGCCTGGGGGCGTACCGGGTTCGACGGGGAACGGTTCCTGTCACCGGCAGCGTGCCGAGGTCCACCGCCTCGTAAAACAGGTGGGCTCACACAGCTGCCAACGCTGATCTTGCTCTGGCTGCGTAAGTAGCCACGCCGGGCCCGAGGTCCCGCCCGCCGGCCTGGGCCCGGCGCCGTCAGGCGGGCTGGGCCGCCGCGGCGCCCGGGAGCGGCGGCCGAGAGTCACGGGCTGGCCTCGGGGAGCGGTGGCCCGCTGACCACCCCCGGGGCGAGAGGCGACAGCGGGCTGCGCACGGAGACACCGGTGACAGGGGTTCCTCGGACGTGGGTTCGATTCCCACCGCCTCCACCAGGTCCTTGCATGCGACGTTCCATCCTGGCCCTCGCGATCCTCACCCTGGCCGCGCCTCTCCTCGCGGCGGCCGATCTCACCTTCCGGCTCGGCGACCGCTCCGTGACGGTCCCCACGACGCCCACCGGACGGGTCCAGCTCGCGCCGGTGGCGAGGCTCCTGGGCGCGGGGATCCATTTCTCCCCCTCGGCCGGCACCTGGGCGGTCAACCTCGGCGAGCACGAGATCCAGCTGTCGGCGGGCAGCCGGTACGCGCTGGTGGACGGGGCGCTGAAGCGGTTCGACGAGGCGCCCGTCCAGGGGGAGGGCGGGATCGAGCTCGCGCCCGAGCTCCTGGAGGCCGTCGTCCTGGATCCGCTGGGGTACCACCTCGAACGGACCTCGGGCGGGTACCGCATCGTTCCCGGGCCGCGCCACCGGGCCCCGGTGGCCGTGGTCCCGGTGGCGGCGGACTTCGGGCGGACCACCACCGTCGTGCTCACCCTCGACCGCGACGTTCCGGTGGAGGTCGAGGAGGTCGGGGGCGCGGTCGAGGTGAGGTTCGCCGACGCCCGGCCGCAGGTGGACACCAGCCGCCGGCTCGAGTCGGCCCGCGTGCGCGGGCTCGTCGCACGTGGCGGCTCCCTCCACCTGCTGCTCGCCGAGGGGACCCGGCTGGTCGCCTGGCACCGGCTCGAGAACCCGCCGCGTGTCGCCCTCGACCTCGGCGAGCGCCCGCGGGCGGTGCCGTCCCCCCCGCCCTCGAACCGCCCCGCCGCGAGGCCGGTGGTCCTGGATCCCGGGCACGGCGGCGCGGACGCCGGGGCCAGGTCGGCGAGCGGGCTCCTCGAGAAGGACCTCACGCTGGACGTGGCGCGCCGCGTTCGCCGCCTGCTCGAGGCGAGGGGGATCCCGGTCCGCCTCACCCGGGAGAGTGACGCGGACCGGGCCCTGACCGATCGCACGGCGATGGCGAACCGGCTCCGGGCGAGGGTGTTCGTGTCGCTGCACGCCAACGCCTCCCCGGTGGCGAGCGTGCGGGGCGCCGAGACGTACTACATGAGCCTCGACCGCGAGGGGACCGACGCGCGCGCCACCGCCACCGCCGCCCTCGAGAACCGCCCGGCCGGGGGCGGGGGGCGTTCCGGGGTGGACCTGGTGCTGTGGGAGATGGCGCAGGCGAAGGTGCTCAACGAGAGCGCCCGCCTCGCGCTCGCCCTCGAGCGGCGTCTCGACCGCAACCTCGGTCTCCCCGACCGGGGCGTGAAGCAGGCACCGTTCGTGGTGCTCACCGGCGCCACCATGCCGGCGGCGCTGGTGGAGATGGGCTTCCTCACCAACCCGGAGGAGAGCCGCCGGCTCGCCGACCCGGCCTACCGGGACCGCCTGGCGCGGGCCATCGCCGGAGGCATCCTCGACTACCTCGGGACGCGATGAGGCGGCGGCTGCTCCTGGTCGTGGCGCTGGTGGCGGTGGCGGCGGGGGTCCTGGCGCTGCTCGTGCTCCGGGGCGGGGCACGGGCGCGGCGCCGGCCCGCGGCGACGCCGGCGCTCGCCACGCCCACCCCGGCGCCCACGGGGCGGATCGCCCTCCTCTACCCCGGACCGGACGGTCTCCTCCACCCCGAGCTGGTGGAGGTCCGCCTCCCCGAGGAGCCGCAGGCGCGGGTGCGGGCCATCGTGGAGCGCCTGCTCGGCGAGCCGCCCCCGGGGTGGCCGCCGGCCGCCCCGTACCCCGCGACCCTGCTCGACGTGTTCGTGGACGGGCGGGGGGTCGCCTACGTGGACCTCTCTCCCCCCGACCGCCCGCTGGCCGGGAGCTCCACGGAGCTGCTCTTCGCCTACGCGGTGGTGGACTCGATCCTCCTCAACGTCCCCGAGCTCCGGGCCGTGCAGCTGCTGTTCGGCGGCCGCGAGGTGCGGACCCTCACCGGGCACCTCGACCTCTCGCGGCCGCTGGTCCTCGACACGGGGTTCGTCGCGGGCTCATGAGCGCGGCGCGCGAGCTCCCCATCGGGATCTTCGACTCGGGGGTGGGCGGCCTCACCGTCCTCCGGGCGCTGCGCGAGCGGCTGCCCGGCGAGCGGTACCTCTACCTGGGCGACACCGCGCGGCTGCCGTACGGGACCAAGTCGGCGGAGACCGTCCGGCGCTACGCCCGGAACGCCGCCGCCTACCTGGTGAGGCGCGGGGTGAAGCTCCTCGTGGTGGCGTGCAACACCGCCAGCTCGTATGCGCTCCCCGAGCTCCGCGCGGCGCTGTCGGTCCCGGTGGTGGGGGTGGTGGAGCCGGGGGTGGAGGCGGCGCTGGCCACGGGTGCGCGACGGATCGGGGTGATCGGCACCGAGGGGACGGTGCGCTCGGGCGCGTACCAGGCGGCCATCGCCGCGCGCGCCCCGGAGGTGGCGGTCCGCGCCGCCGCCTGTCCTCTGTTCGTGCCCCTCGCCGAGGAGGGCTGGGGCGACCACCCCGTGACCCGGGAGGTGGCGCGCCGCTACCTCGCGCCGCTCCTCGAGTGGGGGGCGGAGGCGTTGCTGCTCGCCTGCACCCATTACCCCCTGCTGATCCCCTCGCTGGCGGCCGTGGCCGGGCCGGCGGTGCGCCTCGTGGACTCGGCGTCGGCGGTGGCCGCGGCGGTGGCGCGGCGTGTCCCGGCGGCCGGCGCGGGCGAGGGCGGCGACGTGCGCCTGCTCCTCACCGACGCCTCCGACCACTTCCTGCGCGTGGCCCGGACCATCCTCGGCGAGACCCCGCCCCGCCTCGAGCTGGTCCACCTGGATGGGGGCGGCCCGGACCGCTCGTGAGCGGATCGCGCCCGCCGCGCCGGGCTCGGGTATCCTGGGCGGCGTTGGAGGTGCGATGCGCCCGGACGGACGCCGGCCCGACCAGATCCGCCCCGTGACCATCGAGCTCGACTTCGTCAGGTACCCCGAGGGCAGCGTGCTCTACCGGGGCGGCGAGACCGTGGTGCTGTGCAACGTCTCGGTGCTCGAGCGCACGGCGCCGTTCCTGCGCGGGACCGGCGAGGGGTGGGTCACCGCGGAGTACGCGATGCTGCCGCGAGCGACGGAGGAGCGCTCGGAGCGGGAGGTGAGCCGCGGGCGCCCGAGCGGGCGCAGCCAGGAGATCCAGCGGCTCATCGGGCGCGCCCTGCGGATGGCGGTGGACCGCGGCCTCATCGGCGAGCGGACCCTGCAGGTGGACTGCGACGTGATCCAGGCGGACGGCTCCACCCGCACCGCCGCCATCTCGGGAGGCTGGGTGGCGCTGGCCCTGGCGCTGGGGCGCATGTGGGAGCAGGGGCTCCTCGAGTCGTGGCCGCTGGTCCGCCAGGTGGTTGCGGTATCGGTGGGGCTCGTGGGCGGCGAGGTGCGCGTGGACCTCGACTACGGCGAGGACCTCGACTGCGAGGTGGACCTCAATCTCGTCTTCGCGGCCACCGGCGAGCTGGTGGAGATCCAGGGGACGGCCGAGGGGCGGCCGTTCGCCCGTGCCGAGCTCGATCGGATGGTCGCGGCGGGGTGGGCAGGAGCGCGCGAGATCGCGGCCGTCCAGCGGCGCGTCCTCGAGCCGAGGCTGGCGGCCCTGGGGCTGGAGCTGCCCCCTGCCGCCGATTGACACCTCCGCGGCGGCTCCCTATACTCAGTTGCCCCTTCGGGGGTTCGCTCTTTGGAATCGCGACGCCGAGGTCGGGGTGTGGCGCAGTCTGGTAGCGCACCTGCCTTGGGCGCAGGGGGTCGGAGGTTCAAATCCTCTCGCCCCGACCATCCCGACCGAGGAGACGAGGGCCGCCTGTAGCTCAGCTGGATAGAGCGACGGACTTCTAATCCGTGGGTCAGAGGTTCGAATCCTCTCAGGCGGGCCAGGACGCGTACGGTGGGCGTAGCTCAGCTGGTAGAGCACAGGATTGTGGCTCCTGTGGCCGTGGGTTCGACTCCCATCGCCCACCCCACGACGTGCGCCCGTAGCTCAGCTGGATAGAGCGTCAGACTCCGGATCTGAAGGCCGTGGGTTCGAATCCCGCCGGGCGCACCACACTCTCGACTCACGACGCCACCCCCGCGGGTGGCGTTCTGCGCAGCGTGCCGCCGGATGGGCGGGGGCGCGCGCTCCGGAGGGAGGCTCCATGGGGCCGAGGCGGATCGCGGCGCTGGTCGCGGCGGGCGTCCTCGCGGCCGTGACGGCGGGCGCGCCCGCGGGGGAGCGGGCGCCGGCGCCCCGCAGGCTGACCATCCTCTACACCAACGACATGCACGCGCAGCTCGAGCCGATCCGTGCGGGATGGTTGCCGGGCTCCCCGCCCGTGGGCGGCATGGGCGCGCTCGCCGGGCTCGAGCGCCGCCTCGGCGCGGGGCGGGACGACGTGCTGCTGGTGGACTCGGGCGACCTCCTCACCGGCCCCGCGGTCTCGACCTACACGCGCGGGGCGGCTCCCTTCGACCTGCTCGAGGCCATGGGGTACGACGCCATGGCGCTCGGGAACCACGAGTTCGACTACGGCGTCCCGCGCCTCGAGGAGCTGGTCGGGGGCACGAGGGTGCCGGTGCTCGCGGCCAACGTGTTCTGGAGGAGGAGCGGGCGGCGGTTCGCCCGCCCCTGGGTGATCGTGCGCCGGGCCGGCCTCCGCATCGGGATCGTCGGCGTGATCGGGGCGGACGCGGCGGAGGTGACGCTGCCGGAGCACGTCCGCGACCTCGAGTTCCGGGAGCCTGCCGAGGTGCTCGCCGCGCTCGTGCCGCGTCTCCGGCAGCGGGTGGACCTCGTGGTGGTCCTCGCACACCAGGGGCGGACCGGCCCGATGCAGCTCGACGCGGAGGCCCACCCCGAGCTGCAGCGCGACGTGGACGCCGACCTCCGGCTCGCGGCGGCGGTGCCGGGCATCGACGTTCTGGTGGGCGGCCACGCCCACCGGGGCCTCGACCCGCCGCTGGTGGAGCCCACCCACGGCACCATCGTGGTGCAGACCTACGGACACACCACCACGCTGGGCGTGCTCGAGCTCGAGGTGGACCCCGGCTCGGGCCGGGTGGCGCGCTTCGAGGGGCGCCTGGAGCGGGTCTGGAGCGACCGCGAGACGCCGCCTCCGGAGGTGGCGCGCCGGCTCGCGCACTGGCGCGAGGTGGTGGCGCGGATCGCGGCGGAGCCGGTGGCCGAGGCCTCCGCCCCCATCGTGCGCCGCTACGCCGGAGCTTCCCCGCTCGGCAACCTCGTCACCGACCTCATGCGCCGCGCCACCGGCGCCGAGGTGGCCCTCTACAACGCCGGCGGGCTCCGTGCCGATCTCCCCGCCGGGACGATCACCCGCGGCGACGTCACCTCGGCGCTGCCGTTCGACAACCGGCTGGTGGTGGTCCGTCTCCGCGGGGCGGCGCTCCGGGCCGCCCTGGAACAGGGCCTGAGCGAGGAGCACGGGATGCTCCAGCAGTCGGGGATGCGGGTGCGCTACGACCCCTCCGCCCCCCCGGGGCGGCGCCTCGTCAGCGTCACGGTGGGGGGCGCCCCGCTCGAGGACGACCGCGAGTACACGGTGGCGACGATCGACTTCCTGGTCCAGGGTGGCGACGGGTACCGGTCGCTCCGCGAGGCCCGGCCGGTCCGCCGCTCCACGGAGCGCCTCGACGAGCTCGTGGTGCGGTGGCTGCGGGCGGCGGGTCGGGTCACGCCGGTGGAGGACGGGCGCACCGCCCCCGTCGCGGCGCGCGTCCGTGCGGCCGCGGCCGGCGGCGCTTGAGACCGGGCCGAAACGCGGCTACGATGTCGCCATGAACCGCAGGACGGCCCTGGCCGCGCTCGCGCTCCTGGCGGCGACGGGCGGTGCGTTCGCCCAGGAGGGACGGCCGCGGGCATGGCAGCGGCGCCTCGATCTCACGATCCCCCTGACGCTTCCGCTCCTCGAGGTGTCGCCGGTGGATCCCTTCGCCGAACCGGTGGACGCGCCGCCGCAGCTCGCCGGGGCGCTGCCGCCGCGCAAGGTCCCCGTGCACGGCCCGGCGACGGTGGCCGCCTACGTGGACGAGCGCGGCCGCTGTCTGGGGGCGGTGCCCGTGCAGCTGCCGTTCCCGGGGATCGGGCCCGAGCTGGTGCGCCGGCTCATGAGCGAGCGGTTCGAGCCGGCCCGGGCCGGACCGACGGCGCGCCCCTCCTGGACGGCGCTCTCCATCACCCTGGCCGGGACGGTGAAGCGGGCGACGGTGCTCGACGCCGACCTGGAGCTTCCCGACCCCGAGGTCCCGCCCGAGCCCGGGGGCACGGGGCTCACCTACGGCGCGGGTCGGCTCGCGCAGCTCCCGGCGGCGGACCCGGCCGAGCTCACCTCGGTGGCGGTGCCGCGGCGGCTCTCGCTGCGGGTTCCCGGGATGGCGGTGGAGTCGGGAATCCGCGTCCTCGTCCGGGTGGGCGAGGGCGGGCGGGTGGAGCGGTTCCTCCCCCTCGAGGTGCCCGAGGGGCTGGTGCCCTGGGTCCGCCGGTTCCTCGCCGGCTGGACGCTCGCCCCGGCGACCCGGGAGGGGCGGGCCACCGCCTGCTGGGTGGTCTACCGTGCCCGCGTGCGCTTCGAGCTGTCCGCGCTCAGGTCCACCACCGTGCGGCTCATCCGTGACCGCCGGTTCGATCCCGCTTCAGGATCGCTCGTGCCGCTCCGCGGCGGGTCGTGACCCGGCGGCCGTCGAGCCACTCCAGGATGGGGATGGCGAGCTTGCGGGTGAGCCCGAACCGCTCCTTGAACTCGCCCACGGTGAGGGTGTCCCGGGGCCAGGCGCGCACCGCGGCCTCCACCTCCTCGAGCGCCGAGCGGTGGATGAGGAACCTGCCGGCGAGCCGGACCAGCGCCCCGCGCTCCACCAGGTAGCGGCAGATCCCCTCCACCACCGCCCGGCGGGCGCCCAGCGCCTCCGCCAGGGCCTCGGGCGGGGGCGGGTCGAGGCCCGCCTCGAGGTACGCGGCCTCCACCCGGCGGGCCAGCTCCTGGCCGGCCTCGGTGAGGTGCTCGGAGCGGCCGGGCGGCACCACCCGGCCGGCCACCAGCGCCACCGCCCCCCGCTGCCGGAGCTCCTCCAGGTACCGGTCGGCGAGGTCCATGGCCCGCCGGGGCAGCAGCGCGGCGATGAAGTCCCGCGCGGGGATGCCGGTGGAGGCGAGTTCGCCCTCGAGGCGGCGCCGGAGCTCCTCGCGCGCCGCCCGCTCCAGACGGTCGAGCACGGCGGCGGCGACGAGGCGCGGCGGGCGCGCGGGCAGCACCACCGCGTCGCCCGATGTGGTGAGGCGGCCCAGCACCGCCTCGGTGGCGTCGTGGTCGGTGCCGAGGCGAGCCGCCACCTCCTCCGGCGCGAGGCCGGCGAGGCCCGCCTCCTCGAGCCACCGCGCCACGAGGAGCGGACGGCCCGCCCTGTCGGGGCGCGGGTGGCGCGAGAGGTGGGCGGCGTCGCGGCGACGCACGCGGGCGGGGTGGGCGTCGAGGACCAGCACCCCCCCGAAGGTGTTCACCGGGGCGGGCCGCCGCAGCACCCCGCGGTCGCCGGGGAACAGCACCATGGGTGCGGCCAGCGCGAGCTGCGCGACGGTGGCGCCGCCGGGCGGGAGGGGGCGCATCGCCAGCCGCTCGATCCGGGCCGCCGTCCGCGCCGCGAGGGCGTGCAGCTCCACCTCGCTGCCCTCGTCCAGCGGCCCCGGTGCGGAGGGGAGCAGCTCGAGCCGCGCCGTGATCCTGCGGGTCGGTCGCCACGGTCCCGCGGCGAGCAGCTGGTCGCCGCGGCGCACCGCCTCGTGCCGCAGGCCCGCGAGCGCCACGGCGACCCGCTCCCCGGCCTCCACCTCCTCGCGCTCGGTACCGTGCACCTGGAGGCGGCGGGCGCGGGTGCGGAGGCCGGCGGGGAGCAGGAGCAGCGGGTCGCCGACCCGGAGCCGCCCCCACAGGGAGGTGCCGGTGACCACGGTGCCCGCGCCGGGCCGGGTGAAGACGCGGTCCACGGCGAGGCGGAACGGCCGCCCGTGGAGCTCGCGGGGCCGCGCCCGCCGCGCCGTCTCGAGCAGGACGCGCCGGAGCTCGGGGATCCCCTCGCCCGTGACCGCGGACACGGGCACCAGCGGGGCGCCGGCGAACGGCGTCGCCCGGAGCGTCTCGCGCAGTTCCTCCGCCGCCAGCGCCGCGAGCTCGGGGTCCACGAGGTCGATCTTGTTGAGCGCCACCGCGCCCCCGGGGACGCCCATGAAGCGGATCACGTCGAGGTGCTCCCGCGTCTGGGGCATCACCCCCTCGTCCGCCGCCACCACGAGCAGCGCCAGGTCGATCCCGCCGGCGCCGGCGATCATGGTGTGGACCAGGCGCTCGTGCCCCGGGACGTCCACGAAGTGCAGCCGCAGGTCGCCCTCCTCCAGCACGGCGAAGCCGAGCTCGATGGTGATCCCGCGCCGCTTCTCCTCGGGGAGGCGGTCGGGATCGGTGCCCGTCAGCGCGCGGACGAGGGCGCTCTTGCCGTGGTCGATGTGGCCGGCGGTACCGAGGACGACGTGCGGCACCGCGCCATGGTAGCGCGGCCGGCGGCTCGTGTAGGCTGGGGCCATGGAGCGGATGCGGCGCGACGCCGGCGAGGAGCGCGAGATCAAGCTGCGCCTCGACGACCCCGCGGTGGTGCGGGCGCACCTCGAGCGGCTCGGCGCACGGCGCGAGGCGGGGCCCGCCCGCGAGCGGAACGTGCTGCTCGACACGGCGGACGGGCGGCTGGCGGGTGCGGGGTGCGTGCTGCGGCTGCGCCGGTACGGCGGGCGGTGGCGCCTCACCTTCAAGGGTGGCGCCCGGTTCGAGGGCGGGGTCAAGGTGCGCGAGGAGCTGGAGACCGAGGTGGAGGATGGCGACGCGCTGCTCGCGATCCTCGGGCGGCTGGGGTTCCTGCCCGTGCGGCTGTACGAGAAGGAGCGCGAGGTGTGGCGTCTCGGCGCCGCGGCGGTGTGTCTCGACCGGACACCGATGGGGTGGTTCGTGGAGGTGGAGGGCGAGGATCCGGAGGCGGTGGCGGTCCGGCTGGGCCTCGACCCCGCCGCGGCGCTCCGGGCCTCGTACGTGGCGCTCTGGGAGACCTACCGGCGCGACCGCCCGGAGCTCGGCCTGCCGCGGGACATGGTGCTGCCGTGAGCCGTCCACGCCCGCTCGCCGCCGCCATGATCCTGGCCGCCGGCCGGGGTCGGCGGATGGAGCCGCTCTCGCGCGTCCTGCCGAAGCCGGCGCTGCCGGTGCTCGACCGGCCGCTCGTGATGTGGGCGGTGGAGCAGGCGGCACGGGCCGGGGCGCCGCGGGCGGTGGTCAACGCCTGGCACCTGGCGGATCGCCTGGAGGAGGCGCTGGGCTCGCTCACCCCGCCGATCCCGGTGGCGGTCTCGCGGGAGCCGCGGCTGATGGGGACGGCGGGCGGGATCGCCCTCGCGCGCGACCGCGGGCTGCTCGGCCGGGAGGGGCCGGTCCTGGTCCTCAACGGTGACGCGGTGTACGGCCTGGAGCTCGCGGCGCTGCTCGCCACCCACGCCGGGGGCGCCCACGACGTGACCATGGCGCTGCTGCCGCATCTCGATCCCCGGCGATGGTCGCGGGTCCACCTCGACGCGAGGGGGCTGGTGACCGGCATCGCCCCTCCGGGGCAGCCCTCGGCCGGCGAGGTGCCCCTGCTCTACCCGGGGGCCATGGTGGTGTCGCGCGCCGCGCTGGATCGGATCCCCGCCGGACCGGGCGACGTCCCCGCCGCGGTGTGGGAGCCGGCCCGGCGGTGCGGGCGGCTGGGCGGCGCGGTGGTCACGGGCCACTGGCGGGAGGTGGGGACGCCGGCGGCGTACCTGGAGGCGGTGCTGGCGCTCCTCGGCGAGAGCTCGTGGACCGACCCCGGCGCTCGCGTGGCGGCCGGCGCGCGGCTCCACCGGGCGATGGTGGGCGCCGGCGCCGTGGTGGGCGCCGGCGCCACGGTGAGCGAGTCCATCGTGGCTGCGGGAGCCGTGGCGGAGCCCGGGGCGGTGGTGATCCGCTCGGTGCTGCTGGGCCGGGCGCGGGCCGCGGCCGGCGAGCGGGTGGTGGGAGAGCTGCGGGCGGCGCCGTGAGGCGGCTCACCAGCCGGCCCTCCGCCACCGGGGCCACCCGCGGCGCCACTCCAGGACCCGCACCCGGGCGCTGGGCCCGAAGACACGGATCGCCCGCATCCGCTCCCGTGCGTCGGTGAAGTAGATGGTGCACGGGGTGGCGGTGCTCCGCGGGGTGAAGGTCACGATGTCGCCTCGGCCCGCGCGGACGGGGTCGCCGGGATCGCCGCGGAGCCGGCCGCGTCCCGAGGGGTCGGGGACCCGCACCCCGGGAAGGATCCCGAGCCCCGCGGGCCGGTCCTCGAGCTCCTCCACCGGCGAGAGGAGCTCGTCGGTGCCGCGGGCGATGTCGCGCCGGTTCACGCCGTCGCCGTCGCCGTCGCGGGCCACGAAGCAACGGTAGCCGTGGGGGCCGCGCTCGAACACCAGCGACGTGGCGGCGCCACCCGTGACCGCCAGCGTGCGGGCACGTACCACGAGCGCGTGCACCCGCCGGCACGAGCTGGCGAGGGCGGACCCGCGGCGGAGTGCGGCGAGGTTGGCGGCGGCCACGGTGGCGGCGAGGCCCGCGATGGCGAGCACCACCAGCGACTCCGCGAGGGTCGCGCCGCGCTGCGAGGGGTGGGCTGTGGGCATCGGCTCCTCCTCGAAGAAGGGCGGCCGCGAGGGCCGCCCGTCCCATCCACGCTCCGTGGTATGCCCCGTGGCTCAGCTGGGCTGACGGCGCGAGCGCCGCAGCCGGACCTTCTCCTTCAGGGTGGTGGGACCTTCGAGGGTCACGTACGGCTTCATCCGCCCGAGCGAGCGCTCGCCGATCCCACGCACCGCCACCAGCTCGTCCAGCGACCGGAACGGCCCGTTCTCCGTGCGGAACGCCACGATCCGCTTGGCCAGGGCCGGCCCCACCCCGGGAAGCAGCGCGAGCTGCTCGGCCGAGGCGGTGTTGACGTTGACGACGCCGGGCGCGGGGGCCGGACCCGCCGCGGCGGCGGTCATCGCCACCGCCACGACCACGCCCACCAGCGTCGCGAGCCTGAGACTTCTCTCCATGGTTCCCTCCTTTCGTCTCGTCCGGGATGCCCCCCGGCGGGTGTGCTCTCGCACGGCCGTGCACGCCCCCGGCCGGAGCAGGCTGCGTGCCAGCCCGGGCGCGGTTCACAAGTGCTTCCATTGCAGTTCGTTGTGCACCGGGTCGGGGAAGGGGTGTCACGGTTCTCTGCGCCGTCCCAGCGCCGGCGCGGTCACGGTTCTCGACGGTGTCACGGTTTTCGACACCTCCGAGGCGGCCCCGGGCCAGAGAAGGGGACACTCATTTCCCGAGAGAAGGGGACACCGACCTCCCGGGAGGGGCGCGGCCCGTGCGCCGCGCCCTCCCGCTGCCCGGCCTCCCGTCCGTGACGGAGGACAGGATCGCCGTCTCGCTCCGGACGAGCACGGGCGGCTTCCGTCCGGGCCGGGAGCGTCACGGGCGTTCCGGCGGAGAGAGGCCGCTCCCGCCTCGCCCTCGGGGCCGGCCGCCGCGGCGGGCCCGGTGGCCCCTCGCCTCCGGATCCCTCCGGCCCCATCGCGCAGCCCCCGCCACGCCCCGGCGGCCGCGACCTCCCGGACACCGCGCCGCCGTGCAGGGGCAACGGTCGCGGATCGCCCGGGCGGCTATACTGCCGGCCGGCGGAAGGAGACGGCGTGGAGCTCGCGCTGGTGGTCTCGGGGGCCTCGGGGAGCGCGCTCGCGGTGGAGGTGGCGCGGCGGGCGGGGGCGTCGCCGGAGGTGGAGCGGCTGCACGTGGTGGTGACGGGCCCGGGCGCGCGGGTGGCGGCGCACGAGCTGGGCAGGGAGTGGGCGGGCTCGCGGGCGTTCTGCCGCCAGCTGGCGGTGGCCCACCCCGAGCTCGAGGGACGGCTCGCGCCGTGGCCGGACGGCGACCTCATGGCGCCCATCGCCTCGGGCTCGTACCGCCTGGGGGGGGTGGCGGTGGTGCCGTGCTCGGCGGGGATGGCGGGCGCCATCGCGCACGGGATCTCGCGCGGCCTCGGCCAGCGGGTGGCGGACGTGGCGCTCAAGCAGCGGTGGCCGCTGGTGCTGGGAATCCGCGAGACGCCCATGTCGGCGGTGCTCCTCGAGAACCTGCTGCGGCTCGCGCGCCTGGGCGTGCACGTGGTGCCGCCGGTGCCCGCGTTCTACCTGGAGGGCGAGCCGGAGGATGCGCTCGGACGGTTCCGCGCCCACTACGCGGTGCGTGTCCTGGACCTGCTCGGCGTGCCCACCGAGGATCGGGGGCTGAGGTGGGAGCCGTGAGGGCGGCGCTCGCCGCGGCGGCGGAGACCGCCGAGATGATCAAGTGGCAGCACACGGTGTTCGCGCTGCCCTTCGCGGTGATCTCGCTGGTCACGGCGAGCGGGGCGGGGTGGCCGCCGCCGCGGGTGTGGCTGTGGGTGCTGGTGGCGATGGTGGCCGCCCGCACCGCGGCGATGACCTTCAACCGGCTGGCGGACCACCGGTTCGACGCCGCCAACCCACGCACGGCGGGGCGGGCGCTGCCGGCCGGGAGGCTCTCCCGCTCCTTCGCCTGGGGGGTCACGGTGACGGCCTCGGCGGCGTTCGTGCTGGCCGCCGGGATGCTGAACCGCGTGTGCCTGGCGCTGTCGCCCGTCGCGCTGGCGTGGGTGCTGGGGTACTCGTACGCGAAGCGGTTCACCGAGCTCGCCCACCTGTGGCTGGGGGCGGGGCTCGGGATCGCGCCGGTGGGCGCCTGGCTGGCGGTGACGCCGCGCCTCGAGCCGCAGCCGCTGGTGCTCGCGGCGGCCGTGGCCCTCTGGGTGGCCGGGTTCGACGTGATCTACTCGCTCCAGGACGAGGCGTTCGACCGGCGGATGCGGCTCCGCTCGCTCCCCGCGCGCCTGGGCGCGGCGCGGGCGCTGCTCGTGGCGCGCCTCCTCCACGCCGCGGCCCTTGCCGGCTTCGCGGTCTTCGCCCGGATGGCCGGGGGCGGCCCGCTGCGCTGGGCCGCGGTGGCGGCGGCGGGGGCCCTGCTCCTGTGGCAGCACCGGCTGGTGCGCCCGCACGACCTCTCCCGGGTGGACGCCGCCTTCTTCACGGCCAACGGCGTGCTCTCGGTGGTGATGGCTATCCTCTTCCTTTCTGCTAAGATGCACCTCGCGCCATGAGTCGCCGCCTCCCCTTCCGCCACATCGCCGTCGAGGGCCCCATCGGGGTGGGCAAGACGTCGCTGGTGCAGCTGCTCGCGCGCCGGTTCGAGGGGGTGATGGTGCTCGAGGACGTGGAGAACCCGTTCCTCCCCTCGTTCTACGAGGGGCGGCCCGGAGCCGCGTTCCAGACCCAGGTGTACTTCCTGCTCTCCCGCTTCCAGCAGCAGCGGGAGATCGCCCAGCTCAACCTGTTCCACGACCTCGTCCTCGCCGACTACACGTTCCAGAAGGACCGGATCTTCGCCTACCTCACGCTGGACGACGCCGACCTCGCCATCTACGAGAAGCTGTACCCACTGCTCGAGGCGGAGGTGCCCACGCCGGACCTGGTGATCTACATGCAGGCCTCGGTGCCGGTGCTCATGGAGCGGATCCGCCGGCGCGGGCGCGAGTTCGAGACCCGCATCGACAGGGAATACCTGGAGCGGCTCAGCGAGGCGTACTCCCATTACTTCTTCCACTACCGGGAGACGCCATTGCTGGTCGTGAACACCGACGACATCGACTTCGTGCACGACCCCGCCGATCTCGACGCGCTGATCGACCAGATCGCGCGCTGCCGGCGGGGCACGCAGGTGTACGTGCCGCTCGGATCCCGCGGGACCGAGACGCTCGATCCGGGAGGGTCGCCGTGAGGGGGCGGGCGGTGCGGGGGAGGGCCGATGCGGCGACCCGTCACGGTACCTGAGGTCCGGGCGGCCAAGGGCTCGCGCCGCCTGGTGATGCTCACCGCGTACGACGCCCCCACGGCGCGCTGGGGGGAGGCCGCGGGGGCCGATCTGCTGCTGGTGGGGGACTCGCTGGCGATGGTGGTCCTCGGCCACCCCACCACGCTCGCGGTGACGCTGGACGAGATGATCCACCACGCCCGCGCGGTGACGGGAGCGGCCTCGGTGCCGCTCGTGGTGGGGGATCTCCCGTTCGGCAGCTACCAGGAGAGCGTGGAGCGGGCGGTGACGAGCGGCGTCCGGTTCGTCAAGGAGGCGGGCGTGCAGGCGGTGAAGCTGGAGGGCCGGTGGCCGGACCGGGTCGAGGCGCTGGTGCGGGCCGGGGTGCCGGTGATGGGCCACCTCGGCCTCACCCCCCAGTGGGTGCACGCGTTCGGCGGCTACCGCGTGCAGGGGCGGACGGCGGCCGCGGCGCGCGAGCTCGAGGCCGCGGCGCGCGAGCTGGAGGCGGCGGGTTGCTTCGCGCTCGTGCTCGAGGGGGTCCCGGCGGAGGTGGCGGGACGGGTGACGGCGGCGGTGCGGATCCCCACCATCGGGATCGGCGCCGGGGCCGACTGCGACGGGCAGGTGCTGGTGGTCCACGACCTGCTGGGGATCTCGGAGCCGCCGCGTCCGCGGTTCGTGCGCCCGTACGCGCGCCTCGGCGACGCCGCGGTGTGGGCGCTCGCGCGCTGGGTCGAGGACGTGCGGGCGGGGCGCACGCCGCGGCGCTCGCAGTGGTACCGGCTGCCTCCGGAGGAGGCGGCGGCCCTCGACGGGGAGGTGAGCGATGCGGCTGATCCGGACCATCGCTGAGGCGCGGGCGGCGCGCACGGCGACGCGCGCCGCGGGCCGCACCGTGGCGTTCGTGCCGACGATGGGCGCGCTGCACGAGGGGCACCTCGCCCTGGTGCGGCGGGCGCGGGAGCTCGGCGACGAGGTGTGGGTCTCGATCTTCGTCAACCCCACCCAGTTCGGGCCGGGGGAGGACTACGAGCGCTACCCCCGGGACCTCGACGGCGACCGCGCCAGGCTCGAGGGCGAGGGCGTCGCGATGGTGTTCGCGCCGGAGGTCGCCGAGATGTACCCCCGGCCGCCGGTGGTGCGGATCGGCTTCGGCGGGCTCGAGGAGGTGCTGTGCGGGGCGCATCGCCCGGGCCACTTCGCGGGCGTGGGGCTGGTGGTGTCGAAGCTCTTCCACATCGTGGAGCCCGAGGTCGCGGTGTTCGGGCAGAAGGACGCCCAGCAGGCGGTGCTGATCCGCCGATTGGTGGCGGACCTCGACCTTCCGGTGCGGATCGTGGTGGCGCCCACGGTGCGCGAGCCCGACGGCCTGGCGCTGAGCTCCCGCAACGCGTACCTGACCCCCGAGGAGCGTGCCGTGGCGCCGGCGCTCTACCGTGCGCTGCTCCACGGCCGGGAGCTGGTCGCGTCGGGCGAGGCCGACCCGGAGGCGGTGGAGGCGGCGGTGGCCGGGGCCGTCCGCACCGAGCCGAGGTTCGAGCTCGAGTACGCCGCCTGCGTGGATCCGGAAACGCTCTCCCGGCCCGCCCGCATCGAGGGGCCGGTGCTGCTCGCGCTGGCGGCGCGGCTGGGCGCCGCGCGGCTCATCGACAACGTGCTCGCCTCGCCCGACGGGAACCACCCCGAGACGCTGACCGACCTGGAGGATCCGCGATGATGCTGCGCACCTTTCTCCGCGCCAAGATCCACCGCGCCACGGTCACCGCGGCGGACCTCGACTACGTGGGCTCCGTGACCCTCGACGCCGATCTCATGGACGCGGCCGACATCGATCACCTCGAGCGGGTGGAGATCTACGACATCACGAGCGGCGCCCGCCTCGTCACCTACGCCCTGCGTGGCCGGCCCGGCTCCGGCGAGGTGCAGATCAACGGCGCCGCCGCCCACCTGGTGCGGCCGGGCGATCTGGTGATCGTCGCCACCTACGCCCAGCTCGACCGGGCCGAGGTGGCCTCGCACCGGGCCCGCATCGTGCTCGTGGACGACGCCAACCGCATCGTGGAGGTGCGCGAGGCCGGGCCCGCCGACGACCTGGAGACGTACCGGGTGGTGCACCGGGGGGCGTGAGCCGCCCGGAGCGGGCGTGCCTGCTACGCTGGAGGCGATGGGCCGCGACGACGGCTGGGCCGAGAGCCGTGCCGCGAGCGCGCGCCTGGTGGCGGCGTGCCGCGCCGGGGACGAGTCCGCCTGGGAGGAGCTGTGGCGGCGGTTCGGGCCGGTGGTGAAGGCGGTGGCGCGCCGCACGGGGTGCGACGCCGACGAGGCGGACGAGGTGCTGCAGCGGGTGGCGCTGGCGACGCTCGAGGGGCTCGAGGGGCTGCGGGAGCCCGAGAAGCTTCACGGCTGGCTGGCGGCGGTGGCGCGGTACCAGGCGCTCGCGGTGATGCGTGCTCGCACGCCCTCCGTCGAGCTCCACGAGCGCGCGGCGGTGGAGGACCCCGATCCGGCCGGCGATCTCGCCCGCGACGAGGAGCTGGTGGCGCTGCGCGAGGCGATGGCGCGCCTCGACCCGCGGTGCCGGCGCCTGATCGAGCGGCTGCACCTGAAGGACCCGCCCGACAGCTACGCCGAGGTCGCGGCGGACGAGGGCCTCGCCCCCACCTCCATCGGCCCGATCCGGGGGCGGTGCCTCAAGCGGCTGCGCCGGCTGGTGGAGGATCTGTCTCGATCGGGTCGCGGCGGATACTGGAAGGGTGAGGGACGATGAGGCATCTGACCGACGACCGCCTGGCCGAGCTCGCCCGGGGCCGCACCCGCGACGGGGAGGACCACGTCGCGCGGTGCCCCCGCTGTCGCGAGCGCCTGGAGGCGTGGCGGCGGTGGCTCGAGGGCCTGGCGGAGGTGGCGCGCGAGGCCGTGCGTCCCGACGAGCTCCACCGGCTGCGGACCATGTTCGCGATCCTGGGGCCGGCCGCCCGCCGCCGCGAGGCCCGCCTCGTCCGGGCCGCCGGCGCCCCCGCCCTGGCGGGTGTCCGCGGCGCCGGTCCCGAGCTGCTCACCTTCGAGGCGGGGGGCGCTCGCCTGGTGGTCGAGGTCCGGCCCGGAGCCGGCGGCCGCTGGTCGGTGCACGGACGCGCGACGGGCCTCGGCGAGACCTCGGGCGCCGCGGCGGCGGTCTCGCGCGAGGGCGCGGCGGCCATGGCGCCGCTGGACGAGGAGGGCGAGTTCCACCTCGAGGGTCTTCCGCCCGGCGTCTACCGCCTCGTGGTCGCCGCCGCCGGCGAGCGGCTCGTGGTGGAGGAGCTCGCGGTCGGCGGCGAGGGGTGAGCGCGGTGGATCCGCTGGCGGAGCTCGAGGCGACGGTGGCCTCGCCCGGCGAGGCCACCGGCGAGCGGCTGGTGGCGCTGGCCGAGGCGGCCGCCCGCTCGGCGCCGGCCGCGCTGTCCGCGCTGGCGGAGCGCCTCGACGGCCTCGCCCCGGATCCCGCCCTGGGGCCCTTCGCCGAGTGGGCGGCGGGTGTCGCCCTGCACCTGGGCGGCGAACCGGGCCGCGCCGAGCCCAGGCTCCGCCGCGCGCGGCGGCGGTTCGCGGCCCGGCGCCGGAGCGACCTCGCCGACCGTGCCGGCCTGCTGCTGGTGGACGTCCTCGCGGAGCTGCGCCGGGTGGAGCCCGCCCGGCGCCTCGCCCGGCAGCTGGCGCGGCGCTTCGCGGCCCGCGGCGACGGGGCCCGGGCGGCGGCGGCGCTCGCCAACCTGGCGTGCGCCGAGGACGCGGTGGACCGGGTGGCGGCGGCGCGGCGCCTGTGGCGGCGGGCGGCGCGGCGGCTCGCCCCGGGGGACCCGCGACGCCTGCTGGTGGAGGGCAACCTGGCCAACGTGGCCGCCCTGGCGGGGCACCTGGGCGAGGCGATCTCCGGGCACCGCCGGGTGGCGGCGGCGGCGCGCGCGGCGGGCCGCGAGGCGCTGGCGGTGCAGGCCGAGGCCAACCTCGCGGAGGCGCTCTACCTCGCCGGCCGGGTGGACGAGGCGCTTCAGCTGTGGGCACGGGTCCTGGAGGCGGCCCGGAGGTGCGGGGCGCGCTCGGTGGAGCTCACGGCCACGGTGGACCTGGCCGAGGCCGAGCTGGAACTGGGGCTGCTCGACGCGGCGGGCGGACGCCTCGCGGGCCTGCTCCCCCGCCTCGAGGAGGCCGGCCTCGGGCGCGAGGCGGTGCGCGTTCGCCGGCTGCTGGCGGGGCTCTCCGCGGCCGCGGGCGATCGCCGGGGGTGGCGCCGCGAGGCGGAGCGCCTCCGTGTGGCGGGTGACCGCGCGGGCGCGGCACTGGCGGTGGTGGGCGCGGCCTGGGTGGATCCCACCGTCGGTGGGCGGGAGCTGGCCGCCGCGGCGGGCGCGCTCGCCCGCCTCGGCCTCGGCGCCGCGGCGGCGCTGGCCCGCGCCCACGCCGCGGCACGCGCCGCCCGGGGCGGCGAGGGGCGGCGGGCGAGGCGGATCGCGCGGCGGGTGCTCGCGGACCGGGCCGCGGGCGATCTGGCGCGGATGCTGGCGCACCGGGCGCTGGCGACGGCCGAGCCGCGGTCGCGCCTGCGCCATCTGGGGCGCGCCGCCCGGCTCGCCGAGCGGCAGCTGGGCCGCCTGCGGGCGCCGGCCGATCGGGAGGGGTTCCTGACGCACCGCGGCGAGGTGCTGCTCGAGCTGGTCGAGGCGCTGCTCGAGCGCGGGCGCTCGGACGACCGCCGGCGCGCGCTGGGCCTGCTGGCCCGGCTCCGCAGCGGCTGCCTGGTGGAGGAGCTGGCGCGGCGGCTGGAGCGCGCCGGCGACCCGGTGGTGGCACGGTGGACGGAGCTCAGGCGGCGGCTGGCGGTGCTGCTCGACCGGCTGGAGGGCGAGGATGGCCCGCGTCTCAGGCACTCCGGGCTCCGCCTCGAGGCCGAGCTGGAACGGTTCGAGCGCGAGGTGGCGGCGGCGGAGCGGGAGCTGGCGCGGCGGTGGCCGGAGCTGGGGTGGGACGGGGCGGGAGCGGTGGCGCGGCGGCTCCTCGACGCGCTGCCGGCCGACCACGTCTACCTGGAGCTGGTGCTCCTCGGTGACGACCTGGTGGCGCTGGTGGGGCGGCGCGGACGGCTCACGGCCGCGCGCCGGGTGGGCGTGGGGCCGCGGCTTGCGGAGCTGGTGCGGTCGATCCGGTTCCACGTGGACGCCTACGGGTGGCTCGACGGCGAGGAGCGGGCCGCCAGCGCGTCGGTGCTGGGACGCCGCCTCGCGGCCGTCGGCGAGCTGCTCTCCGGACTGCTGCCCGCCGGCGGCTGGGCGACGGTGTGGCTCGCCCCATCCGGGGCGCTGCATCACCTGCCGTGGGGCGCCGTCCCGGTGGACGGCGTGCCGCTCGCCGAACGCGGCGTGGTGACGGTGGTGCCGGGGGCCGCGGCGGCGGCGGCGCTGCTCGGGGGGACCCCCGAGGCCCCGCGTCGCCCGGCGGTGGCGGGCGCGGCGGTGGCGGGTCTGCCGCTGGTGGAGCGGGAGCTCGCCGAGGTCGCGAAGGCCATGCCGGGGGCGGAGGTCCGCCGGGCGGCCACGCGGGAGGAGCTGCTGGCGCTGCTCGCCGGGCACGACCTGGTCCATCTCGCGGGGCACAGCGTGTTCCTGGACCGGCTGCCGTCGGCGTCGGGGCTACGCCTCGCGGACGGGTTCGTGACGGTGCACGATCTCGCCGCGCGGCGCCTGGCGGCACGGACCGTGGTGCTGGGTGTGTGCGCCGCCGCACGCGTCGCCGAGGGCGCCGGGTTCGGCTACGACGGGTTCCTCCGGGCGCTGCTCGCCGGCGGGGTGCGGACGGTTGTGGGCGCGATCACTGCGGTGCGCGACGAGAGCGCGTATCGTTTCGGCGTGGCGTTCCACGCGGCGCTGGCCGTCACCCGCGATCCCGGGACCGCCTGGCGGCGGGCCGTGGCCGCGGTGCGGGCGGCCGAGCCGAGCCCGGCGGCGTGGGGTGCGTTCCACCTGGTGGGGGATCCGAGGCCGTGGAGGGGATGATGCGACGGACGACGACCATCCTGCTGCTGGCGGTGGCGCTGGGGGCCTCGGGGCTCGCGGCGGGGGCGGGCCCGGCCCGGCCGCTGTCGCTCCTCGAGGGGCGGGTGGCGGCCGTGGCGGCCGACGGGACGCTGGTGCTCGAGGACGGCACGCGGGTGACGGCGGGCGGCCGCCTCGAGGGGCCGGTGGAGCCGGGGTCGGTGGTGCGGGCGGTGGGACGTCTCGGGGGAGACGGGCTCGTGCCCCTGCGCCTCGAGATCGAGGCGCCCCGCTCGCGCTCCCTGCCGGAGGCGGGACCGGCCCGGATCGAGGGGGCGGTGGAGCGGCGCCGGCGCGACCGGAGCCTGGCCTGGGTGGCGGTGGTCCACGGGGCGATGGAGATGGAGGTCACGGGGGTGGTGCTCTCCGTCGACGCGGTGGGGTTCGAGCTGCGGGACGAGGAGAGCGGGATGTCGTGGCGGGTCGGGGTCACCGCCGCCACCCAGTGGATCGGGATCTCCGGCCTGGACGCGCTCGCCGAGGGCGATCGGGTCCGGGTCCGCGGTTCCGCGGAGGATCACACCATCACCGCCGAGAGCGTGGAGCTGCTCGGCGGCGACGACGGCGACGGTGACGGTGGTGGCGGTGGTGGTGACGGCGGCTGCTGCGGCGGTCACGAGGCCCATCACGAGAGCGAGGGGTGGGTGGAGGCGCTGCTGCCGCCGGACCGGTTCCGGCTGGACGATGGCCGCACCTACCGCGTCACCGCCGCCACGGTGTGGGACCCCGCCATCGGCGGGTACACGGGTCTCCAGGAGGGCGACTTCGTCGAGGTGCGCGCCGGCTACCGGGCGGGAGAGCTCGTGGCGTCCGAGGTCAGGCTGGAGGGCGAGCGGGGCGGCACCCACCGCGAGTCCCTGACCGGGGCGGTGGCGTCGGTCTCGGCCACCGGGCTGGTCCTCGAGGACGGCACCGCGGTGGCGTTCGGGCCGCGTACCGAGTTCGAGGGGGACGCGGAGCGGTGGTCCGATCTCGCGCCCGGGTGGTGGGTCCGGGTGGAGGCCGTGCGGATGATGACGAGCGACCGGTGGCTCGCCCTCGAGGTGCTGGCGGACGACCGCACGCCGCCCACCGTGGAGGGCGAGTCGTTCGAGCCCCACCGGGCGCTGGTGGTGCTGGTGGAGGGGGCCTCCGCGCAGGCGGTCGCCGGGCGGCACGGTGCGACGGTGGCGGGCTCGATATCCGGTGGCGTGGCCCTCCTCGAGTGGGCCCGCGAGCTCGACGACGCGCTCCTCGCCGAGCTCGAGAACGACCCCGACGTGGTGGCCGTGGAGCCCAACTACCTGTTCCGCGACCCCGAGTCCGAGCGCAAGCGGTACCCCATCGTGGACCGGTCCGCCACCACGGCCGACTTCACCGGCCAGCCGGCGGTGGCGGTGGCCGGGGTGACCGGCGTCGCGGTGCCCGCCAGCGGCTCGGGGATCGTGGTGGCGGTGATGGACACCGGGGTGGACCCGCTCCACCCCGCGCTGCGAGGGCGCCTCGGCGAGCCGGGGCTGGACGTGGTGGACGGCGACCTCGAGCCGTGGGAGACGCGGGACGGGCTGGACGAGGACGGCGACGGGGACGTGGACGAGGCGGCGGGGCACGGCACCTTCGTGGCCTCGGTGGTGGGCCTGGTGGCGCCGGGGGCCACCATCGTCCCCTACCGGGTGCTGGACGACGACGGAGGTGGGACCGCCTACGGGCTGGCGCTCGCGCTGGCCGACGCGATCCGCCGCCACGTGGACGTGATCAACCTGTCGCTGGCCTACCGGACACCGTCCAGGGCGGTGGACGCCCTGCTCGCGGAGGCCGAGCGGCGCGGGATCGTGGTGGTGGCGTCGGCGGGCAACGATGGCGCGCCGGAGCTGCCGTACCCGGCCTCGGACGGCCACACCCTGGCGGTGACCGCCCTGGCGGCGGACGGCTCGGGGCTCGCCGCCTTCGCCAACACCGGTCCCTCGCCGATCCTCGCCGCGCCCGGCGAGGACGTCTTCGGGGCGCTCGACGGGAGGCAGTGGGGGACCTCCTCGGGCAGCTCCATGGCGGCGCCGTTCGTGTCCGGCGCCGCGGCGCTGCTGCTCGAGCTCGACCCGCGGCTCGACCCGGGCGTGGTCCGGGACGTCCTCGTGCAGACCGCGCGGGCCATCGCCGACGGCGGCGCCACCGACGGCGCGCTGGACGTGGCCGCGGCGGTGGCGGTGGCGGCGCCCTGAGACACCAGCGGCCGGCTCTCCCCGGGCGGGCGCCGCGAGGCGCCCGCCTTCGTGCGGAGGGATGCGGCCCCGGGGTGCCGAAATGTGTCGGGGATCACAGGTCGCGGTGTCTCGATCGCCGGGAGGGGTGCACTACCCGGGTGACGAGCGGCCCGGGCGGCCGCCGGGAACGGAAGACGACGACAGAACGACGGACGGGAGGCGAGAGATGCGAGAGAGAACCATGAGAACGGCAGGTTGGATCGCGGCAGCGGCGACGCTGCTTCTGGGCCTGGCGCCGGCATCGGCCCAGATGCGGCCAGTGCGGCGCGCGATGCACGCCGAGCGGGGGGCGACGGTGGCGGTGGCGCCGCTTCTCGCCCCCGACCTCGGCGAGGCGTGGGGCCGTGCCAGGGCGGCCGACCGCTACCGCGACGGCGCGCTCGAGCGCGAGGTGAAGGTGTGGGCGATGGGGCTCGAGCCCGGGGCCAGCTACGAGGTCCGGATCGATGGCCTGTCGCTGGCGACGGTGGTGGCCGACGCGGCCGGCTTCTTCGAGCTCGAGCTCGAGTCGCCGGAGGACGGCACGACACCCCCGGTCCCCGCCGAGCTGCCGCCGGCGGATCTTCTCGAGCGGGCCGAGGTGCTCGACGGGACGGGTGCCGTGGTGCTGGAGGGGACGTTCCGTGGCATGCGGATGGGTGACGGCGGGCCGTCGGTCTACGAGGAGCGGGTGCCGCTCGCCGACCAGACCGGGGGCTACGCGCACGGCATGGCGAAGGTGGAGCGCGACGCCGGCGGGAAGCAGGAGTTCGAGACCCGTGGGGGCGGGCTCCTCCCGGCCGAGCGCTACCGGGTCGTGGTGGACGGCTTCGAGGCCGGAATCGTGACCACCGACGCCACCGGGTTCGCGGCCCTCAAGCTCGAGGACCCGGCCGGCGACGACGGGGCACCGCTTCCGCCGGAGCTCCAGCCGGTGGAGGACCTCCGGGTCGTGGAGTGGCGGTCGCTGGACGACACCGTGGTCCTGTCCGGGGCGTTCACGGGCGTGTCGCAGGGCGGTGAGGACGGCCGAGGGGAGCACGACAGCGAGTCGGTCCACGGCATGATCACCGCCTTCACCGCGGACGGCTTCGAGATCTCGAGCTGGCTGGGCACGTTCCAGGTGATCGTGACGACCGACACGGTGTTCGAGGGTGTCTCGGGTCTCGACGGGCTCTCCGTGGGCGACCCGGTGGAGGTCGAGGGCGCGGTGGACGGGTCCACCGTCACCGCCGACCGGGTGGAGCTGATGGGCGGCGGCGAGGGTGACGGCGACGGCGGGATGGACCACGAGTCGCTGCGCGGGCACGTGGCCGCCATCGCCGGCGACGGGTTCACCCTGGACAGCGGGATGGGCACGTTCCAGGTGATCGTGACGGCGGACACGGTGTTCGAGGGCGTCTCGGGGCTGGACGGGCTCTCGGTGGGCGACGCGGTGGAGGTCGAGGGCGCGGTGGACGGGTCCACCGTCACCGCCGACCGGGTGGAGCTGATGGGCGGCGGCGAGGGTGACGGCGACGGCGG
>CAYTTB010000031.1:28877-34808 GCA_964440565.1 uncultured Thermoanaerobaculia bacterium
CGGGCTCTCGGTGGGCGACGCGGTGGAGGTCGAGGGCGCGGTGGACGGGTCCACCATCACCGCCGACCGGGTGGAGCTGATGGGCGGCGGCGAGGGTGACGGCGACGGCGGGATGGACCACGAGTCGCTGCGCGGGCACGTGGCCGCCATCGCCGGCGACGGGTTCACCCTGGACAGCGGGATGGGCACGTTCCAGGTGATCGTGACGGCGGACACGGTGTTCGAGGGCGTCTCGGGGCTGGACGGGCTCTCGGTGGGCGACGCGGTGGAGGTCGAGGGCGCGGTGGACGGGTCCACCATCACCGCCGACCGGGTGGAGCTGATGGACGGGATGGGGGGCGGTGGCGGCGGTCACCGCTGACCGCCGGCGACGCCGGGGACGGACCCGAGGGTCCGTGGGGCGGGGCCGCACGGCCCCGCCCGACCTCTGCCCCGGGGTTCCGCCGCTCCCCGCGCCGGGGTAGGATGCGACCATGCTGACGTTGCCGAGACCGCTCGTCCTCGCCGGGCTGGCCGCCGCGCTGGCGGCACCCGCCGCCGCCCAGCACGCCGGGCGCGACCCCGCCGCGGGGACGCCGTCGCCGGGCGGCGTGACCCTCATCGATCGCGAGCACCCGGTGGACGGCGCCGGCGAGCTCCGGATCTGGAGGGCGTGGGCGAGCCAGGAGGCGCGGGTCATGCTCAAGGTGTTCCGGCGGGAGGGCTCGCGCCTGGTCCTGGTGGGCGCCTCGCCGCTCGAGGTGGTGCCCGCCGGGCAGCTCGCGGTGTTCTCGTGCCGGATCCCGGTGGTGCGGGGCGACCTCGTCGGGGTCTCCTGCCCCGACGCGGCCTGCGTGGACCGGTTCGCCGACGGGGACGCCCTGGTGGGCACCGGGGACGTGGGCACCACCGAGGAGGCGGCGCTCACCGCCGAGGTGGGCACGCCGGCGGTGGACGCCTGGGGCGGCGAGGGCCTCGACGTGCCGAGCCCGGTGGACACCGAGCTCGTGGTTCCGGTGGTGGCCCGGACGCCGGGGTTCGAGGGCACGCAGTGGGTGACCGACCTGGTGCTCGCCAACCCCGGCGGGCAGGAGGCCCAGGTGGCGCTGGTGCTCGACGCCTCGGATGCGGACAACACGGTGCCCGCCGCCACCGCCACGGTCACCGTCCCCGCGGGCGGGGTGCTGGAGCTCGACAGCCTGCTTCGGGACACCTTCGGGCTCGACCCCGCGGCGGGAGCGCTCGAGATCCTCGCCGACCGGCCGGTGGCGGCCTGGGCGCGCATCGCCAACCTGGGTGGCGGGGGGACCTACGGCCAGACGGTGCCGGCGGTCCCGGCGGCCTGGGCCCTGGGTGGGGCGGTGCCGCCCGGCGCGGATCCCGCGAGCCGGACGGCGTTCTTCGCCGGCCTGCACGAGGACGGCGCGTGGCGGTCCAACCTGGGGGCGGTGAACCTCTCCCCGGGTCCCATCCAGCTGGTGGTGGCGGCGCACACCGCCGCCGGGACCATCGGGAGCCCGCTCACGCTCGAGCTGCCGCCCCACTCGCACACGCAGGTGAACCGGGTGCTGGACGCGCTGGGCGTTCCGCGGGGAACCCCGGGGGTCACCGTCACCGTCGCCCTGGCACCGGGGGTCTCCGGGCGATTCCTCGCCTACGCCTCGCGGGTGGACAACACCACCGGCGACGCCGTGTTCCTGCTCGGCACCTCCGTCCCGGCGCTCTGACCGGCGGCGCCCGGCTGCGGTAGGATGTCCCGGCTGGAGGTGCCCATGCGCCGTGCGCTCACCGTCGCCCTGGCCCTGCTCTGGCTGCTGCTCGCGGCCGGGATCTCCCGCGCGGGCGGACGCCCGTTCACCGTGGAGGATCTCGTGGCCATGGAGCGGGTGGCCGACCCGCAGCCGTCCCCCGACGGCCGCCGGATCGCCTTCGTGGTCACCACCATGGACCTCGAGGCCAACCGCGGCCGCTCCGACCTGTGGGTGGTGGGGGCCGACGGTCACGGCCTGCGGCGGCTCACCACCGCGGCGGAGAACGACTGGAACCCGCGCTGGGCCGACGACCACACCCTCTACTTCCTCTCCACCCGCTCCGGCTCGGCCCAGGTGTGGCGGCTCGACCTCCGGGGCGGGGAGGCCGAGCGGGTGACCGACCTGCCGCTCGACGTGGTGGCGCTCCAGGTGGGGCCGGGGGCGCGCGCGCTCTACCTGGGGATCGAGGTGTTCCCGGACTGCGACGATCCGGTCCCGTGCACCGCGAGGCGGCTCGAGGAGCGGGCGGCGAGGAAGGCGTCGGGGATGATCTTCGACCGGCTGTTCGTGCGCCACTGGGACCGGTGGGAGGACGGCCGCCGGAACCACCTGTTCCGTCTGCCGCTGGGGGAGGACGGGCGGCCCGCCGGGGAGCCCGTGGACCTGATGCGGGGCGTGGACGGTGACTGCCCCACCGAGCCGTGGGGCGGGCCGGAGGACTGGACCGTCTCGCCCGACGACCGGTGGGTGGTGTTCACCGCCAAGGTGGTCCCGGGCTCGGAGGAGGCGTGGTCCACCGACTGGGACCTGTGGGCCGTGCCCACCGACGCCTCGGCGCCGCCCCGCTGCCTCACCGGGGACAACGCGGCGTGGGACGCGGCGCCGGCGTTCTCGCCCGACGGGAGCCGGCTCGCCTACCTGGCCATGGCCCGTCCCGGCTACGAGTCGGACCGCTTCCGGGTGGTGGTGATGCGGTGGCCGGACGGTGAGCGCCGCGTCCTCACCGAGGCGTGGGACCGTTCCCCCGGCGGGATCGTCTGGTCGGCCGACGGGCGTGCCCTCTACGCCACCGCCGACAACCTGGGCAACCGCTCGCTGTTCCGGATCGACGCGGCCACCGGCGAGGTCCAGGCGGTGGTGGGGCGCCACCACAACGCGGCACCGCGGCCGCTGCCCGACGGCTCGGTGGTGTTCCTCCAGGACAGCCTGGTCTCGCCGGCGGAGGTGTACCGCCTGGAGCCCGACGGGTCGGTGCGCCAGCTCACCCGCCTCAACGCCGACCGCCTCGCCCGGCTCGAGTTCGGGGAGTACGAGCAGTTCTCCTTCACCGGCGCCCACGGCGACACCGTGTACGGCTACCTGATCCGGCCGGTGGGGTTCGATCCCTCGCGGCGGTGGCCGCTGGCGTTCCTGATCCACGGCGGCCCGCAGGGGAGCTTCGACGACCACTGGCACTACCGCTGGAACCCTCAGGTCTACGCCGCCCACGGCTACGCCACGGTGATGATCGACTTCCACGGCTCCACCGGCTACGGGCAGGCGTTCACCGACGCCATCAACGGCGACTGGGGCGGCGCGCCGTACCGCGACCTGATGACGGGGCTCGACTGGGTGCTCGCGCACGAGCCGTGGATCGACCCCGGCCGGATGGCCGCGCTGGGCGCCTCCTTCGGCGGCTACATGATCAACTGGATCCAGGGCCACACCGACCGGTTCCGCGCGCTGGTGTGCCACGACGGCAACCTCGACGAGTACATGGCCTACTTCGACACCGAGGAGCTGTGGTTCCCCGAGTGGGAGCACGGCGGCACCCCGTGGGAGAACCCCGAGGGGTACCGGAAGCACTCGCCGGTGGAGTTCGTGAGGAACTTCAGGACGCCGGAGCTGGTCATCCACGGCGCGCGGGACTACCGGGTGGTGGACACCCAGGGGCTCGCCACCTTCAACGCGCTGCAACGTCTCGGGGTGCCCTCGCGCCTGCTCTACTTCCCGGACGAGAACCACTGGGTGCTCGAGCCCCAGAACTCGATCCAGTGGCACCGGGTGGTGCTCGACTGGATCGACCGGTGGACGGGGAAGGAGAAGGCCGGGAGGTAGGCGGCTCCGGCGCTCGATCGGCCACCGGCGCGGGGTGAGCCCCCGTGGGGGCCACGGCCGCGGCGGCCACCCTCGCGGCGGCGGCGCCGTCCGTCCCGCAGCCCAGCGGGGAGACACGGACGCCGCCGGGCGGCGGCGCGCCCCGGGCGCTTCCGATCCTGGCACGGGCCTCGACGCGGCCGTCGAGACGGTGTTTCAAAGATTCCGGGAAACTCCTGGCTCAGCGGGGTTGACAGCGGGGCCGGGGGGGGGGTACGCTCTGCCCGAAGATGCTGCGATGGAGGTCTGACGATGCGGAGGTCGGTCTTGGTGGTTCTGCTCTCGATCGCGCTGTTCGTGGGTGCGGCCGTGGCCCCGCCCGCCGCGGCGTGGGTGCAGTGCTCGCCCCCGGCGGCCTGCTCGCCCTCGCCGTGCGACCCCGGGTGCACGATCTGCCTGTTCTTCGACGATGAGACGGGTGCGTTCCAGGGGTACATCATGTACAACTGTTGACGTGTGCAGGCGCGGGGGAAGGGAGGCGACGGGTGAAACCTCGGAAGGAACGCGTGGTGTGGTCGGTGGCGCTCACCGCGGCCCTGGTGGCGGTGGTCACGGCGGAGCTCCCGCCCCGCCCGGATTGGGCCGAGGGGATCCCGGCGTGGGGGCGCCTCGAGGTCCGCCGGAGGGAGTCGGCCGACCTCGGCCGCCGCCTGTGGGAGCGCGGCACCATGGTGGCGCAGGACGCCCGGGACCGGATCTACGTGCTCGAGCCGGACACGGGCCGGTGCACCGTGTACTCGCCGGACGGAGAGCGTCTGGAACGGTTCACGCCAGAGCGGTGGGAGCCCCTCCCGGCGTTGCCCTCGCTGCGGGGTTTCGCGGTGGACGGGAACGGTTCGTGGTTCGTCGCCGCGAGCCGCCAGACGGTGGTGGGGTTCGACCGTCGCCGGGTGCGGTGGCGGGCGGCACTGCCGACCTTCGTCACCGGCGTGGCCCTCGACGGCTCGGACCCCGTCGTGGCGCGCATCCCGGCGAGCCTGGCGCCCGGAGGCCCCGAGCACGCCCGGCGCGAGGACCACCTGCTCGTCTGGATCGACGAGGAGGGCGAGATCCGCTCGGAGGCGGTGCCCTCGGAGCGCGCCCGGGGCCCCGATCCTCTCAGCGTCGCGTTCAGCCAGCGGGTGCTCGTGGCCTCGGATCCCGGGGGCGACGGTCTCTGGGTGGTGGACCAGACGCGGCGGTACCGGGTGCGGCGGCTGTCGTCCTCGGGGGCGCTTCGGGCGAGCTGGATCAGCGATCGCGAGGTGGGTCCGGTCCGGTTCGCGGAGGAGGACGGGCGCCTGAGCGAGGCGGCGGCGGAGCGCGGACTCGAGGGAGCGGCGGTCCGCCCGGTCGCCGCGCCGGAACTGGTGCGCGACGTGCGGGCCCGCGACGGCCTGCTCTGGGTGCTGGCGCGGGTGGCCGGGGGCTCCGTGACGGTGGTGGACACGTTCGGCGCGGACGTCGACGGGCCGCTCCAGCGGGTGGAGCTCGTCGCGCCGTGGCCGGTCCGACAGCTCGCGGTGACCGACGACGGCCTCTGGGTGTTTCCGGTGGACGGACGGGGAGTGCCGCTGTACGCGGAGCGCCTCCCGGACTGGCGCCTCCTCGAGCTCACCGCGGCCGCGGCGGCCGGGAGAGGGTCCGGGAGCGATCGGGGCGAGTGAACCCGCGCGCCTCCCGGCACGTACCTCCCGGCGGGGGCGCGCATGAGCCTGCTGGGCAACATCGTCTGGCTGATCTTCGGGGGCCTGCTGGCGGGCCTCGGGTACATCCTGGGCGGGGTCGTCCTCTGCCTGACCATCGTCGGCATCCCGTTCGGGCTGCAGTCGATCCGGCTCGGGGTGGCGACCCTGGCCCCGTTCGGCAAGGAGGTGCGCCAGGCGCCCGGGGGGAGCTCGCTCCTCCGGCTGGTGTTCGACGGGATCTGGCTGGTCCTGTTCGGCTGGGAGATCGCCCTCGCCCACCTCGTCCACGCGGCGGTGCTCGCGATCACCGTCGTGGGCATCCCCTTCGCCGTCCAGCACCTCAAGCTGGTGCCGGTGGCGCTGCTGCCGCTGCACCACGAGCTGCGGTGACCCGCGGC
>CAYTTB010000032.1:0-34534 GCA_964440565.1 uncultured Thermoanaerobaculia bacterium
GGCGTCCACCGGCCCCCAGCCGCCCGTGAGCTGGACGGTGGCGAGGAGGTCGGGGACCCCGGCGATCCGGTTGCCCGAGTGGTCCACCGGGTTGCCCTCCCAGTCGTACTCCACGAACCGGGAGAAGGTGTTGCGGGAGTACGACAGCGCCAGGTGCGCCCCCCACCGCTCGGCCGGGTTCCACGCGGCCTCCAGCTCCACCCCACGGTGGTTGGTGACCGCGCCGTTGGCGGTGACGGGCACGCCGCTGTCGTCGAGAGCCCCCGCCCAGACGATCTCGTTGGAGAAGTGGAGCCAGTACAGGTTGAGGCGGGCGTACCCCGTCCCGAAGCGTCGCTCGGCCCCCAGCTCGTAGTCGGTGAGCCGCTCCTCGTCGAGGCGCACGCGCTGCGACCAGTAGTCCTGCGGGTCGTAGATGTCGCGCAGCGCCGGCTCCCTGGCGCCGCGGGAGACGTTGGCGAACACGCTCCATCCCGGGGCCGGCTTGAAGGTCACGCCGAGGCGGGGCAGCAGGAACGAGTAGGTCTCCGTGAAGCGCATTCCCTTGCGGCGGTCGCGCTCGAGCGCGTACCGGTGGCGGGTCCAGGTGAGCCCGGCGAGGAGGTTCCAGCGCTCGCCCAGACGGTAGCTCTCCTGGACGAACGGCTGCACCGTCCGCTTGCCCACCTCGTAGTCGTAGTAGCGGTGGTTGGGCTCGAGGCCGGGCGGGTAGTGCTCCGCCCACACCACCTCGCCCCAGTGGTGACCGCGGTGAAGACGGATGGCGGCCCCGGCGAGCAGCCGGCCGCGGCCCCCCGCGTGAGTCCACTCGAGGCGCGGGATCCAGCCGCCGTCCCATTCCTTCACCGTGCGCTTGCGCACCAGGTCGGTGGTGTCCACGAGCTCGCCGTCCGGCCCGGGGAACGGCTCGAGGTCGTACTCGGGCATCCAGCGGTGACGCTTGAGCTGCTTGAAGTAGCCGTCGCCCTGGAAGTAGAAGAGCGTGTTCTCGAGCATCAGGTCGTCGGAGATCTGCCAGGTGTGGATCAGCTGCTCGTGCGGCTGGAAGAAGTGGTCGATCTGCTGGGGGTACTCCAGCGGGTTGTGGCGCCGGTCGCGGCGGGGGTCGCCCGTGATCTCGCCGTCGAGAAAGGCCCTGGGCACGCCCTCGTAGGCCAGGTGCGTCTCCTCGGGGCCGCCGAAGGCCACCAGGCGGAGCGACGACCGCTCCCCGTACCGCTCCACGGTGAGGTAGTAGTTCCACATCTCGACCCACGAGCGGTCGCGGTACCCGTCGGTGTCGATGCGAGAGAACCTCACGGTGGAGGCCCAGCGGCCGTCGTCGGAGAGGCCGGTGTCGTACTCCACCGACCAGCGTGTGGTGTCCCAGGAACCGCGCATCGTGACGAGGCGCAGGCGCCGCTCGGGCAGCGGGCGGCGGGTGCGCAGGTCCACCGAGCCGCCGATCGCGGAGCCGCCGTACAGGCTCGTCCCCACGCCGCGCTGCACCTGGATGTCGCCGGTGGTGGCCAGGAAGTCGGCGAGGTCGATGAAGAACACCCCGTGCGACTCGGCGTCGTTCAGCGGCACACCGTTGAGGCTCACGGCGGTCCGGCGCATGTCGAAGCCGCGCAGGGTGAAGTAGGAGTAGCCGATGTCGTTGCCGTTGTCGTTGTAGGCGTAGAACCCCGGCACCTGGGAGAGGAAGACGGGGACGTCCTGCCCCCAGTAGAGGCGCTCGATCTGCTCGCGCGAGACGTTGGACAGTGTCACCGGCGTCTCGCCGGCCGTGGCGCGGGTCGCCGTGACCTCGACACGGTCGGCGAACACCGGCGCCGGCTCGAGCGTGATCTCGAGGGGTGGGCCGCCGGGCGTGGCCTCGAGGGAGACCGGCGCGAACCCGGGGGCGACGACCTCGACCGCCGCCCGCGCCCCGGTCGCGTCGACGGCGAAGGACCCGTCGGGCCCGGTCACCGCGCGTCGCGCCGCACCGCCGGAGCGGACCACCACCTCCGCGCCCGCGACCGGCGCCCCGTCGGGGCCGGTCACGGTGCCACGCACCTGGGCTGCCCCCGCGACGAGCGGGGCGGCGACCATGAGGACGATGAGGAGAAACAGGGTGCAGGGTGTCCGTCGCATCGTGCCCTCCCGGCTCGGGCCACCGGCTGGCACGAGAGGGCCCGACGCGCCGCCGGGAGGACGGCGGCTCACCCGGGCGCTCCCAGTTCCCTCCGCCGGCATGACCCGGATCAGGTTCGAGGGGTATGCTCTCAGCCCCGTACGGGGCACCCCCCTGGAAACGCCGCAGCATCGCGCTGCAAAGAGCCGGGGGAAGTATCGGCCCGCTCCCGCCCCCTGTCAACCACCCGGGTCCTTCCCGGAGATTTTCGAGGATCCGTCGCATCTGTCGTGCCCCTGCCGCCCCGTGCGGGGCGGTACTCCGTCGTGCCGGCCACGGCGAAAGGACCGCTCGTGCCGTGGAGGCGAGGATCCTCGAGGGCGCCGGCGCCTTCCAGCCCACCTCACCCGTGGAGCGGGACCGCGGCGCCGGTGCCGGTCGGAGACCACTGCCGGTGGGTGAGGAGGAGCTGACCCGCCGTGTCGCGTGTGCGTGGGAGCCCTCCGACGGCTGCATGCCACCCGAGTGCGGCGCCGTCTCGAAGATCTCGGTGAACGTCCACCCCCGGGTGTCTTGCGAGAAGAGGCGCTCGGGAATATAATGCGGGATTGTGAAGAATATCACGAGTGCCTTCGGGCGACGCCGAAGCAAGGCGGCGCGGCGCCCTCGCCGCCCGGGACGAAGGGAGGGACCATGTCCAAGCTGAAGGAGAGGCTGTACGAGAAGATCCAGGAGCATCGCCCCCGCACCACCCGGCTCCTCAAGGAGCACGGGGACGTCGCGATCTCGGAGGTCACCATCGCCCAGGCGATCGGTGGCATGCGGGGGGTGAAGTGCCTGGTCACCGACATCTCGTACCTGGACCCGTACGAGGGGATCCGCTTCCGCGGCTACACCATCCCCGAGGTGATGGAGAAGCTGCCGAAGCCCCCCGGCGCCGAGTACCCGTACGTGGAGGCGCACTGGTACCTGCTGCTCACGGGTGACATCCCCACCGAGGAGGAGACGCTCGAGGTCGTGGAGGAGTTCAAGGAGCGCGCCAGGGTGCCCCAGTACGTCTTCGACATCCTGCGCGCGATGCCGCGCGACGAGCACCCCATGACGATGTTCTCGCAGGCCGTGCTCGCCATGCAGCGCGAGTCCGTCTTCGCGAGGCGGTACCGCGAGGGCATGTCCAAGATGGACTACTGGGAGCCGATGTACGAGGACGCCTCCAACCTCCTCGCGCGGCTGCCGGTGATCGCGGCGTACATCTACCGGATGAAGTACCGCGGCGACACCCCGATCCCGCCCAACCCGGATCTCGACTTCGGCGGCAACTTCGCCCACATGATGGGGATCGGCAAGCCGTACGACGACGTGGCGCGGATGTACTTCATCCTCCATTCGGACCACGAGTCGGGCAACGTCTCGGCGCACACCACCCACCTGGTGGCCTCGGCGCTGTCGGACGCGTACTACGCCTACTCCGCGGGCCTCAACGGTCTGGCTGGCCCACTGCACGGCCTGGCCAACCAGGAGGTGCTGCGGTGGGTGCAGAACCTGCTCGAGAAGCTGGGCGGGGAGCTGCCCACGAAGGAGCAGCTGGAGCAGGCGCTGTGGGACACCCTGAACTCCGGCCAGGTGATCCCCGGCTACGGGCACGCGGTGCTGCGCAAGACCGACCCGCGCTACACCGCCCAGCGCGAGTTCTGCCTCAAGCACATGCCCGACGACAAGCTGTTCAAGCTGGTCAGCATGCTGTACGAGGTGACGCCCGACGTGCTCAAGAAGCACGGCAAGGCGAAGAACCCGTGGCCCAACGTGGACGCCCACTCCGGCGTGGTGCAGTGGCACTACGGCGTCCGGGAGTACGACTTCTACACCGTGATGTTCGGCGTGGGCCGCGCCATCGGCGTGCTCGCCAACATCACCTGGGACCGCGCCCTCGGCTACCCCATCGAGCGGCCCAAGTCGGTCACCACCGACATGCTCGAGGAGGCCGCGGGGATCAAGTAGCGCCCGGCCTGGCCGTACCCTGACGGCGTAGCGGGGGAGGGCGTCACGCCCTCCCCCGTCCTTCTCGGCCCGGCTTCTTCCGCCTCATCGGTGGGCCCCGGCCTCCACCCGGTCCACCATCAGGGAGGCCTCCGCCGGTCCGGCGAGCTCGACCCGGAGGCGGTGCCGGCCGAGGCCGGGCGGCGGCGGCACGGCCACCAGCCGCCAGCCGCCGGGCGGGACGCGGCGCTCCTCCCACGGGCCGCCGTTCCACCGGAGGCGGAGCGCGGCGACGGCTCCCCGCGCCCGTGCCCGCGCCACCAGCCGCCGGCCCGCCGGCGGATCCCACGGGATCTCGATGGCGTCGCCGGGCTCCAGGCGCCAGGCGATGCCGCGGCTCCAGGGGTGGAACGCCCCCGGGGGCGGGTCGCGGCGCCCGCCCAGGTGTGCCACCTGCGGGTCCTCGGCCTCCACCACCGGCTCGGGCAGCGCCGCGGTCACGGTGGCGACCGAGAGGAGCAGGACGAGCCCGGCCGCCGCGGCCGCCCGCCGTGGGCGCCACGCCCACCACGCCCCCAGGACCAGCAGCGCCGCGGGCGCCGCCCACGCCGCCGCGCCGGGGCGCAGCATCGTGGGGAGCGCACGGCGCGCCGCGGCGTCCAGGGCGCGCGCCAGGGCGTCGGAGAGCCACGAGCCGCCGTCCACCGGGTTGAACAGTGCCAGGGGACGGGTGGCGGCGAGCCACGCCGCGGGGAGGCCCACCACGGCGGCGAGCCCCACCAGCCGCCGCCCGCGTGCGGTCCCCAGGGCCGCCGCCAGCGCCAGCGCCGCCAGCGGGAGCGCCGCAGCGAGGTAGCGGGCGGGCGGCGAGCCGCCCCCGTACCACTCGCCCCGCGGCGCCAGCGCCGCCAGGGTGAGGCCGAGCCCCACCATCGCCGCCCGTTCGCCGGCTCCCGCCCGGCGCCAGAGGCGGCGCACCCAGGGCAGGGCCGCGAGCCACGCGGGCGCGGCCAGGAGCAGGCCACCGCCGGCGTCCCAGGCGAGTCCCCACAGGCCGCGGAGGGGAGCCGCGGGGTCCGCGGGAAGGAGCTCGGCGAGACGGTGGCCGCCCAGGGGGGTGCCGAGCGACCGGGCGGTGAGGGCGGCGGCGGCCGCCAGCGCCAGAGCGGCCACTGCCGCGGCGCGCGCGCTCGTCCGGCGGACCAGGGCCACCGCGGCCACCGGCGCCGCGAGCAGCGCGAGGCGCACCTTGACCGCGAACGCCACCGCCGAGGCGAGGGCGGCGCCGGCGGGGCGTGACCGCTCGGCGCCGGCCAGGGCGAGGGCGAGGGCGAGCGCCCCGGCCGCGGCGGGCCAGACCTGGGTCGCGAAGGTGAGGGCGGGGTAGGTGAGGAGGGCGAGTCGCCACGCGGCCTCGGCGGCGCGGACGCCGAGGCCCAGCCGTTCGGCCCGGTCGGCCGCCCAGCCCACCGCCCAGGCGACGGCCAGCGCCAGCAGTGCGAGTGCCCCGGCGTGGCCCAGCGCCGCGTAGCCGGGTGCGAGCGCGACGGCGAGGACCGGCGAGTGGACGAACCGCCTGGGGTCGGCGAGGTACGCCGCCTCCGCCGGGTCGGTGGGGTCGAGATCGTCCCGCACCGCGAGGTCGTGGTCCTGGACCAGGCTCCGCATCAGCGCCAGGTGGTACACCTCGTCGCCCGCCGGGTGGCGCAGCGCCGGCTGCGCCAGGGCGAGCGGAACCAGGAGCGCCGCGCCGGCCAGCCACCGCCGCCGGATGCGGGGACGTACCGCCCACCACCCGGCCAGCGCGGCGAGGGCTGCGGCGTCGGCGGCTCCGCGGAACCCGAGGCGGGCGAGCGGTGCGGCTCCGGAGGCCGCCGTCCACGTGCCCGCCAGCAGCACCGCGGCGCCCGCCGCCGCCACGGGCGGCGCCCGGCCCACGGCCAGGCCCAGCGCCACCAGCGCGGCCGCGCCGGCGAGGAGCGCCGCGAGACGCCGCCGGCGAGCCCGCCACCGGCCGAGCGGCTCCCACCGCACCACGAGGGCGCGGCGCGCCCGGATCTCCCGCACGCCCCGCCGGGTCGCCACGCCGCGCTCTCCCCGGACCGAACCGCGGCCGGCACCGGCGGCGAGGGCGAGCGGGTGGCGGGGCGGGACCCCGCCACCGGGGAGGTCGCGGCCGGCGAGCAGGGGGCCCGACCCCGGGAGATCCGCCACCGGGGCTCCGTCCCCGGGGACACCGTCCGCGGCGCGGAGCATCAGCGCCACCTCGCCCGCCAGTTCGAGCCGCTCGCCCGCCGCCAGGCGCCGGTCCACCCCCTCCACCGGGGTGGTCCAGACCAGGCCGGCGGCGGGCAGCAGCCACGCCAGCGCGGCCACCGGCCGTCCCGAGGCGGTGAGCGCCAGCGCTCCGAGCCACCCCGCCGCCAGGAGCCACGGCTGGCGCGTCATCGGCGCCAGCGCCCCGCCCCAGGGCGAGAGCAGGAGCGTCGCCAGCGCGGCGGCCACGGTGAACGGCACCGTCGTCCGCCCGGCCCGTCCCGCGAGGACCGGACCGAGGGCCGGCACGAGGGGCAGCCACACGCAGGCCGCGGCGGCGGCGAGCCCGGGCCCGGCGCCCACCGCGGGCAGCGCCGCGAGCCCCACGGCCACCGCCGCGAGCCGGTCGGCCCGCCCGGGGCGGGCGGCGGCGAGGCCCACCGCGGGCAGGAGCAGCGGCAGGGCGGTGGCGCTCAGGGGCAGCGCGGCGGCGAGGGCGGCGGCACCCCCGGGGACCGGGAGGCCGTCCGCGCGGGCGGCCAGCGCGAGGAGCATCGGGAGCGCGGCCGCCAGGGGACGGGCCGAGCGGCCGCGCAGGGCGGCCAGCGCGAGGAGGCCGGCGGCGGGCGCGGCGCCGGCCGTCACCACGAGCGGAAGGGGGGCGGCGACGAGCGCCGCCGCCACCGGCCAGTCGCGTTCCACGAGCAGCACGGCCGTGGCGGCCAGCGCCGGCATCGCCCACGGCAGGGTGTGCGCGGGGCCGAGCGAGGCGGCGAGCGCCGCGGCGGCGAGCACGGCCGCCGCGGGACCGGCGACACGCTCGAGAGCCGCGGCGGTCACGACCAGCGCGGCGGCGACGAGGAGCGCCTTCGCCGGCCACAGGGGCGCTCCCACGAAGCCCGGGAGCAGCCCGGCGCCCAGGGCGGCGGCCAGCGGCGGCACGAGGCGCCCGGGGCGGGAGGTCGTCCGCCAGGCGCCGGCGGCGGCGAGGCCGCCCGCGAGCCACGCCACGGCGAGGGCCACGACGCGCCGGAACGCGAGCGGCTCGGCCGCGAGGACCGCGAGGGCGCCGGGAAGGAGCGCGAGCTCGCCGGCGCGCCCGAGCAGCCCACCGCGGGTGCCGGCGAGGGCACGTGCGCCGCCCAGGGCGAGCCCCACGACGAGGGCGCCGGCGGCGGCCTCGGGGCCGGGGAGGCGGCCCACGCGCCAGCAGAGCCCGAGCCACGCCGCCCATGCGGCGGGGACGGCCCAGGCGGCGGGCGGGATCGTCCGGATCACCGCCCGAGTATACGGAGGACGTCTCCGGGCCGGTGTCGCGACTCGCTGCCCGCGGGAGACCGCCCACGCCTGGCTCGTGGACGGGGCGGGCGCCACCTGGCGAATGGCCGGCGCACCCGGGTGACGGTGGCGCCGCGACGAGCGTGGCGCCGGCTGGCCGCTCGCCCCACGTTCCGCCGCGACGGCGGGAGGCCCGCCGCGCCAGCTCCGCGCACCCGGCCCGCGGGCGCATGGCGGCGAGGCCCCTGGCCCGGATCGTTCGTCAGCGATCCACTGCGCGGCGCGATCCGGGCGCCAGGCCTGGCTCGTCGCTCCTCCCCCTCGGGAACGCTCGGGCCGCTCGTCGCTCGAGGCGGCAGCCCTGACACCCATCTCCCGCCGCTCGCGACGATCGTGATGAACGATCCGGGCTAGCGCGCGGTCTTCCCGCGTCCTCGATGCGTCGGGCCGGGCCTCGAGATGGGCCCGACCCCCGGCCTCACCCCTCCTTGATCGCGGCGATCAGGTCCAGCACCGCCTTCTTGCCATCGCCGAAGTACATCAGGGTGTGGTCGGCGGCGAAGAGAGGGTTGGGGATGCCGGCGAACCCCGGCGAGAGCGAGCGCTTGATCACCACCACCGTGCGCGCCTTGTCCACGTCGATGATGGGCATCCCGGCGATGGGCGAGCTCGGGTCGGTTCGCGCCACCGGGTTCACCACGTCGTTGGCGCCGATCACGATGGCCACGTCCACCTGCTCCATCTCGGGGTTGATCTCGTCCATCTCCTTGAGCTTGTCGTAGGGGACGTCGGCCTCGGCCAGCAGCACGTTCATGTGCCCCGGCATCCGGCCCGCCACCGGGTGGATGGCGAACTCCACCGTGGCCCCGCGCGACTCGAGCAGGTTGGCGAGGTCCCGCACCGCGTGCTGCGCCTGGGCCACGGCCATCCCGTATCCGGGCACGATCACCACCCGCTGGACACCGTCGAGGAGCATCGCCACTTCCTCCGCCGAGGCGGACTTGACGGTACGGTAGACCTCGTCGGCGTCGGGGGTCTCGGCGGTGGGACCCAGCGTCCCGAACAGCACGTTGGTGAGCGAGCGGTTCATCGCCTTGCACATGATGTTGGTGAGGATGACCCCCGAGGCGCCCACGAGCGAGCCGGCGATGATGAGGACGGTGTTGTTGATCACGAACCCGGTGGCGGCCGCGGCGAGGCCCGAGTACGAGTTGAGCAGCGCGATCACCACCGGCATGTCCGCCCCGCCGATGGAGAGCGTCAGCAGCACACCGAGGACGCCCGCCACGCCCACCAGCGCCCAGTAGAGCAGCAGGTTCCGGGGCTCGCCCACGAGCAGGTAGCCCAGGACCAGGGAGAGCCCGGCGCTGGCGACCTTGAGCGCGTCCATGCCGGGGAACCGGTCGGTCCTGAGCAGCAACAGGCCGGCGATGGCCAACGCCGAGACCACCAGCACCACCGCCCACGGGGACAGACCCACCTCCAGCCCGTACCAGAGGCCGCCACCGGCGATCGCGAGCGAGACCCCGTACTTGACGACCCTCTGCCATGGGTGCAGCTTCCACCTCACCGCCAGGAACTCGGAGAGCTTCCCGAAGGCGACGTAGCTGCCGAAGAAGGTGACGGAGCCGATGATGCCGGAGGCCACGGTGGCGATCCGCTCCTGGAGCGAGAGCGCCTCGCCGCCAGCGAGCCCCGAGTAGGCGGCCACGAGCGCGGCGCCGGCGACCAGGACGGAGGCGCCGCCGCCGAAGCCGTTGAAGAGGCCCACCATCTCGGGCATGGAGGTCATCTTCACCCTGAGCGCCGCCACGGCGCCGATCACGGTGCCCACGGCGACGCCGATGGCGATGTACGACCACTCCTGGCGCTGGGAGAGCAGGGTGGCGCCGATGGCCAGCGCCATCCCCAGCGCGCCCACGTAGTTGCCTCGCACCGCGGTGCGCGGGTGGGCCATCCACTTGAGGTCGAAGATGAACAGCACCGCGGCGAGGAGGTAGACGAGGTTGACGACGTTCTGGCTGAGCATCGGGGCCCCCTCACTTCCTCTTGAACATCCTGAGCATGCGGTGCGTGACCAGGAACCCGCCCACCACGTTGATGGTGGCGAAGGCCACCGCCACCGTCGCCAGCACCTTGGCCAGCGGCGCCTCGCCGATGGTGCCGGCGAGCACCAGCGCGCCGATGATGGTGATGCCCGAGATGGCGTTGGAGCCCGACATCAGGGGTGTGTGCAGGGTCGGCGGCACCTTGGTGATCACCTCGAAGCCGACGAAGATCGCCAGCACGAACACCGTCAGCAGCATGACCAGGTCGCTCATGGGTTCGCTCCTTCCGTGCCCGCGTCGAGCGCCTCGCGCACCCGCGGGTGCACCACCTCGCCGCCGATGGCCACCAGCGTTCCGGCGGTGATCTCGTCCTCCCGGTCCGGCTCCAGCTTGCCGTCCTTCACCAGGTGGAGGAGGAACGTCGCGATGTTCTTGGCGTACATCTGGCTCGCGTGGTACGGCACCGTGGCCGGGAGGTTCACCGGCCCGATGACGGTGACGCCCGCGTGCTCCACGGTCTCGCCGGGCCGGGTGAGCTCGCAGTTGCCACCGCGCTCGGCGGCCAGGTCCACGATCACCGAGCCCGGCCGCATCCCCTCCACCATCGTGGTGGTGACCAGGATCGGAGCCCGCTTGCCGGGGATCGAGGCGGTGGTGATCACCACGTCGGACTCGGCGACCACCCGCGTCATCATCTCGCGCTGCTTGCGGTAGAACTCCTCGCCGAGCTCCTTCGCGTACCCGCCCGCGTCCTCGGCCTCCCCGGTCTCGAGCTCGAGCTCGACGAACTTGCCGCCGAGGCTCTCCACCTGCTCGCGGACGGCGGGACGGACGTCGTACGCCTCCACCACGGCCCCGAGCCGGCGCGCGGTGGCGATGGCCTGCAGGCCGGCCACGCCCGCGCCCACCACGAACACCCGTGCCGCGGAGATGGTGCCCGCCGCGGTCATGAGCATGGGGAACATGCGCGGGAGCGTGTTCGCCGCCAGCAGCACCGCCTTGTAGCCCGCGACGGTGGCCATGGAGGAGAGCGCGTCCATGGACTGCGCCCGGGTGATGCGCGGCATCAGCTCCATCGCGAACAGCGTCACCCCCCTGGCGGCGAGCTCCGCCACGAGCTCCGGTGCGCCGAGCGGCTCGCAGAAGCCGATCAGCACCTGGCCCTGGCGAACGAGCTCGAGGTCGGCGCGGCCGGCCTCCGGGTTGGCGCCGAGCGTCCGGACCTGGAGCACGACGTCCGCCGAGGCGAACACCTCCTCGCGGCCGGAGACGATGCGCGCGCCGCGTTCGGCGTACGCCTCGTCCGTGTACCCGGCCTCGATCCCGGCGCCCGCCTGGACCACCACCTCGAGCCCGGCCCTGGTCAGGTTCGCGAGCTGGGCCGGGACCAGGGCGACCCTGCGCTCTCCGGGAAACGTCTCCTTGGGAACTCCGACGATCATGGCGTGGGGCTCCTTCCTCCTCCTCGTCGTCTGCAGCAACGCGCCGGCGTGCGCGACATTCCCGCGGCGAAGTGTACGCATTCTCGATTCCGTGCACAAGCCGCTCTCCAGCTCGTGGCGTCCCGAGATTCGTGCGACCGTGTCTCTGTTGCCACCCTCTCGCCGGCGGAGGTGCCGCCGGCGCCCGCGTTCACCCGATCCCGGCGAGGCGATCGAGGTCGAGGAGCCGCTCGAGTTCGGCCTCGGGGAGCACGCCGAGCCGGCGGGCGGCCTCGGCCACGGTCTCGCCGGCACGCTCCGCCTCCTGCGCCACCCGTGCCGCCATGTCGTACCCGAGCATGCGCGCGAGGGCCGTGGCCACGGCGGGAGAGCGGGCGGCGAGCGCGCGGCATCGCTCCACGTCCACCTCGAGCCCCGACAGGCACCGCCCGGCCAGCGTCCGCATCGCGCCCGCGAGCAGGCGCGACATGGTGTCGAGGTTCCAGGCGAGGAGCGGGTTGGCGTGGGCGAGGTCGAGCTGGTGCAGCGTCGCGGCGGCGCGGCAGGCGGCCGCCAGGCCCTCGACCTGGAGGGCAACCTGCACCACCGCCTCCGGGATCACGGGGTTCACCTTGCCCGGCATGAGGGAGGAGCCGGGCTGGACGGCGGGGAGGCGCAGCTCCCCGAGGCCGCCGAACGGTCCCGAGGCGCGGAGGCGGAGGTCCTGGGCCACCGCGAGGAGCACGCGGGCCAGGCCCGCGAGCGCGTCGGCGTGGGCGATGGGCCCGTCCTGGGCCGCGATGCCCCCCGCGGGGTTCTCCCGCAGCTCGAGCGGCATTCCGACCGCCTCCGAGAGCAGCTCCACCGCGCGGTGCACCGCCTCCGGGTCCGCGCCGGCACCGGTGCCCACCGCCGTCCCGCCCAGCGGCAGCTTCAACAGCCGCAGCGCCGCGGCGTCGCCGACGCGCACCGCGGACCGGACCCGGCGCGCCCACTGGTCGAACACCCTGCAGTAGGTGGTGGGCACCGCATCCATCAGATGCGTCCGCCCCAGGGTGACGGTCTCGCGGTGCTCCATGGCCAGCCGATCGAGCTCGAGGACCAGCGCGTCCGCGGTGGGCCGGACCTCGTCCCGCCACGCCCAGGCGGCGGCGATGCGCAACGCGCTGGGGATGACGTCGTTGGAGGACTGTCCGAGGTTGACGTGGTCGTTGGGGTGGACGGGGCGGTGGGCCGCCGGGTCGCCGTCGAGGCGAAGGTTGGCGAGATGCGCGATCACCTCGTTCATGTTCATGTTGGACGAGGTGCCGGAGCCGGTCTGGAACACGTCCACCGGGAAGTGATCGAGGTGCTCGCCCGCCGCGACGCGCTCCGCGGCCACCGCGATCGCCCGCGAGATCCGCTCGGGCAGCAGCCCCAGCTCCCCGTGGGCGCGTGCGTAGGCGGCCTTGATCCAGGCCAGCGCCCGCAGGAACCGCACCGGCATCCGCCAGCCGCTGATCCGGAAGTTCTCCACCGCGCGCGCGGTCTGCGCTCCGTAGAGGGCCTCCGCGGGTACGGGCACCTCCCCCAGGGTGTCGTGCTCGATCCGGTACTCGCTCATGGGTCCCCCCGTCCGCCATTGTGGCAGACCCGGGCCGCCCCGGGCTCACGGCCGCGGACACGGCCGGGCGCCCCGCGACGGGGCGCCCGGCGAGTGAGCGGCCCGTGTGCCCGCCTCACGCCGGCGGGACCACGGTGAAGGTGGTGACGTGCTCGCCCATCTTCACGGGCCGCCACTCCTCCTCCGGCACGCCGAGGTACGCGGCGACCGAGGAGACGAGGCGCGAGTACCAGACGGTGGCCGTCACCCGCACCGGACCCGCCGGCAGGTCGGCGGGAAGATGCCAGGTGAACGTCTCGGTGCGCGCTTCGAGCGGTGGCAGCCGGTAGTCGGGGCCGAAGGAGGCCGTGTTCCACTGGGCGACGGTCATCCGCCCCTGGGGGTCGAGGTACGGCAGCCGGAAGATCCGGTCACCGGCCGGCACGTTGCCGTCACGGGGAAGACCGGCGAACCCCTCGATGCCGCGGATGTCGCCGATGTCCTGGTAGGCCAGGGCCGCCGGGTCGGCGATGGTGAACGCCTCGCCCGCGAACCCCTTCCGGTCCACGGGCAGGTGATGGACCCGGCCCATCGCGTCCACCGCCTCCACGTGCAGCCACACCACCCGCTCCTCGGCGGAGCCCGAGGGGATCATGTGCCCCGCCTTGGCGTTGACCACCTCCGCGGTGAGGACCACCGTGTCACCGGGCCGGACCTCGCGGGACGAGGGATGGATTCGCACCTCCACGGCCCCGGCCAGCTTGCCGGGATCGTGGGCGCCGTGGAACAGGTGCTGGCGGACGTCGGGACGGTCCTCGCCCCCCGCCTCCGGGGCGGTGTTGCCGGGCGCCGGCGGCATGTGGCAGTCCTGGCAGACGATCCCGGCCCTCGCCTGGGGGCTCTCCTTCCACTCGAGCTGGGTGGCCTTCACCCACTGGCCGAACGGGTCCTTCTCGTTGTGGCAGGTGCCGCAGAACTCGGCGGTCCCGAGGAACGGATTGACCTCGATGCCGTGCCCCGGGCTCTCGAGCCCGGGGCGGGTGCCCTGGACGGCGTCGCCGGGACGCACGATCCAGTTGAAGTTGAACGGCACGTCGCCCTCGAACCCCACCACGCTGTGGCACAGGTCGCAGGAGACCCCCTCGTTGGCGCGGGTTCCCTCCGCCGGGCGCTTCGGCGGGATGTCCCCGGCGAGGAACGCGAGCGGGGCGTGGCAGCCGTTGCACCCGGCCTTCACCCCCGCCACCTTCGCCTCCTTCGCGGCGTGGGGAAGGGCGAGCTCGAAGTACTCGATCTCGTCCCAGTGGTGGACGTAGGACCGGGACATCATCGCCTGCTCGTGCTGGCGGGCGATGTCCACGTGGCACTCGGCGCAGACCGAGTCCGGCTCGAACCGGTCGTACGGAACCGTGCCGAGCGCGGCGTCTCCCGCGGGCGGGCCGGCGGCCCACGCTGCCAGCGCCGCGAACGCCGGAACGAGGACAAGGATCGTGAACCGTCGCATGACGACCTCCCCGTGCTGGATGGATCGGACAGAGGATACGCCGTCCGGAGAGGGGAATCAAGTCTCTCTCCTGCGTCTTTTCATGAGACGTTGTCGCCACGAGAATCAGCGAAAGTCGTGGCTGGGATGGGCCGTGGCCAGGGCCAGCGGCTCGAGGCGGGTGGCGCGGACGGAGGGGGGCTCGAGGCCGCGCCGCTTTAGGGTGCCCTCCACCACCATGGCGGCGGCCCCCACGATGGCGGCCCGCCGCCGCCGGAACAGGTCCGGGCGGACGATGGCCTGGACCATCCCGTGCTCGTCCTCCAGGGTCAGGAACAGGAACCCCCTCGCGGTGCCGGGGCGCTGGCGCACGATGACCACGCCCGCCACCCGCACCCGCTCGCCGTCCACACGGCGGGCGAGGTCGGCGGTGGAGAGGACGCCGCGGCGGGCGAGCTCGGTCCGCAGGTGGGCGAGGGGGTGGGGGCCGGTGGTGAGGTGGGTGGCGGTGTAGTCGGCCACGGTCTCCTCCCACGGGGTCATCTCGGGCAGCGGGCACGGGTCGGCCTCGTCCTCGCCGTGGAACAGGGTGCCGCGCCGGCGCCCCACCCGCGCCGCCTGCCACAGCGCCTCGCGCCGCGAGAGGCCGAGCGAGGCCAGCGCCCCGGCGTGGGCGAGCCGCTCGAGCTCGTCGTCACCGAGCCTGCACCGGGCGGCGAGGTCGGCGACGGCGGTGAACGGCCCCCGCGCCCGCTCCGCCTCGATCGCCTCGCCCGCGGCGTGCGCCAGGCCGCGCACGAACCGCAGCCCCAGGCGCACCCCGCCGTCCTCCCACCGGCACCGCCAGCCGGAGCGGTTCACGTCGATGGGCAGCACCCGCACTCCGTGGCGCTGGGCGTCCCTGACCAGCGTGGCGGGGTGGTAGAACCCCATGGGCCAGGCGTTGAGCAGCGCGGTGTAGAACGCCGCCGGGTGGTGCGCCTTGAGGTAGGCCGAGGCGTAGACGATGAGGGCGAAGCTGGCGGCGTGCGACTCGGGGAAGCCGTAGAGGGCGAACGAGGTGATGGCGCGGACGATCTCCTCCTGGGCGCTCCCGGTGATCCCCCGCTCCGTCATCCCGCGCCGGAGCCGGGCCTCGAGGGCCCGCATCCGCTCGTGGGACCGCTTGAACCCCATCGCCCGCCGCAGCTCCTCCGCCTCCCCGCCCGAGAACCCCGCCGCCACCATCGCCATCCTGAGCAGCTGCTCCTGGAACAGCGGCACGCCCAGGGTGCGCTCGAGGATCGGTCTCAGGCTGGGGTGGGGGTAGGTCACCGGCTCCAGACCCTGGCGGCGGTTCAGGTAGGGGTGGGTCATGCGGCCGGTGATGGGCCCGGGACGGATGATGGCGACCTGCACCACCAGGTCGTAGAACCGGCGCGGGGCGTTGCGCGGCAGCGACGCCATCTGCGCGCGGCTCTCGATCTGGAACACCCCCACGGTGTCGGCGCGGCGGATCATCCGGAACGTCTCGGGGTCGTCGGGCGGGAGGTGGGCGAGGTCCAGCTCCACCCCCTCCCTCTCGCGCACCAGCGGGATCGCCTCCTCGAGGGCCGCCAGCATCCCGAGGCCCAGCAGATCCACCTTGACGAGGCCGAGATCGGCGCAGTCGTCCTTGTCCCACTGGATCACGGTCCGGCCGGGCATCCTCGCCGGCTCCAGCGGCACGACCTCGTCGAGCCTCCCCCCCGCCAGCACCAGACCGCCCGAGTGCTGGCCCAGGTGGCGCGGCAGGTGCAGCAGCTTCCAGAACAGCCGCCGGAAGTGGCGGATACGCGGCGCGTCCGGGTCGAGCCCCACCGCCGCGAGCTCTCCCTCGAGCGACCGCTCGCCGGCCCGGATCTCGGCCTCGGCGTGGCGGCCGAGGCGGCGCGCGATGCGGTCGGCGAGGTCCGGCCCGAGCCCCAGCGCCGTGGCCACCTCGCGCGCCGCCGAGCGCGAGCGGTAGGTGATCACGGTGGCGGTCATCCCGGCCCCGTGCGGCCCGTACCGGCGGTAGACGTACCGGATGACCCGCTCCCGCCGCTCCCCGGAGGGGAGGTCGAGGTCGATGTCGGGCCACTCCCCCCGCTCCTCGGAGAGGAACCGCTCGAACAGCAGGTCCATCCGCACCGGATCCACCGCGGTGATCCCCAGCGCGTAGCACACCGCGGAGTTGGCGGCGGAGCCGCGCCCCTGGGCGAGGATCCCCTCGCGCCGGCAGAACTCTGCGATGTCCCACACCACCAGGAAGTAGCCCGCCAGGCCGAGGCGCTCGATGAGATCGAGCTCGCGCTCGAGCTGCTCCTGGGCGCGGGCGGTCAGCGGCCGGAACCGCACCGGGGCGCGCTCCCACACCAGCCGCCTGAGGTACGAGGCCGGGGTCTCCCCCGGCGGCACCGGGAAGTCGGGGAACCTGTACCCCATGTCGTCGAGTTCCAGCTCGAACCGCCGGGCGAGCTCCGCCGCGGCCCGGACCGCGCCGGGCAGGTCGGGAAAGCGCGCCGCCATCGCCTCGGGCGGCCGGAGGTGACGCTCCCGGTTGGGCTCGAGCAGCCGGCCGGCAGCGTCCACCGTGGTCCCCTCGCGGATGCAGGTCACGAGGTCGAGCAGGTCGCGGTCCTCGGGGCGGGCGTGGGCGACCCCTCCGGTGGCCACCACCGGGAGCCGGTGACGGCGAGCGAGCTCCAGCAGGAGCCGGTTGCGCCGCTCCTGGTCGCGGCGGCCGTGACGCTGGAGCTCCACGTGGAGCCGCCCGGGGAAGATCCCCGCGAGGCGGTCGAGCGTCTCGGCGGCGGCGGCGGGTCCGCCCGTGGCCAGGGCCCGGGCCAGCGGTCCCTCGTCGCCGCCGGTGAGACAGACCAGCCCCGCCGCGTGTGCCTCCACCTGCGTCCAGGAGGCGGCGGCCTCGCCCTTGCGGCGGCCATGCGCCGCCGCGGTGAGGAGGCGGCACAGGTTGCGCCACCCGGTGCGGTCCAGCGCCAGCACGGTGAGGCGCGCCGGTGGCGTGCCCTGGGGGACGGGCACCGCCTCCGGCACGAGGGCGATCTCGGCCCCGAAGATGGGCCGGATCCCGGCCGCGCGCGCGGCGCGATGGAGCCGGGGCGCGCCGTACACCCCGTTGCGGTCGGTGACGGCGAGCGCCTCGATCCCCAGCTCCGCGGCCCGCTCCACCAGCGTCTCCGGCTCCGACGCGCCGGCCAGGAACGAGAACGCCGACACCGCGTGCAGCTCCGCGTACCGCACCGCCACGGAGCGAGTGTAGCATAAATCGAGCATAGATTCCGACTCCGGTCGTGCCCCGGCCGGGACGTCGCGCGACGCCGGCGGTCGTCGTTGGGGCGCAGCAGGGGCGGGGAGCGGACATGACCCCCTGCCCGTGAGCGTCCTCCGGCCGGGGCGACCAGCCCGGCCCGGCGCGGTCTCGGCCGCAGTCCCCGACCCGGCCGGGAGGCGGGGGCGGCGCCCGGTCTCTGCTAGGCTGGCGCGGTGGCGGGATGCCGTACGGTTCGCGAGGCTCTCCATGGGTAGCCTGGCCTGGTGGCTGCTGGTTCCGGCCGGGGCGGCGGCCGCGGCGGGGGGGAGCCTGGCGCTGATGGAACGGCGCTACCGGGTGCCGCGGGTGCCGCACCGGCGCACCCCCGGCGATGCCGGTCTTCCGTTCGAGGAGATCCGGTTCCCCACCGCGGGTGGCGCGACGCTCTACGGGTGGTGGATCCCGGCGGCGCCCGGGGCCCCCACCGCGATCCTGGCGCACGGGTGGGGACGCAACGCGGCCCGGACCCTGGGCCTCGCCCGGCGCCTTCACGCCGAGGGGTACGCCGCGCTCGCCTTCGACCTCCGCTGCCACGGCCGCTCGGAGGGCGAGCCGCCCGCCACGATGGTGAAGTTCTCCGAGGACATCCGGGCGGCGGTGGACGAGGCGGTGCGGCGGGGGGCGAGGCCCGGGCGGATCGCGGCGGTGGGGCTGTCGGTGGGGGGCTCGGCGGCGATCCACGCGGCCGCCCACGATTCCCGGATCGGCGCCGTGGTGACCGTTGGCGCCTTCGCCCACCCGGGCGACGCCATGGCGCACGAGATGCGCTCGCGCGGCCTGCCGCGTCTCGCCATCGCGGCGGTGCTCCGGTGGGTGGAGCACCGGGTGGGCTTCCGCCTCGACGACGTCGCTCCCGAGCGGCAGGTGGGGGCGGCGACGTGCCCGCTCCTGGTGGTGCACGGCGAGGACGACCGCACCGTCCCCGTGGAGCACGGACGCCGCATCGCCGCCGCCGGCGGAGAGCGCGTGCGGCTGCTCGAGCTTCCCGGCCGCGGGCACTCCGACTGCGACCGGGACCCCCGCTTCTGGCCCGAAGTGCTGGCGTTCCTGGAGCGCTCGCTCCGGGCGTGCCCGGCCGGGCCGTGCGGGGGCGAGCCCGACCGGGTCGTGCCGGGGTAACCTGAAGCCGGGACCGTCCATAGCTCCCACCGGGGGGCGTGGATGCCGGCGGGGGGGTGGCGATGCGCGATGCGGGAGGAGAGCGAACGTTCGGGGCGGGGGCGGCCTGCGGCGGGGGGCTGCCGTGAGCCGGCGGGTCTCCCTCCGCATCTCGGGGATGACCTGCGGCCACTGCGCGGAGGCGGTGCGGCGGGCACTGGAGCAGCTTCCCGGGGTGCGGGCCGAGGTCTCGTTCCGGCAGGGGCGGGCCGACGTGGAGGTGCCCGAGGACGTCCCGGACGCCGAGCTGGTGGCGGTGGTGGAGGGAGCGGGGTACGGCGCCGAGGTGGCGGCACCGCTCTCCCGTGTCGGTGAGGCAGGCGACGCCCTGCACATCGCGGTGGTGGGGTCCGGGGCGGCGGCCTTCGCCTGTACCCTCGCCGCGGCCGAGCGCGGGGCGCGCGTGACCATGATCGAGGCGGGGACGCTGGGGGGGACCTGCGTCAACGTGGGGTGTGTCCCGTCCAAGGCGGCGCTGGCGGCGGCGCACGCCGCCCACACCATGGCCGCGCACCCCTTCGAGGGGATCGAGCGGGCGCGCCCGCGCGTGGACGCCGCGCGGCTCGCCGGACAGCGGCGGGCGCTGGTGGAGGCGCTGCGGCGGACGAAGTACGCCGAGGTGCTCGAGGCCACCGAGGGGGCGGAGCTCCTCCGCGGGCGGGCGCGCTTCCTCGGACCGCGGCGCCTCGAGGTGACCCGGCCCGACGGCTCGCGAGTGGAGATGGAGCCGGATCGGGTGCTCGTGGCCACCGGAGCGCGGCCCGCCGTGCCCTCGATCCCCGGGCTCGAGGGGACGCCGTACTGGACCTCCACCGAGGCGCTGGCGGCGGAATGGGTGCCGGAGCGGCTGGTGGTGCTGGGCGGATCGGCGGTGGGCCTCGAGCTGGGACAGATGTTCGCGCGTCTCGGGGCCCGGGTCACGGTGGTGGAGCTCGAGCCGAGGCTGCTGCCGCGGGAGGATCCCGAGCTGGGCGAGGGGCTCCGGCTGGCGCTCGAGGCGGAGGGGATCCGGGTGCTCACCGGGGCGGGCGCCCGCGCCGTGCGTCACGACGGGGTGCGGTTCGAGATCGAGGTGGGCGGCGGAGCGGTGGAGGCGGAGGCCCTCCTCGTCGCCACCGGCCGCCGCCCCGCGACGGAAGGGCTCGGGCTCGAGGCCGCGGGCGTGGCCACGGCGCCGGACGGTGCCATCGAGGTGGACGACCGGCTCAGGACGTCGGCGGAGCACGTCTGGGCCGCCGGAGACTGCACCACGCTCCCGAGGCTGGTGTACGTCGCCGCCGCCGCCGGGACCAGGGCCGCGATCAACATGACGGGGGGCGACGCCAGGCTCGATCTCCGGGTGCTGCCGGTCGTTGTGTTCACCGACCCGCAGGCGGCATGGGTGGGCCTGGACGAGGCGGCGGCGCGCGCCGGGGGGCACGAGGTGGAGGTGCGGCGCCTCGATCTCGACCGGGTGCCGCGGGCGCTGGCGAGCCGCGATACCCGTGGCTTCGTCAAGCTCGTCGCGGAGGCGGGGACGGGGCGCCTGCTGGGCGCCCAGCTCGTGGCCGCCGGCGCCGGGGAGGCGGTGCAGGCCGCGGCGCTGGCGATCTCCGCCGGGATGACCGTGCACGATCTCGCGGCCCACCTGTTCCCCTACCTCACCATGGTGGAGGGCCTGAGGCTCGCCGCGCAGGCCTTCACCCGGGACGTGTCGCGGCTGTCCTGCTGCGCCGGGTGAGCGGCGTCCGCGGCCACGGCGCGGCTCGCCGACGCCCGTCGGGAGGATCGGGGCGACGTGGCCGCCGGTGGGGCTCCCCGGGCCACGCCCCCGGGACGACGGGCGAGCGGGCCGTCGGGCGGCGCACCGGCGGCCGGGCCGGGGTGGCCGCGGACGCAGGACGGCGGGTCAGAACCACACGCGCAGGCCGGCCACGAGCTCGGTGCGGACCGGATCCTCGCCGGAGGCCCGGGCCAGGTCCGCGGTCTCGCCGAGGCGACGGCTCCAGGCGACCCCCACGTAGGGCGCCACCTCGCGCCGGATCTCGTACCGCAGGCGCAGCCCGGCGCCCACCGAGGCCAGGCCCCGGCCCAGGCCGGCCTCCTCCACCGCGCGGAGGGCGGCCTGCGACTCGAGCCGCAGCTGCGCCACCAGCCGCTGGCTCAGGAGCAGGTCGTACGTCGCCTGGAGATCGGCGGATACGGCGCCCTCCTCGCCGATCCGGAGATTGGCGTCCACCTCGAAGGCGTAGGGGGCGAGCCCCTGCAGCCCGATGACCGCGGTCACGCGGTCGAAGTCCTCACCCGGTCCCCACAGCCGCTGGTACGAGAGCCCCATCTGCACGTCCCAGAACGGCGCGACGAGGCGCCCGTAGAGCACGTCCAGCCGCTCGAGCTCGCCCCCTCCGCCCCCGGTGTCGGCCTCGCCCTCGCTCTCGATCCAGAGCCGTTCGCGGTCGCCGCCGAACCAGGCGAGGAGGTCCCAGCCGAGCGCGTCGGAGCCGTTCGAGGACCGGAGCTCCAGCTGATCGAGGAAGACGAGGAAGTACGGCTTCGCGTCGTGGATCGGCGCGGGCCAGCCCGCGGGCGCGCCGGCCGGGTTGCCGGCGGACTGCGCGAGGGCCGGTACCGGGACGAGGACGGCGGCGAGCAGCACGAGGGCGGCCGGGTGGCGTGACATCGCGATCGCTCCCTAGGACACCCGGACCACGCGGAACATCCCGGCGTCCATGTGGTACAGCAGGTGGCAGTGCAGCGCCCAGCGCCCCGGGGCGTCCACGGCGATGAGGACCGTGAGCCGTTCGGCGGGCTTGACGCTGACGGTGTGCTTGCGCGGGATCCGCCGCCCGTGGCCGTTCTCGAGCTCCATCCACATCCCGTGCAGGTGGATCGGGTGCTCCATCATCGTGTCGTTCACCATCACGAGGCGCAGCCGCTCCCCGTACCGGAACTCGATGGGGCCGGCGGTCTCGGAGAACTTCTTGCCGTCGAACCCCCAGATGTACCGCTCCATGTTGCCCGTCAGGTGGAGCTCGATCTCGCGGTCCACGGGGCGGTCGTCGAAGTCGTCGTCGAGCCGCTCGAGGTCGGTGTAGACGAGCACCCGGTGGCCCACGTCGGCGAGGCCGACCCCGGGCTCGCCCAGGCGGTCACGCAGGAGGGTGGGGATCGAGCTGTTCTCGGGCCCGTGGTCGTCGGGGCCGTGGCGCGCCACCACCGGGCCGGGACGGTACCCCATCCCCGGCTCCGGCCCGGCTCCCATGGCCATCCCGCCCATCGCCCCGGCCCCCGCCTCCATCCCCGGCATCTCCATCCCCATGTCCACCATCGTCCGGACCGGCCGCTCGCGCAGCGGGGGCACCGGCGCCTCCATCCCCGGCCGTGGCGCGAGCGTCCCGCGCCCGTAGCCGCTGCGGTCCATCGCCTCGGCGAACAGGGTGTAGGCGCGGTCGGCCGGCTCCACGATCACGTCGTAGGTCTCGGCCACCGCGACCTGCATCTCCTCCACCGTCACCGGCTCGACGTTCTGGCCGTCGGCCTGCACGACGGTCATGGGGAGGCCGGGGATGCGGAAGTTGAAGTACGTCTGGGTGGCGGCGTTGACGATCCTGAGGCGGACCCGCTCGCCGGGGCGGAACAGGCCGGTCCAGTTGTCCTCCGGACCCGTCCCGTTCACGAGGTACGTGTAGGTGTACCCGGTGATGTCGGCGATGTCGGTGGGGCTCATGCGCATCCGGCCCCAGGCGAGGCGGTCGGCCACGGTGGGCCCGAGGCCGCGCCTGCGGGCGTCCCGCAGGAAGTCGCCCACGGTCCGCTTCTGGAAGTTGTAGTAGCTGCCCATCTTCTTGAGCTTGGCCAGCACGCGGTAGGGGTTCTCGAACGTCCAGTCGGAGAGGATCACCACGTGCTCCCGGTCGTAGGCGAACGGCTCGGGGGCGATGGGCTCCACGACGAGCGGGCCGTAATGGCCCAGCTGCTCCTGGAGGCCGGTGTGGCTGTGGTACCAGTACGTGCCGCTCTGCCGGACCCGGAACCGGTAGGTGAACGTCTCCCCGGGACCGATACCGGGGTACGAGACCCCGGGAACCCCGTCCATCTCGAACGGCAGGAGGATCCCGTGCCAGTGGATCGAGGTCGGCTCGTCCAGCTCGTTGCGGACCCGGATCGTGACCTCCTCGCCCTCGAACAGCCGGATGGCGGGGCCCGGAACCGTGCCGTTCACGGTGATCGCCCGGCCCTCGCGGCCGTGGATCCGGATCGGCGCGTACCGGACGGTGAGCTCGATGGGATCGCCGGGGCGTCGCGGGGCGCCCGGGGCGCCGGTGGAGGGCGGCCTCGCCCAGGCGGGCAGGGGCAGCACCAGGCCGAGCCCGGCGGCGCCGGCCACCTCCAGGAACCGTCGGCGGTCCATCGCCTGCGCGATGCGCGGCACGGAGGGATCGGGTCTGTCCGGAGATCTCACCCTTCCAGGATACCACCTCGAGCTCCGGCGGCGGCGCCGGACGGTGCGACCCGGTCCGGTGAGGCGCCCACTTCCCCCGGGGGCCGGAGGGTGGACAGCCCCCGGTCATGGTGAGGGTGGGGTGGACGTCGAGCGGTCGGGCGGCGACCGTCGGCGGGGAGTGGCGGGCCGCGGCGGCCGGGCCGGCCGGGGGACGGACCGTGACGACGGGGGCCGCGCTCCGCGTCACCGGGATGCCCCTGGAGACGCCGCGCGGCCCCGTGCGCCGGACGCCGGCGCAGCAGCAGAAGACTGTCCCCTCCTCGGCGAGCAGCAGAAGACTGTCCCCTTCTCGGCGCGGTGGAAGAAGACCGTCCCCTTCCGGGCGGGGATCGGTGCCACCCGAAGGTCCCACCCTGTCGGCGTGCCGCGTGGGCATCCCACGTCCCGGCCGGGGCATCGCCACGGCCCCGGGGCCCGGGACCGGGTCGCGGCCCCCGACCCGCCGATCGGGGGGCGCCACCGCCCCCGCGCTCACGCCGGCGGCACGCCGAGCCCCGCCGCGCGCAGCGCGACCTCGTCCGGCCCGCGGCCGGCGCAGCAGCCGGCGAGCTGGCCGTCCACCGCCACCGCCGGGACGGAGCGCACGCCGAGCTCGTGCGCCCGCGCGGCCACCTCCGGGTCGTGCATGTCGAGGACCGTCACCTCGCACGAGGGGCAGGCGAGGCGGCGCGCCAGGGTCACGGTCTCGTCGCAGGCCGGGCAGCCGGCCGTGAACACCTCGATCCGTCGTCGCGTCATGGTGTGTCTCCCTCGTCCCGGCTGGGGTGGACGATGTTCGACGGCTCCTGCCCCGCCGGGACGCAGTGCGGGCAGGCACCGCCGTGGCGTGCCGAAGCTCGCGGCGGCCACGCGTTCCAGGCGGAGGCCGCGGCCAGGAGCGCGGCGCCCGTCCAGGTGAGCGGACCGGAGGCGAGCGCGAACTTTCCGAGCAGGATGGCGGCCGCGGCGATGGCGCCGAGCGCGGCGGGGCCGTAACCGCGGCGGGTGCGGGCTTTCCACAGCAGGGCGGCGAGCGCCACCGCCAGGGCGAGCGCCACGAGCGCGACGAGGCCCCGCCCCTGGAGCGCGCCGCCGAGGCCGAGGGCGGAGAGCGCTCCGGCGTAGGCTGGCCAGCACGCAGGGCACACCGCCACCGGTGCGGCCGAGACGACCATCGCGGGGACCGCCGCCGCGGCGCGGAGAACGGACCGCGCGCTCATTCCTCCTCCATCGCGGCGAGGATCGGGCACCGTGCGACCGGACCGGAGGCGGGGCAGTCCTCCGCCAGGCGCTGGAGGGCGGCGCGGATCCGCTCCAGGGATCGGATCCGCGCCTCGATGTCCGCGAGCTTCTCGCGCGCACGCTCGCGGACCTGGGCGCAGGTGGCTCCGGGCCCGGCGCGGAGCTCCAGCAGCTCCCGGATCTCCGCCAGGGTGAACCCGAGTTCCTTGGCGCGGCGAACGAACCGGAGCCGCCGCACCGCCTCCTCCGGGTAGAGGCGGTACCCGGATCGCGTCCGCGGCGGCTCCGGGAGCAGCCCCTTCCGCTCGTAGAAACGCACCGTCTCGACCCCGATCCCGGCCCGGCGCGCGAGCTGCCCGATGGTGATCCCGTCCATGGCGTCCTGTCCTCCCAGGGACAGCGTAGACCCCGTACCGGGGTCCGGAGTCAACCCCCCGCCGGGGACTGGAGCTTCCCCGAGTGTCACGGTCGCTGCCCTGAGCCGACCGAGATGGCCCCGGCGGCGACCGCGCCCGTCCCCGCCCGCAACACTCCTCCCCGACGGCTGTCACCGACGCGTCAGTCGCTTCCGGCTCCTCGGTTCGAGACCTCGGGGGAAGCCCGGCCCTCCCTGGAAGGGTCGTCACGGTCCACGGTGAACCGGGAGCCGCAGTGGCGGCAGGCGAGCAGCCCCTGGCCGGCGGGCACGAGGACGCCGCCGCAGTTGGGGCAGGGCGCCTCCGGCGCCGCACCCTCGGCGAACGCCTCGCCGCGGTCCCAGTCCACCCGCCCCCGGAACACCCCAAGGCCCACCAGGCTCTCGAGGGCCGCGGCGAGGTCGCCCTCGGTGACCCCCCACTCGCGGGCGAGGGCCGCCAGGCGGACACGCCCGCGGGTACGTACCGCCTCCGCCAGGCGGCGCTCGAGGCGGGCGGCGGCCTCTTCCCTCGCCCGTCTGCGGGCGCGCAGCGCGAGCAGGGCGGCCCCGCCCCACGCCACCACCAGGGTCGGCAGGATCAGCAGCGCGGCGCCCAGGAGGGCGGCGGCGGGGTCCAGCGCGCCGGCCCGGTGCTGCGCGACCAGCCACGCGGCCCAGAGCGCGCCCCACGCCGCGCCGGCGACGGCCAGCGTCACCGAGAGCCCGGCCAGGAGCCGCGAGCTCACCAGCCGCCCCCCGATCCACCGCCACCACCGCCACTCCCCGAGGCGCTGGGGCCGCCCGCGCCGCCCGGGCCCCGGCCCATCGCGCCCGCGAGCGACGAGGAGAGCGCGCTCAGGGTGGCGGCGAGGCCGTCGGAGAGCCCCTGGAGGCCGCCGTTCGCGCCGGGTGGGGCGGCGCCCGCCACCGCCCCGCCGGAACCGTCGGCGATCCGGCCGGAGCGGTACCATCCGGGGACGGCCTCCGCCGCGGCGGGGAGCGCGGCCAGCAGCGGGCGCTCCATCCCCAGGGCGGTGGCGTACGGGAGCAGCTCCTCGAACCGCCGGCGGGCCTCCTGGAGGGCGCCGAGGTCCCGCAGGTGGCGCAGCGCCCGCCGCAGGCCGTGGAGGCGGGCCCGCGCCGCCATCCCGCGCGGCGAGCGCCACTCCACCAGCGGCAGCACGAGGCCCAGGAGGCAGAGCGCGGCCGCCCCGAACCACCCGAGGAGGCTCTCCCCAGAGGCGAGCACCCTCCCGGGCGCGAGGCCCACACCCCACCCTGCGAGGAGTGCCAGTGCCGCCACCGCGAGGTACGGGGCGTGGGCGATGGGGCGGGGCGGGCACCCGCGGCGGCGCCAGGCCCCGAGCGCGATGGCGGCCAGGGTGGCGGCGGCGAGGGTGACCGCGATCCCCAGCGGCAGGGGGAGCGGCGGCGCCACGGCCACCGCCACCGCGATCCCGAGCTGGAGCGTCACCCATGCCCCCAGCAGGCGCGCCGTCCCGGGCGCCATCCGGGCGAGGTCGCGCCGCCGCAGTCCGTGCTGCACCGTCTCCAGGATCCGCTCGAGGCGGTGTCCGAGACGCCGCCGGACCTCGCGCTCGCGCGGCCGGATCCTGGTGCCCGTGGGGAACAGGCCGAGCGCCGCGAGGAGCTCGTACTCCCACCGCTCGAGCTCCTCGGCGGAGGAGAGGCGAACCAGCACCGGGTCGGGCCGCGGCCGCAGGAGGCCCCGCCGCTCCCGGGCCTCGATCCCCACCACACCCCGCCGGGCGAGCTCGAGCAGCGCGGCGGTGAGGATCCGGCGTGGCCCACCCTCCACGAGAGCGGCGGCGAGTGCAGGCGGCACGCCCTCCGGGGGCTCCGCCACGGCGGGAGCGGCGGGGAGGCGGACGGTCCGGGCCACTCGCACCGCCAGGTAGGCGGCCGCGGCGAGCACGATCCCGGCCACGAGCGGGAGCCCGGACCGGGCCGGGGTGGGCACCCGCCCGGCCGCCGGAGCGCGGGGGGCGGGCACTGGCGGCAGCTCCAGCCCCTCCGCCGGGAGGAGCGCGAGCAGCTGCATGGCATCGCCCGGCTCCAGGGGTCCCGCCGCGGCGAGCACGGTGCCGTCGGGCCGGACCCTGACGGATCGGTGGGCCGCGTGCGTACCCAGCTGCGCCCGGACCCGTCCGGGATCCACGGTGGACGGCAGCCGGAGGACGGCCTCGGCCGCCCCGATGGGCCCGGGCCGGTCGGGGAACACGCAGTTCCAGCGGAGCTCCGCGAGGCGGGCGCTGAGCCGGCGCAGGACGCCGCGGGCGGTGTAGCGGAGCACGAAGGTGAGGTGGGCGTCGCGGTACGGGGGTGCGTCCGGCGCGCGGGAGCGCCAGCGCACCAGCACTCGGCCCGGGGAGCGGAACACGGCGAAGCAGCCCACCCGGGCCAGGTCGCACTCGCGGTACCGGCCCCGGTCCACCTCCTCGACCGAGATCGCATCGTACGCCCGCACCACCCCGAGCGGGAGGCCGCGCTCGCCGCCGTTCCAGGCGCCGTCGAGGACGTACCCGAGCCGCTCTTCCACCCGCAGGTCGCCACCGGCGTCCAGTTCGAGCCGCACCTCGATGCGATCCCACCGCAGCGAGCGCGCGCCGCGCGCGGGGGCCGCGGCGGCGAGTGCCGTGGCGAGCGCCGCGAGCGGAACGAGGCGGCGGAACACCGCGCGCGGGGGCATCGAGGAGAGTATAGGCCGTGCGCCGGCCGCGGGCACCGCGCCAGCCGGAGCGGGGCTTTCCCAGGATCCTGGGCCCCGCTGGTCCTCCCGTCACGGCGGTCCGGAGAGAAGGTGACACCCACCGCGCTCGCCGGTGGAGCGTGAGGTCGGGGAAGGTGGGATCCACCGGGCGGCACCGCGATGGGCGGGTCGCGGGGGCCCGGTCTCAAGGACCGCGGCCGGAGCCCGATCCGCGGGCGGATCGGCCGCCGCATCCGGACCCGGCTCCGCGACCTCGGATGGGCGTGGCGGGGGTGGAAGGCTCCACCGCCGCTCCGTCCGTGCGCACTCGAGCGCACACTCCCCGGGGCACGTGGCGCCTCGGCCGCGGATGCTCGGCGCCGTCGTCACGAGCCCGCCCGGCCGGCGAGGGGGGCTGGAGCCCGGCGCGGCCGGCTACCTCTGCGCTCCGGCGCGCGCGGAGGTCCGCCGGGCAGAGCGAAGCGCCCTACCCACTTCAGAAGGCCCTTCGAGCACCCGGCCTCGACACATCAGGCACTCCAGGAGTGCGAGAAGAAGCGCGACGGGACTTCTCCCGCCAGACCCCGCACCCGAAAGGAGGCTCCCGAGCGTCACTCGCCCCCGACACCGACGGCCCACTCGGAAGAGAAGTGTCCCCATCTCCCGTCCCGGCCCGACCGAACAGTGTCCCCACCTCCGCGACCGAACAGTGTCCCCACCTCCGTCGGCGGCACCTCCACTGCGGGACGATCGGGGCAGCGGCTCGATCTCGTGGCGTCGGGCGTACCCCGCCTCGCGCCGGATCTGCGGGACGTGCGGCCTCGTGCACCGGGGGGGCGGGCCGGCCCCGGTCACAGGGACGGCTCGGCGATGCGGTCCTTTCCGGCCCGCTTGGCGAGGAGCAGGAGCTCGTCCACTCGCCGCAGGAGGGTCACGGCGTCGTCTCCGTGGGCCGGAAAGAGGACCACTCCGGCACTGACCGTGGGCGGCTCGATCCCGTCGGCGGCGAGTTCACGGGCCAGGTGGTCGCGCACCTGGGAGCGGATCCTCTCGGCGAGGGCACGCGCGCTCTCCCGTCCGAGGTCGGGGAGGATGGCGACGAACTCGTCGCCACCGTACCGGCAGAGCACGTCGCACTCGCGGGTGACCCGGCGGAGAGCCTCCGCGAGCTCACGGAGCACCCGGTCGCCCGTGGGGTGGCCGTACCTGTCGTTGACGCGCTTGAAGTCGTCGAGGTCGAGCATCAGGATCGCGAAGGAGGCGCCTCGCCGCCGCGAGCGCTCCACCTCCTCCGCGAGCGCCGCCTCCAGCTGGCGCCGGTTGTACAGCTCGGTGAGCCCGTCGAGGCAGGCCAGCCGCTCCGCTTCCTCGTACAGGCGGGCGTTGTCGATGCACACGGCGGCGAAGCTCGCGAAGATGGGAAGGAGGCGGACGAGCTCCTCGGGGAACGTGCGGGGGACGAAGTCGTCGAGGTAGAGGATGCCCACCAGGCGCCGGCGCGAGCGGAGGGGGAGGGCGATGAGCGAGCGGATCCCCTCCTCGCGTATCAGCGGGTTGGTGAAGAACGGGCTGTGGCGGGCGTCCTCGACCACCAGGAGCTCGTTCTCCACCAGGATCCGGTGGGTGAGGCCTCCCGGCTTGACCCGCCATCGACGCCTGGCCGCGAACCGGGCGCTGAGCCCCTCGTGGACCTCGAGCACCATGACCTGCCGACGGGCGTCATACAGCGCGATGCTGCCCGCCGGGACGTGCAGCAGACGCTTCGCGTGGTGGAGGATCGTCGCCAGGACCGGGTCGAGGTGGCGGGAGCTCACCGTGTCGTGGGCGATCTCCAGGAGATCGTAGAGCGCCTGCAGCTCGCGCTCGAGGAGCGGGTGCAGCGGGCACGGCCGCGCCGGACGGGGCGCGAGCGGCGCCGACAGCCGCCCTTCATCGTGTCGTTGTCCCTGCTCGTCGCCGGTGGCCGGGTGCATCGTTCGCCCCCCCCCTTGTGAAAAAAGGTACATTCTCCGCGCCGAATTGCAACCCCCGCCGCGCTCGCCCTGGCCGATGCCCGGCGATCCCGGCATCGCGTCTCCCCGCACGATCCCGGGTCGGCAGCTCTCGCGGGCGGCAGGGGACACTCGTCTTCGCAGGGAATCGGCGATCGTCGGTCGCTGGCCCGGATCATCCATCACGATCGTCGCGAGCGGCGGGAGATGGGCGTCAGCCTCGAGCTCGAGCGATGAGCGGCCGAGCGTTCCCGAAGCCACGCCGCAGGCCGCGAGGAGCGACGAGCCAGGCCCTGGCGCCCGGATCGCGCCGCGCAGTGGATCGCTGATGAATGCTCCGGGCTGGGGGTGCGCCCGCGGTCGTGTGGGACCGAGGGCACCACGCGAGGGGAGCGGCCTCGTCGTCCGGTTCTCCCGAGCAGGCTCGTGTGAGGATCGAGGACGCCGCCCCGGCTCGTTGCCGGCGACCGGGGAGCTCGGGGACACTTCCTTCCGGTGGATCCACGGCCGCACCCGGGCCCGTATCCGTGAGTCCGCTCCGGACCCCACCGCCCGTGCCAGGTCGCGGTCACACCCCAGGGAGCGCGGGCTTCACCCCGCGGGGGCCAGACGGCCGCGGAGCCTGCCACCCCGGCGCCGACCGCGCCCGGACCCGGCTCCGCCAGGGCGGCCCCGGCGCGCTCGCGGTGGTCAGGACGGACACGTCCGCGGCCCGCTCGCGCGCCGTGGGGGTCCCTTCGGCCCTCCGGGGGCTCCACGGGCGGAGGGCCAGCCACCACTGCTCCCTTGTCACGAGAGGGACCGCGGCGTCACCTTTCGCCGAAGCCTCGGCTTCCGCGAAAAGGCTGAAGCGCCCTTCGCTTCGGGGGCTCGCGTGGGCTGCCTCGCGACCCCCTCGCTCATGACGCTCGGGCGGGCGTGCGGCGCGCTCCCGCTCCTTCCGGCGGCCGTGATGGAAGGCGCCGGCCGCTTGGCTTCTGTGTCGCGGCCGCGCCCCGCTCCGGTGCCGGACCGGGCCCCGGCTCGGGCAGTGGGCACCGCGGCCCCCCTGTCATCCCGAGGTGTGGCCGGAGGCCGCGACGAGGGATCCCACCCCCGGGAAGCACGATGCGGCCTCTCCGGGGTGAGGCTCCGCGGCCGGTGGCCTCTGGGTGACGTCTCACGTCAACGGCACCGGCGTGACGGCTCCGAGGCGCCCGCGCCCGGCGGACCCTCGCCCCGCCGCGGCCCCCTCGCGGCGCCGGCGCCGGTCCCCGCCCGCACGGTCGTCCAGACTCTCGCCGACCGCGACCCTCCGCACCCGGGTCTTCTACCTCCAGTTCAGTCAGTTGCCGCTCCCCACGCCGGAGCAACTGGGGAAGCTCCTGCTTGCGGGGGTTGCCATGGCGGCCGGGTGGGAATACTGTGGAAGGGAGACACAGGGAGGTCGAGATGCCGGACCGGCGGCGCGCCAGGCGCCTCCAGGTGGAGGGGAAGGTCCTGGGACGTGTCAAGGCCACGGTTCCCGCGCGCGTCCTCGACATCTCGGTCGGAGGCGTACAGCTCGAGGTCCCGTGCGCGCTCCGGCCGGGTGCGGTGTGCGACCTCGCGCTGCCCCACGGGGGCGGGGCCCTTCGCCTGCGCGCCACGGTGCTCCGCTGCCGCGCCGTGGGGCTGCGCAGCTCGGCGCTGGGCGATCGCGTGCTCCACTTCCGCGCCGGTCTCGAGTTCGCGAGGATGGGCCGGCGTGAGCGGGCCGCGCTCGAGGAGCTCATCGCCGAGCTGACGCGTGCCCGCGAATGCCTCACCACGCCGACCCCTGCCGAGCGGGCGCGGATCCGCCTGGATTCCGAGGATGTCGCGGCGCCCGACGTGGAGGACGAGAGCGCCTGATCAGCCGCGGATCTGGCGGGCGATCTCCATCGCCTGCGCCCGCACCCGCTCGAGGTCGATGGTCCGGAGCGTGCGATCGCGAACGAGCACCCTCCCGCGCACCATGACGTGGCGCACGTCGGCGGAGCGAGCCGCGTACACCAGGTGCGACTCGGGGTCGTACAGCGGGGTGGCGTTGGGGCCGTCCAGCGCGATGCAGACCAGGTCGGCCTCCTTCCCCTCGCGCAGGGTCCCGATGCGGTCGTCGAGCCCGAGCACACGGGCACCTCCCACGGTGGCCAGCTCGAGCGCCGTGCGCGCCGGCAGTACCGTGGGGTCGCCCGAGACGCCCTTGTGCAGCAGCGCCGCCAGCTGCACGTCGCGGAGGACGTCGAGACGGTTGTTGGAGGCGGTACCGTCGGTGCCTATGGAGAGCTTCACGCCGGCCGTGAGCATTCGCGGCACCGGCGCGACCCCGGAGGCGAGCTTCAGGTTGGAGACCGGGTTGTGCGAGACCCCCACGCCCTCCTCGGCGAGGATGGCGATGTCCTCCTCCGAGAGGTGGACACAGTGAGCCGCCACCGTGCGCTCGGTGAGGACTCCCAGCTCCTGGAGGTATGCCACCGGTGACTTTCCCTTCTCCTGGAGCAGCTTCTCCACCTCCCAACGGGTCTCTGCCAGGTGGATGTGCAGGGGCACGTCGAGCTCCTCGGCGAGTTCGGCCTCACGGACCAGGTTGGCTGCCGAGACGGTGTAGGGCGAGTGCGGCCCCAGCGCCGGGGTGACCAGCGGGTGATCGCGGAACATCTCCGCCAGCTCGCGCTGGCGGGCGATCATGTCGTCCACGGTGGGGCACCTGGGGGTGGGAAAGTCGAGGAGTCCCTCGCAGACCACCCCGCGCATGCCCACCTCGGCGAGCACGGTGCCCACCTCGTCGTCGAAGAAGTACATGTCGGCGACGGTGGTGACGCCCGCGAGGAGGAGCTCGGCCGCGGCCAGCTCGGTGCCCACACGGACCGACTCCCGGTTGACATGCTCCCGCTCCGCCGGCCAGATGTGCTCCTCGAGCCAGGTCTTGAGCGGCAGGTCGTCGGCGAGCCCCCGCAGCAGCGTCATGGGCAGGTGGGAGTGGGTGTTGACGAACCCGGGGAGGATCAGGCAATCGCTGGCGTCGAGGACCTCGCCGGTGGGTGCCATGTCCAGCAGCGCCTCGGCCGGACCCACGGCCGCGATGCGGGCACCCGAGATCGCTACGGCCGCGTTGGGGATCGGCTCCGATCCAGGCTCCATGGTGAGAACGGTACCCCCGAGCACCAGCAGGTCCCATGACGGTGTCGTCTCCATGCGGCTCCTCCCTCGTCCGGCATGCCGGAGAATTGTATCCCAGTGCGGCGGAGCGCCGGTCGGTCCCGCCCCCGGCAGCGGGCCGCCGGTACAATGCTCCCGTGGGGCATACCCGGGTCAACCTGCGCCACCTCCTGGAGGACCTCCGCGACGCCTACCCCTACCCCATCGAGGAGGCGGTCCTGACGGAGCTGGTGGCCAACGCTCTCGACTCCGGCGCGGCCACGATCTCGATCGCGGTCCGGTTCGATCCCCCGCGGCTCGAGTTCGTGGACGACGGCGCCGGGATGAAGCGCACGGAGCTCGAGCGCTACCACGACATCGCCGCCACCGGCAAGCAGCGCGGTCAGGGGATCGGGTTCGCGGGGGTGGGGGCGAAGCTCTCACTGCTCATCTGCCGTGAGGTGGTTACCGAGACCCGGCGCGGCGGCTTCCACGGGGCCACCCGCTGGTGGCTGGAGCGCGACACCCTCGCCCCGTGGGAGGAGGTGTCCCCGCCGGGCCTCGTACGGGGCGGCCATGGCACGGCGGTGCTCCTCTACCTCGAGGACCTCGCGAGCCCGCTGCTCGATCCGGAGCGCCTCCGCCGGATGGTGGTGGACCATTACGAGCCGCTGTTCGACCCCGACCTCTCCCGTTTCCTGTTCCTGTACTACCCGGGCGGGGTGCGCGTGACGGTGGACGGCAGGCCGGTGAGCCGCGGCGAGGAGCGCGGGGAGGTCCGGTTCGGCGAGGTCCGGGGTGGCCGCCGGAAGGTGCTGGGCGCGGTGAAGCTCGAGGTGGCGACGGAGCCCGTGCCGGAGGGCCGTCGCGGCGTGGCGGTCTCGGTGCTCGGGAAGGTAGTGAAGCGCGGATGGGAGTGGCTGGGGGTGACGCCGGAGCACCCCGACCTGGTACGGGGGCTCGCGGAGCTCCCGGAGCTGGTGGCACTGCTCACCCTCAACAAGGCGGACTTCCTGCGCGATGCGGCCAGCCTGCAGCGGTTCTACGCCGTGCGCAAGCGGGTCCAGGGCGCGGTGGCGGAGCTCCTCGCCGAGCTCGGAGAGCTGCCCGGGCGGCGCCCCCGCCCACGCGACCTCCGTCCGGTGGAGCGGGAGGTGGGCCTGGTCCTCGACCGGATCCTGGAGCGGTTTCCGGAGCTGGAGCCGCTGCTGGAGCGGCGCCGGGGATGGGAACGGGTGACCGTCCTCGTCGAGGGCGAGGAGGGTCAGCTCGGAGTCGCGGGCGACGGCGGGCGGCCCGTGCAGCCAGAGCTGCCCGGGCTCGAGGGCGGGGCGGGTGGGGACGAGGTGGTGCTCCCGCCGCCGGAGGAGGGCGTGCGTCCCGACCCGGAGGGGGACACGAGGGGCGAGCCGGTGCGGACGCATCGCCGGCGGCCGGGGCTGCGGCTGGCCTGGGTCGAGGAGCCGGCGCGGGCCGACGAGCTGGCGTGGCTCGAGGGCACTCTCCTCGCGCTCAACCGGGCCCACCCGGCGTGGGAGCGGGCGCGCGGCCCGGCCGCCGAGCGCCTGCTGGTGATCACGGCGATCGCCACGGCGCTCGCGGGAGAGCTGGAGCCCGGACACGAACCGGTGCGGTTCGTCTCGCAGTTCCTCGCGCGGTGGGCGCGTCCCGAGGGGAGCGCTGGGGGCGAGGGAGGGTAGCGCGCCAGGGGACGGCCCTCACGACCACGTGGAGCGACCGCGACCGGGGACAGTCTTCACGCCAGGCCCGACAGGGGACAGTGCTCGCGATCAGGGCAGGAGAGCGGGGGACACTGTTCATCCGCTGGGTTCGCGCGTAGCGCGCCAGGGGACGGTCCTCACGACCACGTGCAGCGACCGCGACCGGGGACAGTCTTCACGACTAGGCCCGACAGGGGACAGTGCTCGCGATCAGGGCAGGAGAGGGGGGGCACTGTTC
>CAYTTB010000033.1:0-34101 GCA_964440565.1 uncultured Thermoanaerobaculia bacterium
GTGGCCCCGGACGGCGCCACCACCGACGTCATCCGCGACGGGGAGTACGTGCTGTAGGCGGCCCGTCCCCGGCGGCGCGCGGCGCGGCGTGGGCGGCGATGTGGGCGAGGCGGAGCGGCTCCGGCTGGCGGTGGCGGCGGCGGGGGCGATCCTGGCGGCGGTGGCGGGCCACCCCGGCGGGTGGCTGGTGTACGGCAGGTGAGGGAGGACGGCGATGCGGGGGAAGACGGTGGGGACGGTGCTTCTGGTGGTGGGCGTGGCGCTGGCTCTGGTCTCGGCGCTCGCCGACACCCTCGGCCTCGGGGGTGCGCCGGGGTTCGGGTACAAGCAGGCCGCGGGCCTGGTCGCGGCCGCGGTGATCGCGGCCGTGGGCCTGGTCCGGGCGCGTCGCGCCGGCGGCCAGTGAACGGCCTTCCTGCCGCTTCGGCGGGTCGAGACGCTGTCTCCAGGGCCCCGCCCGCCCCCGCGGCGATGCGGCGCGCCCCCGCGCCGTCTGGACGCGAGCCTCCGCCGATCCACGGGGCACGCCACTGCCTCTCCGTGTCATCCCGGGCGAGCTCGCGTGGCGAGCGATGCGAGGCGAACCGTCCGAGTGTGACGATGGGTTCCTGGCGAGGTCTCCGCGTTCCGTGTTGACACCGCGCGAGGGTCGCGCGATATTCGTTGCAAGGAGAGACGACGGTGCTCACGCGAGCGGCACTCGAGCCCGGCCAGTCGATGCCCGGGGTGGTAGTGTGTTCGCCCGTTGGCGAGAACGAAGGGAGTCGAGCGATGGCTCGACGGTTCTCTCGTTCCGGCTGCCGTGCTCGGTGTCCCCTCCCCGGCGATGGTGAAGGCGCTGCTCGTGGCGCACGCCGACGACCTCGAGGGGGGTACCGACTGGCTCACGGGGTACGCCATCGGGAGATCGCCGTGGCTGCCGCAGGGTTGGGGGCGGGTGAATCTCGATGGCCTCATTCAGCGGTCGGTGTCCATCGTCACGCTCGACGAGGATCACGCGCCATCGCCGGTACGCCGGCTGACCCGGTCGGGCCAGTACTGGACGGTGAGCCTTGAGGTCGCGCGCCCCGACACGGACGTGATCGTGGCGCTCGCGTACACCGACCGGTACGCGATGGTCAACGCCTCGCCGCTCACGGTGAACGACCTCGACCTGATGGTCGTGACCTCCTCGTACTGCTACGCTGGGAACAAGTTCTATCCGAGCGGATACTCCAGCCCGGGATGCACGGCGTTCGACAGCCACAACAACGTGGAGCTCGTCCGCATCCCGGCGGGGGGGATCCCCGGTGGCTCGTTCACGGTCGAGGTGGCCGCGCGTAGCCTCGGCGGGAAGGCGGTTCCGGGGCTGGACGCGGGCTTCAACCAGGACTTCGCGCTCTACGTCTACAACGCGCGGGAAGGGGGCTGACGATGCGCTGTCATCGTTGCATGCTGGCTCTCGTGGCCCTGCTCGCGGCCGAGGTGGCCGGTGCGGGGCAGCTCCACGTGCTGCCCGTGGTGGCCGCGGACGTGCCGGGGGACAACGGCTCGCGGTGGATGACCGACGTCCGGATCGTCGCGGTGAACCCCGGCGAGGACCTGGCGGTCCGCCGGGCGTGGGTGGCGCTTCCCGGCAGCGGGTGGGAGGAGGATCCCGCGACGGCGCCGGTCTGGCGTCTCTCGGACTACTTCGATGTCGCGGAGCAGCACATCCGGATGCTCCACCTGACGGGGGAGCAGCTCCTCTACGGGACGGGTGCCTCGCTCGGCGCGGTGGGGCTCGACGTGGAGGGCGAGGCCATCGTCGTGGCCACCATCGCCGACGTGGCCTCCTCGGCGGACGCGCGGGGGGAGAGCTGGTCGCTGACGGTGCTGCCCGGGACGGGCCAGCTGGTGCCGTCGGCGACGCCGCTCGTCGGGGACAGCTACGTCCCCTGGATCACCGGGCGCCAGGAGGGGCTGTGCGCCTCGTACTACGGGGTGTGGCGGAACAACCTGGGTCTCGTCAACCCGTCGCCGGAGCCGCTGGAGGTCACGGTCCGGCTGATTCCGTTCACGCCGTCCGGGTTGTGGCTCGGGTGGCCGCCGCCGGGCGGTGTGGCGCCCCACTGGGACGCGCCGTGCTTCCACGGGGACAAGGAGACCCCGCTCTGCCCGATGCCGCTCAGGGAGCAGACGGAGGCGGAGGGCGCCTACGCCGTGTTGGTGACGCTCGACGTGACGGTGCCCCCGTGGGGCTGGCTCCAGCTCAACAAGATCACGGCGGAGTTTTGGCGGATCGACCCGGCGTGCGAGGACAACTACCCGGGCCCGGCGGTGCTGTCGATCCGGCCGAAGGACCCGGAGCGGACGTACTACGCGTACCTCTCGCTGGTGTACTCGCCGACCAACGATCCGCGGTTCATTCCGGCGATGCCGGGGCGTCTGCTGGCGTGGGACGAGGTGCACGGCGGCGGGTAGACGGCGCGGGGGCCTCGAACCGCGGCGGCCGGATAGAGTCGGGACAGCCTCGTCTGTGAGGTGCACGGCGCGGGAAGGGAGCTGACGATGCGCTGTCATCGTTGCATGCTGGCTCTCGTGGCCCTGCTCGCGGCCGAGGTGGCCGGTGCGGGGCAGCTCCACGTGCTGCCCGTGGTGGCCGCGGACGTGCCGGGGGACAACGGCTCGCGGTGGATGACCGACGTCCGGATCGTCGCGGTGAACCCCGGCGAGGACCTGGCGGTCCGCCGGGCGTGGGTGGCGCTTCCCGGCAGCGGGTGGGAGGAGGATCCGGAGAGCGCGGTGGAGTGGCGGCTGTCCGACTGGTGGGACACGAGCTGGGCGACGCACGCCGAGCGGGGCTTCGTGCTCACCGGCAAGCAGCTGCTCGACGGCACGGGGAGCGCGGTCGGTGCGGTGGGGCTCGAGGTGGAGGGCGAGGCCGTCGTGATGGCCACCGTGGCCGACGTGTCGGAGCCGGTGCGCCGCGAGGGCGGCCACCTGTTCGTCACGGTGCCGGGAACCGGTCAGCTGGTGCCTTCGCTCGAACAGCCGCTCCGGGGGGAGGCGTACATTCCCTGGTCGGTGGGCGGCAACGACGTCGAGGACTGCTACCGCGTGTACGACGTGTGGCGCGACAACCTGGGCCTCGTGAACCCCTCGCCCGAGCCGCTGGAGATGGACCTCTGGATCGTGGTGGTGGGGCCGTCGTGGCCGGACTTCGTCCCTCCGGAGGAGGAGATCCCTCCCGAGTGGAGGAAGTGGGACCCGGCGTGCGTGAAGCGGGAGGGAGAGGTGATCTGCCCCGCGCCGCTGCTCGACGCCGGGCCGGGGGACCTGAAGCGCGGCTACGCCGCCCGCGTGACCGTGCCGCCGTGGGGCTGGGTGCAGCTCGACCGCGTGTCGCTCCTCTACGAGCCGAGCGACCCGTTCGGGTGGTGTCTCGGAGGCCGCCCGTCGGGACCGGAGATCGTCGTGCTGCGGCCGGTGGACCCGGAGCACCCGTACTACGCGTACCTGTCCCTGGTGTACGGCCCGACCAACGACCCGCGGTTCGTCCCCGCGGTGCCCGGTCACTTCGGCACCTGGGACGAGGTGGCGGAGTGACGCGGCGACGGGAGCGCGGGCAGGGCACACGGCGTGACCGCGCCCCCGGATCCTGGTCGGATCGGGCCGCCGTCAGGCGGTGGCGCCCGCGGGGCGTCACGGCGACCCCGCCGGGCGATGGGGGGTGATGGCGACGGCGCCGGCCGCGAACACTGGCCCGTCTCTCGTGCCCCGGCGTGCCCGCTGCGCCGGGCGCGTCGGCCGCCGGCCTGGGGCTACAGCAGCGCGCGGAGGGGGCTCTCCAGCGCCTCGCAGAGGAACCGCAGGAAGCGTGCGGCGTCGGCGCCGTCGATCAGGCGGTGGTCGTAGCTGAGCGCGAGCGGCAGCATCAGGCGCGGCACGAACGTCTCCCCGTTCCAGACCGGCTGCATGGCGGCACGGGACACGCCGAGGATCGCCACCTGCGGCCACGGCACCACCGGCGTGAACCCGGTGCCGCCGATGCCGCCCAGGTTGGAGATGGTGAAGCCCGCTCCCTGCATCTCGGAGGGCTCCAGGCGGCGCTCGCGCGCCCTGGCGGCGAGGTCGGCGAGCTCGGCGGCGATGGCGGCGATCCCCTTGCGGTCGGCGTCCCGGATCACGGGGACGAGGAGACCGCGGGGCGTGTCCACCGCGACGCCGATGTGGACGTGGCGCCGGCGGACGACCTCGTGCCGCTCCATGTCCACCGCGGCGTTGAACCTGGGGAAGCGGCGCAGGGCGGCGGCGGCGAGGCGCACCAAGATGGCGGTGAGGGTGAGCCTCCCGCCGGCGGCCTCGACCTCGGGGGCGAGGCGCCGCCGGGCGGCCTCGAGGTCGGTGATGTCCGCGCGGTCGTTGTGGGTGACGTGGGGGATCTCGGCCCACGACCGGGCCATGTGCTCCGCGGTGAGGCGGCGCACGGTGCCCATCGGCTCGCGCTCCACCTCGCCCCAGCGGGCGAGGTCGGGGAGCGGCCCGGCGGCGGCCCCCGAGGTCCCGGCGGCGAGGGCGCGGCGCACCGCGGCCTTCACGTCCTCCTCGGTGATCCGGCCGCGGGGTCCCGAACCGCGCACGCCGGCGAGGTCCACCCCGAGCTCGCGGGCGATCCGCCGCACCCGCGGTGACGCCGGGACGGGGCGCACGGGGCCAGGGGACGCCTGGCTCTCCGCCGCGGCGGGCGCGGGCGGCGCCGGCGGCTCGGGGGCGGGAGCGGCCTCGCCCCGCGGCGGCGCAGGCGCTGCCTCGCCCGCCCCGGGCTCGGGCTCCGGGACCGCCCCGGAGGGCGGTGCCTCCGCGGCGGTGGGGCCGGCCTGGGCCCCCTCCGCCGGCTCGAGCAGCGCGATCACCTGCCCGGGGGTGACGCTGTCGCCGGGGGCGACGCGCAGCTCCACGACGGTGCCCGCCGCGGGGGAGGGGACCTCCACCGCCGCCTTCTCGCTCTCGATCTCGAGCAGCGGCTGGTCGGCCGCGACCCGGTCGCCGGGGGCGACACGGACCGCCACCACCTCGGCCGACTCGATCCCCTCGCCCAGCTCGGGAAGCCTGATCTCGATGCTCACGCTCTCCTCCTCACCGCGTCATGGGGTGGGGCGTGTCGGTGGCGATGCCGAGCCCGGCGATCGCCTCCGCCGCGGCCTTCGCGTCCATCTCGCCCCGGCGCGCGAGGTCCGAGAGCGCCGCCGCCGCGATGTGGGCCGCGTCCACCTCGAAGAAGTCGCGCAGCGCCTGCCGGGTGTCGGAGCGGCCGAACCCGTCGGTGCCGAGCAGCACCGGCGGCCGGGGGAACCAGCGCGCCACCGCCGCCGGCAGCGCCGCCACGTAGTCGGTGGCGACCACGTAGGTGCCGGCGGTGCCCTCGAGGCACCGCTCGAGGTGGGTGGCGTGGCGCGGCTGCGCCGGGTGGAGGCGGTTCCAGCGCTCGGTCTCGAGCGCGTCGCGGTAGAGCTCCTTCCAGCTGGTGGCGGACCACACGTCGGCCGGCACCCCCCACCGCTCCTCGAGCAGCTCGGCCGCGGCCAGCGCCTCGTTGAGGATGGCGCCCGAGCCGATGAGGTGGGCGCGGGCGGTGCCGAGGGGGCTCGGGCGGTACCGGTACAGCCCGCGCACGATCCCGTCCTCGACCCCCTCCGGCATGGCGGGCTGCGGGTACGGCTCGTTGGTGACCGTGACGTAGTAGAACACCGGCTCCTGGTCCACGTACATGCGGCGGATCCCGTCCTTGACGATCACCGCCAGCTCGTAGGCGAAGGCGGGGTCGTACGCCTCGAGGTTGGGCACCGGCAGCGCCAGCAGGTGGGAGTTGCCGTCCTGGTGCTGCAGACCCTCGCCGGCCAGCGTGGTCCGCCCCGAGGTGCCGCCGACGAGGAAGCCGCGGGTGCGCATGTCCGCCGCGGCCCACACCAGGTCGCCCACCCGCTGCAGCCCGAACATCGAGTAGAAGATGAAGAACGGGATGGTGTTGATCCCGTGGTTGGCGTAGGCGGTGCCCGCCGCGATGAACGACGACATCGCCCCCGCCTCGGTGATCCCCTCCTCCAGGATCTGCCCGTCGCGGGCCTCGCGGTAATACAGCAGCTGATCGGCGTCCACCGGCTCGTACAGCTGACCGACGTGGGAGTAGATCCCCACCTTGCGGAAGAGCGCCTCCATCCCGAAGGTGCGCGCCTCGTCGGGCACGATGGGGACGACGAGCCTGCCGAGCTGGGGGTCGTCGAGCAGCCGGCCCAGCATCCGCACGAACGCCATGGTGGTGGAGATGGGGCGGCCGCCGGAGCCCTCGCGCAGCCCGGCGAACGGGCCGTCGCCGGGGGTGGGGAGCGGGTCGCAGCGCACCTCGCGCCGCGGCAGGAACCCGCCCAGCGCCTCCCGGCGCTGCCGCAGGTAGATCATCTCGGGGGCGTCGTCCGGCGGCCGGTAGAACGGCGCCCGGGCCACGTCCTCGTCGGAGATGGGGATCCCGAACCGGGTCCGGAACCGGCGCAGCTCCTCCTCGTTGAGCTTCTTCTGCTGGTGGGAGACGTTCCTGCCCTCGCCGGCCTCGCCGAGCCCGTACCCCTTGATCGTCCGGGCGAGCACCACCGAGGGCGCGCCCTCGTGCTCCACCGCCGCCCGGTAGGCGGCGTACACCTTCACCGGGTCGTGGCCGCCCAGGCGCAGGCGGCCGAGCTCCTCGTCGGAGAGGTGGGCCACGAGCCGCTCGAGCTCCGGGTACTTCCCGAAGAACCGCTCGCGGATGTAGGCGCCCGACTCCACCAGGTACTTCTGGCTCTCCCCGTCCACGATCTCCCCGAGACGCCGCGCCAGCAGGCCGCTGGAGTCCCGCTCCAGCAGCGGGTCCCAGTCCGAGCCCAGGATCACCTTGATCACGTTCCACCCGGCGCCGCGGAAGGCGGCCTCCAGCTCCTGGATGATCTTGCCGTTGCCCCGCACCGGCCCGTCGAGCCGCTGCAGGTTGCAGTTGATCACGAAGATCAGGTTGTCGAGCCGCTCGCGGGCGGCGAGGGTGATGGCGCCCATCGCCTCCGGCTCGTCCATCTCGCCGTCGCCCAGGAACGCCCACACCCGGTGGTCGGAGGTGGGGTGGAGCCCCCGGTCCTCGAGGTACCGGTTGAAGCGGGCGTGGTAGATGGCCATGATCGGGGCGAGCCCCATGGACACGGTGGGGTACTCCCAGAACCCCGGCATCAGCCACGGGTGCGGGTACGAGGCGAGCCCCCCGCCGGGGCGGAGCTCGCGCCGGAAGTTCTCGAGGTCGCGCTCGCCGAGCCGCCCCTCGAGGAAGGCGCGGGCGTAGATCCCCGGCGCCGCGTGCCCCTGGAAGTAGACCTGGTCGCCGTCGTGGTGCTCGCTGGCGGCGCGCAGGAAGTGGTTGAACGCCACCTCGAGCAGGGTCGCCGCCGAGGCGTAGGTGGAGATGTGCCCGCCGATCCCGTCCGCCTCGCGGTTGGCGCGCACCACCATCGCCATCGCGTTCCAGCGGACGATGGACTTGATCCGCCGCTCGAGCTCCCGGCTGCCCGGGTACGGCGGCTGCTCGGAGGCCGGGATGGTGTTGACGTGCGGGGTCTCGGCGGTGAACGGCAGGTCCACCCCCCTGAGCCGTGCGTGCACCTGGAGCGCCTCGAGCAGCTCCCGCACCCGCTCCGGGCCCTCGCTCTCGAGCACCCACTCCAGCGACTCCACCCACTCCCGGGTCTCCTCGTCCCACATCCGCTCGCGGTCCATGCCATCCCCTCCGGGCGCCGGGCGCCCCCTGACACAACCGTGCCGGCCCCGCCTTTCATCCCCGCGGGGAGCCTGCCCCCGGCACCTTCCGGGGGCGGACGGGGCCGGGCTATACTGCCGACCCGGCGGAGGCACGATGCCGCGGCGGATCCTCACCATCACCTCGGGCAAGGGCGGGGTGGGCAAGACCACCCTGGCCATCAACCTCGGTCTCGCGCTGAGCCGGTACGGGACCACGGTGCTGCTCGACGCCGACCTCGACACCGGCTCGGTGCGCTCGTTCCTGGACATGCCGTTTCCCAGGGACCTCTACCACTTCGTGGCCAGGGGGGTGCCGCTCAGGGACTGCATCGCCCCCCTGCCCGAGCGGTGGGACCCGGAGGGGCGGTACCGGGGGTTCGGGGTGGTGGCGGCGCCGCGCCACTTCATCGAGGAGTTCGCCTCCTCGCTCGAGGACGCGTGGGACCGGCTGCGGGAGGCGATCCACGGCCTGGAGGCCGACTACGTGATCCTGGACATGCCCGCCGGGCTCTCCCGGGAGACGGTGCGCGCCATGCCGTACTCCAACTCGGGGGTGCTGGTGTTCACCCCGCGGCTGCCCGCGGCGGCCGGGGCCGCGGCCAACCTGGTCAAGGCGCAGATCTTCCGCAAGCTGGAGCTGGCGCTGCGCCCGCCCTCGCCGCTGCTCGCGGGCCTCGAGAGGCGGCAGGTGGCCTGGCTCGAGACCCTCCTCCGCCGCGCCGACGACGTCTACGACGAGGAGGTGCCCAACCTGGACGCGGTGCTGCTCGCGCTGCGCGAGGAGCTGGGCCGGCACCCGGTGGTGAGCGCGCTGCAGCGGACCCTCGAGAACTTCTACGTCCACTACGTGCTCAACCACTTCGATGGCCTCGCCGACTCGTACGAGCGGGCGGTGCGTCCCTTCGCGGAACGGCTCGCCGCCATCGTGTCGGCCCGGCTCGACGTGCGCAACCTGGGCTGGGTGGAGCTGAGCCCGGAGATCCACGAGGCCAACTGCCGGCGGGTCCCGGCGCTGCTGTGGGAGCGGCTCGCGGCCGGCGGGCAGCGGCGGCACGAGGAGGAGCTCCGGGAGATCGAGGCGATGGTGCGGGGGTTGGAGCGCGGCCGCGCGGCGGGCAGTGCCACCACGGCGGGAGTGGACCGGTACCTCACCGACCAGCTGGAGCAGCTCGAGCGGATGCACGCGAGCTTCGGCGCCCGCCAGTTCCCGTTCCAGTTCCGGTACATCGCGGCGGCGGCGGTCCACCGGATGGCCACCCTGCGGCCGTACTGCTTCGGCGACACCCGGATGCTGACCCCCGCCGAGGTCCAGGAGATGCTGCTCGAGTACCACCGCCGGGCGGGATGAGGGGGGTGCACGGCCCCCGCCCCGCGGGGAGCGGGGGCCGCCGCCGCGACCGGTCAGGGCTGGTGGGTCAGGCGGACCGCGAAGCCGTCCAGGTTCCTGCCCGAGCGGTAGACGGGGGTCGAGCCCACCCACATGGGGTCGCTGTCGAAGACGCCGGTGACCACCACCGCGTCGGTCCCCGGGGCGGTGGCCACCGCCCGGCCCTCCTCGGTGCCCACGCCGCCGGCGGTGCCCGCCCAGTGCACGGTGCCGTACCGGTCCACCTCCACGAGGTAAGCGTCACGGCCGCCCGCGGTGGTGAGGGTGAATCCGCCGACGTTCATGGTGCCGGCGAAGAACCCCGTCAGGTAGATCCGCCCCGAGGAGGGCACCACGGCGATGCCGGTCCCCTCGTCGGTGCCGGGACTTCCCAGGACGATGCCGCCGGCGGGCCGGCCGGTGTCCGCGTCGAGGAGGACCGCGAAGGCGTCCTTGCCGCCCCGGCCCTGGAGGGTGCAGCAGCCGGGCAGGGTGAGCGACCCGGTGAAGAACCCGGTGACGTACACGTCACGGTGGGCCGAGGTGCGCCGGGTGGCCAGGGCCACGCCCTTGTCGTCGTCGGGACCGCCCAGGGCCCGGGCCCACACCACCCGCTTCAGGTCCGGGGTGAGCTTGACCACGAACACGTCGGCGCCGCCGGACACCTTGGAGAGCGACGCCAGGACCTGGGTCCGGGAGCACTGGGTGTTGTTGCGGCGCCAGGCGGTGCAGCGGGTCACGTACAGGGTGGGGCTGCGGAAGTAGCCGGTGACGTAGACGTACCCGGCGCTGTCGGTGGTCACGGCGGCCTGCCCGTCGTCGTCGGTGCCGCCGATCCACACCGCGCAGCTCCGGCTGCCATCGTAGCGGCCGCAGTCCGGCGCGCCCCCGGCGTACCGCACCACGAACACGTCGAACCGGCCGCGGTTGAGGGCGAGCTGGTGCCCCCGGGCCTCGAGCGGCGAGTCGGCGAAGTGTCCGGCGACGAACACCGAGCCGCCCGACGGCGCCACCGACTCCACCTTCACCTCCCGTCTGCCCTGCAGCGACTCGGACCACACCGGCGTGAGCGAGGCGTCGAAGGCCGCCAGGAACCCGGCCGCGGGGGGCAGGCCCCACCACGAGTAGTGATCGTTGGTCTGGCAGGTCTGGTGACCGGAGCGGGAGAAGCACAGCTGCCGGCACCGGAAGTGGCCGCTGACGTACACCGTCCCCGAGCCGTCGGTGGCCACGGCGGCGGCGCTGGCGTGGTCCCACCCGAACGGGTCGTGACACTGCCCGGTCTCGGAGGCGAGCTCGGCCCCGGTGGCGAGGTCGAGCCGCTTCACGCGGGCCATCTGCTTGGCCTGGTCGATGTTCAGGATGTCGTCGTACATGGTGCCGGCGACGTAGAGCGAGCCGCCCCGGATCGCCGCCGCGGCGGGCTCGTCGTCCTTGGAGGTCCCCCAGATGTTCCGCGCCCACCCGAGGGTGGCGCCGGCGGCCCCGGCGGTGAGCTCGCGGGACCCCGGCTCGGCTCCCGCGTCCGGCGGTTCGGTCCGGATCGAGAGGTCGGGCCGGAGGGTGGCCGGCTCCGCGGGCGGGCCGGCGGCGAGGGCCGGGGCCGCGGCCAGAGCGGCCATCACGAGGGTGACGCTCACGATCGTGTGTCCCTTCATCCGTTCCCTCCCGGATGCCCGTGGCGAGCGGGCGGTCTCCCTCCAGTCTGGAGGGTCTCCTCCGGGCTGTCCTCCCCCGTTCGGGGGAGGCGGGGGTGGTAGGCTCCTGCCGTGAGCCGGGAGCGGCCGTGGGCGTGGGGGGCGGCGGCGGCCGCGGGGGTGGCCTTCGCCGCCACCGCGGCCCCGCGGGTGACGCTGGTGGACGCCGGCGAGCTGGCGGTGGCGGCGGCCACGCTGGGGGTGGCGCACCCGCCGGGGTTCCCGGTGTGGGTGCTGGTCACCCACCTGCTGGTGCGGGCGCTGCCGCTGCCCCCGGTGCACGCGGCGGCGCTGGGGTCGGCGCTCGCCGGGGCGGCGGCGGTGGGGCTGCTGGCGGCCGCGGCCGGGGAGCTCGCGCGGGCGGTGGCTCCCGGGCGGGCGGCGGCGCCCGCGGGCGCGGCGGCGGCGCTGGCGCTGGGGTTCGGGCGCCCGTTCTGGCGGTACGCCACGGTGGTGGAGGTGTACGCGCTCACCGTCGCGCTGGTGGCGGCGGTGCTGGCGCTCGCGCTGCGGCCGGGCGCGGGCGGGCGGCGGCGGATCGCCACCGCCGCCGGGCTGGGCCTCGCCGCGGGGCTCGGGCTCGGGGTCCACCACGTCACGGTGGCGCTGGCGCTGCCGGCGGCGGCGCTGCTCGCCTGGGAGCGGTGGCCGGCGCCGCGCGAGCTCGTGGCGGCCGGTGCGGGGCTGGTGTCCGGCCTCGCCGCCTACCTCGAGCTGCCGCTGGCGGCGCGGGCCGGGGTCTCGCCGCTGCTGTGGGGCGACCCGCGGGACCTCGCCGCGCTGTGGCGGCACGTGAGCGGGTGGCAGTACCGGGTGAACGTGCTGGCCGGGAGCTGGTCCGAGACGGTCCGCCACGCCGGCGAGGTGGCGGCGACGCTGGCCACCGCCATGACCCCGCTGGTCCCCCTGCTCGCGGCGGTGGGGCTCGCCCGGCTGTGGCGGACCTCGCGCCGCCGGGCGGTGGCGGCGGGGCTGCTGGTGGTGCCGCCCGCGGCCTACGCCGCCGTCTACCAGATCGCGGAGGACCGCGACGCCTACCTGCTGCTGCCGCTGGCCGGTCTCGCCCTCCTCGCCGCGGTGGGGGTGGCGCACGCGGCGCGCCGGCGGCCGGGGCGGGCGGCGGTGGCGCTGCTGCTGCCCGCGGTGCTGCTCGCCTCCGGCTGGCGGGCGTGCGACCGGCGGGGCGACCGGGTGGCCGTGACCTACGTGCGCGACGCCGTGGGCTCGCTGCCGCCGCGCTCGGTGCTGCTCACCATGGACTGGCAGCTCTACTCGCCGTGGCTCGCGATGCGCCACCTCGAGGGGTTCCGGCCGGAGGTGGCGGTGGTGGACGTGAACCTGGTGCGGCGCTCGTGGTACGTCCGGCGGCAGCTGCCGCGCGAGGCGCCGGCGATGGCGGCGGCCTGCGCCGCCCCGGCGGCGGCGTTCCTGGGGCCGCTCGAGCGGTGGGAGGGCGGGGAGGCGGTGGATCCGGGCCTCCTCACCCGCAGGTTCCGCGCCCTGCTGGACTGCTACCTCCACCGGGGTGCGGCCCACGGCGGCGCCTTCGTCACGGTGCCGATGGAGCCCGGGATCGGCCGCGGCCTCGAGGCGGTGCCGTGGGGGCTCGCGGTGGCGCTGGTGCGTCCCGGGGCGGCGCCACCTCCCGGCGCGCCGGAGCTCCACCCGCAGGCGTTGCTCGCCGCGCCCGCCGCCGCCGACCCGGTGGCGCTGGCCAAGGTGCGCGCCGCCTACGCCGCCGCCGCCCGGCGCCTCCGGAGCCGCCGCCCGTCGGCGGCCGCCCCCGGTCCCGTCCCACGGGTCCCGCCACCGGGGGGCTCGGGTCCCGCGTCCCCGGCGCCGGCTCACGGGGACAGCAGGTGAGCGGACCGCGAGGGCAGACCGCGGGCATGGCAGGCCCGGCAGCGTGAAGGCACCGGGCCGGATCGGACGGGCGGCGGCACGTCGGCCCCCGGCGGATGCAGGTCCGGGTGCCTGCCCGGACCGGAGCCGGGAGCGCGGGGACCCACCGGCGACTCCGGGGCCCGGCTCACCGTCACCGGGCCGGTGACGGTCACGAGCGTGGCGTCCGCGGCCTCGGTCTCCGTGAGGTTCCACCAGCTTCCGCAGGGATCGACGAGGCGGATCCTGCCGCTGTGGATGGCGGCCCGCACGAGCGCCGTTCCCGGTGCGATCGCGGTGAAGAGCCCGGTCTGGTCGATGGTGCCGACGATCCCGCCGTTGAAGCTCAGCGTCCAGCCGTCGAAGGTCCCCGCATCGCCCGGCCAGTGGTCGGTCACGTACAGCCTCCACGTCCCGTGGGCGTTCTCGCCGTAGAAGGTGTCCAGCCGCTCGAGACCCGGCTCGGAGCCCGGAACGGTCCCCTCCTCGTCGTACCAGGTGGGGGTGTAGGCGCCGCAGAAGAAGCAGGTGTCGGCCTTGAGCAGGATCCGTCGGCCGCTGTCCGCGTGCTCGAGGATGATCGAGAGATCGTACGCGGAGGGATGCGAGACATCGACCCGGACGTTGAGATCGAGCACGGTGAAGCTGTCGGGGACCACGATGGTGCTGACCACGCCTCCCTCCTCGGTGAAGGCGGCGGGATCGGGGATGGAGAACGGGCCGTCCGAGGAGGGGTACTCCCGCGGCGCCGAGCCGCCGCTCTGGGTCGACACCGTCCAGACGGGGCCGATCCGGCGGTCGGGCGGGAGCCCGCTCACCGTCGCCGAGAACGGGAGCGTCGCGCCGGCGGCCACCGTGGGTGTCACGGGTGTCACGGCGACCGAGACGGCGGCGATCTCCCCCTCCGTGAGGTACTGCAGGGAGGGGTTCGTGGAGCCGTGGACGGTGTGGCACTCGAGGCACCGCTTGCCCCCGAGCGGAACGCCCGCGTGAACCGGCGGCGCTGCCTGGGTACCGTCGTGGCAGCGCAGGCAGAACCCGTCCGGGGTCGTCCCGGTCCCGTTCCAGTCCCACGGCACGGTGGGGTCGTCGGGATCGAAGATCATGCGGCCGGCGTACCGGTCGATCCGGTGGGGATCGTGGCAGCGTCGGCAGTCGTTGACGCCGTCCGTGGGGTCCGTGGGGTAGTGACGCGAGACGATGCGGAAGACGGTGCCGGCCGCGATCCCACGCATCGTGGCGGCGAGGTTCTCCATGTACGACCTGCCGTCCGTGCACCCCGGATCGTCGTACCGCCGCACGTTCGTGAACCCGCCGTGGCACTCGAGACAGACGTTCTCCTCGCCGCGTGCGACCCGCGGCCGTGCGGGGTCGCTGGAGAAGAACGCCACGTTGCCGGTCGCCGGAGCGTGGGCGTTGCCGTGGAACGGGTAGTACTCCTCCTGGTACGGGTACTGCGGGTCCCCGAGGTGGCAGAAGCCGCAGAGCAGCGGCGCTCCGGGCGAGGGTGTGGTCACGTGCGTGCTCGAGTAGTAGGAGGTCATGTCCGGTGCCGTGCGGCCCCCCAGGTGCCCGGGCGTCGTCGGGTCGTGGCAGTCGAGACACCACCAGCTCTCGTGGATCCCCTGCCACTCGGCGGCTCCCGAGCGGTCGGGGTCCGGGCTCCAGTTCACCGCCCCGTCCCGGTGGTTGGCCGCTCCGGCCCGCTCCTCGTGGCAGATCAGGCAGTTGTTGTGGTCCGGGTCGGTGAGCGCGGTGCGGTCGTAGGCGAGAGGATGACTGTCGGTGCGGGCGAAGTCCCGCGCCACCGGACGGCGGTTCCCCAGGGCCAGCGAGTGGCAGGAGAGGCAGTCCTGCTCGTTCACCATGAACCCCTGGGAGTGCCGGTGACACACGACGCAGCGGTACGCGGCGTAGTGTGTGTGGTCGCCGCCGGAGGTGTCGTTGCGGTGGTGGGCGGTCCTCGTGTGGCACACCTCGCAGATCCCGTCGTCGTACGGCGCGTTCTCGGGGCCCGAGCGGTCCCCCAGGTACCCCAGGTGGTCGGGGAAGTCCTCGGGCCGGTCGCCGGGGTTCGTGTTGCCCTCCACGTCGTCGAAGGTGAAGTACACCCGCTTGGCCCCGCTGTTCGGGGTCTCGATGATCTCGCGGATGAGCCTCACGTTGGTCGTCCGGCCCCAGTGCACGGTGTGACAGGTGGAGCACTGGACGGACCAGGAACCGTACCGCCCGCTCCCCAGGTCGCCGGTGTGGTTCCGGTAGGCGGATGGCGTGGCCCGGGTGCGCACCGCGCGCAGGGCCTTCCTCGGCGAGCTTCGGGGGTGGAGCGACGGCGCACCGGTCTCCGACGCGGTGGCGGCCTCCCGCACCCCGGGCACCGGGCGGGCGCTCGCGGCACCGCGGGAGCCCCCCGGCCCGCGGGGCGAGGCCAGGGACACGGCGCCGAGCGCGGCCGCCGCGAGAAGTCCGGCAGCCCGTACCCTCGCGCTTCTCGCCTGCCATCCGTGACGATCCGTGCGGCGCATGCCGTCACCTCCCCTCCCGTGGCGGCACCCCCGGCCTCCCCGGCGGAACCGCCTCGCCGGTCCGGCCGGCGGGGAGCCGCGGCGGCCGGGCCCGCGCCGCGGCGAGCCCGACGATGGTCGAGAAGGTCCGAAACTCCGGTGCCATGGAGTCGTAGGTGAACCATCGCCCGTGGCTCAGGACGGTGGCGTCGTTGCCCATGTAGCCGCCGTGGACGGGGTAGGCGAACAGGATCCCCCGCGCGGCGAAGAAGGCGTCGGCCCGGCGCAGGAACTCCCGCTGCTCGGCGGGGCTCAGGACCTGGCTGAAGACGCCGAGGGGCGTGTCGCTGGTCGAGGCCCAGTCGATGAAGGCGATCACCGGGACATCGCCGTAGGTGGCCCGGACGCTCGCGAGCCACTCGTCCCAGCGGGAGGGATCGAGGTTCCCCGCGAGCACCTCTTCCGCCGATGGTGTCGCGGTCACGAAGTCGAGCGGGGGCGGCGGCTCGGTGGTCATCACGTCGAGGATCATCTCGGAGCCCCAGCTGCCCACCGCCACGTCCCTGCCGAGCGCGGCGGCGTCGGCGCGGATCCCCTCGACGAGGTCCCGGGCGGCGGCGTAGCTCTCGAGGACGGCGGGGTGGGCGGGGTCGCACGTCGTGCCGTCCGTTCCGCAGGTGATCCGGTACATCAGGCGCGCCTGAGCGACGAGCAGATCCACCCAGATCGCGTCGGCCCCGGCCTCGATCTGGGCCCTCGCCTTGCCGCGGAGCAACGCCTGCACCCGGGGGTCGGTGAGGTCGGGGAAATACGCCGGGACCCGGGCGGGATCGTACCAGGCGTCGGCGGTGGCGCAGTCACCCTCCACCCACGATTCGCTCCTCCCGTAGTAGCACTGGAACTGCTTCTTCGACAGCGGCAGCCCCCACTTCCCCGGATCGAGCGCCATGTCCCAGGTCTCCGGGTAGTCGAGCAGGTCGAAGGTCCCGGGCACGAAGGTCGTCCGCGGGAGCTCCTGGGCCGGGATCGCCCCGATCACGACGATCCCCGGACGCACCGCCCGGATCGCGGCGATGGCGTCGGCGAGGTGCCGGTACGAGTACCCCTCGCTCGCGCAGTCCTCGCGCCAGCCCGGTGGAAGGCCCTCGCAGTCCGGAGGGCACGGCCACCACGAGAACCAGGCGCGGAACACCACGTCCGTGTGCAGGCCCGCCAGGATCGAGGGGACGTCGTCCCCTCTGGCGAGAACCATGCCGTCGCTGAGCCTCTGGAACAGCACGCCCACCCGGGCGCTCGCGATGCGCCCGGTGACGGAGGCAGGCTCGCCTCCTGCCGCGGACCCGGCGGCGAGCAGCGCCGCCAGGCCGAGGACCGTCGTCCGACGGGGGCCGCGACGTGTCACGATCAGCTCCTTCCTGGAGGGTGGACCCGCCCGCGCGGCCGCCGCGGGGGGCGCGCCCCCGCGCGCAGCCGGGCGAGCTCCTGGATGGTCCCGTACGTGTCGAACTCCGGTGCCATGGAGTCGTAGGTGAACCATCGCCCGTGGCTCAGGACGGTGGCGTCGTTGCCCATGTAGCCGCCGTGGACGGGGTAGGCGAACAGGATCCCCCGCGCGGCGAAGAAGGCGTCGGCCCGGCGCAGGAACTCCCGCTGCTCGGCGGGGCTCAGGACCTGGCTGAAGACGCCGAGGGGCGTGTCGCTGGTCGAGGCCCAGTCGATGAAGGCGATCACCGGGACATCGCCGTAGGTGGCCCGGACGCTCGCGAGCCACTCGTCCCAGCGGGAGGGATCGAGGTTCCCCGCGAGCACCTCTTCCGCCGATGGTGTCGCGGTCACGAAGTCGAGCGGGGGCGGCGGCTCGGTGGTCATCACGTCGAGGATCATCTCGGAGCCCCAGCTGCCCACCGCCACGTCCCTGCCGAGCGCGGCGGCGTCGGCGCGGATCCCCTCGACGAGGTCCCGGGCGGCGGCGTAGCTCTCGAGGACGGCGGGGTGGGCGGGGTCGCACGTCGTGCCGTCCGTTCCGCAGGTGATCCGGTACATCAGGCGCGCCTGAGCGACGAGCAGATCCACCCAGATCGCGTCGGCCCCGGCCTCGATCTGGGCCCTCGCCTTGCCGCGGAGCAACGCCTGCACCCGGGGGTCGGTGAGGTCGGGGAAATACGCCGGGACCCGGGCGGGATCGTACCAGGCGTCGGCGGTGGCGCAGTCACCCTCCACCCACGATTCGCTCCTCCCGTAGTAGCACTGGAACTGCTTCTTCGACAGCGGCAGCCCCCACTTCCCCGGATCGAGCGCCATGTCCCAGGTCTCCGGGTAGTCGAGCAGGTCGAAGGTCCCGGGCACGAAGGTCGTCCGCGGGAGCTCCTGGGCCGGGATCGCCCCGATCACGACGATCCCCGGACGCACCGCCCGGATCGCGGCGATGGCGTCGGCGAGGTGCCGGTACGAGTACCCCTCGCTCGCGCAGTCCTCGCGCCAGCCCGGTGGAAGGCCCTCGCAGTCCGGAGGGCACGGCCACCACGAGAACCAGGCGCGGAACACCACGTCCGTGTGCAGGCCCGCCAGGATCGAGGGGACGTCGTCCCCTCTGGCGAGAACCATGCCGTCGCTGAGCCTCTGGAACAGCACGCCCACCCGGGCGCTCGCGATGCGCCCGGTGACGGAGGCAGGCTCGCCTCCTGCCGCGGACCCGGCGGCGAGCAGCGCCGCCAGGCCGAGGACCGTCGTCCGACGGGGGCCGCGACGTGTCACGATCAGCTCCTTCCTGGAGGGTGGACCCGCCCGCGCGGCCGCCGCGGGGGGCGCGCCCCCGCGCGCAGCCGGGCGAGCTCCTGGATGGTCCCGTACGTGTCGAACTCGGGTGCGAGACTGTCGTAGAAGGGTGACGTTCCGAACGCGAGCCTCCGGGCACCCGCACCCATGTATCCCCCGTGCACGGGGTAGACGAAGATCACGTTCCGCGCGGCGAAGAACCTGTCGGCGGTCCGGAGGAACGCCCGCTGCTCGTCGGGGCTCAGGACCTGGCTGAAGACGGCCAGGGGCGTCCGGTCGTGCTCGCCGTAGTCGATCCTGGCGAAGACCGGGATTCCGGGAAGGGCCGTCCGGATCCTGGCGAGCAGCGCATCCCACCGGGCCGCATCGAGCGTGCCCGCGAGCACCTCGGCCGCCGAGGGGCTGGTCATGACGCCGTCGAGCGCGGGCTGCGGATAGGGGAACTCGATCGGGTCCGGCCAGGTCACGATGTCGACCGGCCGGCCGCGGGCGATCCACGAGTACTCGTGCAGCCGGTCCAGAAGCTGCGACGCCGCGTCGTACGCGTCGCGCGCCGCTCGCCCTGCGGCCTCCGACTCGGCGGGATGCGTCTCGCCGTACTCCCGGAACAGGCGCGCCTGCGCGAAGAGCGCGTCGATCCAGAGCGCGTCGACACCCAGATCGATCTGCCGCCTCGCGAGGTCCAGGAACAGGCGCTGGAACCGTGGATCGGTGATGTCCGGGAAGAACGCCCGCATCTGTCGCCTCGGGTCGTAGTGCGCGGGGTCGTCGGTCCAGTGGAAGACCTCCGCCGCGAGACGGCGCTGGAGGTCCTCCCGGCTCGGGGAGAGTCCCCACTTCTGCGGATCGAGCGCGAGCGACCACGCCTGGTCGCGGTCGAGCCGCTCCCCGGTGATGGGGTCGAACGTCTCTGGGTAGAGGAACTCCGCCAGCAGCCCGCCCCCCACGAGGGTCCCCGGCATCCTCTCCCGGACCCGGCCCACCGCCTCCGCCAGGTGCCGGTAGCTGTAGCCGGCACGCTCGCACGCGTCTCGCTCGGCCGGCGAGGCCAGGTCCCCGCACCGCTCCACCAGCGGCTGCCACTCGGTCACCCACCCCTGGAAGATGAGCTCCGTGTCCAGCGCCTCGAGCAGGGCGAACGCCTCGTCCAGCGACCGGTGGATGCCCGCGCCGTCCGTGAGGTACCGGTACTGGGCGGCGACCCGGACCGAGGCGAGCCGGCCACCGGGGTTCCCGGCGGCGCCGGCCCGGTGGGCTGCCCCGGTCCAGCACGCCGCGGCGAGGAGGACCGCCGCTCGTGCCAGGAACGGCCGCCGCCGCACCCCTCGCGGTCGGGTGTACCGGGTCCCACGCGACCGCCCGGCACACGTTCCCCCCATCGTTCTCCTCCCCCCGATCAGACGCCCCGAACCACCCCGGGGTTGACTCCGCCGCCCCGGTGCCGGGCGCCCCGGTCTTGTTTCCGCCGCGTCTTCCACCGTATCGCTTGCGTGGATCCCATCGCCTCGAGCCCATCGCCGACCTCGAGATCCGGGGGAGGCCCCGAGGTCCGCCGCCCATGACCCGTGCCCGGTCCGCGAGGGGATGGCACGCCCGGGGAAGGAGTGACTACCGCCAACCGCGAGCACCCCTCCCCCGGGCAACGGACACCTATCCGCTATCGGCTCTTCGCGAAGCTCAGCATCCGTTCTGCGTCGTTGCCGCAGAACACGGTCGTGCCGGTCCCTCCGTCGGCGTACTCCATCACGCACCCGCTGTAGATGTCGCAGAGCTGGAACCCGCATCCGCTGCCGCCGCAGTCGAGATCGTTGAAGACCCCGCAGGTTCCGGCGTCCTCGTGGTCGGCGTCGAAGACGTGGCCGAGCTCGTGGGTCGTGATCGCGACGTTATCCCAGTCCCATCCCCAGTTCCCGCAGGCGCCCGTGGGCAGCAGATCGATGACAGCCTTGCTCCCGGTCCAGCCCCAGCCGTTGTGCGAGGACTCGTGGTAGCGGAAGTAGACGTTGAACGTCGTGCCGGAGCCAGGGCTCGTCCCGCCGCTCGCGTCGCAACCCGTCACGTCCGCCGTTCCCTTGAAGTTGACGGTCCAGCTGATCCGGTAACCGCTGCACCAGAGGCACCACCACGGACGGCTCGCGGAGCGGATCGCCGCGCCGATGTTCGCCATCGCCGCATCGACATACGCCGTGAGCATCCAGTCGGGGTACCACCACGGCACGCTGGGGTCGCGGTAGACGTTGATGGTGAAGTGCTTGTCGCTTGCAGCCGCACGCTGCGCGTGCATCTCACCGCCGACCGCGGGCGAGCCGGTGGTCTCGGCCAGACGGCGGATCATCTCCCGGTAGCCCTCGGTCCGCTCCATCTCGATGGTGACCTGCTCCAGCCTGTCCAGGAGCTGCTGGACCTCCTCCGGCACGTACCCGACGAGCGCGCCCTCGCCGTCGACCTCGAGCCCCTGCTCGATCACCTCCCGCCGCAGCAGATCCACGATGGCCGCGCGCTGCGCCCTGAGGGCCGCGTAGGCCGGGTCCTGGCCCTGCGCGGCGGCGTCGATCCGGGCAACCTCGATCGCCCGCTGGATCATCGGGTCGGCCAGCCGTGTCGGCGCCTCGCCGGAGTCCCCCGGGGTCGCAGCCCCCGCCGTTGCCGCCGCCAGGGCCACCACGACCATCGCCCGGCGCAGCCTCGGGACGGCACCCGATTCTGTCTGACTTCGCCTCGCTGTCATCGTTCTCCCCTCCTTTCGGATCGTCCCCAAGTCGTTCTTGATGATGGTCTCCAACACGTCCACGCCCTCCCGCCCCCGCCGGATCTTCCGCCGCCGGGGCGCCCCGCGCATCGGCCGGGAGATAGAGAGGCTCCATGCCGAAGGATCGAGGCGCGGGCGCCACCGGAAAACGCGGCCCATCACCGGTGGGTGATGGGCCGCCGCGGCCATGCGAAGTTCCTGACTACAACGACATGACGGCGACCAGCTCCTCGAGGGAGCCCACTGGCGCCAGCCTCACGGCCCAACCGACACCGCGTCCACGCCGATCCAGGCGCCGTGGTCACCATTGCCCGACCAGTAGCCGTTGCGGTCGTCGAGGAAGATCTCGAAGGTCACTGTCTGGCCCCGGTACGCCGTGATGTCGAAGCTCCTCACCGTCCATCCGGAGCTGACCGGCTGTCCCCCGGGACAGTACTGTTCGAGCACGGTGCCGTTGAGCTTGGTGCCGATGCAGGCGCCCCACCAGTCCTTCCAGTACTTGACCGCGTACGACAGCGTGGTGGCGTCCGAGGGAACGGTGAACGTCTGGCGGATGAATCCGGCACGCTCCGTGCCCATGCTGCCGAGGGTGTTGGTGATCTTCGCGTAGTGGCTTCCCTCGTACGGCCCGTCGGTCGCCTGAAGGTCGATGGTCGGCGCCACGGAACCGCCGATGGTCTCCGCGGTCCACCCGCCGCTCGTCTCGAATCCGCCGTTCACCACACTTGTTGTCGCGGTGAACGCCACGGCATCCACGCCGATCCAGGCGCCGTGGTCACCATTGCCCGACCAGTAGCCATTGCGATCGTCGAGGAAGATCTCGAAGGTCACTGTCTGGCCCCGGTACGCCGTGATGTCGAGGCTTCTCACCGTCCATCCGGAGCTGACCCGCTGTCCCCCGGGACAGTACTGTTCGAGGACGGTGCCGTTGAGCTTCGTGCCGATGCAGGCGCCCCACCAGTCCTTCCAGTACTTGACCGCGTAGGAGAGCGTGGTCGCGTCCGAGGGAACGGTGAACGTCTGGCGGATGAACCCGGCGCGCTCCGTGCCCATGCTGCCGAGGGTGTTGGTGATCTTCGCGTAGTAGCTCCCCTCGTACGGCCCGTCGGTCGCCTGAAGATCAATCACCGGAGCCACCGAGCCCCCGATCGTCTCCGTGGTCCACCCGCCGGTCGTCTCGAATCCACCGTTGAAGATAACTGCCTGCGCTGGCGGCGCTGTGACGGAAGCTGATGGTCCGGTGGCGTCGGTACCGCCGCAGCTCAGGGCGACAACCCGATACGAGTAGGTGGTCCCCGGCGAAAGACCGGTGTCGGTGAACGAGGTCGTGTCCTTCGCGAGCTGGGGGCTCACATCGACGAAGGAGGTACAGCCTGCGCCCTGGCAGCGCTGCACCCGGTAGCCCATCTCATTGGCCACATCGGCCCAGCTCACGGTCACGCTGTCGGAAGCCAGGTTGCTGAAGCTCGGGGCCCCAGGCGTGCCGGGGGCGCTGCATGGCAGATAGTATACCGTGACCTCCCGCGTGATCGACTTCCCGAAGAGGTCGGTCAGCGTCACCGTCATGGTGCGCTCCCCCTCCGGTCCCGACATGGTCCAGGTGAAACTGTCCTCGCTGGTACAGGTGCCGTTGTAGCAGACGGTTTTCATGTCGAATGGGTCCACCGGCGCCGTAGGATCGCGCGGAGTACAATCGGCGGACGATACCGCGGTGAGAGTCCCCGGGCCGGAAGTGAACCCTGTGATCTTCTGTCCTGCCGGCGCCTCGTAGGTTGTGAACGTCCAGGTGTTCGAGCTGCCCGCGTTATAAATGAGGTCGCCCAGATACGAGCCGTCGTCGAGCCACACGCCAAGGTACTGGGGGCCGTTCGGGCCGATCTTCTGGATGTGTTTACCGGGTGGTACCGTAAGATCACTCAGGTAAATCGCGGTGTCCTGCGTCGCCAGGATGTCGCCGGAGCTTCCCCCGCTTGCATGCGCGGTGATGTAGCCCCAGCCGCCCGACCAGTAGCCCTCCAAGCGGCTGATATACTCGCCCTCCGGTGCGCTGAACCCGCTCGTACCGGCGGCGTCCGTGGAGAGGAACTGCCCCGATCCTCCTCCCCCGGAGCAGAGACAACCCGGGGGAACCTGCCAGGACACGCCCTGACCCGCGTAGCTCACCTCGACCCGGACGGGGGTATCGCCGGTCACGGTTCCGCCTTCCGGCTCCAGGATCCGAAGCTGAGGCTCGACGTACGGGGCGATCATGAGCGAAGCCCAGCGGCAACCTCCAGCATCCCAGATCTCAAAGGGCTCGATGAAGAGACCAGGAACCGCGTCAACTCGAACGGGGGTCCTGTATGCGGCGATCATCGTGTCCACTAGGTGCGTGAACCCAGGGTCATCGTACACGTAAACCAGCACCTGATAGGGGCTCACATTGCTATCAATGTCGTAGAACAGGAAATAATAGGTGTTGCCGGAGCTGGGGTCGGTGACGCTCACGGAGTCGCCGACGTTCAACTGACCGTAGAACGCGTTGCCGCTCGATACCTGGACACCGATATCAACCTTGCGCTCCTCGCTCCAGTTCCCCCACCGGCCCTTGCGGTACGCTCTGACCTTCCAGACGGCCTGCATCTGAGGCCGCAGCTGCGCAGGCGGCGTGAACGTCGTGCCCGTGGTCTCGAAGACGTACTTCCCCACAGCGATCTCGTACTTCTCCGCCTCGGCGACGGAGGTCCAGCTGAAGGTCGGCGTCAGATCGTTCGTGTACTGCCCATCGGCCGGCGAGACGAGCGCCGGAACCCCGATCGTCGACACGTCGTTGTCGGCCTCGGAGCCACTATTGCCGGATCCTGCCCCACTTCCTGCATGGCCGGTAAAGTCCGGGTAGAGCGTGCGGCAGTCCTGGTAGATCCGCCAATCGGCCAGATCGGTCGCGTCCCCCCCGAGACTCTGCAGGGAAAACCGCACCCAGGTCGTGAAGCAGCCGTAGACGCCCCAGTCGAAGTCGGTCGAGCTGCCCGACGACCCGGTCAGGGCGGCGTCCGCGCGAAGCGAAGGCGCGGGAACGATCTCGGGCCCCAGCTGGCCAGCGAGGTAGAGACCGATCACCGGCTCCGCCCGGAGCTCGGCGCTGACCTTGCCGTCATAGGCCCACGTCGGCTCTCCGCCTGTTGACGCCGGATCCGTGTTGTAGAGGGACCAGGAGCCAGGGGTGAAGGTGCTCACGGTCTGCCAGCCGGAGACGTCGTCCCAGCTGAGACCCTGCTCGTGGCTCACCGTCCGCTGAAGGCCAGCCTGGACGTACCCCGTCGCGGTGGCGTTGACCTCGGCGATTCCGTAGACCTTCACCTCGGCCTTCAGCGGGACGGGAACGATCCCCACCTGAACGACGAACCATTTCCCGTAGCGCAGGAGCAGCTTCTTGTAAACGTAGTTCCCCGCAACCGAGATATCCACGCGAAGGTCGCTCCTGAATGTCAGATCGCCAGAGACCGTGGCGTGCACGTTCACCAGGTGGGTACCGCTCGTCTCGAAACCGAAGTCGAAGGTCGGCCGGTACACCAGGCTGAGGTGCTTGGCTGTCACCGTGAGCTTGCCGCTGTAGTCGACGGGCGACCCCTCCCCATCCTCTGTCTCGCCGCTGTAGATCGGCAGATCGGTCTCGTCGATCAGGGGGATCTCCAGAGTGTTCACCGAGCTCACGACACCCATCGCGTGAACGCCCCTGCCGCTGTCGTCCATGCGTCGCAGGGCCGGATCGTGCGAGATCTCGAGCAGCCGCTCGTCCGAGGTCCACTTCTCGACCCGCCCGTCGGGGTATTGGATCGACTCGTAGACGGGCTCAGCAACACCCGGCTGAAGGCTCACGTAGACGCTGTCCGCGAGCTCGCCAATCCTCACGGGCTCGGTGTACACAACGACGACGGCGCCGTTGTCCTTCTCCAGCACCCGGGTGACGCGGCGCAACGTGATGGTGGTGTCATACGTCCCATGCCAGAGGATGTCTCCAGGTTCGATTCGCCGCGTCTCGCTGGTCGCTGCGTACTCAAAGACTCTCCCGTTGTCGGAGAGGATATCGAAGTACATGTCCTTGAACACGCTGACTGCTCCGGCCGAACGATCGACGCCCCGCCTCATGGCTGCCTGCCCGGTCGGTCGCTTCGCGGCCCAGCCCGACCCGGTCAGCGCCAGCAAGCAGGTCACTACGCACGCTACGACACGTAGTATGCCTTCGCGCAAACCCCGCATACTCTCCTCCCTCCCTGTTTCGGTTGGTTCTTCCTCGAGCGGGTTCCCCCGCAACCGATCCCTTCTGCTCGAGCTACCGTGGTCTCGCCGGCATGGCTTCCCTCCTTCTCTCCCCATTCCTCATCCCGGAAGCTCCGGAACAACGGCGATCCTCCGACCCGTCACGGACCTCTCGCCAGCATCGCGACCTCCTTTCCCGCGCCTCGCGTCGGGAGTTCCGGCCCCTCTGTCGCCGCGTGGACGCGGAGTATGCTGGGTCGAGTGTCGCGCGCCGGCGTGCCGCGCGCATCGGCCGGGAGATGGGAAGGCTCTATACCGAAAGATGGAGCCGCGCGGCGCTCACCGTCGGACCAGCCCGCGGCGAAGGGCGAGGGCCACCGCGGCGGCGCGGCTCCTCACGCCGAGCTTCTGGAGGATGGCGTGCACGTGGGCCTTGGCGGTGCCGCAGCTGATCTCGAGCCGGCGCGCGATCTCGAGGTTGGGACAACCTTCGGCCATCAGCTCGAGAACCTCGAGCTCGCGCGGGGTGAGCCGCTCGACGTACACCGCTTCGGCGAGCTGCACGGCGGCCTCCCGGGAGAGGTAGCGCGCGCCGGCCGCCGCGGAGCGCACGGCGGCGACGATCTCGTCTCCGCTGGCGCTCTTGAGGACGTAGCCCAGGGCGCCGGCGGCCAGGCACTCGGTGACCTCGCCGTGGCTTCCGAAGGCGCTGATGACGACGATGCGCGGCGGGTCCTCCAGCTCGAGAAGGGTCGTCACGAGCTCGCCGCAGCGGACACCCGGAAGGCGGAGATCGAGAAGGACGACGTCGGGACGAAGGTCGGCGCACGCTTCCACGGCGTCCTTCGCGGTACCCGCCTCTCCCGCGACCGCGATCCCGGGCTCACCGACCAGGAGCGCCTTCAGCCCCTCGCGGACCACGGGGTGGTCGTCGACGACGAGGACTCGGATCGGCGGGCCTTCTCTCACGATCCGGAACCCACAGTATCCTCGTTCCCCTCGAGGGGGGCCTCGACCGTGATCTCGGTCCCGCCGGGCGGGGCGCTGCGAATCGCGAACGCCCAGCCGCGCGTGCGGGCCTGGCGCTCCATGCTGGAGAGCCCCATACCCGCGCCGGGCGTTCGCGTGCCTCGTCTCACCAGCCCGCGCCCATCGTCGGCGACCCTGAGCCGCACGACCCGGGAGTCGTACTCCAGGCGAACCCAGATGTTCCGCGCCCCGGCGTGTCGTGCCGCGTTGGCCAGCGCTTCCTGCGCCATGCGCCACAGGCCGTCCGCCGTATCCTCGCTCAATGGCCGGGGGGCGCCGCTGACCTCGATATGGACGTCGGGACCCGTGCCGCTCAGGGAATCGACGAGCACGGCGAGGGCCGCGCAAAGCTCGTTCCTCTCGAGGGCGCGCGGCCGCAGCCCGTGTATCGTCCGTCGGATCTCCCGCCAGCTCTCCGCCAGCAGATGCCGGGCGCCGGAGACCAGCTCGCGGACCTCCGAGGGGGCGTCGCCCGCGGCCCGCTCGGCCCGCTCGAGCTTGAGGAGCGCGCCCGAGAACGTCTGGGCCACCACGTTGTGAACCTCGGCCGAGATACGCTCCCGTTCGCGGAGGATCGCGTTCTCCGCGCGTAGCCGCGCCATCCTCAGATGGTGGGCACCGGCACAGATGGCGACAAGGAGGAGGACCCATGCCGCGTGGAAGTATGGCGTCTGCCAGAAGGCGGGGGCGACCACGAGACGACGCGTCGCCGGGGCCTCCGACCATACGCCGTCCGCGTTGGCCGCGGCGACGTCGAACCGGTATTCTCCAGGGGGCAGGCCGGTGTAGGTCGCCTGATCGCGTCGCCCCCCATCCACCCATCCGTCGTCGAATCCGCGCAGTCGGTAACGGAACCGGACCAGTTCGGGGCACCGAAGGGAAATGCCGCGGTAGCGGAACACGAGGTGACGCGTGCCGGCCGGGACGCGAGCAGGATCGCCGACGAGGCGCTGGCCGTCTGCGGTGACGGATTCGATGACCACCTTCGGTGGCACGCGGTTGGGGCGAAGCCGCGCCGGATCGATCTCCACAAGTCCACCGGTGGTGGGAAAGTAGAGCCTGCCATCCGCCGTGCGCGCCGCCGCGGGCGGCCGCCCCCCGTTGCACTCCGGGGTTCTCACCCCGTCCGATGGGCCGTACACCCTGGGGCTGATCCGCGATGCTCGACCGGCGAAGAGGTCACCGAGGTCGTGCTTTGCCACCCTGACGATGCCGTGGTTCGTACCGATCCAGAGGTTGCCGCGACCGTCCTCGAGAATGCTCAGCAGGGTATCATCCGGAAGCCCCTGCCGGCTCGTGCAGTTCTCGAGCCGGCGGGACTGCAGGCGAAACAGGCCCCTCTCGAGGGTGCCGATCCACACTGTTCCCGGTCGCTCCTCGTCCGGGTGGATCGCGACGATGCTCGCTCCGGTGAGGCTCGCAGCACCCTCGGGCCGCCCGACGTGGCCGTTTCGGACCACGAACAGGCCCCGCCGATGAGTCCCCACCCACATCTCGCCGCCGCTTCCCTCCGCAAGGGTCAACACCACCGTGTCGCGGAGCTTCGCGTAGGTTCGGGCCCGGCCCCGGGCGACGGTCGCCAGCCCGCGCGTCGTCCCCACCCAGAGAACGCCGCGGCTGTCCTCATGAACGCAACTCACGAACCCGGGGGGCAGCCCGTCCCGGGTCGTCCATCGCCTGGTCTCGTGCCGCAGGACCTCCATCACCCCTCTGTCCCTCGTGCCAATCCAGAGCCCGCCGGCCCTGCTGGCGGATATCGAGCGGATCAGCGACCGGGGACCCGGGGCGCCGATCTCAATACCCTGGAACGTACCGTTGCGAAAACGGCAGAGACCCGCCTGCGTGAGAACCCAGAGCCCTCCCGCGAAGTCCGGAGCGACGCTCCAGACGAGATCGTGCGGCAGCCCGTCGCGGGTCGTGTACGTGGCTGCGGCGCCGTCCGAGAGCTCGAGAAGCCCGCTGATGGTCCCGACCCAGAGGTCGCCTTCTCTGTCCTCGAAGAGCGAAATAACCGTGCGGTCGGGCAAGCCGTCCGCTTCGAGGAGGCTCTCGACGCCGCGGTCGTTGATCCGGCTGAGGCCCCCCGCGCAGGCGGCCCAGATGTTCCCGTCGCGGTCCCGGAGGATCGCCCATACCGTGTCGCCGGCCAGGCCGTCCCCGGCGCCGTAGTGCTCGACCACACGCCCCTTCCGCAGCCGGTACAGGCCCGACCCGCCGGTGCCGGCCCAGAGATCGCCGGTCCCGGTATCCAGCCGCAGTGCGAGAACGGTCCTCGAGGTGCCCCCCGGGCCCAGCGGGACCGGTTGGAGGCGCCCGTTCTCGAGGCGAGCCAGACCCCGCCAGCCGCCCACCCAGAGCGTACCGTCGCGGTCCAGCGCAAGGGCCCGCACCTGCCCGAGAGAGCTGTCGCCGGCCGTCGTGAGCAGGCGCACCGTGCCACGCCCGAGGCGCGCCACGTCACCCTCGAGGGTACCGACCCATAGCGAGTTTCCGGGGCCGGCGAGAAGGCAGCTGACGTGGTTGCTGGGTAGGCCGTTCGCGGTACCCAGCGCGGTGAATGTCCCGTTCTCGATCCGCGACAGCCCGCCCTCCGACGTACCGACCCAGAGTGCACCGTCCCGGCCACGGGCGAGGGCCGACACGAAGCTGCTCTCGAGCCCTCGAGTGGTGGCGGAACCATACACGAGGAAGCGCTCACCGTCGAACCGAACGAGGCCCGCCTGGGTCCCGAGCCAGAGGTAACCCTTCGGGCCCTGGGCGATGGCCGTGATCGTCCCCTGCGGAAGGCCATCGGCAACGCCCCAGCTACGCCGTACGTACCCGGTCACCGGGCGCCCGGGATCGAGGCCCGCGGCCGGCCGAGGCTGGATCAGGAGCCACCCGAGCGCGAGGCACGATCCCATCGCCCGTGGCGATACCGAGAAGGTCAGCCGACGCATACCCCCCATCCGTCTCGACTCGACCCCTCCGGCAGGGCCAACGCTGGCTCGGAATCGCTCTCCATCACACGGCTCGTCCCTGTTTCAATATAGCCGAGATCGTCGCCTCGCCCGGGCCGGGCGCCTCGCCCCCGGACGCTCCATCGGCCCCCGGGAGCGCCGTCGGCGGTACCATGGGTCGGGGGGTCCGGTTGAGACGGCGGGAGTGGGGTTCCGGGTACGGCGTCCGGGGCGCGAGCGGTGCCCCACCGGTTCGGCGCGGCCGCGGCGGTCCCGCCGGGCGTCGGCGGGGCCGTCCGTCGGCGCCCGCCCTGGCGGCGCCGGTTCTTCTTCTCGGGCTCGGTGTCTTCGCCCGGGCCTCCACGGGGCCGGGGCCGCCTCCCCTGCCTTCCCAGTACGTGCTCCGCAACTGGCAGGTCCGTCACGGGCTGCCGCAGAACTCGGTCAATGCGGTCCTCCAGACGCACGACGGCTTCCTCTGGTTCGGGACCCAGGCGGGCCTGGCGCGGTTCGATGGGCGGGCCTTCGAGGTGTTCGATCATGCGAGCTCGCCGGCCCTTCGCCACGAGTTCGTGCGGGCGCTGCTGGAGGACCGCGAGGGCGTGCTGTGGGTCGCGACCAACGGCGGGGGTCTCCTGCGGTTCGACGGCCGGAGGTTCGAGCGCGTACCGCTTCCGACGCCTGGCCGGCGGGGGACGCTGCGGGTGTTCGCGCTGGCGGCAGCCGGGGACGGCTCCCTCTGCGCCGGCACGGATCGCGGGCTCGCCTGCCGGTACCGGGGCAGGTGGCGGCTCCTGGGGCTGGGGGACGGTCTTCCGGGCTCCCGGGTGATCTCGCTCGCGGCCGGGGGCTCCGATGGTGGAATCTGGGTCGGGACGGATCGGGGGCTGGCCCGCTGGCGTCGCGGGCGGCTGGAGCGCGCCCCGCCTCCTGTGGCGCTCCGCGGCCGGGCCATCAACGCGCTGCTGGTGGACGGCGAGGGGGCCCTGTGGGCGGGGACGGAGCGTGGGGTGGTGGTGTTCCGGGGCGGGCGCGTGGCGGAGAGGATCTCGCGATCGGAGGGCCTGCCGGACGGGCGGGTCCGCGCCCTGTACCGGGACCCGGCCGGCGCTGTCTGGATCGCCACCGCGTACGGCCTGGTGCGGTGGTGGCGGGGCCGGCTCGCCGGGTTTCCCGCGGGCTCGCCGCTCGCCCACCGCAACGTGCTCACGGTCGCGGGTGACCGGGAGGGCGACGTCTGGGTGGGGACGGGTGCGAGCGGGGTGTACGAGCTCGTGTCCGGGGCCTTCGTGACCTACGGCGTGGACGAGGGGCTCGCCGACCCGCGGGTGCGATGCGTGTACGAGGATCGCGGTGGCACGCTGTGGATCGGCACGGACGCGGGCCTGTACCGGCTCGACCGGAGAGGCCTCCACCGCTGGCCCCCCAGCGATGGGCTGCCCGATCCACGGGTCACCTCCGTGCTTCGGGATCGCGAGGGGAGGCTGTGGGTGGGGACCTTCGGCGGCGGGCTGGCCGTAGGCGGACACGCGGGCTGGCGGGTCGTGAGCACCTCCTCGGGCCTGTCGCACGACGTCGTGACGTGCCTGCTGGAGAACCCGGACGGCTCGGTCTGGGTGGGGACCGGACGCGGACTCGACCTCGTGGCGGACGGGGTCGTGCGGACCCTGACGCACGAGGACGGCCTCCCCGGGGACGTGATCATGTTCGTTCACCGGGCGCGGGACGGCCGGCTCTGGGTCGGGACCTACGGCGGGGGTGTCGGGGTCCGCGATGGGAGCTCGTGGCGCACCTTCACCACCGCGGACGGCCTCGCCGACGACAAGGTGATCTGTGTGCACGAGGATGCCGATGGGGGGCTCTGGTTCGGAACCCTGGGGGGCGGGGTCAGCTGGTACGACGGGAGCCGCTTCCGGAGCGTGAGCTCGCGCCAGGGCCTGCCCGACGACAGCATCTTCGCGATCCTGGAGGACCGGTCCGGTGACCTGTGGCTGAGCTCCCAGAAGGGGATCTTCCGTGTCGCCCGCGCGGAGCTGGTGGCGGCGGCGCGGGGCCTGCGCCCCACGGTCCGCGGCAGGCGCTACGGCGAGGCCGACGGGATGCGCTCTCGTGAGTGCTCGGGGGGGTCCCAGCCGGCGGCGTGGAGCCGCCGGGACGGCACGCTCTGGTTCGCGACGATCGCGGGGGCCGTGGCGGTGGATCCGGCGGCCGCGCGGCGGCCGGCGCCACCGCCCCTGGTGGCGGTGCGCCGGCTGGTCGCGGGAGGTCGGGCCTACCGGCCGATGGGTGAGATCACGCTCCCACCGGGCATCCGCAAGGTGGTCATCGAGTTCTCCGGCCTCGGGTTTCGTGACCCCGGGGGCCTGAGCTACCGCTACCGCCTGGACGGGTTCGACACCGGCTGGGTGGCCGGTGAGGCGGCTGGCACGGCCACCTACACGGCACTGCGCCCCGGCAGGTACCGCTTCCGCGTGCTGGCGGTCGACCGCGACGGTCCGGCGAGCCCGCGCCCCGCCACTCTCCGGTTTCGCCTCCTGCCCCGGTTCTACCAGACCGCGACGTTCCGCGGCCTGGTGGCGCTCGGCCTGATGCTGGCGCTCTGGGGCGGGTACCGCTGGCGACTGCACCGTCTCGCGGCGCGGCTCGAGTTCATGAGCCGGCTCGCGGAGGAGCGCCGGGCCACCGCGGAACGGCTCGACTACCTGGCCCACCACGACCAGCTCACCGGGCTGCCCAACCGTCTCTGGTTCTCGGAGAAGCTGGCCGAGCTGATCCGCGAGGCCCGCTCCCCCGATGGGGGGCCGGTGGTGATCGTGCTGGATCTGGACGGGTTCAAGGACGTGAACACCGCGTTCGGGCACGAGGTGGGGGACCGCATCCTCAGGCGGATCGCCGCACGGCTGAGGACGTTCTTCGGAGGCGATGCCGACCTGTGCCGCAGCGGCGGGGACGAGTTCGCCGCCCTCGTCCCGCGGAGGCTCGGGCGCGACGAGGCGATCGGGCTCGGTGAGCGGCTGCTCGCCCTGTTCGGCCGGCCCTTCCACGTGGGGGGGCGGGTGGTGCGGGTGACCGCCAGCGTCGGGGTGGTGTTCTTCCCGGATGACGGGGACGATGCGGACATGCTCCTGCGCAGCTGCGAGGTCGCCCTGGCCGAGGCCAAGCGGAGGGGCGGCGCCACGGTGAGCTTCAGCAGCGCGGGGATGCGCGAGGCGGTCAGCCGCAGGGCGGTCCTCAAGAACGAGCTCCGGGCCGCGATCCCCGCCGGTGAGCTCGAGGTCCGGTATCAACCGATCCGGGAGTGCGCCTCCGGCGTGGTGGTGGGTCTCGAGGCGCTGGTCCGGTGGCGCCATCCGCGTCTCGGCATCCTCCTCCCGGAGACGTTCCTCGATCTCGCCGAGGAGGCGGGCCTCGTCGCCTCGGTGGGGCAGTTCGTCCTCCGCGAGGCGTGCCTCGCCTGCGTGCGGTGGCGTGCGGCGACCCGCAGGCCGGCCGCCGTCACGGTCAACCTGTCGGCGCGAGAGTTCCAGGATCGGGGGCTGGTGGCACGGGTCTCGGGCCTTCTCGCCGAGGTCGGCCTGCCACCGGACGCGCTCGTCCTCGAGGTGACCGAGACCACGGCCATGTGGGACATCGAGGACGCGGTGGCGATCATGCGGAGGCTGCGGGAGGCCGGCATCCGGCTGGCCATCGACGATTTCGGGAGAGGCTACTCTTCGCTGACCTACCTCAAGCGGTTCCCGGTGGAGCTGCTGAAGGTGGACCGCGGGTTCGTGGAGGACATGGTCGCGGATCCGGCGGCCCTCGGGATCGTGGAAGGGGTGATCGCCATCGCGCACGGCCTGGGAGTCCGGGTCGTCGCCGAGGGTGTGGAGAACGAGGCGCAGCTCGAACTGCTGCGGGCCTCCGGGTGCGATCTCGTGCAGGGCTTCCTCGGCGGCCGGCCGGTGGGCTGGGAGGAGGTGGACGCCATCCTCCGGGGCGAGCCGCCCGCGCCGTGGGACGGGGGGCGCGGATGAGCTCGCCGGTACCGCCGGGGGCGCCACGTGGGGGAGCCGTTCCGTGGATGTCTCGCCGGGAACCCCCGTCGGTGGGAGACCGGGATCGTGCGTGAGCGAACCCCCGGATTCCCGCCACCGGGGTGAAACGGGACGGATCTCCGGGAGAGCGTGCCGCCCGGACCGGTCACGACGCCCGGGCGTCGCGGGACGACGCGGACACCGTGCCCTCCGGAGCGCGGTCCCTTCCCGTCCAGGCGCGGGCGAGCTCCTTCAGGGACCCCTTCCCGGTGAGCCTCCCGCTGGCTCGGCCGCCGCCGCACCGCGGAGCGGAGGCGCCCACCGGAGCCGTCGTGGCTCCCGCGCTCGAGGCGCCGGCCCGGGAGCTCCCCGGCTGGCGAGGGCGCGGGGTACGCGGCCAGGAGAGCCCGTCAGCGGGGTGGGGCCTCGGAGAGGATACGATTCCAGAGGGCGCGGCAGCGGCCCGGGAGCTCGTCGAGCCGCCGGGTCACCTCCTCGCGCAGCCGGCGCGGGTCCCCGGCCGCCGCGAGCAGCTGATGGATGTCCCACTGGTCGCCCGGGCCGCCAGCGTAGAGCTTCAGGAGCACGAGGCCGGCGGGAGTGGCCACGGGAAGCTCCGCGTCGGCCACGCGGCCGGGCCTGGCCTCCGCGACGATCCGTCGCTGCCACGGCGCCTCCCCCACGATCACGTCCACCGGGCGCTCGGCCCCGCGCTCGACGGTGACGACGCCCGCCAGCGGGTCCGAGGCGTCCCCGTGGCGGATGTCCACGGCGCACCCCGCGCTCCGGAGCGTGCTCCACGTGCCGGAGCGGAGGGCCGCCCGGTCGGTCACCAGCAGGTCGATGTCCACGGTGGACCGCGCGATCCCGTGGACCGCCATGCCGGCCGCACCGATGAGGGCGCAGCGGATCCCGGCACCGTGGAGCGTGGCCGCGACTTCACGCACCAGGCTCATGGCGATCCGCCGAACAGCGAGCACGGCGTCCGGCCGAGCTGACGGCGGGCGCGCAGGATGCGGCGCGCCTCGCGGAGGCCCACGCCGAGGGCGGCGGCGAGGGCGGCCACGTCCTCGTCGCCCAGGCGGAGGGCGAGCTCCACCCGTCCGGCCGGGGTGAGGCGGCGCACGCGCTCC
>CAYTTB010000034.1:0-30625 GCA_964440565.1 uncultured Thermoanaerobaculia bacterium
GCCGGGGAGCGCTCGGCGGTTCCCCGGGAGTCGGGACACTTCGTGCCGGGGTGGCCGTCATGGCCCGACATGCCACCGGGCGCGAGGTGGAGTGTGCCGCGTGGGAGGTGGCGGGCGCCCGGCACCCCGGCTCCGCCGGGGTGGTGTGGCGCGCCTGCGAGCCCCCGGACGCGGGCGCCCCGGTGTCTCGCGGGCGCGCCACACCGGGGCTCCGCCCCGCCGTGCGCCCCACGGCCCGGGCGCGCGCCGCGCCGGGCCGATCCGTGCTACCCTGGGGCGGCCGGGAGCCCGCCCGCGATCCCTCCGGACCGCGGCCCAGGGGTCCGGACCGAAGGGAGCACGACGAGATGAAGACGCAACGGACGACGATCGCGCTCGCGGCGATCCTGATCGCGGGTGCGCTCGCCGCACAGACGCCCGAGCCCACGAACCCGGTGGTACTCAAGGTGAACGGTGAGCCGGTGTACGCCTCCGACGTCAGCATCGCCATGAGCGAGATGATGGGGCGGATGCAGCAGGCCGGCCGGAAGGTGGACCAGCAGCAGCTCGTGCAGATGGCGACCCAGGAGGTGGTGGACACCCTCCTGCTGGCGCAGGAGGCGCGGCGGCGCGGCCTCCAGGTCCCGGCGGAGGAGGTCCGGTCGCAGGTGGACCGCATCGCCAGGGGCGTGGGCGGCACGGAGCGCCTCGAGGAGCTCCTGGCCCGCGGTGGAACCGACATGGATCGGTTCACCCGCCAGATCGAGAACGCGGCGCTGGCGCGAAAGCTCGTGGACGCGGCGGTCCGGCCCGGGGTGAAGGTCACCGACGACGAGGTGAAGAAGTTCTACGACGACAACCCGAGCTTCTTCACCCGCCCCGAGCAGGTCCACGCGCGCCACATCCTGTTCCGGGTGCCCGAGGGGGCGGACGAGGCGACGCGGAAGGCCGCCCGGGAGAAGGCCGAGGCGGCGCAGAAGCGTGCCGCCGCCGGCGAGGACTTCGCGAAGCTGGCAGAGGAGCTTTCGGAGGGCCCCAGCGCCGCGCGGGGCGGCGACCTCGGCTTCTTCTCCCGCGAGCAGATGGTGAAGCCGTTCGCGGATGCGGCCTTCGCGCTGGAGCCGGGGACGGTCTCCGGCGTCGTGGAGACCCGCTTCGGCTACCACGTGATCAAGGTCGAGGAGAGGCGTCCCGCCCAGAAGCAGCCGTTCGCCGAGGCCAGGGAGGGCATCCGCCAGTACCTCGAGGGCCAGAAGGTCTCCGAGGGCGTGCAGAAGCTGCTCGAGGGCCTGCGCCAGCAGGCGAAGATCGAGGAGGTCGCCCCGAGGGCGGCGTCCGCGGCCGGGCAGGGCGGCTGAACCCGAGCGGGCGCGTCCCGCTCGTGGCCCCGCGGCAGCTCACCCCCGACCGTGCGGACCGGCGCCGTCGCCGGGCTCCACGGCGCCGCCGGCCACGGCCGCGGCGAGGGCGAGCAGGGCCCCGGCGAGCCCATCCACCATCCAGTGCCAGCCGGTGGCCACGGAGCCCACGAAGGTGAGGATGGTGGTGGCGAGGAACACCGCCCGCCACTGGCTGCGCAGGCGGTGGCACCAGAGCGCGAACAGGGCGTGGGCGGCCACGTGGAGGCTGGGCATGGCGGCGATGCCGAGGGTGGGCGAGATCGGGACCCGGGCCCCGCCGAGCCACGCCAGCACGTTGCGGTAGTTGGCCAGGAGCTCGAGCTGCGCCCGGGCGGCGACGGGAAACGTCGCCCGCACCTCGAGCCACAGCCTCCGGTCCACGTACACGGGCCCCAGCGCCGGCACCGCCACGTACAGCCAGAACCCGGCGCTCCACAGCACCGTCACCGCCACCAGGAACCCCCGGCGCCGCGCCGGGCGGTCGGTGAGGAACCAGGCGTTGGCGGCCAGCATCCCGGTGACGAACGTCCCGTAGAAGGTGTCCAGCGCGGTCGCGGCCCAGCGCGGCCCCAGCTCGAACACGGTCAGCACGGCCACGTTGGGGTCGACCCCGAGGCACAGCGCCCGGTCGAGGGCGGCCAGCTGCCGGTCCCACAGCGTGGGGTTCAGGGCGGGGACCATCACCTTCGCCCACATGTACGCCTCGGCCAGCAGGACAGAGGCAGCGATCACGAGCGGCAGCTCCCACCACGCCTCGAGGACGCGGGAGAGCGCCTCCCGGGGCCGGCGGCCGCGGAGCCGCTCCACGATCGCCCGTGCCACCAGCGCTGCCGCCAGGGGGCGGCCGAGCTGGAGCGCCACCCTGGGCAGCTCGTACAGCATCGGGGGCGCCACCCCGGCCCGTCGCAGCAGCAGCGAGACCGCGGCGAGCTGGACCCCCAGCACCGCGAGGAGCGGGAGCCAGTACCGGCTCAGCGCACGGCGGTGATCCACCACCGCGTGAGTATACGGGGGCGGGGATGGACCTCAGCCCAGCCAGCGTGCGTACAGCTCGGGGCGGCGGTCGCGCAGGAACAGGCGGCGGGCGTGGGAGCGCGGGACCTCCCCGAGGTCGAGGTCGGCGACGAGGATGTGCGCCTCGCCGCGCGGCGCCCGGGCGACGACCCGCCCGTCGGGGGCGCACACGAACGACTCCCCCGCGAACTCAAGGCACAGCTCGCGGCCCACGCGGTTGACCAGGGCGGTGAAGTACCCGTTCTGGAACGCCGCCACCCGGAGCTCCGCCTCGTACAGACCCTCGGGCCACTCGGCCACGGCCCCCGCCTGCGGGACCACCACCAGCTCGGCCCCGCCCAGCGCCAGCGCCCGCATGTACTCCGGGTAGTGGCGGTCGTAGCAGATCGCCACCCCGAGGCGGCCGGCCGCGGTGTCGTACACCGGCGTGCCGGTGTCTCCGGGTGCGTAGTATCCCTGCTCGTGGAAACAGGGCATCTCGGCGATGTGGACCATCCGGGTGCGCCCGAGCAGCGTGCCGTCGGCGTCGATCACGGGCGAGCAGTCGTAGCAGCGGTCGCCGGCGCGCTCGTACAGGTTGAGCACGATCGCCACACCGTGGCGCCGCGCCGCCTCCTGGAACGCCTCCGTCGTCGGTCCGGGCACCGGTTCCGCCAGCTCCGCGGCGTCGGCTGGAGCCGGCCGCTGCGGCCAGAACGGCGTGAAGGCGAGCTCCGCGAACGCCACCAGCCGGGCTCCCGCCTCGGCCGCACGGGCCACCGCCTCGAGGCCGGCCCTGACGTTGGCGGACACGTCGTCGGTGGCGGGCTGCTGGACGAGAGCGATCCGCACCATGGTGCCTCCCTCCGCCGAGGATAGCGCAGGGGTGGCCCGTGCGGGGATGCGCCGGCCGACGGGGCCCGCCGCACGTGAGGGGGCCGGGTGGGCGACCCGATGGGGCGGCGGTCGCGAACGCGCGTGGCCGGCCCGGTATCGAGGGGCCGGCAGCTTCCGGCCGTCGCGCTCGCGGCGACGGACCTCACACACTCCATCGCCGTGGCGGGCGGGGGAGAGCGGGCGGCGCGCCCCTGCGGGCCCGCCGCCGCCCCGGTCCTCAGATCCGCCAGCGCAGCAGCGCCACCGCGGCCAGCGCCAGTCCGGCGATGAGCACCAGCATCCCCGCGGCGCCCAGCACCGGGATCGCCGCGGCGCCACCGGCTCCCTGAGCCAGGCTGCAGGCGTTGGCGACGAGCTGGGCCGTGCCCGCGTCACTGATGGACGCGTCCCCGGCGCCGTTGATGAAGACCACGCGGAAGTCCGGCCGGTAGGCGGCGCCGATCACCCCGCTGCCGAGCGTGCCGTCCGCGACACCGCTTCCCTGGAGCACGACGTCGTCCGGGTAGCCGGTGGAGTAGGAGGCGACCCCGTTCCAGATGAGGGTGGTGCCGTCGCCGTTGTAGCTGAGCGTGGTGAACAGGTTCGCTCCCGTGGGCGAGGTGACCGGCGCGTATGCAGCCGTCATGATCCGCCCCGAGAGGTAGTTGCCCTGCGTGTAGGTGACGAAGGCGCCCAGCACCACCACCCCGCCCGAGTCCACGAAGTCCGCGAGCACGTCGCCCATGGCGACGTTGTCCGCGTAGCCGCCGTTGGCCCAGGTGAACACGCACCCGTACCCGCCGAGGTCGGCGAGCGTCGGCGTCGCGGTCCTGGCGTCCCAGTAATCCACCGGCGCCCCGGTGATGGCCGATATGTTCGAGCGCAACGTCGCGTCGTCGGCCTCGGACGGGGCGTACAGGATGCTGAGGCCGGGTCCGATGACCTTCGCCGAGACACCGGTCGCCGCGGCCTGCGCCGCCCCGTGCCGGCCGATGTGGCCGGCGGTGTTCACCGGAGCCGCCGACCACGCGGTCGCCGCGACCAGTGCACCTCCCGCCAGTGCCGCCACGAGGGCCAGGGACATCCCGGGGGCCGTTCTCACAACGTGGTTCCTTTTCATCCGGTTACCTCCTCCCGACTCGCTGGATTGCGAAGATTTCACGATGACTCATTTGTTCAGAATATCATGGAGCGGTCGCGTGCGGCGGTTCGCCGACGTTCCCCGAGATCTCTGCGACCATGTCTCGGTTGCCGCCGTCTCGCCGGCGAGGGCGCCGCTGGCTCGGGTGGGCCAGGGGGCGGGGTTCCCGAGGGTGGGGCCCCTCGGCCTGCGGCCTCGGGGTGAGGTCCGGCGACGCGAGCCGCCCTGCGGCTCGCTGCCTCACGTCAGGTACCGGCGGGCCCAGGCCGCGATCACCTCCCCGAGCCACGCCGCGGCGTCCGGGTCCTCGAGCATCAGGTGGCCCACGCCGTCCACCGCCACGAAGCTCCTGGGGTGGCGCGCGGCCGCGAACAGCGTCGCCGCGGCCTCGAGCGGCACCAGCCGGTCCTCCACCGCGTGCGCCACGAGCAGCGGCCGGCCGAGGCGCCCGAGGGCGGAGGCCACGTCGTGGCGCGCCAGGTCCTCGACGAAGGCGCGACCGATCCGCGTCGTGCGGCCGAGCAGCGTCACCTCCGCGTCCTCGTGCGCAAGGCGCGGCTCGATCTCGAGCAGCAGCTCGCGCAGGTGCGCCGTCCCGGCCGGGGCGTTCACCGTGGCCACCGCCCGCACTCCGGGGAGCCCCTCCGCCGCCAGCACCGCCAGCGCCCCGCCCAGCGAGACCCCCACCAGAAGCCGGACCGGCACCGTCCCGGCCTCGAGGAACGCCGCCGCCGCCCGCACGTCACCGACCTGCGAGCGCACCGTGGTCGCCTCGAACGCCCCGCCGCTGCCCCCGATCCCGGTCGGGTCGAACCGCAGCGCCGCGATCCCCGCCGCCGCCAGCGCCCGGGAGATCCGCACCACCGCCTTCGCGTCGCGGGTGCAGGTGAAGCACGGCACCACCACCGCGCCGGCCCGGGGGCGCTCCGGCGTCTCCAGGGTCCCCGCGAGCTCGTGCCCGCTCCCCCCGGGAAACCGGACCGGCCGTGTCGCCAGCTCCACCCCCGAAGCGTAGCAGGACGGGAGGGGCGCCTCCCCCGGCTCGCGGGGTGCCCTCACCCCGTCGCGAGCTCGGCGCGGACGGCGGCGAGGACGGCGGCGTGCAGGGGGCCGTTGGTGACCACGATGCCCCCGGTCTCGCCGAGGTCGCGGCCGCGGCCGAGGTCGAGGGGACGGCCGTGGATGTCCGTGACGCGGCCGCCGGCCTCGGTCACGATGACGGTGCCCGCGGCGTGGTCCCACACCTTCTCGCGGTAGCCGGGCCGGCTGGGCAGGCGCAGGTAGATGGACGCCTCGCCGCGCGCCACGATGGCGTACTTGGTCTGGCCGTCCACCCGGTACGGCGGGGCGGTGAGGCCGAGGCGGGCGGCGATGCGGGCGGTGAGGCCGTGGGAGGAGTGGGCCCGCTCGACGGACTCGCAGAAGGAGCCGGCGGCGGGATCGGCGACGTCGCTGGTCCGGATGGGGCTGGGCTGGCCGCCGGAGAGGGGACGGATCCAGGCGCCGGCTCCGCGCACCGCGGTCACGAGGACGCCGCGGGGCCCGGAGGGGTCGCCGGGGCGGAGCGGAAGGTTGGGCAGGCCGAGGACGCCGAGCACCGGGTCGCCGTCCTCCACCAGCGCCAGCGCCACCGCGAACTGCTCCCCGCGCAGGAACCCCCTGGTGCCGTCCACCGGATCCAGCACCCAGAACCTCCCCCGGGGGCCACCGCCGTGGCCGCCGCGCTCCAGCGCCGCCTCGAGCCCGGCCCGGTCGAGGCCGGGAAGCGCCGTCCGCGCCAGCGCGAGCACCTCGGCGGCGAGGGTGGCGTTGGCCGGATCGCGGAGCTCGGAGGAGCCCTCCTCGGCCATGAGCGGGACCTCCGGAAACGCCGCCGCGAGGCGGACCGAGATCACCGCCTGGGCGGCGAGGTCGGCGACGGTGACGGGCGACCGGTCGGCCTTGGTCATCCGCTCGCCCGAGGCGGCGATGCGCGCCTGCACCGAGCGGGCGAGCGCGCTCGCCTCCGCCACCGCCGCGGCGGCCGCCGCCAGCTCACGGGCGTACGGCGTCTGCCCGGCTCCCGGCGGTCCGCTCACCGCACCTCCAGGAGCCCGCGCCGCTCGAGCAGCGGCTCGATGGAGGGCTTCCGGCCGCGGAAGCGGACGTAGAGCGTCATCGGGTCCTCGGTGTCGCCGCGCTCCAGGATCGCCTCGCGGAACCGGCGGGCGAGCTCCGGATCGAACAGCCCGGCCTCCCGGAAGGCGGCGAAGGCGTCCGCGTCCAGCACCTCGGCCCAGACGTAGCTGTAGTACCCGGCCGCGTAGCCCCCGGAGAAGATGTGCCCGAAGTACGGTGTCCGGTAGCGCGGGGCGATCTCGGGGATGAGCCCGATCCGCTCCATGCTCGCGGCCTCGAACGCCTCCGTCTCGCGCGGCGTGTCGTCGGTGAGGGTGTGCCAGTCCATGTCGAGGAACGAGGCCGCGAGGTACTCGGTGGTGGCGAACCCCTGGTTGAAGGTGCGGGCGCGGCGGATCCTGGCCACGAGCTCGTCGGGGATCGGCTCCCCGGTCTGCCAGTGGACCGCGTACTCCTTCAGGATCTCGGGCTCGAGGGCCCACGCCTCGAAGAACTGCGAGGGGAACTCCACGAAGTCGCGGTCCACGTTGGTGCCGGAGAGACTGCGGTGGTGCACGCGGCTGAGCATGCCGTGCAGCGCGTGGCCGAACTCGTGGAAGATGGTGGCCGCCTCGTCCAGCGACAGCAGGGCGGGCCGGCCTTCCGGGGGTCTCGCGATGTTGGTGACGTTGACCACGATGGGACGCACGTCCCGCCCCTCGGGGGTCACCCACTGGTTGCGGTAGACGTTCATCCAGGCGCCGCCGCGCTTCGACTCGCGGGCGTACGGGTCCCAGTAGAACAGGGCCAGGGTGGAGCCATCGGCGTCGCGCACCTCGTACGCCTCGACGTCCGGGTGGTAGACGGGCACGTCGGGGCGCTTCACGAACTCCAGCCCCCACAGGCGGTGGGCCAGGTCGAAGGTGGCCTCGCGGACGCGGTGGAGCTCGAGATAGGGCCGTACCTCGGACTCGTCGAAGGCGTACTTCTCCGCGCGAAGCTTCTCCGCGTAGTACCACCAGTCCCACTTCTCGAGGCGGATGTCGTCGCCGAGCCGGCGGGCGAGCGCCTGGAGCGCGTCCCGCTCGGCCTTCGCCTTCTCGAGGGCCGGTGTCCACAGCCGACGGAGGAGGTCGTAGACCGCGTCCGGGGTCCCCGCCATGTTCTCCTCGAGCACGTAGGCGGCATGGGTGGGGTAGCCGAGGAGCCTCGCGCGCCGCACCCTGAGCGCCGCGATCCGGGCCGCCAGCTCGCGGTTGTCGGTCTCGCCGCCGTGCGCGCACAGCCCGAGGTACGCCGTGTAGAGCTTCTTCCGGAGGTCGCGGCGCGTCGAGTACTGCATGAACGGGGTCCAGCTCGTGCGCTGGAGGTTGAACGCCCACGCACCGGGGTGGCCGCTCGCCTCGGCCAGCTCCGCGGCCGCGTCACGCACCTGCGGCGGCAGCCCCGCGAGGTCGGCGGGATCGGTGATGAGCAGCGCCACCGCGTTCATCTCGCGGCGCAGGTTGTCACCGAACCGGGTGGTGAGCTCGGCCAGGCGCGCGTTGATCTCCTCGAGCTGCCGCTTGGCCTTCGGGTCCAGCGTGGCCCCTCCCCGCACGAACCGGCGGTACACCTTCTCCAGGAGGCGTGACTGCTCGGGGTCGAGGCCGGCGTTCTCGCGGGCGTCCCACACCGCCTTCACCCTGCGGAACAGCGCCTCGTTCATGAAGATCGAGTCCTCGTGCCGGGAGAGCTTCGGGTTGACCCGGCGCGCGATCTCCTGGAGCTCGTCGGAGGTGTCGGCCTCCACCAGGTTCTCGAACACGAGCCGGACGCGCTCCAGCAGCTCGCCGCTCGCGTCGAGGGCGGCGATGGTGTTGGCGAAGGTGGGCGGCTCGGGGTTCGTGACGATCGCCTGGATCTCCCGGTCGTGGGCCGCCATCGCCGCCTCGAACGCGGGCTCGAAGTGCTCCGGGCGGATCCGGTCGAACGGAGGGGCACCCAGCGGCGTGTCCCACGTCTCGAGGAGGGGGTTGTCCGCCTCCCGCCCGCGCGGGCCGCACCCCGCCACCACCGCGGCCATCGCCACCACCATGCCCATCACCACCACCTGCTCCACCCGCATCGCGACCTCCTCCCGCCGCCGCTGCCGGCGGCCGCGCGATTGTAGCGGAGCGCCGCCGCGGCCGTGGCGTCCGCCACCGCCACCCCGGCCTCGCCGCCGACCCCGTTCCGCGCCGTGGCGCGGGCGCCCCGCCCGCGCGGAGGGCCTCGCGGCGAGCGGCCGGTTCCGGCTGTCCCCGCCGCGCCCTCCGCGGCGGGGCCGGAGTTCCTTCCCGAGGTGCGTCTGCAGAGAGCCGTCCCTCCGTCCCCTTGAGCCACGCCTCCCCAGGTCCTCGCTGGCCCGTGTCAGTACCGGGCTCGCTCACCCCTGCCCTCACTCCAGCAGTGCCTTGAAAACGGCGTCCGCCGGATCGCCGTAGAATTCGATCCGAAGCCTGGTCCACAGTTCGTCAGGTAGATCGTGTAGCGCCCTGCGGGCCGAGACCGGAAGGAGCAGCGCGCTCGCCTGTCGCTCCGCGGCGAGTTCCGCGACCTCGGCGGGGCTCGGGAGCAGGTCCAGCGATCCGCCGAGGTTCATCGGACCCACGAGCACCGTGCCGCCGCGCACGCTTCGCCCCAGCAGGCCGCTCACCAGGGCGACGAGAACGGGGAGACCGAGACCCGCCCCGGACCTGTCCGCGTCGAACGGCCTGAGCTGAACGGTGTACTCGTGTGCGCGCGGGTCCCGGTCGCCGACCAGCTCCTTCGCCCGGGCGTAGAGGTTCTGCTCGCCCACCTTGACGCTCTCGCGGAAGGCCGGAGGCACTGGATGGTTCAGGATCCTCGCGCCCGAACCGGGGCCGACAGCAACTTCGATCCGATAGAGCCCGACACCGGCCTCCGGGGTTCCCGGGCCGATCGCCCACACCTGGCCTGGCGGCAGTGGATCGGTGTCGATCGCCTCGTCGCTGTGGAGCTCCGGCGTGGCCACGAACTGCTCCACACCGTCCACACCGAGCCTGAACGAGAAGTGCGTGTTTCGGAACTCGCTCTTCAGGCAGCGTTTCTGCTGCTCCTTGACCCGGCGGCGCGCCTCGAGCGCCAGACGCACGATCCACTCGAGGTCCTCGTCGGGCACGGGCATCTCCGGATCGGGGAAGAGCAGCTTCACGAGGCCCGACACCGTCTTGTTCACCGCCTCGATGTCGCGACCGCTCAGCGCGCCCCCCCAGAAGACGCGGTTCTGCAGCACCGAGAGGCGGGTCGTCTGCCTCATCCGACTCCAGCACTCGCTGAGGAAGTCGGTCACGAGACCGAAGTGATTCGTGAGGTGGACGTTCGGGTTCAACTTCGGGAACTCCCAGCCGGGGGCGTACGCGTGGATCCGGTCGTGGAAGGCGGTGTCGTCACGCATCTCCCTGGGAAGCGGGCTCAGAAGGTGACCGATCCGTTGCTGCTGCTGGACGTCCACGTCGAAATTCCCCACCATCACGATGGAGCCCTCGGCGCGGATGCTCTCCTTTCCGCGGCTGAACTCACCCGAGGCCATGTACCCCTTCATGATGTTGACGCCGTCCTTCTGGTCGAAGGAAATGCCGGAGACCTCGTCGAAGCAGACGACGTCGAACTGGCACACGAGCCCGCGCTGGCCGGTCGCCATGTTCACGAACATCTTCGCGACCGTCGCCTTGCCCCCGGAGATCAGGTGGGCGTACGGGGAGATCTGCTGATAGATGTGGCTCTTGCCGGTGTTGCGGGGTCCGAGCTCGACGAAGTTGTAGTTCCGCTCCACGAACGGAACCATCCGCAGCAGCGCCACTCTCTGCGCCCGCTCGTCGAGGGCCTCGGGCTCGAGCCCGATGGAGCGGAGGAGGAAGTGCCGCCACTCCAGGGTGCTGAAGCTCCGCCGCCCTCGTGCCAGGACATCCAGCACGTCGGGCCGCGACATCTGGATCGGTCGGAGGTGGGCGATACGGAACGGACGGCCCTGCCTCTCCTGGGCGGCCAGTGGATCGTACTCCAACGTGACCTCGGCGTAGAATCCGCCGGTGAGCATGCGCTCGTTCTGGCGGACGAGCCCGTCGGCGATCCGGACGTCCCGCAGGTTCAGGCTCGGGAGCTCTGCCACGTAGCAGTCGTTCCTCGCATCGAGCCTCGCACGGACCAGGTCGATGAGCTTGACGGACCCGTGCTCGCGTGCGCGCGCCTTGAAGAGCTCCTGGTCGCCGCTGCGGACCGTCCGCCCGCGGAGTTGCTTCTCGACGATCGTCAGCCCCTCCCGGATCTCCTCCTCCTCCACGCTCGCGCAGTACCGTCCGAGCAGGAACTCGACCACGTAGGTCGGAACGGGGTACTGCCGCGCATAGCGTCGCACGAGGTCCTTGCGGACGAGGTAGCCGGGAAAGGCCTCGGCGGCGGTTCGATCGAGGTGGTCCATTTCGGTGCTCATGAGCTCTCTCCGACACGGGTGGGTCTCTGGGCGAGAACACGGTTCGTCTCGGGGTCGAGGAGCACGAGGACGAGGGGCTCGTCCTCGTGCTCGTCTCCGGCAAGCACCAGGCTCACGGTCCCGTCGGACGAGACCGGCTTCGGCTGCGCGGCGACGGAGGGCCCCGACGCGGCACCAAGCCGAAGGTCCGCGAGCACGTGCCGCGCGGCCGGAACGGTTTCGACGAAGCAACGGAGCCCGCGCCAGGTGATGGAGGAGACGGACACCGCCGTGCGGGCACGGCGTGGAGCTTCCACGAGAATATCGGGGATCAGGCACTCCTGGATGCTGAGCCCGCCGTGCGCGTACTCCTCGGATCGGTTGAAGCACGCGACCCCGGGTGGGGTGGCGAACCACTGGCTCCCGTTCCAGTGCCACTGGGCCCGGGGGACCTGGGGGTCCGCCTCACCAGCGAGCACGGCGCACCGCGCCCAGCGGGTGGCGGTCAGGTGCTTCGGCAGGTTCACCTTGGGAAGACCTCCGGGGAGCAACAGCCACCCGTGGTCGGTCACCACGCGAACGGCCTTCCAGCCGGCGGCGAGAAGGCCCTCGATCCACCCGGCGAGGCGTTCCAGCTCCTCCCCGAGCTGGCGGGCCAGACGGGCCCCGAGCTTGTGGCCCAGGGCATCGATCTCCCCGGCCTCCAGCCAGCCGCGGGCGTCCTCGGACTCCGGTGCATCGAGCGCTTCGGAGCTCAGGATCTGGTAGCCCCGCTCCCCCATGGCGGCCCGAAGGGCCTCTGCATTGGCCGTCCCTCCCGTGCTCTCGACCGTGGGCGCCAGATCCTCGCCGAGCGCTCCACCGATCACCTCACCGGCCACGGGGGTCACCGCGGGCTTCGCCGTGGCCGTGACGGTGGGCAGCGCCGCCCAGCGGTGGCCGACCGTCACCCGGCACCCGCGGGCCTCGAGGCGGTCGGCCAGGCGCCTCGCGACGTCGAAGCGCAGCCCATCCGCGAAGAGGATGCACGTTCCCTCCTCGGCCTCGACCACCGGTTGCTGGCCGCGAGCCGGGAGCGGAGACCGCTCCACCGCCTGCTGGAAGGTCTGCGCCGAGGCGTCCAGCCACGGCTCGAGCAGATGCCGCACGGCAGCGGCGATGAGCTTCTCGTCGGCGGGCCTCGCCACGGCCAGCGCCTCCCAGGAGGCCGCATCCGCCTGCCATCCCCGCTCCAGGTAGGCGGACGCGACCTCGTCCGGCGTGGTCCCGCCCAGCGCCTGCTGCACCGCGCCAGCCAGACGTGCCAGCGGCTCGAGAACCTCGGCCATCGGCGCGAGCTCCATCCGCGCCCACACCCATCCCCGGCGGGGGCCGTGCTCCGCTTCGAGCCGGAGCACGAGCTCGCACGCGTCCCGGTGCTGGAGCTCCGGCAGCTCGGCCACCGCCCGCCGCACCGCCTCCTCGTCCTGGTCGTTGAGGTCGGGCCAGCGCTCGCGAGCGAAGGGAAGCTCCGACTGAGGGCGGCTGCGTCGCAGCACCTCCGCGACCCCCGGGTAAGCCGTCGGCGCCTCGGCGAACCGTTGCCAGGCCGCCGCCCAGGGGCCCCCGCCCTTGGCGAGGCGCTCGCCCGCGACGATCTCCGGCTCGACCTCCGGGTCGAAGGCGAGCTCCTCGCAGCAGCGGCTGCGGAAGGCGGCCCATCGGGCATCGCCCAGCCTCGCCCGCGTGCCGTCCGGATCGGCGATCCAGCGCAGGAGATCACGGACCACGTCGTCGGTGAGCATCCGGTCGAAGTCCGCGGCGTCCAGTCTGCGGCCACGGAGGTGCTCGACCGGCGTCAGGGCGACCTCCGGAAGGGCTCTCGCCAGTGCCTCGAGGGTGGCGCGGTCGCGCGCGATGTCGAGGCCGAGAGATCGCGGCGAGGTGAGGAACGCGGTGACGGTCCAGTCGCTTCCGTTGGGCTGCAGCCAGAGCGTCCCCCGGTACATCAGCTCCACCAGGGGCTTCCACTCATCGGGGCACTCCTCGCCGGCGCGGAGCCCCCGGCGCGCGACGCCGGGCAGGTAGACGATGGGTACCAGGTCCTCCGGCACCACCGTCTCCTCGAGAGCTCGGTCCACCACGCACCGGATCCAGATCGCGGGGCCGGAGCGCCGGTCGGGTCGGTATTCGCCCAGGACCAGGAGCTCCGGGAGCCGCTCCAGCATCAGCTCGATCAGCGGACGCCACTCCTCGCCGGGATCGGTCCACAGCACGGCGACCGGTCGCACCTGCCCCTCGAGCGCCACACCCCGGCGCCGCAGGCTCTCGATCAGGTGGTCGAGCACCGTCACGGGCGTACCTCGCCGATGCACGAGCCGACGTCGCTCATCCAACTCCTCCCCCTGTATCAGTACATATCCGTTCTCTCGGGTTCAAATGGCGCGCAGCATGTTGTGGACAAAAGGGTTGTCGATTCCAGCCTTGGCGCGCATAACGCGCCCCCGAGGGTTCATTCCTGTCGTCGCACCGAGGAGAGCGTGAGTACATAGTGGGATCTGCGGGCTGCCATGGGCGACCTGGAGAAACCGATCGTTGCCTTCTGGCAGAGACCTCCAAGGGAGTGCCCCCACCGGCGATGGAGGGCCCAGTCCCCATCCTCGGGGACTCCTGCGACATCATCGCAGAAACCTTGACGCGGGGTGATCGCGACACTATCATGTAAATGCAGATCGCGACCGCGGGCTTCGTTCCGTGGAGTGCATCTGCCCAACCGAGCTGGCCAGTCCGGCTCGGTTTCATCATAGGCGCACGATGCCCTGCGGGTCGTTTCGAGTGGCCGCCGTGTTCAAGGTGCGGGTCGGGACCGCATCGTAGAGGATTCCCGCACCCACCCTCTCCTGCCACGTTGTGAGCCAGCCCTGCTCTCCCTTGATCTTCAAGAAGGCCGCGTAGGCCAGCAGATCTGCCAGCTGGATGAAGAAGGAGTGCTTGGAATCCTCCATGTTGCCGTCCTTGGTGAAGTTGTCCAGCGGAACGTTTCTCGACCGCCTGCCGTCGCTCCAGGCGCCGTACGCTGACCCCGTGGGCAGGTACCTCCGAGCTTTCCGGTAGAGCGTGCGATACTCGCCGTGTCCCTGGTCGAAGAACACCATCCCCTGACGATTGGTCGCCACGCACGTCCGTTGCATCCTCTGAAAGAGGGCCAAGAGTACGGCTTCCAGCTTCGTGTGCCCGTACAGCTTTGCGTTCCGGTCACCTACCACTGTCGTAATGCTCCCGTCCGGTAGGAACCCAAGATCTCCGAGGATGGAACGATAGACGCTGACAGCTCGGGGGCGCGGGAATTGGTGCTTTCCCATGAAGTACCGCCCGCGCCCGGAGGCGAGCTTGTTTCCGTGGAGCTCCTTCTTGACGGGTATCCTGTGCCTGCGGCTCATCCTGCGGCGCCAGTCGCGGATGTTCTCGAAGTGATCCTCCCAGACCAGGGTCCATGTTCCGTCAACCTTGCGGAGAAACGGGATCGCAACGGCTGTCATGACGAACACGTCGCGGTCCCCCGATTCGTCGATGTAGAACACGTCGATACCGCCGTCTGCCAGTCTCATTCCGGATTCCCTCCCGGCTCGGCTCGCCGGCGGGCGGCGAGCTTCACCGCGTTCGTGTAATGGAGGTCGTTCCAGCGGATGCCGTCGAAGGTGTCGCCGCCCATGAAGTCGGTCCGTTCCTCGAGGGTGCCGCCGCCGGGGCAGCTCCAGAACCAGGGGAAGTCCCGCCTGGGACGGAGGCTCTCGGGCTCCCTGCCGCGGTCCTTGTTCCACCTGATGTTCGGCTTCCACCGGAGGATCCCGGCGCCCTTGCGTCCGCCCCTGCGGAGCTCCACCGACATGAACGGGCGGATGTTGATCCGGACGCCGTCGTCGAGGTCGGGCTCCCAGCCGATGGGCTGCCGGTGAAGCGGCTTCCACCGGACGAAGATGTCGCAGGGGGGCTCGCCCTCCAGGATCCGCTCGAGCTGGGCCTGGAGGTCGAGCGCCGCGGCGAGGCGGCCGTCAGCGCCCTCCTTGCCCTCCCGCTGCTCCGCCCTCTGGCGCTCGATCCACTCGCCCAGGTAGCTGTAGGTGAGCGATTCCAGCGTCCGCCGGCCCTCGCCGCCCGGCCCGGCGAGCCGGTGGTAGCTCACCAGCGCGTGGAAGCCGTCTCGGCGGCCGTCCCAGATGTGCCAGATGAACGGTCGGTGGTGGAAGAGCTTGCAATGCTCCTCGAAGAAGCGGTCGCGGAGCCACTCCTCGAGCGACTCGGCGCGGCACGTGCGCATCCTCGCCGAGGCCGCGGCCAGCAGCCGGCGCTCGAGATCCGCCGACCAGGCGCTCCCGAACGCCGCGGCCAGCAGCCGCCTCAGCCGGTCCGCGGCCGTGGCCTCGCCGCGAACGGCGGGAAGGCACACGATGCCGTCGGCGTCGGCGAAGGGAAGCAGCTCTCCGCACCGCTCGACCCAGGCCCGGCTGGCCGCGTCCAGGCGCATCTCGGGGTCGAGCTCCGCCGGCCACCGGTACCCGAGCAGGCGCGCCACCGCCACCTGGAGCACGGCGCCGGGCTCGGGCTCCCGGCAGATCAGCGACGGGTGCCGGTGGGCCCCCACCGGGTCGGCGATCCCGAACGGCGAGCGCTCCGCCGGACCGGCCGCCACCATGCCCGCAGGGTGGCCGTGGAACAGCCACTGCGTCGGGTCGTTGGACTGCGGCTCCGGAAGGCCGTGGGGGTACCTCTCCGCGGCGACGCTCTGCCAGTGGGCAAGGTCGAAGGGGACTTTGGCAAGGGTATTCGCAGTAACCTTCAATGCTTGGTCAATCTTGCGAACTTCCACGGCATAACTCTTGCTGGTACAGAACCCCCAGATGGCGGGTAGATACCGTTCGTCCTTTGGAATAAGCGCAGCTCCATTCTGCCCGAAAACATTCCCGAGGTACCGGCTGGCTGACAAGTTTCCCATCTGGCTAACGTAAATGCCGATTCTACCCCATGCGGCCCGTCCGTCTTTGCGAGCGCCTGGTATCTCGTCAATTGGGCCATGTCCGTCTCCCCAAAGGAGGACCTCGTGTCGTCCGCCCCAAGGGGAATGTTCGGAGACGGTAGATTGGTGGAAAACCCATTCGCTACTGGGTGCCGCTTGTTCCCAAAATCGCTGGACAATTCGCGGACCATCACCAGACGAAAGCCCATGAATAGAATCAACGTATTCTTGCAAAAGAGCTTCTTGGCGATGCGGCTGAAGGGCAACCCTTGAGTCGGGGTTCTCCAGCTGCCTGGCCTGCTCGATCAGCCTGATCTCGCCGTCTCGCAGCAGAGCGGCCTTCTTCGCCGGCTCGCGGGGCTCGCTCGCGTCCAGCCCGGCGAGCTGGCCGACGGTCCCGTGCGCCTCCGATCCGCGGCTGATGACGAGAAGAATCGCCTTGACAACCTCGCCGGTGACCGTCTCGAACGCCCCCGGACCCAACCGTGCCACCACGTCCCACGAATGGTTCCGTAGCAAGTGTTCGCGCAGGTCTCGATAGCGGGTGAGGAATAGCCAGTTCTGGGGCAAGACGACGGCGGCTGCTCCTCCCTCCGCACACGCGCTTAGGCAGCGCTCCAGGAACGCGGTGGCGAGGTCGTTCTTGGCTCTGGGATAGTGCCGTTCGCAGTAGTCCTTCAGGGTGTCGCACTGCTTGCCGCGGTTGAGGTAGGGAACGTTCGTGACCACTAAGGTGTACTCGCCGGCGAGCAGCTCCGCGGCCCGAGCCATCCCCCGGGCGGCCACCGCCTGCTCCACCGCCTCGTCCGCGTCCCGCTCGGCCTCGAGGACGGGTCGGAGCAGCTCCCGGATGTCCTCGAAGCCGGCCCGGAAGAGGTCGCCCGCGACGGTGGTCGGGTCGATCAGCGAGCCCAGCACCGGCGCCCGCTCGAAGAGGTCGTAGAGCGCCTCGAGCCCCTCCCTGAGGCGTGCCGAGAGCAGGGTGTCGTCCACACCGTAGAGATCGCGCTCGGGCGGCATCCCACCGGCCTCCGCGGCCCGTTCGGCGAGCCGCAGCCAGTCCTCCTTGCCGGCGTTGGGGGCCACACCCGAGCAGGCGACATTGAGGGGGGGCAGGTCGATGGGCCGACCGGCCAGCCGCCACGCGGCGAGCGCCAGCGCGAAGGCGGCGATCTGGGTGCAGCGCGGGTCGATCTCGAGGCCGAACAGGTTCTCCGCGAGCACGCGACGGATCGCGTCCTCGAGGCCGAGCCCCTCCTCCTCCACCCGCAGCCGCACCAGGATGTGGAGCCCCTCCACGAGGAAGTGGCCGCTGCCGCAGCAGGGATCGAGCACCCTGAGTTCGGCGGCGCTCCGCGGCCAGCCGTCGAAGCTCCCGGCGGCGGGGCGCCACGGGCCGGTGGCCTCGCCCTCGCGGGGCGTGCGCACGAAGCGCAGGTAGGAGAAGTCGTACCCCCCGAGGGCCTCGAGCCGCACGGCCCGGCGCAACGCCTCCTCGCTGTCGGCGGTCTCGGCGAGCTCCGGCCGCCGGGCGAGGAGCCTGCCGGCGCGCCAGGCGCCGATGGTGTTGTGGTAGAGGAACTGCACCATGTAGTGCTCGGTGAAGAGCTGGGTGACGGCCGGCAGCTCGTCGGCGCCCACCTTGGCGCCGCTCCCGACCCGCGCGTTGACCTCCCGCTTCCTCTCGGCCTGCCAGAACTGGTAGGTCCAGCCCAGAGCGTCGTCGGCGGTGAACACCTCGCCGGGGAGCGACTGGAGGAGCCGCTCCAGAGCCTGCCGGGTCTCGGGCGCGAGGGTCACCGCGAGCGCGGGGTCGTCGGGGCGAAAGATCCGCGGCAGCATCCTCTGGGCGAACCGGGCGGCCAGCTCCCACGGGTCCTCGCCTCGCTCGCGGGCCAGCTCCCGGCACTCGGCGAGGGAGATGGGCACGCCCGACTCCGGCTCGATCAGGAGCTCGTTTTCCGCCAGGAACCGGGCGAACAGCATGCGGTGCCAGTGCTCGTACGCCACCTCGTGGGCGAGGCGGGCGATCTCCTGCGTGCCACGCCGCGGGTCGCGCCGGTCCCCGAGCTGCCGGCCGTGCGCCCGGAGCTTGCGTCGGAGCGCCTCCTCCTCATGGGACATCGACGGGAAGGGCTTCGCCCGATCCACCGCCAGCGCCCGGAGCGCCCTCAGCGCCCCCTCCTCGGCCACCCGCCGGGCGTCCTGGATGACACGGGAGAGCTGGCTGCGGAGGGAGGTGGAGAGCGAGCGGCTCATGACCCGGTCCCTCCTTCGGGGCCGTGCCGCGCTGACCTCTCGAGCTTCTTGATCAGGAGGTCCGCAATATCCTCGATGGAGTACTCGTCGAGCGATACGTAGCCCAGGGTCGGCGACAGCCCGGGCAGGTCCACGTCCTCCACGCGAATGGGGAGGATGTACTCTCCTCCCTTCTCCTCCAGCGCTCTGGCCTGCGCGCTCCTTCTCTCGTGGATGGTCCACATCCTGTTCGCGTACTCCCTGGAGATGAAGATGACGCAGTACCTCGAGCGCTTCCTGTAGATCTCGTCGAAGAACTCGACGAGGTCGCGCCCCCAGAGCTCGTGCCGATAGTCACGGTCGTAGAACACGCGGTAGCCGGCCTCGTTGACCTTCTCGGCGAGTTCTTCCGCGAGCTCCCGCTCCGTTCCCGCGAAAGAGAACGCGACGTCGAAAGGCCGATCGAACCCCTGCGTCTGGCCCGCTCTCTCCGGCGGTGCCTCCGTACCTGTCGCGCGTTGGCCCTCGGAGGGGGAGGCTTCGATGGTTAGAAAGGAAAGACCGTGTGCCCTAAGCTTCGCGTGAGCGGCGAGGATCAGCTCGAGACCGCGAGAGAAATGAGCCTCATGGGCGTTGAAGAACCTGTGGGCGCGCTCGGCGGTGCGGAAGGGGAACGTCTCCTCGTCTCGCGGCCTCCACGGTATGAACCGCCACCAGCATTCGGAGAAGTCGAACTCCGGGCACTGCTCGAACGGGCGGAAACCCGGAAGGAAGCGAAGTAGCGCCTCGATTTCGTGGGACGGGGGCCATCTCTTGGGCCGGTAGTGGATGACCCATCCCTTGTCCGGACCGCCCTCGATCCAGGTAAAGGCATAGCGGAATTGCTCATCCTCCGCCTCCCGCAACCGGTTGGCGACCGGGCTCGTGTGCCCGTCTCCGAGAGGCTGCCGATCCCCCACGGGCCGCATGCTGGATGGCTTGCCCGTGAAGAAGCCCAATCCCTCCGGCTGCTCGATGAAAATGCCGCAGGCCTCCAACTCTCGGGTCGCGGACACGAAGTCGTCGTGCGACGCGGCGAGGTCGTCCGCGAACGCCTCGAGGTCGAGGCCCGGGTTTACCGATCGACAGAAACACTCGCCCCGATGGAACGGACAGTGGGACCGCGCGAAGCCGAGGATGCTCAGGAGGTCGGTGCGCTGGAAACCGGCCGTGGAGAAGGCGGTGGGGACGATGTGCAGTGTCTCGGTGAACGAGTCCTTGGAGTGCTGCAGGCGAACGCGCTTGTATCTGAAACCTGTCCGAGTCAGATCCGCGATGATCTCTGTCCTCAGGGCCGAATGGTACCGGTCACCGATCCCTGCGGTCATGTCTCCTCCCCGTCGAGAAGCAACCACTCCCACACCGGCATGACGCGGACCCGTGCCCCGGCGATCTCGAGGCTGGCCCGCTGGTCAAAGGTCAGGACGAGCAGACGCTCGACGCCGAGGGTGCGGGCCGCCTCGGCGAGGCCGGCGAGCTCGCGCCGCTCTCGCCAGTACGGGTCTCGACCCGAAGAGTGGGTCGTCAGGTGCACCGATCGCCTCCTGTTCGCCGTAGGCCGAGCCGTCTACCGCCTGGCATGGACACTCCGCAGCCCGTCGATGTGTTCATACAGCTTCGGACGGATCCTAGCGCCCATGGGGTCCAGGACGATGTCGATCCCCTGACGTCGGGCCAGCTTGGCAGCCGGAACGAAATCGGCGTCTCCCGCGATCAGCACGATCTGGTTGACCTGCCGCCGGAAGGCAAGGGAGGCGATGTCAATGCCCAGGCGCATGTCCACGCCCTTCTGGCGAAGACTCAATCGGAAATCATCATCCGTGAGGCTCTCCCAGTCTCGCTTTCGCTGGAGGAGGCTCTTGAGGACATCGGGCTTGAGCTGCCAGGAGACGTGACTCGCAGGGATCTCACCCAGCCGGAGGGCGACCTTTCTCAGGCCGCGCAGTCTGTCGTGAAACGCGCGCCGCCACAGGGCGGTCGGGGTCTTGGAGAGATCGATGGGACGCTTCGAGATCGGTGTGTGGCCCTTCCATGCCGCGGGCGGGGCGTCGTAGACGAAGGTCCGGTACAACCGCGCCACCCGGCGCCCCGTCCTGCCGTCGTTGAGGTGGTCCAGCGCCATTCCGTGCAGCTTCGTCGCCGCATCCTCGGGCTTCAAGGGTCCGAAGAGTCCCCTCGCCCGTCTGATGAAGAACGCCGCATCGACCATGATGGCGGTGACGATGGGGCTCATGTGGCGAAGGGTGTCGTCGTGAACAAGAAAACCCCTGGGTTCGGCCCCCTCCGAATTGGATCGAGAGGACGTACTGCCAGAGGTGAATGATCGCTCATCCAGCATAGGTCCTTCTCCTGCCCTTGTCAACGCCGTCATACTCGACGATGCACGACGGGGCCTCATAAGGCATTCCCGGGTCAGGCGGGAAAGCACCAAACCTCACGAGCTTCGGGAGCTCGGTCTCCTCCAGCCGTTCGGCCACGACGGCGAGCAGCGCCTCGTCGTTCACGGTGGTCACCATGGTATACAATTCCGCATGTGATTGTTTACCATGGTGCGCCAGATCGGGACTTGCCTCTGGCCCCGAGGCTCTCGCCGCAGTGCCTTCTCCGCCAGCGAGATGGGATTGAGCGGCTCCGCCCGGTCCACCGACAGCGTCCGAAGCGCGTTCGGCGCTACCTCCTCGGCTAGCCGTCGGGCCTCCTGGACGACCCGGGCGAACCGGTTGCGTAGGTCGGACGGCAGGTGCCTCATGAAAACCTCGACCCGTGACGGCTACAGCAACGGTCAGTTTTGCCCATGGCCAGGAAGAATCCCTCGGATGATTTCGAGGATCTGCGGCGAAGCCGGCCCCTCCTGGTCGGGGTACGTGAACCCCGAAGATTGATGCGAGAAGATTGAGCGGGTCGCCTGGAGGAGGACGGCGTTCTTCGTCTGCTCGTCTGTGGCGGCCTTGACGAACGTCTCGAACGTGGCGAGCGCGTTCTGGCGATGTTGGTTGACGACGAAGTTGTGGGCCTCGGCGCGGTACATCCGGCTCGCCCAGACCAGGGCGAACGAGAGCACGCCGAAGACCACGAGCTTTGCGATCCCGAGCTGAATAGCTTGGGCGACCGGCATGTCAATGGGGTGGGTCGCGTAATACTCGACGCTCTTGTATCCGAAGACGAGAAGAAGCCCACCGAAGAATGCGGTAGCAAGTAGCCACCACCAACGCGCCTTGGAATGTCTGTCCGCTTCCTTCTTGAAGAGTCCCGCGTGCTGCGCGACGCCGGCTTGTGCAGCAGTTTCCTGCACGTGGGCCAGGATGGATTTGGTTTCATCCAGCACTTTCTCCCGTTCTTGTCTCGTCTGGTCCATTAGGTTTCTCAGCTCACTCAGGATTGATTCTGCCTGCTCACGGAGCTCATCAAGCTCGGAATCTCCACGCGACGCGTACGCGAGTATCGGTGCTGCTATCTTGAAGACGGAATCGTATTGCTGATTAAAACGTTGGACAAGTGCGTCTCGTTCGTTGACAGGATTTGGCCGCGCAGGATCGAACTCTATTATTTGTTCTACAAGATTGGATAGTTGTGTTGCAGCTTGCTGGAGTTGAGTTAATAATGGGATCGGAAGATCGTCAAGGTCTGCGCCTTGTAACCTTCCGAAAAGCCGGGCAGTACCTATGAAAGCCGGTACACAACTGCTAAAATCAAGGGTCGTACCGAGTTCGGAAGTCCTCGCCAGACTTGCTCCATCTATGGAAGCCAGTTGTCGAATCTTATCGCGTAGCGCCTGCCGAATTGCTGCTGCCTGAGAGTTATCCGCCATCGGAGGTGTTCTCCTTTCCCGGGTCCCTGGGGCAGTTCACCTCACAATCACCGGCCCTTTCCGGACCGCCTCGATCAATCGCCGCTCGTGCTCCTCGAGCCACGCCCTCACGGCCGCTTCGTCACGCAGGGTGACGCCGCGGCGGACGGTGACCGTGGTTGCCGGCCGCGCGGCTTCATCGCTTTCCGCAGCACACGCTGCCTTCTCGAGGGCCTGAATTGCGCGCTCGCGGACGGCGTCGATGGCCGCGCGCCACGCCTCGATCGGGCGCTCGTCGAGCGTGCGAACGAGCTCCTCGTCGGTCGCCACGGCGAGGGGCGGGGGCGGCACGAGGTCGAGCTCGGTGCGGATCGTCTCCCGGGCCTCCGGCTCGAGCCGCGACCACGTCTCGTCGGCCGCGAGGTCGCGCACGGCCTGGTCGATCGCGTCGGTGAGCGCCCGGTGGAGGGCGGCGAGCTCCTTCCGAAGCGCGTCGGCGAGCCTGGCCACGAGGGGTGCGACGTGATCGGTCCCGTCGAGCAGGGAGCGCTGCGCCGCGACGGCGTCGAGCTCGGCGCCGACCTCGTCGAGGATGGGGAGTCGCGCGGCGTGGCGGCGGAGCTTCTCGGCGAGCCGCCAGGCCGGAAGCCGTTTCTCGGCACGCCTGGCGAGGCCGCGCCAGCGTTCGATGGCCTCCTCGAGCTCGCCGCGGTGGTGGAGTATCGCGGCGAGCTGCTCGGCGCCCGCGAGGCGCCTCAGCTCCTGGAGCAGGCCCGTGTCGGGTGGCGGCGGGAGCGGCGGCTCGCCGCCGGCGCTCGCCGCCAGCTGCTCGAGGGCCTCGAGGAATACCGCGGCCCTGTCCTGCTCCTCGCCGCTCCTCGCGGCGATCCCGAGCTTCTGGAAGAGGCCGCGGACGGCGAGGCGCTGGCTGGTCGTCAGGCGCACGCTCTCCGGCCGGAACTCGGCCGACTTGACTGCGGTCTGGTCGAGCTCGCTCGCCGACACCGTGCGGCCGTCGCGCGTGGCGCCGAGATGTCCGGTCCTCGTGAGCGCGACGAGCGCGGCGGCGATGGCCTCCTGCGGCCAGCCGAAGGGCGGTCCCTTCAGCTCCCGGAGGACGTCGCTCCCGCGCGTGCGCTGACTGACTCGCGCCAGCACCTCCCTCGCGACGGGGTGCTCGTGGGTCTCGCCCTCCCAGCCGACGGCCGCGAACGGGCGGTCCGAGCCCTCCCGGGCGCGGCGCAAGGCGGCCTCCCAGGCGCGGTGGTCCGCCTCGTGGAAGCGCGGGAACAGCCGGGAAAGGGACGACTGCGCGGCGGTCTGGATCCTCTCGTGCAGGTCCTCGCCGAAGACGTCGGCGCCGCCGCCCTGGAGCACGGTGGCGGAGCGGAGGATCTCGCGGACGATCCCGTCCCGCTCCCGCTCGGCGTTCTCGAGCCGGCTCTCCATCGCGCGGTACGCTTCCTGACCTTCATCCCCCGCGGGGCGCCCGTAGCGCTCCAGGACCTGCCGGGCCGCCTCGGCGTCGATGATCCGGTCCCGGAGCTCGTCCGCGTGCTTCTTCGGGAGGAAGACATGGATCGTCGGGTCCTCCGGCCCGAGGCGGCGCGCCGCGGCCTCGACGTCCCTCAGCGAGCAGGACCACCCGTCCCGCAGCCAGACGACGACGGCGTCGCCGCCCTGGGCGGGGGGCTCGCTCCCCGTGTGGAGCTCCAGCCTGCGCGGGAGCCTCGACTCGCCCTGGGTGAGCCGGAGGCTCGCGAGGACCTCCTGGAAAGCCCGACCGAAGAGCTGATCCCGCCGGGTCGCGATCTCCACCTCGTTCTGGCGCAGCGCCCCCTGGCGTTCGCGGAACGCCCGCTCCCATTCGGCGCCCTCGGTGGTCTGGAGGCGGAACTCGTCGCCCACCTGCATCAGCACGCCCTCGCGGGCCAGCGCCTGGAGCGTCTCGGCGACGCGGTTCCGGAACGGGCCGGAGTCGCCCGTGACGTCGTCGATCAACAGATCGGCCAGCGTGGCGGCGTCCGCCCGCACGCCGAGGTCCGCGTCCCCTTTTCGCGGGAGCTTCCCGATCAGGAACACGAGCCCGCAGAGGGCGCGGCGGAGGCGACCCTCCTCGGTCCCGTCGTCGAGCCTCGCGATCCTGGTGTTGAGCTCGTTGAGGAGGACGCCGGAGTTCACAAGGCCGGGGGCCAGGGCCTCGAACAGATCGCTCGCGGGGATCACCGCCCCGAGCTCCCGCTCCGCCACCCTGTGGAGCGAGTCGTGGAGGATGCGGAGCTGCGAACGGAGCTGGCTGTGCACGCCGGCGGCGTCGGCGGCCTGGAAGCACGCCTCCCAGAACCGGCGACGCGTGGGAAGGAGGGGGTAGTCGTCCGTCCGGGTCTCGCGATCCTCCGGCCGCGGCCCGAGGCGCGTTCCCCGGAGGTGACGATCCACCTCGCCGGCGTGGCGCTCGAACATCCGCTCGATCTCGGGTACGGCGGTCGGCCTCTTCCTGAGGAGCACCTTGCGGGTCACGTTCTCCACGTCGGCATCGGTCAGCTCGATGGCGATGCGGAACCGATCCCGGAGCCACATCAGCGCGTCCGTTCGCGCCGAGAGCGCCGACTGGCCGGCCGCGACGAGCATGACGCGGCTCATGAGCTGGGTCTGGATCGCCTCGGCCACCTCCGTGATGGCGGCGGCGCGGTCGGGGCTGCCGTGGATGTACTGCTGGACCTCGTCGAGGACGAGCACGGTGAGCGGCAGGCTGCCGTCGTCGCCCAGCGCCTTGCGAGCGGCCTCGACGAACTGCTCGCTCGAGATGTCGGCCCTGAGCTGGGGGAACTGCTGCCGGAGGATCTCGCGAACGCCTCGCTCGTCGGAGGCGAGGCTCGGATCCGCGTCGAGGAGGGCGCGCGCGATATGGGGGCTGACGTAGAGGTCGTTCAGCTCCTTCGACCAGTCGCGCCCGGCGGCCTCGACCGCGGAGCGAACGGTCTCGAGAAGGCCGCGCTCGCGAAGCCAGAAGCAGAACATCGCCTGTGGATACTGCGTCGGCCAGCCGCAGCCCCTGAGGATGATGGCGAGTACGGCGCGGCGGACGTACTCGTTGCCGCCCAGGAGGGTTCCGGCCGCGGCGAGCGTGGGCTTGCCGACGCGTCGCGCCTCGATGTCGAGCGCGTGGAGCTTCGCCTCGACCTCGTCCGGAAGCTCGCGAACGAGGGTGCGCGCCGTCGCCCCGTCGTCGAACCGGGTGTTCGCCCAGAGATGGGTGAGCATCTTCAGCAGGTGCGACTTGCCGCTGCCGAAGAAGCCGCTGACCCACGCCGCCTCCTGGCGGGGTCGCTCCAGGTTCTCCAGGTAGCGATCGAGGATCCGCTCGAGGGCGTCGCCGAACTGCCCGTCGCACACGAAGGTCTCGAGCTCGGCGCGCAGCTCGGCCTTCGCCCGGGCGTCGGCGAGCTCCGTGATCCGGGCCTGGCCGTTGTTGGCGAGGGTGGCGGTTCTCGGATCGCGGGCGAGGGTCTCGTGGATCTTCACGGCTCCGAACCCCCTTCGTGCAGGGTGATGGCGTGCGCGAGGTAGTTCCAGCCGTCGCGCGCGTCGAGCAGCCGGTAGTTGTTCCCGTCCTTTGTTCCGGGAAAGAAGACGAGCAACCGTCCCGGGATCGCCTGATCCACGCTGTGGATCAGGTCCGAGACGCGAAGGAACCCGTAGAACGAGCCGACGCCGAGCAGCGCGACCACCGTATCCTCATCGGCGGAAACGAGCTCGGCCTCGAGCCGTCGCGCCATCTCCCGCTTGAACTCGTCCCCGAGCTTCGCCTGCAGGTCCTCCGGGAACTCGAAGTAGGCGTCCCGGTACTCCTGCCCGCCCATCCACTCGGCGAACCACCGTGTGCAGTCGACGAGCTTCCAGCCGTGCCCGCTCCGGAGGGTTGCCTGCTCGAACTCCCCGATCCGCGCTCGGAGCGCGCGCTCGTCCTCCGTGTCATACACGACGAACATCACTCGCTCCGCCCCCGCGAGATCGCGTCGCCATGGGGTGCGGATATGGCGCTCGTACAGCGCGGCGAGCTTCTCCATCTTGCTCACGGTCAGCCCCTCCGCACGGCGGGATCGAGCCCTCGGGCGTCGATCTCCACCACACCGCCACCGACACGGACGTGGATCAGGCCGAGCTGCTTCGCCTGGAGCACGAGAGGCAGGAGCGCCTCGCCCGTCCGATCCAGCACCCTCGTCCAGAAGGTCTCGAGCAGGGCCTCGCCGGCGAGACCCTGGAGCGTCCCCATCCAGAGTGCCATCGCGACGGTGCCCGGCGTGGGGCGCACCTGTCTGCGGATCTTCCGAACGCGCCCTTCGAGGTGGCCCGACTGGGACCAGGAGCTCGCGGCGTTGCGGGCGACCTTGTCGAGGATCGAGTCGTTGAGACGGTCGCCGATGGCCTCCCGGATGGCGTCCCGAAACGTGGAGCGCACCAGCTCCGCCCCGACGGTCAGCTTGAGAACCGGGGGGGCGGTCGTGCGGAGCAGGGGATCCCGGGCGAGGGCGCACAGCAGGGCGAGCAGGGGACGTCCCTTCTCGTCGATTGTCCAAAGGCGCCGCAGCACGCGGAAGAGGGGCAGAGCCGGATCGAGCCCGTAGAGCTCGCCCAGACGCTGGTTCGTGAGGCGCCGGGTGGCCGCCGTCTGCTTGCCGAGCACGTTGGCCTCGACGATGGCCGTTGCGTAATCGGACCGCGAGCCATCAGGCGGGACGGCCGAGAGGAGGGCGGACAGCTCCCGCAGCATGATCGTACGGCTCGTGTGTGCGCCACGTTGGCCGAGGCGAAAGCCCGCGCGGCGAAGCGTCTCATGGAGGTGCACTACACCTACAGGATCATTCACGTTGCCAATGTTCCAGACGGACCCCTGGATGTCAAGACGTGGCTTCGTATGTGCCGGCAAGTTTGCCGGCGAATCTCGAGGGAGCTCGTCTCGGGGCTGAAACCTCGCCCGCTCCGTCACCGGTGGCGTCTGCTTGCCAAGCGGGTGTGGGGGGCTAGCGTGAACGGGCGGACGTCGCGGGGAAAGGAGGGTGCCGATGCGGGTGGTTGCGGTGACGGGAGCGGCGGGGCTGATCGGCGGGCGGGTGGTGGGGTGCCTCGAGCGGGATTCCGAGATCGAGCGGGTGGTGGCGCTCGATCTCAGGGAGCCTGCGGAGGCGGGGGAGAAGACGGTGTTCGTCCGCCACGACGTGCGCCAGCCCATGGGCGAGGTGTTCCGGAAGCACGGGGTGGAGGCGGCGGTGCATCTCGCCTTCTTCGTGGACCCGGTGTACGACCGGCGGCTCGAGCGGGCGGTCAACGTGGGCGGCACGGAGCGGTTCCTCGAGGCGTGCCACGAGGCGGGGGTGGGGGCGGCGCTGCTCGCCTCCTCCGGGACGGTGTACGGCGCCTGGCCGGACAACCCGCCGCGGATCCCGGAGGACCACCCGCTGCGGGGCAAGCCGGGCTTTCCCTACGTGGAGGACAAGCTGGAGCTGGAGCGGCTGGCGGCCCGCTACGCGGCGGAGCACCCCTCCTGCCGGGTGCTCCTGATCCGGCCCACGGTGGTGGTGGGGCCGAGGATGGACAACTTCCTGTCGCGCTTCTTCCTCAGACCGGTGGCGTTCCGGGTGGCGGGAGCGAACCCGCCGGTACCGGTGGTGCACGAGGAGGACGTGGGGGAGGCCACGTGGCGGATCCTGAAGGAGGCGCCGCCGGGGCCGTACAACCTGGACGCGGAGGGGGAGATCCCGCTGCTCGAGGTGATCCGGCGGCTCGGCCGGCGCGCGATCCCGGTGCCGCACGCCGTGCTGAAGCTGCTGGCCGCCCTGGCGTGGCGGCTGCGCCTCAGGGCGCTGTCCGAGGTGCCGCCCGCGATGACGGACTACATCCGCTGGCGGTGGACCCTGGACGGGACGCGGGTGACGCGCGAGACCTCGTTCCGGTACCGGTACACGGCGGAGGAGGCGATGGAGGCGTTCGTCGCCTCGCGCCTCGGGGGGAGGTCGTGATGGGCCCGTTCCGCGACACGGAGGAGCTCTACCGGGTGATGGGGGCGCTGTTCGACCGGCTGGCCGCGGATCCGGAGATCGCGGCCCGGCTGGGCGGGGCGGGGCTGGTGGTGCGCTTCGTCTGGCGCGACCCCGACGGCGAGGCCACGGTGGACCTCCGCGGCGGGGTGAGGTACACGCTGGGGCCGTCGGAGCTCGAGCCCGACGTGGAGATGATCCAGTCCGCGGAGGTGGCGCACCGGTTCTGGCTCGGGCGCCTCAACGTGCCGGCGGCCATCGCCGCCCGCCGGGTGATCGCGCGCGGCGACGTCCCCAAGGCGCTCCGGCTGCTGCCGGCGGTCCGGCCCGCCTTCGCGGTGTACCCCCGGGTGCTCGAGGAGCTGGGCCTCGGGCACCTCGCCCGCGAGCGCCGCCGCCGGAGGCGCCGGGGCCTGCGCCTGCCGTGGCGGCGGCGGGCCGCGGCCGCCCCGGGCGAGCTGCCGGAGGTGGGGATGCGCCCGCCGCCGGGGGAGCCGCCGGTGGCCACCGCGCCCGCCGCCCCCGCGTGGCCCGGGCCGGGCGAGGGGCTCGCGCTCGCGATGCTCGAGCGGATGCATCTGATCCGCGCCTTCGAGGAGCACCTGGCGGAGGCGTACGCGGCGGGCGAGCTGCCCACCGAGGCGATCCACCTCTCCATCGGCCAGGAGGCGGTGGCGGTGGGGGTGTGCGCGGCACTGGAGCCCGGCGACACCATCGCCACGACGCACCGCGGCCACGGCCACATGCTCGCCCGCGGCGCGGATCCCGAGGGGATGATGGCGGAGATCTACGGGCGCGCCACCGGGCTGTGCCGGGGGATGGGCGGCTCCATGCACGTCACCGATGCGCGGATCGGGGCCCTGGGCGCCAACGGGATCGTGGGCGCCTCGGCGCTCGTCGCCACGGGCGCCGCGCTGGCGGCGAGGCTCTCGGGCCGCGACGAGGTGGCGGTGGCGTTCCTGGGGGACGGCGCCACCAACCAGGGGATGTTCCACGAGGCGGCGAACTTCGCGGCGGTGTTCGAGCTGCCGGTGATCTTCGTGGTGGAGAACAACCGGTTCGGGGAGTTCACGCCGGTGGAGCGGCACACCCGCGTGCCGGAGCTCGTCCGGCGCGCGGCGGCGTACGGGATCGACGCCCGGGCGGTGGACGGCAACGACGTGCGGGCGGTGTACGACGCCCTCCGCGAGGTGGCGGCCCGGGTGCGGGCGGGACGGGGCCCGTACCTGATCGAGGCCAGGACCTACCGCGTGCGCGGCCACATGGAGGGCGACGAGGCGCCGTACCGCGATCCGGAGGAGGCGGCGCGGTGGCGGGAGCGGGACCCCATCGCGGTGTGGGAGCGGCGGCTGGAGGCGGAGGGGGCGCTGGCGCCGGAGGAGGCGGCCGCGGTGCGCGGCCGGGCCCGGGAGGCGGTGGCGCGGGCGGTGGAGGCGGCCCGGGCGGCCCCCCCGCCGCGGGTGGAGGTGCTGGACGAGGTGGCGCTGGCCCCCGATCCGCCCGGGCTGTGGGAGGGACCCGAGCCGCCGGAGGGCGGCGAGGAGCGCACGGTCTCGGCGGCGCTCTGGGAGGCGCTGGCGGAGGAGATGGAGCGCGACGAGCGGGTGTTCCTCCTCGGCGAGGACGTGGCGCTCGGCGGCTACTTCGCGGTGACGAAGGGGCTGGCGGAGCGGTTCCCGGGCCGGGTGCTCGACACGCCGATCTCGGAGTACGCCATCGTGGGCGCCGCGGTGGGGGCGGCGATGCGCGGGATGCGGCCGGTGGCGGAGATCCTGTTCTCGGACTTCCTCACCGCCTGCATGGATCCCATCGTCAACCAGGCGGCGAAGCTGCGCCTGATGTCGGGCGGCCAGTACGCGCTGCCGCTGGTGGTGCGCACGCCCGGCGGGGCGGGGCTGGGGATGGCGGCCCAGCACAGCCAGAGCCTCGAGCCGTGGCTCACGGGGATCCCGGGGCTGATCGTCGTGGCACCCTCGAACCCGCGCGACGCCAAGGGGCTGCTCAAGGCGGCGATCCGCTCCTCCAACCCGGTGCTCTTCTTCGAGAACAAGCTGGGCTACCTCGAGACCGGACCGGTGCCGGAGGGCGACTGGATCGTGCCGCTGGGCCGGGCCCGGGTGGTCCGGCCCGGGCGCGACGTGACCGTGGTGGCGGTGGGCGGGATGGTCCCGGCGGCGCTCGAGGCGGCGGAGGCGGCGGCGGCCGAGGGGGTGGAGGCCGAGGTGATCGACCCGCGCACGCTGGTGCCGCTCGACCTCGCCACCATCGTGTCATCGGTGGCGCGCACGCGGCGCCTGGTGACGGTGGAGGAGGCGGTGCTGACCCACGGGTTCGGGGCCGAGATCGTGGCCCGGGTGGTGGAGGCGGCGGGTCCGCGGGCGCTTCGCGCCGTGCGCCGGGTGGGCGCCCGGCACGTGCCGATCCCCTACGCGCGCGAGCTCGAGCGGGCGGTGGTGCCGTCGGCCGACGACGTGCGCGAGGCGATCCTGGAGGCGGCGCGGGGATGAGGCGCCGGCGGCCACGGCACGGCGGGCGGGGACGCCCGCCGCCACAACATGTTGTATCTGTCGTGTTTCCTATGAGTTGTAGCC
>CAYTTB010000035.1:0-29561 GCA_964440565.1 uncultured Thermoanaerobaculia bacterium
CCGCACACATCTTCGAGTGCCTCTCCGGGCCGGTCCTCGAGAACTGCCACACCGACGTCGTCCCGGGCGGGGCGGTGTGCTGGGGCGTGAACTGCGACCCGGGATCCCCGGTCGAGGGCACCCTCACCCGCTGGCTTCGGGTCGACCCCCAGGAGCTGGCCCCGGTGGTGGGCCCCGAGGTCGCGGCGCTGCTCGAGAGCGTGTGGCGCACGAGCGCCGAGGCCGCGGCGCTGGGCCGGCCCGGGCTCGCTCCCGGCGAGTTCTCGGGCAGCGTCGCGCTCGGGGACCGGCCGCTCGAGGTGACGTTCTCCATCGCGGGGAACGACACCGAGCAGGCGTACGTCTTCCGTCTCGGCGACGGCACCACGGTGGAGCTGACGCTCGCGGCTCCACCTGCGGCCACCACGGCGACGGTCCGCTACCGGGTCGCGCGGCCGGGCTCGGCGGTGGAGGAGGGATCCCTGGAGCTCCCCCTCGCCTCCACGCCGCCGACGGGTGAGCTCGTGCTGCGGGCGCGTCCCGCCGGGTCCGGCGGCTGAGGCGGCGGCGAGGCACGCCCCGGGCGGAGCGCCGGGGCGTCCGGCCGGCCCTGCGGGCGACGGCCCGCTCAGAGCGGCGGATCCGAGAGGGCGCCCCCGCCGAGCCGCACCAGCAGGCGCCCGTCCTCCACCGCGACCCCGCGAACCACGAGGTCGAGTCCCTCGGGCCACCAGGGCCCGAGATCGACGATCACGATCCGCTCCCGGGGCAGGACGCGAACTCCGTGCTCCGCCGCTCGCCCCAGCGCCCGCCACACCACCGTCCGTGGCAGCCGCACGCCGGGGCCGATCCACACCCCCTCGAGCCGGAACCCCAGCCGGCGCGCGAGCAGCCGCACCTCGGACACCTCCACGGCCACGTACGCGGCGAGGCGGCCGTGGGCCAGGCGGGCCACGACGCGCAGGCGGTCGCCCCGTCCCGAAAGGTGCAGCCAGCGCAGCGCCTCGACCCGGGCGAGGCGCCGGCGGAGGAGGTCCTCGAGCCGCTGCAGGTGGAGCGAGGCGGTGACCGGCTCCCAGGCCAGGAACGGCAGCTGTGGCATCGCCCGTAGTATATCGGGGTGCGCGACGCCGCCGAGACCTGGATCCCCGGCCACCTCCTGCGGCGCTACCGCCGGTTCCTGGCCGACGTGAAGCTTCCCGACGGACGCGTGGTCACCGCCCACTGCCCCAACTCGGGCTCGCTCCTGGGGTGCCTCGGCAGGGGGCGCCCGGTCTGGCTGACCCACCGTCCCTCGCCCCGGCGGCGCCTGGCCTACACCTGGGAGATGGTCCACGACGGGCGTACCTGGGTGGGCGTGAACACCCACCGGACCAACCGGGTGGCGGAGGCCGCGCTGCGCGCCGGGGTCGTCGCCGGGCTGGGGCCGGCGGAGACGCTCGCGCGCGAGGTGCGGCTCGGCCGCCACCGGATCGACTTCCTCGGCCGCTTCGGATCGCGCCCCGCCTGGATCGAGGTCAAGAGCGTCACCCTGCTGCTGCCCGACGGACGCCTGGGCTTCCCCGACGCCGTCACCCGGCGCGGGACCGCCCACCTCCGGATCCTCGAGCGGCTGGCGCGCGCCGGGCACGTGGCCGCGGTGCTGTTCGTGGTCCAGCGGGGAGACGGACATGCGTTTCGCCCCGCGGAGGAGATCGATCCCGCCTTCGCCGCCGCGCTGCGCCGCGCCGCCGCCGCGGGGGTCGCCGTCGTCGCCCACCGCGCCCGCGTCGCGCCCGGCGCGTGGGTCCTCGGCCCACCCGTGCCGGTGGAGCTCTCCGCCCCGGAGCCCGGGACCGGGCGCGCACCCACGGGCGATCCGGGGTAGACTGCGCCCATGTGCGGGGTGGCCGAGGTGATCGAGCGCTTCCCCTCCACCCGGGTCCTGCTGTACGGCGACCTGGTCCTGGACCGGTACATCCTGGGCACGCCCAAGCGGATCTCGCGCGAGGCGCCGGTGATCATTCTCCGCTACGAGGGTGAGCGGAACCTCCCCGGCGGCGGAGCCAACGCCCTCGCCAACCTCGCCGCCCTCGGGGTCGAGGTGATCCCCGTGGGCGTGATCGGCGACGACGAGGCCGGGGCCGCGCTCCGGGCGGCGCTGGAGGCGCGGGGCGTGGACACCTCCACCCTGGTGACCGTGCCCGGCCACCGCACCACCACCAAGGTGCGGATCCTCGGCGGCGGTCCCGCCACGCTCAAGCACCAGGTGGCGCGCTACGACGTGGAGACCCGTCCGGCCCCGGAGGGGAGGTGGCGGGAGGAGCTGCTCGGACGGCTCGAGCGGCTCGCCCCGGGATGCGACGCGGTGGCGGTCTCGGACTACGGGTACGGCGCCGTCCTCCCCGAGGGACTCGAGGCGCTCGCCGCCGCCTCGCCGCGCCCGCGCTGGATCTGCCTCGACAGCCGCTACCGGCTGGGGGAGCTGCGGGGCGTGGACGCGGCCACACCCAACCTCGAGGAGCTGGCGGCGTGGGCCGGCCGTCCCCTGGAGGCCGAGGGCGAGGTGGCCGAGGCGGCCCAGCGGCTGCGCCGTCACCTGGGCGCGCGCTTCGTGCTGGCCACCCGCGGCAACCGGGGGATGACCCTGGCCGAGGAGGGGCGGGAGCCCGTCCACATCCCGATCCACGGCACCGATCAGGTCGCCGACGTCACCGGCGCCGGGGACACGGTGCTGGCGGCCCTCGCGGCCGCGCTCGGCGCGGGCGCCGAGCCCGAGACGGCGGCGCGCCTGGCCAACGTGGCCGGCGGACTGGTGGTGATGAAGCAGGGCACTGCCACGGTCTCGCGCGGGGAGCTCGCGGCGGCGGCGGAGGCGCTCCCGTGACCCGCCGGCCCGCCCGGCTCAGCACCCTGGACGAGCTCGCCGCGGAGCGCGAGCGGTGGCGCGCCAGCGGACGGACCGTGGTGCTCGCCAACGGGGCGTTCGACCTGCTCCACGTGGGCCACGTCCGGTACCTGGCGGCGGCCCAGGAGCTGGGCGACGTGCTGGTGGTCGCGGTGAACTCGGACGCCTCCGTGCGCCGCGCCAAGGGGCCGGGCCGGCCGGTGGTGCCCGAGGAGGAGCGGGTGGAGCTCCTCTCCCACCTGTGGATGGTGGACCGGCTGCTCCTGTTCGACACCGACACGGTGGCCCCCGTGCTCGAGCGGCTCCGGCCGGAGGTCCACGCCAAGGGCACCGACTACACCGCCGAGACGGTGCCGGAACGCGCGGTGGTGGCGGCGTACGGCGGCCGCACCGTCATCTGTGGCGACCCCAAGGACCACGCCACCACCGACCTCATCGCCACGATCCTGGAGCGGTTCGTGGACCGCTGAGGCCGGCGTCCCCGCCGACGGGCTACAATCGCCCGTCATGCGGGTCCTCCTCGTCCGCCTCTCCGCCCTCGGCGACGTGATCCACACCTGGCCCCTGGCCACCGAGCTCAAGGCGGCGGCGGCGGTGGAGCGGCTCGCCTGGGTGGTGGAGGAGCCCCTGCTGCCGCTGGTGGAGGGCCACCCGGCGGTGGACGAGGCGATCCCGGTGGCCACCCGCAGGTGGCGGCGGCACCCCCTCGCGCACCGCACCCGGCGGGAGGCCGCCGCCCTCCGGGCGCGGCTCGCCACCCTCGCTCCCGACCTCTGCCTCGACCCGCAGGGAGTGGCCAAGTCGGCGCTGGTGACGTGGTGGAGCCGTGCCCCGCGGCGGCTGGGTTTCGCCCGCCCGTGGCGGCGGGAGGCGGCCGCAGGGCTCGCCTACACCGAGACCGTGCCGCTGCCGGAGGGTCTCCGGCACGTGGTGGACCGCAACCTTCACCTCGCCGCCGCGGCGGGGCTGGTGCCGGCGGCCACGGGAGCCACGCCCGACGGCGGGTGGCTGCTCGGCCGTCTCCCCCCCCCGCCCGCCGGGGGTCCGGCCGGCGCCGCGGTGCTCCTCCCCGCGGCGGGCGGCGCCCACAAGCTGGCGCCGCCCGGGTTCTGGGCCGAGGTCGCACGGCGGCTGGCCGCGGCGGGCCTGCCGGCGGTGGTGGCGTGGGGACCCGGGGAGCGCGGGCTGGCGGAGCGGGTCGCCGCCGAGGGGGGCGCCACCGTGGCCCCCCCCACCGATCTGCTCCAGCTCGCCGCGCTCCTCGCCGCGGCGGCGGTGGTGGTGGGTGGCGACACCGGACCGGTGCACCTCGCGGCGAGCCTCGGCACTCCCACGGTGGCGCTGTTCCTCGCCACCGACCCCGCGCGCAACGCCCCGCGTGGGGACCGGGTCGCCGTGGTCTCCTGCGTCGAGCCCGCCGCGGGCCCCGGGGCGTCGGCACGGGCGCGACCCGTCCGGCGCCCCGATCCCGGCGAGGTGGCGGCGGCCGCGGCCGCCCTCCTCCCGCGGCGGCGCGGTGCTACAATGCCACCGGCATGAGATGGATGCACAATCGGGAGAACGGATAAGAGAACATGGCCCTGAAGCTCGGAGAACTGCTGCTCAAGGCGAAGCTCATCACCGAGGAGCAGCTCCAGAAGGCGCTCGACGAGCAGAAGCAGCTCGGGGGTCGGCTCGGGGAGCACCTCGTGCGGCTCGGCTACGTGACCGAGGACGACATCCTCGACTGCCTCTCGCAGCAGTACGGCGTGCCGTCCATCAACCTGCGCCAGTTCGAGATCGACGACTCCATCATCCGCCTGATCCCGGCCGACGTCGCCCGCAAGTACCAGTTCATCCCGGTCTCCAAGACCGGCGCCACCCTCACGGTGGCCATGGCGGACCCCACCAACGTGTTCGCCATGGACGACATCACCTTCATCACCGGGTACCGGGTGGAGCCGGTGGTGGCCTCGGAGGAGGCGCTCAGGGAGGCCATCGACCGGTACTACGGCACGACCCACGCGGTGGAGCTCAAGAAGGTGATGGAGGACCTCTCCACCGCCGAGGACGCGGCGCTCGAGGTGCTGGAGGAGGAGGAGGAGCTCGACGTCGCCTCCCTCGAGGCCGGCGCGGAGGAGGCACCGGTCGTCCGGCTGGTGAACCTGATCCTCTCCGACGCGATCAAGCGGGGGGCGTCCGACATCCACATCGAGCCGTACGAGAAGAGCTACCGGGTGCGGTTCCGGATCGACGGCGTCCTCTACGAGATGATGAACCCCCCGTACAAGCTCAAGGAGGCGATCACCTCCCGCATCAAGATCCTGTCCAAGCTCGACATCGCCGAGAAGCGCCTGCCCCAGGACGGCCGGATCAAGCTCAAGACCAAGATGGCGGGCAAGGTGAAGGAGCTCGACTTCCGGGTGTCCACCGTGCCGACGCTCCACGGCGAGAAGGTGGTCCTGCGGCTGCTCGACAAGGAGAACCTGCAGCTCGACATGACCCGCCTCGGGTTCGAGAAGCCCAGCCTGAAGAAGTTCGAGGAGGCGATCTTCAAGCCGTACGGCATGGTGCTGGTCACGGGCCCCACGGGATCGGGCAAGACCAACACGCTGTACTCCGCGCTCAGCCGGATCAACACGCCCGAGGTCAACATCATGACCGCGGAGGACCCGGTGGAGTTCCAGCTCCCCGGGATCAACCAGGTCCAGATGAAGGAGGGGATCGGCCTCAACTTCGCCGCGGCGCTCCGGGCCTTCCTCCGGCAGGACCCCAACATCATCCTGGTGGGCGAGATCCGCGACTTCGAGACCGCCGAGATCGCCATCAAGGCGGCGCTCACCGGCCACCTGGTGCTGTCCACGCTCCACACCAACGACGCCCCCTCCACCATCAACCGGCTCATGAACATGGGGATCGAGCCGTTCCTGGTGGCCACCTCGGTGAACCTGATCTGCGCCCAGCGGCTGGTGCGGCGGATCTGCCAGAAGTGCAAGGAGCCCGAGGACGTGCCGGTGCAGGCGTTGCTCAACCTCGGCTTCTCCGAGGCGGAGGCGCCCGGCCTCCAGATCATGCGTGGGCGCGGGTGCGAGGCGTGCAACAACACCGGGTACAAGGGCCGGGTGGGCCTGTTCGAGGTGATGGAGGTCACCGAGGACATCAGGGAGCTGATCCTCTCGGGCGCCTCGGCCATCGAGCTGCGCCGCAAGGCGATCGAGGAGGGTATGATTACCCTGCGGCAATCGGGCCTGCAGAAGATCCGTGAGGGGATCACGACCATCGAGGAGGTGGTTCGCGAGACGGTCCTCTAGACTGGGACGGGGGTCATATGGCGGTCACCCTGCATCAGCTGCTCAAGACCATGGTGGAGCGGGGAGGAACGGACCTCCACATCACGACCAACTCCCCCCCGGTGATCCGGGTGGACGGCGTCCTGGTCCCGCTCGACATGCCCCCGCTGAACGCCATCGAGACCAAGAAGCTCGCGTACTCCATCCTCACCGACGCCCAGAAGCACCGGTTCGAGGAGAACCTCGAGCTCGATCTCTCCTTCGGGATCAAGGGGCTGGCCCGCTTCCGGGCCAACCTGTTCATGCAACGCGGAGCGGTGGCCGCCGCGTTCCGGAGGATTCCCTACGAGATCCTCGGGTTCCGGGAGCTGGGGCTTCCCCCCATCGTGGAGACGCTGTGCGAGAAGCCGCGCGGTCTGGTGCTGGTCACCGGCCCCACCGGCTCCGGCAAGTCCACCACCCTGGCCGCGATGATCGACAAGATCAACCGCGAGCGGCCGGTCCACATCGTCACCATCGAGGACCCCGTCGAGTACCTCCACTCCCACAAGAAGGCCATCGTCAACCAGCGGGAGCTTCACTCCGACACCCACTCGTTCCCCAACGCGCTGCGCTCGGTGCTCCGCGAGGACCCGGACGTGGTGCTGGTGGGCGAGATGCGGGACCTCGAGACCATCGAGTCCGCCCTGCGCATCGCCGAGACCGGCCACCTCACCTTCGCCACCCTCCACACCAACTCCGCCCCGCAGACCATCAACCGGATCGTGGACGTGTTCCCCGAGCACCAGCAGGCGCAGATCCGGGCCCAGCTCAGCTTCGTGCTCGAGGGGATCATCTGCCAGTCGCTGCTGCCGCGCGCATCGGGCAAGGGGAGGGTGCTCGCCACCGAGATCCTGATCCCCAACTCGGCGATCCGCAACCTGATCCGCGAGGACAAGATCCACCAGATCTACTCGATGATGCAGTCCGGCCAGCTCAAGCACGGGATGCAGACGTTCAACCAGTCGCTGGCCACGCTCTACCACCGCCGGCTGATCACCCTGCAGACGGCGCTCTCGGTGAGCTCTCACCCCGACGAGCTGCAGGACATGATCAACCGCGGCATCGGCGCGGGGCCCGCGTCGGCCGGCGCCGGATCGAGGGCCGTGAGGAGGTCGTAGGCGATGCCCAGCTTCGAGTGGAAGGGCCGTGACCGCGACGGGAACCCGCAGTCCGGGGTCCTCATCGCCGACAGCAAGGACGCGGTGATCGCGGCGCTGCGCCGCCAGCAGATCGTGGTCACCACGGTGAAGGAGAAGGGGAAGGAGATCGCGCTGCCGCGCCTCGGCGGCGGGATCAAGCCCAAGGACATCGCGGTCTTCACCCGCCAGTTCTCGGTGATGATCGACGCCGGCCTGCCGCTCGTCCAGTGCCTCGACATCCTCGGCCAGCAGCAGGAGAACAAGGCGCTCCAGAAGGTGATCCTCCAGGTCCGGCAGGACGTGGAGGCGGGCGCATCGCTCGCCGACGCGCTGCGCAAGCACCCGCAGGCGTTCGACGACCTGTACGTCAACATGGTGGCGGCGGGCGAGGCGGGCGGTATCCTCGACACGATCCTCCAGCGCCTCGCCAACTACATCGAGAAGCTCGTCAAGCTCAAGTCCCAGGTGAAGTCGGCCCTGATCTACCCGGCGGCGGTGATCACCATCGCCGTCATCGTCGTCTACATCATCCTGTGGAAGGTGATCCCGGTGTTCGCGTCGCTGTTCGCGGCGCTCAACGCCGATCTGCCGTTCCTCACCAAGTGGGTGGTGGCGCTCTCGAAGTTCATCGGGCGGTTCTGGTGGGCCATTACCCTGGTGGTCGTCGCCGGCGTCATCGCGGTGCGCCAGTACTACCAGACGGAGCAGGGCCGGTTCCAGATCGACGCGCTGCTGCTCCGCATGCCGGTGATCGGGCTGCTCCTGCGCAAGATCGCCGTGGCCCGTTTCTGCCGGACGCTCGGGACGCTCGTGAGCGCCGGCGTGGCGATCCTGGAGGCGCTGGACATCACCGCCCGCACCGCGGGCAACGCGGTGATCGAGAAGGCGGTCATGCAGGTCCGCAAGGAGGTCGAGGAGGGCAAGACCATCGCCGACCCGCTCGCCGCCACCGGCCAGTTCCCGCCGATGGTGGCCCAGATGATCTCGGTGGGAGAGCAGACCGGCAACATGGACACCATGCTCAACAAGATCGCCGACTTCTACGAGGACGAGGTGGACGCGGCGGTGGACGGCCTCATGAAGCTGATCGAGCCCGTCATGATCGCCTTCCTGGGCGTCGTGATCGGCACCATCGTCATCGCCATGTACCTGCCGCTCTTCTCGCTCATCAGCCAGATCGGCTGAGGCCCGGGGCGGTGGCGAGCGCGGCCGGCGGCGCCTCCAGCGGTCCCTCATCCGCCGCGGTCAGGTGGCTCATCGCCATCCGGCTGGTCGTCGTCTCCACCCTCCTCGTGGGGGCCCTCATCGTGCAGGTCGTGAGCCGGCAGATCCTGCCGCTGGCCGGCCTCTACGGCGCCGCCCTCGCCGCCTACGCGCTCTCGCTGGGCTACGCCGTCCTCCACCTGACCCGCGTCGCCACCTCGACCCAGGCCGCCATCCAGCTGCTCGGGGATCTCGCCGTGATCACCGCCATCGTCTACCTCACCGGCGGCCTCTACTCCCCGTTCTCGTTCCTGTACGTCGCCGTCATCGTCGCGGCGGCCCTGCTGCTCCGGCGGGGTGTCCTCGTCTTCGCCGGCCTCGCCGCCCTAGTCTACGGGGTGATGGTGGACCTGATGGTGTTCCACGTCCTGCCGGTGCCGCCGAACCTCGTCGGCGATCGCCTGCTCCTGCCCACCTCCCGGGTCCTCTACCAGCTGTTCCTCAACATCGTGGGGTTCCTTCTCGTGGCCCTGCTGGTCTCCCACCTCGCCGAGTCCACCCGCCGGATGCGGGACACCCTGGAGGTGGAGCGCCGGCGGCGCCAGCAGCTCGGAGCGCTCGCGGATCACCTGGTGCGCTCGGTGGACGCCGGGCTGATGGCGCTCGACCTCGACGCCCGTATCCTCCACCTCAACCCCGCCGGTGCACGGATCCTCGGCACCACGCCGGAGGACGCGGCGGGCCGGCCGGTCGAGGAGGTGATGCCGCTCGCCACGCTCCGCTGGGGGCTCCTCCTCGCGCGCTCGCGGTCGCGCCCCGTGGCCCGTCTCCAGGACACGGTCCGGAGGTCCGGCGTCGCGGTGGGGCTCACCGTGGGGCCCCTCGGCGACGAGAACGGCCAGCAGGTGGGGTTCGTGGTGACGTTCCAGGATCTCGCGGAGGCGGAGCGGGAAGCGGAACGCCGACGCGTCCAGGAGCGGATGGCGGCGGTGGGCGAGCTCGCGGCCCGCATGGCCCACGAGATCCGCAACCCCCTCGCCTCGATCTCCGGCGCGGCGCAGGTGCTGTCCGGGACCGGAGCGGGGCCGTCCACCCAGCGGCGGCTGGCGGACATCGTGGTCCGGGAGTCGCAGCGGCTCTCCCGGATCCTCCAGGACTTCCTGGACTTCGCCCGCACCGACGGGCGAGAGGCCGAGCGGGTGGACCTCGCGGCCGTGGTCCGGGAGTGCGTCGAGCTGCTGCGACGCTCCCCCGAGGTGCGGCCCGAGCACGAGATCGTGGTGAAGCTCCCCGAGCGGCTCGAGGTGCCGGGCGAGGAGGCATCGCTGCGCCAGGTGGTGTGGAACCTCGCGCGCAACGCCGTCCAGGCGATGCCCGACGGGGGGCGGCTCACCATCTCGGGCGGGAGCGAGGCGCCGGGCACCGCGGTGCTGCGCTTCGCGGACACGGGCCACGGGATGGAGGAGGCGGTGCGCCGGCGCGCCTTCGAACCGTTCGTCACGACCCGGCCCGGCGGCACCGGGCTCGGGCTCGCCGTGGTCTACTCGTGCGTCGCCCGGCACCGGGGTACTGTGGAGATCGACAGCGAGCCGGGTGAGGGTACCGTGGTCACCGTCAGATTGCCCACGGGGGAGGGCTCGGGTGAGCGGTGAGCGCCTGCTGGTGATCGACGACGAGGACTCGCTGCGCGAGTTCCTCACCATCCTCCTGGAGGAGGAGGGGTACCGCGTGGACGCGGTGCCGGACGGGGCGCGTGCGCTGGAGGCGCTCGCGCGGCGGAGCTACGCCCTGGCCATCTGCGACCTCAAGCTGCCGGACGTCAACGGGCTCGACGTCCTCCGGGAGACGAGGCGCCGCGGAGTGCGGACGCCGTTCCTCGTGATCACCGCTCACACCACCCCGCAGCACGCGCTCGAGGCGCTCCGCGCCGGGGCCGCGGAGTACCTGTCCAAGCCGTTCGACGTGGAGGAGCTGAAGCTGGTGGTGCGGAAGATCCTGGGCACCTCCGCGCCCCCCGCCCGGGGCGCGGAGATGCCGGAGTTCGTGGGCACGAGCCCGGTGGTGCGGCGGATCCTCGCGCTCGTCCCCCGCCTCGCCGCGACCCCCTCCACGGTGCTCATCACGGGCGAGAGCGGGACCGGCAAGGAGCTCCTGGCCCGCGCCATCCACGCCCACTCGCCGCGGGCCCAGGGACCGTTCCTCACCGTGAACTGCGGCGCCCTGCCCGAGGGGCTGCTCGAGTCCGAGCTGTTCGGCCACGTACGCGGCGCCTTCACCGGGGCGGTGCGTGACCACCCCGGCCTCATCGCCCGGGCGCACGGCGGAACCCTGTTCCTGGACGAGGTGGGCGAGCTCACCCCGCCGGTCCAGGTCAAGCTCCTCCGGGTCCTCCAGGACCGGCGGGTGCGGCAGGTCGGGGGCACCGGCGAGATCCCCGTGGACGTGCGGTTCGTCGCCGCCACCAACCGCGACCTTGCCGCGGAGGTCGAGGCCGGCCGGTTCCGCGAGGATCTCTACTACCGGCTCAACGTGATTCACCTCCACCTTCCCGCGCTGCGCGAGCGCCCCGAGGACATCCCCGAGCTGGCGCGCCACATCGTGGAGCGCACCTGCCGCCGCCTCGGCCTCCCGCGCAAGCGCCTCACCGCCGACGCGCTGCAGCTGCTGCAGGCGTACCACTGGCCGGGCAACGTACGCGAGCTCGAGAACGTGCTCGAGCGGGCGGTGGTGCTGGAGCCGTCGGAGCTCATCACCTCCGGCTCGCTCCGCGACCGTCTCCCCGCCGCGGCCGGCGGCAGGGCGGCCCCGCCGGTGGCGCTGCCGGAGGAGGGGATCGACCTCGAGGAGTACCTGGACGGCGTGCGGCGCTCCCTGATGGAGCAGGCGCTGGAGCGGACCGGGGGCAACCGGCGTGCCGCTGCGCGGCTGCTCCGCATGAGCTACCGCGCGTTCCGGTATCATGCGGGCAAGCTGGGCCTCAGGTCCGGCGACGACGAGGCATCGTGAGACGCTGGATATCCTTCCTCGTGTCGCTCGCGTGGCTCCCCCTCGCCTGTGGGGGCGGCTCCCCCGGGCCGGCGTCCGCACCCACGCCGGCGCCGACCCTGGAGCCGCCGGCGGCGATCCTCCCGGACGGCTCGCGCGTCGTGCTGGAGCTCGCGGTGACCCCGGAGGAGCGGGGCCGGGGGCTGATGTTCCGCACGTCGCTTCCGCCCGACCACGGCATGCTGTTCCTGTTCGAGAACCCGGCCCGCTGGTCGTTCTGGATGAAGGACACCTGGATCCCGCTCGACCTCGTCTTCCTCGACGGGGGAGGAACGGTGGTGGACGTGGTGGCGGACGCGCCCCCCTGCCGTGCCGAGCCGTGCCCCCAGTACGTCCCGAGCGCCGACGCCAGCGCCGTCCTGGAGATCGCCGCGGGAACCGCGGCCCGCCACGGGGTGGAGCGCGGTGCCCGGCTCCGTTTCGAGCGGGTCCCCGGCTACCCCCGCCGGTAGCCGGCCCTCAGTCGTCGGAGCCCGTGCTCCCGTCGCCGCCCTTCGATCCCTCGCCGGAGCCCGCCTCCGACCTCTCGGAGCGTGAGGAGCTCTTCGCCGAGCCCTTCCCGTAGTCGGTGACGTACCACCCGGAGCCCTTGAACTGGAGGGCCGGGACCCCGAGCAGCCGCTCCACCGGTCCGCCGCACTCGGGGCACTCCGCCACCGGGTCGTCGCTGACCCTCTGCAGCCGCTCGAACCGCACACCGCACTCGAGGCATCGGTACTCGTACAGTGGCATCTCCCCTCCCGGTATCGGGCGGCGTGTCAGTCGCCCTCGGTCCTGACCTGGATCCTCACGCCGCTCGGGCTCCGCTCGCGGTCCACCAGCTGGAGGGCGAAGAACGCGTAGAGCGTCCGGGCATTGAGCCCGGGCGAGAACGGCCCCGCCTCGCACAGCTCCAGCAGCGTCCGCCGGCCATCCACCAGCTCCAGCAGCTCGCGTTCGCCCCGCTCCAGCCGCAGGCCGCTCAGGTGATCGGCGACCGGCAGGCGTTTCAGGATCGTGTTGCGGCCGCCGAGCCGGGCCGTGACGCGGCGGCCGTCGGAGATCCTCCGGCACCCCGACAGGATCGCCCTGGGCGTGGGGATCTTCAGCTTGAACACCTCGTCGGCGCGGAACTCGCCCACGCGGAAGGTGACGGAGCCGCGCTCCCAGTCGAACAGGCTCCACAGGATCTGCTGCACCTGATCGCGCACCGCGGGCCCGAGCTCCTCCTCGGTGAGGAACCCCATCTCCACCAGGATCGTCCCGTGCCGCTTCCCGGGGCTCCGCGCCAGCTCGTCGCAGGACACGCGGTACTGGGCCTTCGTGATCCGACCTTCCCGGAGGAGAAAGTCGCCCAGCGACTCCGCCCGGTCGGAAGAGGTGGCGAAGATGACATCCCCGTCGAGGATGTAGATCCGCTTCGTCACCGTGCCGTCGGTCAGCTCCATCACCCCGGGCACCCGGTACCGGTGGATGGTGGCCAGCATCTCGGGCAGCGGCGTCTCCGCCAGATCCCCCCGGTAGACGAACTCCTGCTCCTGCATCGCACTCCGAACCCGCCGCCGCGCGGCGTGGCGGAAGCGCAAGGGAATCGAACCCTCCGGCCGACCCGACGGGGCCGGCCCGACGGATTTGAAGTCCGCGGAGGCCACCAGGCCCCGTGCGCTTCCGCGCGCCATTCTACCACCCGGGCGTTGACACCACCCGGGCGATCTGCCAGAATCCCCCTCCGCGTGGGGCCGTAGCTCAGCTGGGAGAGCGCGTGAATGGCATTCACGAGGTCGTGGGTTCGACTCCCATCGGCTCCACCATCTCCTTCCTGCACACGCCTGGGCTGCCCACCGCGGCAGCCCGCTCCGTACCCTCTCCAGCGATGGGAGCCGGTCGGCCGGCGATGCGCGGAGCGGCCGACCCCACCGCTCTCGCCTTCCGGAGCGGATCCCATCTCCCGTTGTGGCGGCGCGCGTCCCCGCGCGCCGTGGGCGGGGGATGGGAGCCACCCGGGAACCGACGCCGCGGCGCCGGCCACCCCCGCAGCCGAGGCCGGAACACCCGGCGGGATCGGCCGGGAAGCCGCCCCGGACAGTTTCGCGCGAGGCCTCCGCGCGGGCCGGGAACCCGCGGCCGCGATACGGGGAGTTCGCGTCCGGGCCGGGGATCCGTCTCAACCGGAGGCGGCCGGGATCCCGGGAGGGGGGAGCGGTGGGTGCGACGCTCCTCTCACCCCTCCGGGGCGCGTCCGCACTTGCGTTCGGGCGGGACCGCGGGTATGGTGACGGGGAGAGGCGGAGCGGGGCTCGCGGTCGAGCTGAGCCCGAGGCTCCGCGGGGATGGCGCGCGCAGGAGCGGGGTCGTCACCGGACGGAGCCCGCGGGAACGGGGCAAGGAGGTTCCCCGCCATCACCCGGAGGACGCACCCCAGAGGTGGGCAGTGGCATGAGCGACAGCACCGAACGCACGTCGAACGAGCGGGCCGGGTCCACGTCGTCGCGCCGGCGCCGCCGGCGCCGCCGGCGCAAGCCCGCGAGCCAGCGCGGTCCCGCGATCCCGGTCCGCGGGTACCTGCTGCGGCGGGATCAGGGCGACGGGGTCCTCCTCGATCCTGAGCGGGGGTTCGAGGTCGGGGGCAACGCCCCCAGGGTCCCCTCGGAGCTCCTGTCGCGGTGGCACCTCGAGTCCGGTCTCCTCATCGAGGGGACCGCGCGCGGCGGCAGCCGACCCACGGTAACCGAGGTCGCCACCATCGAGGGGATGGAGCCCCAGACCTACCGGGATCGGGCGGTCCCGTTCGCCGAGCTGGTGAGCATCGACCCCACCGAGCGGTTCCAGCTGGAGACGGAGCCCGAGATCCTCGAGCCCCGGGTGACGGAGCTCATCGCGCCGCTCGGGAAGGGCCAGCGCTGCCTCATCGTGGCCCCTCCCAAGACCGGCAAGACCCGCCTGCTGCAGCAGATGGCCCACGCCATCGCGGTGAACCACCCGGACGTCGTGATCTTCGTCCTGCTGGTGGACGAACGGCCGGAGGAGGTCACCGACTGGCGCCGGTCCATCGCGCGCGGCGAGGTGTTCGCCTCGTCCTCGGACATGTCGGTGAAATCCCACATCCAGATCTCGGAGCTGGTGATCGAGCGTGCGCGGCGGCTCGTCGAGCTCGGCGAGGACGTGGTGGTCTTCATGGACTCGCTGACGCGGATGTCGCGCGCCTACAACAACGCGCAGAAGGGCTCGGGGCGGATCCTCTCCGGCGGCATCGACGCGCGCACCATGGAGAAGCCGCGCCGGTTCTTCGGCTCGGCCCGCAACGTGGAGGACGGTGGCTCGCTCACCATCGTGGCCACCTGCCTCATCGACACCGGCTCGCGGATGGACGAGGTGATCTTCCAGGAGTTCAAGGGCACCGGCAACATGGAGATCGTCCTCGACCGGAAGCTGTTCGAGAAGAGGATCTTCCCCACCATCAACATCCCCAAGTCCGGCACCCGCAAGGAGGAGAAGCTGTACCCGCCCGAGCTGCTGGAGAAGCTTCACCTGATGCGGCGTGCGCTGTCCGCGCTCTCGCCGGAGGAGGCGATGCTGTTGCTGCTCGCCAAGCTCAAGGAGTTCCCCACCAACGAGCGGTTCCTGCGCTCGCTGAACGTGCGCGAGCCCTCCACGCGCTGAGACGACATCTCAGCTATAATCGCGAGCCATGGACCCCCTCGCGCGCATCACCGACCCGGCGCTTCGCCCCGTCGCGGAGCGCGTGCTCGCCGGCGAGCGCCTCGGACGCGAGGAGGCGCTCGTGCTCGCCACCACGCACGACCTGATCGGCCTCGGCTCGCTGGCCAACGTGGTCCGGGAGCGGCTCCACGGCGATCGCACCTACTACACCATCAACCGCCACCTCAACCCGACGAACGTGTGCGCCGCCTCGTGCGCGCTGTGCGCCTTCGCGGTGCCCCTGGCGCGCCGGGAGGAGGGGTGGCGCTACCCGGTGGAGGAGGCGGTGCGGATCGCGGAGCGCGACGTGGACGAGTCGGTGACGGAGCTGCACATCGTGGGCGGGCTGGATCCCCGCTGCGACCTGGCCTACTACGAGGCGCTCTTCGCCGCCCTCCGCGAGCGGTTCCCGTGGGTCCACCTCAAGGCGCTCACCATGGTGGAGCTCGACTTCCTGTCCCGTCTCGCGCGGCTTCCGGTGGAGGAGGTGGTGCGCCGCCTCAAGGCCGCCGGCCTCGGCTCGTGCCCCGGAGGCGGGGCGGAGATCTTCTCGCCGCGGGTACGCCGGCTGATCTGCGATCACAAGACCGACGGCCGCCGCTGGCTGGAGGTGGCGCGTATCGTCCACCGCGAGGGGCTGCGCTCCAACTGCACGATGCTGTACGGCCACGTGGAGACCCCGGAGGAGCGGGTGGACCACCTGCTGGCGCTGCGCGAGCTGCAGGACGAGACCGGCGGCTTCCAGTGCTTCATCCCTCTCGCCTTCCATCCGGCCAACACCCGCCTCGCCCACCTCCCGCCCACCACCGGCCGCCTCGACCTCTCCGTCATCGCTCTCTCCCGCCTGGTGCTGGACAACGTGCCGCACGTGAAGGCGTACTGGATCATGCTGGGGGAGAAGATCGCGCAGGTGGCGCAGCACTTCGGCGCCGACGACCTCGATGGGACGGTGGTGGACGAGCGGATCACGCGGGCCGCCGGCGGCACCGCGGGGCGGGGGATGGCCAGGGAACGCCTCGAGCGCCTGATCCGCGAGGCGGGTCGGGTACCGGTGCTGCGGGACACCCTCTACCGGCCGCTGGAGGCGGCCGCGCCTCCCGCCGCCGCACCCGCCTGACCCACCAGCTCCATGAGTACCGGTGCCAGTGTCGAGCGCTCGCACGCCCGGCGGAGGCCCGGCGAGGCCGCGGCGCCGAGGCTGAGCACCGCGCCCAGCACCACCGCCCCCGCGAGCCCCACAACCACGGCTCCGGCCAGGCGGTCGAGCCAGCGGAGGTGCAGCGCCGCGAGCGTGCGTTCGAGCCCCCACGCCGCCAGGAGGGCGACCGCGACGGTGGCGAGAAACGGTGCCAGGTAGGCGAGCACGGCGGCGGGCCAGCCAGCCACCACCCGCGCCGACACCCAGCGCTCCACCCCGGGCGCCGCGGCCGCCGCGACCCACAGCCCCGCCACCGCACCGCCGATGCCGAGCACGATGCGCAGCGCGCCCTTCCAGAACCCCGTGAGCGCCAGCCCGCCCCACACCACCAGGATGGCCACGTCGAGCGCCGTCATGGCAGGAGGCGTACCGTCAGGCGGAGGAAGTCGGCCTCCGTCACCAGACCCACGAGGGTGCCGTCCCCTTCCACCACCGGCAGGCAGCCGAACTTGTTCCGGAGGAGGATGCGTGCGGCCTCGGCGACGGGGAGGTCGGGCGGCACCGTGACCACCTCCCGGTGCATGAGCTCCTTGACCGGAATGGTGGCGAACACCCGCCGCTGCTCCGCCGCGTCCACCTCGGCGAACACCGAGAAGGAGGCCGCGAGGAGGTCCCGGTGGGTGACGAGGCCCACCAGCTTCCCGTCGCGCACCACCGGGAGGTGGCGGATGCGGCCGCTCCTCATGCACCGCTCGGCGTGGGCCAGCGTCTCGTCCTCGGTGAGCGTCACCAGCTCGGTGGACATCAGCTCGCGGACCTTCATCCGGCGCGGCATCGCACCCTCCGCCCGAGAGTGTACCCTAGGCTCGTGGCCCGACCACCGGACACCGCCGCCGGACGCGTGACCCTGGACCTCCCCTCCGACCTCGAGGTCCTCCCCGTGGTGGTCCGGGCGGCGGAACTGTTCTGCGAGCGGGTGGTGGGCCGGCCCGCGCTCGCCGAGCGGCTGAAGCTCTCCCTGGTGGAGGCGGTGGAGAACGCGGTGCGGCACGCGAACCGGGGCGACCACTCGCGCCGGGTGCGCGTCACCCTCCGCTGGCACGCGCCGGAGGCGGTCGCCGAGGTGGAGGACGAGGGACCGCCCTTCGATCTCCCCGAGACGGATCCGGACCCCGCCGAGGCGAGGGAGGGGGGGCGGGGCCTCTACCTGATGCGGCGGCTCGCCGACCGCCTCGAGATGGAGCGAACGGAGCGCGGAAACCTGGTGCGCCTCGCGTGGCGCCTCGCCTGATCCTCGCGACCGGTCACATGTACAGCCCGCCGCTGACGTTGAGCACGGTACCCGTGATGTAGCTCCCCCCGGGCCCGACCAGGAACGCGACCGCCGCGGCGACGTCCTCGGGCGTCCCCAGGCGCGGGATCGCGAGCGCCGCGAGCAACCGCTCGCGCTGCGCCTCGGAGAGGCCCGCGGTCATGTCCGTCTCGATGTAGCCCGGAGCCACCGCGTTGACGGTGATGTTGCGGCTGCCCAGCTCCCGGGCCAGCGCCTTGGTGAACCCCACGAGCGCGGCCTTCGCGGCGGCGTAGTTGGACTGCCCCGGGTTGCCCATCAGGCCCACCACCGAGGTCACGTTGACGATGCGGCCCGACCGCTGCCGCATCATCACCCTGGCCGCCGGCTGCGTGACGTGGAACACCCCGTCCAGGTCCACCGCCATCACCCGCCGCCACTGCTCGGGCTTCATCCGCACCAGGAGCTGGTCCTCGACGATCCCGGCGTTGTTCACCAGGACGTCGAGCCGCCCGTGGCGGCGGTGGAGGTCGGTCACGACCTCGGCGGCCCGTGCCCCGTCGGTGACGTCGAGCGGGACCGCCTCCGCGCTCCCGCCCGCGGCTGAGATCTCGGCCACCACCTCCTGCAGGGTGGCCGCGCCGCGCGCCGCGCAGGCCACGTGCGCGCCCTCCGCCGCGAGCCGGCGCGCGATGGCGCGCCCGATCCCCCGGCTGGCGCCGGTCACCAGAGCCACCTGCCCGTCCAGATCAGCCATCGCCCAGCTCCCCGATCACCGCCTCCACCTGCCCGGCGGTCCCCGCCGGGAGGCACCGCGCCTCCCGATCGATGCGGCGCACCAGGCCCGACAGCACCGTCCCCGCCCCGACCTCGACGAAGGTGTCGAACCCGTCCGCCCGCATCCTCCGGATCGTCTCGCTCCACAGCACCGGAGCGTCCACCTGGCGGATCAGCCCGTCCCGGACCTCCGCCGCGGCCCGCACCGGCGCGGCGTCCACGTTGCGGTAGAGCGGAACCGCGAGGTCGGCGAAGGGGGCCGCCTCGAGGTGCGGCTCGAGCCCCCGGCGCGCCGGCTCCATCAGGGGCGAGTGGAACGGCGCCGAGACGGGGAGCGGCACCGCCCGGCGAGCCCCCCGCTCGCGCAGCAGCGTCACCGCCGCCTCCACGGCCCCGGCCTCGCCCGCGATCACCACCTGCCCCGGCGCGTTGAAGTTCGCCGGCACCACCATGCCCCCGCCGCCCTCGCGGACCTCGCGGCACGCCGCCGCCACCGCCTCGTCGGGAAGCCCCAGGATCGCCGCCATCGCCCCCTCGCCGACGGGTACCGCCGCCTGCATCAGCTCGCCCCGCCGGCGCACCAGGCGCAGCGCCTCGGGGAGCGGCAGCCCGCCGGCGGCCACCACCGCCGAGTACTCGCCCAGGCTGTGCCCCGCCACCGCCTCGACCCGCACCCCCCGTCGCTCCAGCACCCGCCAGGCCGCCAGGGAGTGGGCGAGGAGTGCCGGCTGCGTCGTGGCGGTGAGGCGGAGCGCCTCCTCCGGCCCCTCCCAGCACACCCGCGACAGCGGCTCGCCCAGCGCGGCGTCGGCCTCGGCGAAGACCTCGCGCCCCTCGGGGTACATCTGGGCGAGGTCGCGTCCCATGCCCACGAACTGGCTTCCCTGGCCCGGAAACAGCGCCGCGACCCGCACGGACACCTCCTCAGAAGCGCAGCAGGACCGAGCCCCAGGTGAGCCCGCCGCCGAAGGCGGTGGCCAGAACGAGGTCGCCGCGCTCGAGCCGCCCCTCGCGGACCGCGTCCACCATCGCGAGCGGAATCGAGGCGGCGGAGGTGTTGCCGACCCGGTCCACGTTCACGTACACCTTCTCGGCGGGCAGTCCCAGGCGGCTGCCCACCGCCTTGATGATGCGGATATTGGCCTGGTGGGGGATGAACAGGTCGAGCTCCTCGGGGCGGATCCCCGCCGCGTCCAGCACCCCCTGGCTGATCTCGGTCAGGGCCCGCACCGCCACCTTGAACGTCTCGTTGCCGCGCATCCTGATGAACGGCAGCCGCCGCTCGAGCGTCTCGGGGCGGTTCGGCGGGAACCGGCTCCCGCCGCCGGGCATGGAGATGAGCTCGGCGTAGCTGCCGTCGGTGCGCCACGCGGTGCGGAGGATCCCCTCGCCGGCGGCGGCCGGCCGCAGCACCACGGCACCCGCACCATCGCCGAACAGGACGCAGGTGGCGCGGTCGGTCCAGTCCACGTACCGGGTGAGACACTCGGCGCCCACGACCAGCACCGTCTCCGCGTCGCCGGTGGCGACGAACTGGCGCGCGACCTTGAGCGCGTACACGAACCCCGAGCAGGCGGCGGAGAGGTCGAAGCAGGCGGCGCGGCTCAGGCCGAGGCGCGGCTGGACGATGGCCGAGGTGGCCGGGATCGGCTGATCCGGGGTGGCGGTGGCGAGGATGAACAGGTCCACGTCCTCGGGGGCCACACCCGCATCCGCGAGCGCCGCCCGTCCGGCCCGCTCCACCAGCTCCACCAGCCCCTCGCCCTCGGCCACCACCCGGCGCTCCCGGATCCCCGTCCGCGTCCTGATCCACTCGTCGGAGGTGTCCACCATCCGCTCGAGGTCACGGTTCGTGAGCACCCGCTCCGGCACGTACCCGCCGAGACCCGCGATCCGCGCCGTGCGCTGGAAGCCGTCATGCATCGTTCCTGCCCCTTCCCGAGGCGGCCGCGAGGCGCCGGGCGTCCCGGGCGATGGCCGCCACCACGCCCGCGGCCGCGTAGGCGTGGGCGGCCCGGATCGCGTTCCGGATCGCGCGAGCGCTCGAGCGGCCGTGGCCGATGAGCACCGGCCCCGCCACTCCCAGCAGCGGTGCCCCCCCGTACTCCGCGTAGTCCACCCGCCGCTTCAGATCCCGGAACGCCCCCTTGGCCATGAGGAGGCCCGCGCCGTACACCGGCGAGCGACGCGCCGCCTCCCGCAGCGCCCCCACGATGAACTCCCCCACGCCCTCGGCGACCTTGAGCACGACGTTCCCCGTGAACCCGTCGCAGACCACCACGTCCACGTCGCCGGTGAAGATGTCGCGCCCCTCCACGTTCCCCACGAAGTGGACGCCGGCCGCCGCCAGCTCCCGGTGCCCCTCGGCGACCCGGCGCCCCCCCTTGCCCTCCTCCTCGCCGATGGACAGCAGCCCCACCCGCGGGCGGGGCACGCCCAGGGCGAGCTCCGCGTACCGCGACCCCATCACCGCGAACTGGACGAGGTGGTGCGGGCGGCATTCCACGTTGGCCCCCACGTCCAGCACCAGGGTCTGGCCGCAGGTGCTCGGGAGGATGGCGGCCAGCGCCGGCCGCTCCACTCCCTCGATCATGCCGAGCCGTGCCTTGGCCGCCACCCAGGCGGCTCCGGTGTTGCCAGCGGTGACCATCGCCGTGGCCCGACCGTCGCGGACCAGCTCCGCGCACACGGTGAGGGAGGAGCGGCGCTTGCGGCGCAGCACGGCCACCGGCGGATCCTCCATGGAGACGACGTCGGGGGCGTCCACGATCTCGAGCCCCGGGGGGAGCCTGCGGAACCGGCCCAGCTCCCGCCGGATGACCCGGGTGGGCCCCACCAGGAGCACCGGCAGCCCCAGCTCCTCCACCGCCTCGAGTGCGCCCCGGACCACCGCCTCCGGTGCGTGGTCGCCCCCGACGGCGTCGAGGGCGACCGGCAGCCGCTGCGCACCGGTCATGGGGTCACTCGATCTCCTCGACCTCGATCACCTGCCGCCCCTTGTAGCTGCCGCAGTGGGGACACACCCGGTGCGGCGGCTTGGGTTCGAAGCACGAGGGGCACAGGCTCCAGCCCGGCGGAACCAGCGCGTCGTGCGCGCGCCGCTTGCCCTTCCTCGAGCGCGAATGCCGTCGTTTCGGATTGGCCATCGTTCAACTCCCGTCAAGCTTCCGCTTCAGCTCGGCGAGCGCCGCCCACCGCGGGTCCACCGCCTCTCGCGCGCACCCGCACTCGCCCGCGTTCAGGTCCGCGCCGCACGACGGGCACAGACCCGCGCACGCGTCGGAGCACAGCGGCTTCATCGGCAGCGCGAGACCCAGCTGCTCGGCCGCCAGCGCCTCGAGGTCCAGCTCCTCCGAATCGCTGAACACCACGTCCGCGTCGCCCGGATCGAGCTCCAGCTCCTCGACCGCCGGGGCCAGCTCGAGGCGCCACCGCTCGACGAGGAACCGCTCGCTCGCGCTCCAGGGCACGGGAGCGAGGCACCGCGAGCACACCAGCGTGCCGCTCGCCTCCACCCGGCCCTCGATCCGGAACCCCTCCGCGATCCGGCGCACCTTCCCCTCGACGCGCGCGTGCACGTGGCCCGCCACCAGCGCGACGTCCAGCGCCGCACCCTCCAGCTCGAGCTCCGCGTCGAACGGACGGGGCTCACGTTCCAGCTCGCTCAGATCGATCCGCACACGCCCCCCCGCGGACGGCGCAGTATACCCGCGGCCTCCAGACGGGTCAACGGCGGGGGGCAGCCACCGCCGTGTCGTGGAGCCGCCCTGGCGCCCAGGCCGCCGCGACGACCATGGCCCCGGCACCCAACGCCGCCACCGAGACCGCCGTCCAGGCGAACGCCCCCACCACCGGGACGACCCGGATCGCGAGCAACGCCGCCGCCCCCGCGCCGGCGGCCAGCGGCACCGGCGCCCGGGGCAGCGCCCTCCGCGCGAGCGCCGTCCCCAGCGCCGCGAGGCCCGCCGCCTTGACGGCCAGCGCCACCACCACCAGCGCCGCCACCGCCGGAACCGCCAGCGGCCCGGTGCCCAGCGCCGCTAGCAGGGCCGCGAACAGCGTCGTCACGCTCAGCGCCCCCAGCGCCGCCGCGGCGCCGCCACCGACACCCACGCGGGCGGCCGCCACCGCCACCGGGCGCGGCAGGGCCAGCGCCGCCGCGCCCACCACCGCCAGCCACAACCCCACCGCGAGGAGCGCGGTGCCCACCACCGGCAGCCGTCCGGCCCGCCGGACGTCGGTGACGGCGAGCCCTGCGAGCGATCGCACCTCGAGCGCGCGCCCCACGATCCGCGCCCCCGGCTCCAGCTCGATCCGGCCCAGCACCGCCACCACGTCGCCGCGCACCTCGGCGTCGGCGGCGACACGGACGTTCGCCGCCAGCGCCACCACGTCGCCCTCCACACGGCCGTGCAGCGTGATCGGCTCGAGCACCGTCACCGTGGGCGCGGCCGTCGCGGGGCCCACGAGGGCGAGCGCCACCACCAGGGCCCACAGCCGTCTCACCGCCGGACCCCTCCCAGGCGGCGCCGCACGAGGCGCACCAGCCCCGCCCCCAGCCCCGCGGCCACCGCCGCCGCGGCCACCGCCGCCCAGGCGGGCGTCACCGCCGCGAGCGCCCGCACCGCCGCGGCGGCGTCCGCCAGGCGGGCGGCCAGACCGATACACCCCACCAGCGAGGCCGAGGGGAGGGCCGCCAGCAGGCCGGCCGCGGGCAACCCGCCCACCAGCACGGCGCCCAGCGCCGCGAGGAGGAGCCCGGCCGCGAGGGGGAGGGCCGCGGCGAGCCGGCGCCGGCGCTCGATCCGGCGCACCCGTGCCAGGATCAGGCGCTCGAGCTCCGGGTCCTCGGAAGGCTGGAGGGCCGCGAACCCCTGCGCAAGGCGCCGCTCGCCCTCGGCCACGGCCGCGCACGCCTCGCAGCCGGCGAGGTGGCGCCGCGCCTCCTCGTCGAGACGCGCGACCTCGCCGCCGTGCTCCACGAGCGCCTCGCGGACCCTGTCGCAGCCACGGGTCATGTCGCGTTCCTCCCCCGGCGGTACCCCGCCAGTGCCTCACGAAGTACGGAGTGGGCGCGGAAAAGTTTGTTCTTCACGGTGCCGAGGGGCATCCCCTTCAGGTCGGCGATCTCCTGGTACGAGAGGAGGGCGAAGTGCCGGAGCAGGACCAGCTCCCGGTAGTCCTCGCGGAGCTCGAGGATGGCCCGTTCCAGCGCCTCGCCCAGCTCCAGGTTCTCGAGCCGCGCGAGCGGGTCGCGTGTTCCGCTCTCGAGCGGCAGCTCCCGCTCGTCCCCCTCGCGGGTCACGGTCTCCAGCGGTGCGGTCGCGAGCCGGCGCCGGCGCAGGTGGTCCACGGCCAGGTTGTGGGCGATCCGGAACAGCCAGGTGGTGAACCGGTAGGAGGGATCGAAGCTTCCCGCCGCGGTCCACACGCGGACCAGCGTCTCCTGCGCGAGGTCACGGGCCAGCTCGTGGTCACCCACCATCTGGGCGAGGAACCCCACGACCCGCCTCTGGTACCTGTGGACGATCTCGGCGAACGCCTCCTGGTCGCCCCCGGCGCAACGCGCGATGAGCGCCTCGTCGCTCGCCCTCTCCATCACCGGCGCATCCTACCAGCATCGGCCAGGCCCTGCGGGAGCCCGGGGACGCCGGCCCCGAGAGACGAAAACGGGGGCGGCCGGAGCCGCCCCCGAGGAATCGGCCTACGCCAGGCTCACCAGGAGAACTTCACGCCGATCCGGTAGTTGCGCGGCGCCTGGAACGCCGTCGCGTTGCCCCAGTTGTCGTTGCGGCAGTCGCGCGTCTCGTCCTTGGCCGGGTCGGAGCAGAAGCTGTACTCTTGGTCCACCGCGGTGGCGGTCTGCATGTTCAGCGCGTTGAACACGTCCAGGATGAGCTCGAGGTCGTAGTCGGAGATCTTGAACGGGTAGCTGAAGTGCAGGTCGAGGTCCATGAGGGTCGGGGTCCGGCCGAACTCGCCCCGGTTGCCGATGAACCGCTCGTTGGGACCGTAGGTCCGGTGGGCACCCAGCTTGGAGATCGGGGTACCGGTCATCCAGCTGAAGTTGAAGCCGGTCACCAGACCGAAGTCCCAGCGGTAGGAGCCGTACGCCTTGAACTGCCACTTGCGGTCGTTGGGCAGGAGGCCGTACGCGCCGTTGAGCAGGTCGGGCAGGTCATACAGCGAGGTGATGTTCGGGTCGAGCTGACCGTTGTCCTGCCGGAACAGGCCGCCGTAGTTCCCCTTGTTGCGGGACCACAGCAGCGAGGCGTACAGCTGCCAGTTGTCGGAGAACCGCTTGTTCAGGCTGAGCTCCACCGCGCGGTAGATGCGAGAGGGCTTGGGGAAGAACACCGGCTCGTCCAGCGGGTTGCCGGTCACCGGGTTCTCGTAGTACCACCCGCCGGGGTTGGTGATGAAGTAGGAGTTGCCGCCGTCCACCGAGATGTCCTCGATCACCCGGCCCAGGCGCCGGTAGATCCCCTTGATGCCGATGGCCAGGTTGGTGGCCACCTCGTACTCGGTGCCCAGCAGGTACTCCTCGAGGTACTGCCCGTCCAGGTTCGGGTCGGCCGCGGTGCCGCCGCCGGCCTTCAGGATGTAGAAGAGGTAGCCGGGGTTGTTGCCGAACCCGGCCGCGGCGTTGTTCACCGTGGGCAGGCCCGAATCCGGGTAGAAGTAGAAGTAGAAGTCGTAGTTCTCGTTGCCGAACGCGCGGACGTTGATGTCCAGCGGGATCGACTCGTAGAACTTGCCGTAGTGGCCGAACAGCTTCGACCGCCCGTTGTGGGCGTAGTCCCAGATGAAGCCGATGCGCGGCTGGATCGTGTCCTGGAAGGTGAGCGAGATGCCGCGGTTCTCGAGGAGCCGCGAGGCGTCACCGGTCACGTCGGTGGCGTCGGCGCGCACGCCGAAGTTCACGGTGAAGTAGTCGGTGAGCTTCCAGGAGTCCTGCAGGTAGATGGCGGCCTCGTCGGTCTCGCCGTGCGAGTTCTGCTTGTAGTTGGAGTTGTACCAGCCCCAGTTGCGCATCCGGATCCGGTTGCCGCGGCGCGCGGGCATGGCCACGCCGCCGTACGGGTCACCGTTGCCGGGATCGCAGAAGTAGATCCCCGCGCTGTTGAGGATCTCCTCGTTGTCCGGGGTCAGGTACACGTAGTCGCCGATCCGCCAGTCGAACGTGTAGGCCCAGGAGAGGATGGGCGCGCAGAACGCGTCGGAGGAGCCCACCACGCCGGCGACGTCGTCGAACTCCACCCAGTTGTACTGGACGCCGACCTTGACCTCGTGCTGGTCGCCGATGAACCAGGTGAACGAGGCCCGGGCCTGGTCACGCCACCGCTTGCCGTCGAGCTGCTGGAACGAGGGACCGCCGAACCGCACGCGCCGGCCGACGCCGTCGGACCAGTGGCCGTCGCCGGTCCCGTCCTCGTACCAGGGCAGGTCCGACCGCGGGGTGAACTCCTCCTTGGTCTCGTGGTGACCCACCTTGGCCTCGAGGATCATGTCCTCGTTGAGGATCGCGTTCCAGGTGAGACCCCAGTTGACGCCGCCCTCCTCGTACTTGGAGTAGATCATGTCGGTGGGCAGGTAGGGCGTGTCCACGTAGAACGAGGTGTTGTACTCGTTGTCGAAGTCGGTGGGGTCGCCGATCACCGTCGCGGTGAGCGAGTTGTTCTCGTTGATCTGCCAGGTGAGCTTCGCGGCGTAGTAGTTGCGCGTGGACTTCGGCTTCATGATGTTGGTCTGCTTGAAGCTGTGGTCACGCCGGAAGATGTCGCGCTGCACCGTCGCCTCGTGGAAGTTCGGGTTGTACGCCACGAAGTACCACAGCTTGTCCTGGATGATCTTGCCGCCCACGTCGAAGCCCACGTCCCAGTCGGTGTACGAGGTGGTCGCGGCGCCGCGGGTCGGCGGAACCTTCGCCTCGGTGGCGAAGGAGTCGTCGGTGTAGTACCCGAACACCTCGCCGTGGAACTCGTTGGAGCCGGTCTTCGTGATCATGTTGATCACGCCGCCCAGGGCACCACCGTACTCCGGCTCGTAGCCGCCGGTCTGGACCTGGACCTCCTGGATGAAGTTGAAGGAGATGTTGGTCCCGGAGATGCCGAACGCCGGGTCCGTGGTGTCCAGCTCGTCCACCACGTACCGGTTCTCCGCCGAGGAGGAGCCCATGATGGACGGGTTGCCTTCCAGACCGCCGTCCACCGCGCCGGCCGCGAGGAACGTCAGCGACTGGAACGTACGGCCGGTGGGCAGGTCGACGATCAGCTCCTGGCTCAGGTTCGCGCCCACCGTCGTGGACGTCACGTCCACCACCGGTGCCTCGGAGGTCACCCGGACCTCCTCCTGGAAGGCGCGCTGCATCCGCACGTCCACGGTGATGGTCTGGCTGACGCCGATCTTGATGTTCTCGTACTCCACCGTCTGGAACCCGGCGAGGCTGAACACCGCCTTGTAGGTGCCGGGCGGCAGCAGCGGGAACCGGTACTTGCCGTTGGCGTCGGTCACCGCCGTGCGGGTGCCCTGCATCGCGGGCGACGAGATCACCACCGTCACGCCGGGCAGCGGCTGGTTGCCCTCGTCCACCACGGTGCCCTGCAGGCCACCCTTGGCCGTCTGCGCCATCGCGGTGCCGGCCGCCAGGGCCACGACCGCCAGCAGGATCAGAACATGCTTGCCACGCACTCTCATACTCCTTCCTCCTCAGAACGTTGATGGAAACCGAACGCTGTCCTGGTGTCTACCACGCACCCAGCAGGCTCTCACCCTCCTTTCCTCCGAACTCGGCGCCGACGGCGCCGGAGACACACCACCCGAAAGGCGGAGCAATTCTACTGCCAAACTGGGGGCCGACGTCAAGTCGCCCCGCGGGGCCGGAGCCCCCGGTGCGTCCGATCTTTCGGGCGCCGTATCCGACATCTCGGATCATCCCTCCAGCTCCACCAGCACCTCGCCCGTCTCCACGGTGTCGCCGGGCGCGACGTGCACCGCCGCGACGGTACCCTCCGCCTCCGCCGCGAGCTCGTTCTCCATCTTCATCGCCTCGAGGACCACCAGCGTCTGCCCGGGCTCGACCCGGTCCCCCGGCGCCACCCGCACCGCCACCACCTTGCCCGGGATCGGCGCCTCCAGCCGCCCCCCGCGGCGGGAGCCGCCGCCCGTGGCGGCCTCGGCGGCCTCCACCGGGCTGAGCACCTCCAGCTCGTACTCGCGCTCGCCGATCCGGACGCGCCACGTCGAGCCCCGGCCCCGCTCCGCGACCACCTCGTACGACCGGTCGTCCTCGACCCACCGCAGGGAGTGGATCGAGCCGTCGAGCGCGACCAGGTCCACCGTCCCCTCCACCGCGCCGCGGACCCGGAAGGTGCCGTCGTCGCGGCGCTCCACGTCCAGCTCCACCTCGCCCGACCGCCCGCGCACCACCCACCTCATCGCGGGAACCTCCCGTGCAGCATCCTGAGCCCCTCCTCCCACCAGCGGCCCTGGCTTCCGGCCGCGAACGGGTCGCCGGAGAGCCGGCCCGCCTCGAGGGTGGCGAGACACGCCGCCGCGACCGCCGCCATCCGCTCCGTCTCGGGGTCCTGCTCGCCGTGGAGCGCGTCGAGGCGGCTGGACGCGAGCAGGTCGTCCAGGAACCCCGTGTGCAGGTCCCCGCGCCGGAACGCCTCCAGCCCCACCAGGGCCCGGAACAGCGGCAGCGTGGTGGCGATCCCGCCGACCCGGTACTCCTCCAGGGCGCGCCCCAGGCGCGCGATGGCGGTCTCGCGATCCGGCCCCCACACCACCAGCTTCGCCAGCATCGGGTCGTAGTCGAGCGGGACCTCGTACCCCTCCACGACCCCGGAGTCCACCCGGACCCCCGGACCCGACGGCTCCCGCAGCAGGGCGATCCGTCCGGGCGACGGGGCGAACCCCCGCAGCGGGTCCTCGGCGTACACCCGGCACTCGATGGCGTGCCCGCGCGGCACGAGCTCCTCCTGGCGCCACGAGAGCGCCTCGCCGAGGGCGATCCGGATCTGCTCCCGGACCAGGTCCACCCCGTACACCTCCTCCGTGACCGGGTGCTCCACCTGCAGGCGGGTGTTCATCTCGAGGAAGTGGAAGCTCCCGTCGGGCTCCACCAGGAACTCCACCGTCCCCACCGACACGTACCCGGCGGCCCGGACCACCGCCAGCGCGGCCTCGCCCAGGCACCGGCGGAGCGCCTCGTCCACGGCCGGCGACGGGCACTCCTCCACCACCTTCTGGTGGCGCCGCTGGATCGAGCACTCGCGCTCGCCCAGGTGAACCGCCCCCCCGCGATGGTCCGCCGCCACCTGCACCTCGATGTGGCGCGGCCGCTCGAGCAGCCGCTCCACGTACACCCGGTCGTCGCCGAAGTACGCCCGGCCCTCCGAGCGCGCGCGCTCGAACGCGGCGGCGAGGTCCTCCCTCCGGTCCACCCGCCGCATCCCCTTGCCGCCGCCCCCCGCCACCGCCTTGAGCAGCACCGGGAACCCGTGCTCCGTGGCGAACGCGGCCACCTCCTCAAGGCTCGCGGCGGGCTCCACCAGCCCCGGGATCACCGGCACCCCGGCCCCGGCGGCCAGGCGCCGGGCGGCCGTCTTGGAGCCCATCAGGCGGATCGCCTCCGGCGGCGGGCCGACCCAGACGAGCCCGGCGTCCCGGACCATCGCGGCGAACTCGGCGTTCTCGGCCAGGAACCCGTAGCCGGGGTGGATCGCCTCCGCCCCCGTGCGGCGGGCCGCCTCGATCAACCGCTCCCCCCGGAGGTAGCTCTCCGCCGCGGGGGCCGGTCCGATCGGCACCGCCTGATCGGCCATCGCGACGTGGGGAGCGGCGCGATCCGCCTGCGAGTACACGGCCACCGTGCGGATCCCCATCTCCCGGCAGGCACGGACGATCCGCACCGCGATCTCTCCCCGGTTCGCCACCAGCAGCTTCATGACCACCTCGCAACGCCCCCCGGGGCCCGGCTCGCCCCACCCCGACCGGCTCTCCTCCGACCCATCGCCCTGGCCCGTGTACCCCGCACCTGCGTCCTCACAGCGGGATGTGGCTCGCGCGCACCACCGCGCGGCGACATCCCGCATCCCCCCGCTCTCCT
>CAYTTB010000036.1:0-28738 GCA_964440565.1 uncultured Thermoanaerobaculia bacterium
CCCGAGCTTCCTGTGGCCGTAGGCGTCGCGCTCGTGGCTCTCGTACACCATGTCCTCCATCCCGTGAAAGCGCGCGCCTTCCGAGACGATCACCACGCTGTACCGCGACGGGTTCCGGCGCCGGTCCTCCGAGAGCAGCTCGGTGAGCCGCTCGATGTCGAAGACGTGCTCGGGAATCACGCACCGGTGCGAGGCGCCCGCCATGGCGGGCAGGAGCGCCGTGAACCCGGCGTAGCGGCCGAACACCTCGATCACCAGGAACCGCTCGTGGCTCCCGGCGCTGGTGCGCAGCGCGTGGGTCATCTCGATGGTGCGGGTGACGCAGGTGGAGAACCCGATGCAGTAGTCCGTTCCCGGGACGTCGTTGTCCATGGTCTTGGGGATGGCCACCACCGGCACCCCGCGTCCATGGAGCTCCACCGCATAGGAGAGGGTGTCGTCGCCGCCGATGGGGAGGAGAGCGTCCACGCCGAGGTACTCGAGGTTGGCCAGGACCTCGGGCGTGAGGTCGTTGACGTCGTCGGTGTAGCGCTGGCGCAGGTGATCGGGCAGGTTCTCGCGGGGGACGCGGCTCGGCCGGGTACGCGAGGTGTGGAGGAACGTGCCCCCGGTTCGTCCCACCTTGTTCACCAGCTCCTCGGACAGCTCCATCACGTGCTCGCTCAAGGTGCCAGGATCGTCCCGGTCGATCTCGATCAGCCCCGCCCAGCCGCGGCGGATGCCCAGCACCCGGTACCCCTCGCGCAGCGCCCGGACGGTGATCGCCCGGATCGCCGGGTTGAGCCCGGGAACGTCGCCGCCGCCCGTGAGCACCGCGATGGTGCGTGGCCTCGATCGCGTCATCGGTTCACCTCCGCGGGCCGTTCCCCGTGCCGGCCGCACCAGCGATTCTCCGCCCCGCGCGGCCGCCAGGCAAGTGCGGCGACGCCGCCTCCGGATGCCGCCGGGTCGCGGCCGGGTGCTGCTGTCTCAGCCCAGCAGGAAGACGGCCGTGGCGAGGGCGGCCGCGAGTCCCAGTCCGGCCGCACCGAGCCACCCCGCCCGCGGGCTGCCGAAGATCCGTGCGTAGGCCGCCTTCATCAGGTTGTTGGAGGCGGCGGCCACCACCACCGCCAGGGCGGCGGTCTCGGGCGGCAGGCCGTGACCGGCGTACTGGGTCAGACCGAGGATGAAGGGATCCACGTCGGCGGCGCCGGTCACCACCGCGAGCACGAGCAGCCCCGTGCCGCCGAACCGCTCCGCCACCACCCGCGTCACCACCAGGAGGAGCAGGAACAGGGCGCCGAAGGTGAGGGCGGAGGTGATCTCGAGCGGGTTCGTGATCCGCTCCTCCTCGCCCGCCACCGCGGGCTCGCGGGCGCTGCGCACCAGGACCGCGGCCCCGAGGAGGCAGGCCGCCGCCGTGGTCCAGAACGGGAGGGTGAGGTGGGCCGCGAGGACGGGGGCGAAGAGGAGGACGAGAACCCACAGGCGGATGTACATCACGCCGGTGGCGGCGACGATGCCGCCCGCCGCGGCCCGGGCGCCCAGCGCCCCGGTGCGCGACGCGCGGGCCAGCACCACGGTGGTGGCGGTGGAGGAGTACGCCCCTCCGAGCACGCCGGTCATCAGCGCGGTCCGCCGTCCGCCGATCCACAGGCGGAGGAGGTAGCTCAGGTAGCTGAGCCCGCTCACCGCGACCACCACCAGCCAGATCGTGAACGGGTTGATCTCGAACCGCCCGAACGGGCGGTTGGGCACCACGGGCAGGATCACGCCGGTGAGCAGCAGGAACCGCACGAGCGTGCCCACCTCGCGCCGCGGCACGTGGGTGGCGAGCCATTCCAGGCGTCGCTTCTCCTGCAGCAGGAGCACCGCCACCACCCCAGCCGCCACCGCGACCCAGTACTGGCGGGCCGCCGCCGCCGCGCCGATGGCGTAGGTGAGCAGGGCGGCCATCTCGGTGGTGATGCCGGTCCGCCGCGCGCCGATGGAGGCGTGGTGCGACACCACCAGCAGGCCCCCCAGCGCCAGCAGCCCCACCGCGTACGGCACCGCGGAGCCGGGAAAGGCCAGCCACAGGAGGTGGCCGGTGAGGCCGATGAGGGGGAACGTCCGGACGCCGCCGAAGAACCCCGGGTCGGACCCGTCGCGGAGCTCCTCCCGCTCGAACCCGATGAGGAGCGAGAGGGCGAGCGTCAGGGCGAAGCCCAGCAGCTCGGGCGAGACCAGGGCGGCGGCGTCCTTCACCCCGTCATGGTAGCGCGGCTCAGAACGCCCAGGCCGTGAACGCCCAGATCTTGGTCACGTCCCGCCCGTACGCCTCGGCGTCGTAGGCCGCCGCCTTGAGCGCGAAGGTCTGCTTCCAGGAGGTCGTGTACGCGAAGAGGAGGTCGAACTCCGTCCCGTAGTCCTTCCCCCCGCGCTCGGGCGCGAAGTCGTGGTAGGTGGCGAGCAGCTTCCACCCGCCGGCGCGGTAACCGAGCGTCAGGGCGAGGTCCTCGAGCCCCGCGTCCGGCGTCCTGAGGAACATGTCCGCCCAGCCGTTCCAGGCGTGCAGCGTGGCCAGCGGCGTCGAGAAGGCGGCGCCGCCGTGGCCCGTCGCCTCGAGCACCTCGTAGGCGAGCCGGACGGTGAACCCGGACACCGCGACGCCGCCCCCGATCCGGTAGTACCAGGCATCCACCTCGCGGGGGTTGTCGCCGGCGTCGGACTGCTTCGCCGCCTCGAGGTCGTAGGGGAGCGAGATCTCGCCCGCGGGAAGGGAGCCCGCGAGACGGGCCCCCAGGGTCAGGGTGGAGGGGCCGGGAGCGTCGTAGTCCACCAGGTAGGCGTACCCGGTGAGGGTGGCCCCGCCGAGCTTCCCGCCCAGGTTCAGCAGGTGGGTTCCCATCGCCCGCGAGTCACCGAAGATCCGGTTCTGTTTCCAGACGTAGGCGTAGGTGAGGCGGGTGTCCGCGCCGAGCGTGGCATCCAGCCGCAGGGCGTCGAACGACTGGTGGAACTGACGCCAGCCGACGTTGCCCACGAAGCGGACGTTGTCGAGCAGGATCGCCTGCCGTCCCACCTTCACGGTGGTGCCCGAGGCGGCGCGCCACTGGACGTAGGCCTGGTAGAAGCCGGTGAGCGATGGGTCGGCGATCACCGGGCGGTCGGTCACCCCGTTCCAGTGCCGCCCACCGCCCCGGTCGTCGTGCCGGTTCTCGTACCCGAGGTCGAGCACGCTCTGGACCTCGACGCGGGCCGAGAACCCGTGCCACGAGCGGGTGGCGTAGCCGAGGGCGGCGCGGAGCGTCGAGGCGTATCCGTTCTCGGTGAAGGCGTCGTCGTCCACCGACTCGAACCGGTAGCGCAGGGAGAGCGAGGGCGTCCCGTCCACCAGGGCCTCGCGGAAGGTGGCGGCGTCGCCGGCCGCCGCGGGGGTGGGAGCGGCCACCATCGCCGTGGCCAGAGCCGCGCATGCGGTGAGCTTCAAGCAGTCGTGGAGCATCGCATCCTCCTCCTCGTGTGGTCGGGTGGGGTGGGCGCCGCCGGCCGCCCCGGCCGGGCGGCCGGCGGCGACGTCCTCACTTGCCCTCGCCGTCCCCGGCGAACAGCGGCTCGTACACCGCGGGAAGCTCGCCGGAGCGGATCGCTCCCTTGAGCTCCTTCGTGTCACGGTCCATCCAGTCGTGCATCGGGTTCTCGGCCAGCAGCCGGTCGATGTAGGCGTTGACCTCGGGGTCGCCGTAGGCGCGGGCCTCGGGAAGGAACTCGAAGTAGAAGTGCTTGGCGACCTCGTAGATCCCGTGCCACCAGGTGTAATCGGGCCCCATCATGGCCGCCCCGTGCCGGGCCCGGCGCCCCTCGTGGTGCCACAGCTCCCAGTAGGTCCACTCGATCCGGTTGGAGAACGCCGCCCGGTGTTCGAGCAGCCCCTTCTTCCGGATCATGCTCATGATCTCGGTGGCCGGGCGACCGAACTTCTCGTCGTAGAGGCGGACCGTCGCGTCGAACTGGTAGAAGTGACCGTCCACGAAGCGGCGCTGGTGGCAGGAGAGGCAGACGTCCTTCATCCGCTCCCGCTTGCGCTGCCAGTCCGGCTTGCGCTTCGAGATCGGCGGCCGCAGGGTCCACGCGATCCGCTGGCCCACGTCGTGGGTCACAGGCTGGGTCCGCGTCGCGGACATGTGGCAGGTGGCGCAGGTCGGAGCCGCGTCGTAGGTCACGCCGGCGATCCACGGATCCGCGTCCAGCGCCATCCGCTCGCGGCTGGTGTAGTAGGCGTTGCCGTGCTTGGACTCCTCGTAGACCTCCTTCTGCGGGTGGTCGGGCCCGAGATGGCACTTGGAGCACGCCTCGGGCTGCCGCGCTTGCGCCCTGGAGAACGCGTGCCGGGTGTGGCAGGCGGTGCAGGAACCCTTGGAGCCGTCCGGGTTCAGCCGCCCGATCCCGGAGTTGGGCCACGACTTCGGCGACAGCCGGTTGGGCGCCGAGGGGTCCACCGCGACCTTCGCTCCGTGGCAGCTCTCGCACCCCTGGATGGCCACGGGAGCGCCGCCCGCGACGTGCGCGAGGTAGGCGTCCTTGGAGTCGAGGATCTCCCCGGCGGTGGCGTGGTACGAGGCGCTCACCTCCGCGGCCTCCTGCTCGTGGCAGCGGCCGCAGTCCTTGGGGGTCACCAGGGTGGCGATGGTGGCCCCGTGGTGCTCGAAGGCGTCGGGGTCCGACGCCTCGGCCGCGTGGCAGTCGAGGCACGCCACGGCGGCGGCCGCGTGGCGCGACTCACTCCACTGCCCCACGATCCCGGGGCTCTCCTTCCGGTGGCAGGTGATGCAGCCTTCCTCCACGGCGGCGGGCTGGGCTGCGCCCGCGGTGACGGCGGCCGCCACCGCGACGACGGCGACGAGGTATCCGGGACGACGCATCGTGCTCCTCCTTCCCCCGGGGGGGCCGAAGCGTCCACGATCCGGACACCCGGCCCGCGCCCGTCGGCAGCCCGATCATCGGGAGCCGCGCCCGGCCCCGCCTTGACCTGGGTCAAGCCGGGGAGCGGCGGCGCCCGTTCATCCCTTCCGGAGGGCGCGGTCCACCATCTCCTCGAGCATCTCCCGGTCGGCGAGGCGGGGGACGGTGACGTGGCCCCGCCCGGCGGCCGCGGCGTTCCAGGCGGCCACGGTCTCCAGCGCGTTGGGGTTGCGCGCCCAGGCGCGCCGGGAGACGCCGCTCATCACGTCCCACTCCAGCGCCGTGTCCAGGATCCGGTCCACCCGCTCGGAGCCGTCGAGCACCAGGCCGAACCCGCCGTTGATCGCCTTGCCGGTACCCACACCGCCGCCGTTGGAGAGCACCACCATGGTCATCCCACGGGCGGCGTTGCCCGCCCAGCAGTGGTGGGACATGTCGGCGGCGAGGCTCGAACCGTCGCGGATGTTGGCGGTCTCGCGGAACGGCGAGTCGGTCCCGCCGGTGTCGTGGTGGTCGCGGCCCAGCATCACCGGCCCGATCTCGCCCTCGCGGACCATGCGGTTGAACTCGCGCGCGATCCGCGTCCTTCCCTCGGCGTCGGCGTAGAGGATCCGCGCCTGGGTCCCCACCACCAGCGCGTTCTTCTCGGCGTCGCGGATCCACTGCCAGTTGTCGCGGTCCTGGCCGCGGCGGCTGGGGTCGATGCAGCGCATCGCGGCGCGGTCCGTCTTGATCAGGTCCTCGTGGCGGCCCGACAGGCACACCCAGCGGAACGGCCCGTACCCGTAGTCGAAGCACATGGGGCCCATGATGTCCTCGACGTACGAGGGCCAGATGAACCCCTCCGAGGTGTCGCGGCCGTTGCTCGCGATCTCGGTGACACCCGCGTCGAACACCGCCTTCATGAACGAGTTGCCGTAGTCCCAGAAGTGCGCACCGCGGTCGGTGAGGCGCCGGATCGCCTCGAAGTGGCGCCTGAGGCTCGCGTCCACCAGCGCCCGGAACCGCTCGCGGTCGGTGGCGAGCAGCTCCCGTCCCTCCTCGAAGGTGACGCCCGCGGGGGTGTAGCCGCCGTCGTACACCGCGTGGCACGAGGTCTGGTCCGAGAGCAGCTCCACCGGCACGTTCCGGCGGTCGAGGTACTCCAGCAGGTCCACGACGTTGCCGTGGTAGGCGATGGAGAGCGCCTCGCCCCGGTCGCGGGCGGCGAGCATCCAGCGCACCGCCTCCTCGAGGTCGGAGGTCACCCGCGACACCCATCCCTGCTCGCGGCGGGTCCGGATCCGGCTCTCGTCCACCTCGGCGATGATCCCGGCCCCGCCGGCGATCTCCAGCGCCTTCGCCTGGGCCCCGGACATCCCGCCGAGGCCCGAGGAGACGAAGGTGTGCCCGCGCAGGTTGTCGTCCTCGGGAACGCCGAGGTAGAGCCTGCCCGCGTTCAGCAGGGTGATGTAGGTGCCGTGGACGATCCCCTGCGGTCCGATGTACATCCAGCCGCCGGCGGTCATCTGCCCGTAGTTCACGCATCCCAGCGCCGCCAGCCGGTGGAAGTCCTCGGGCGTGTCGAACATCCCCACCATCAGGCCGTTGGTGATGATCGCCCGGGGGGCCTCGGGCCGCGAGGGGAAGAGCCCGAGCGGGTGCCCCGACATCACCACCAGGGTCTGGTCCTCCTCCATGATCTCGAGGTACCGCTTGATGAGCAGGTACTGCATCCAGTTCTGGCAGACCTGCCCGGACTCGCCGTAGGTGACCAGCTCGTACGGATACAGTGCCACCTCGAAGTCCAGGTTGTTGTCGATCATCACCTGCATCGCGCGGGCCTCGAGGATCTTGCCGGGGTACTGGTCCACCGGACGGCCCCAGATCCGGCCCGCGGGCCGGTACCGGTAGCCGTAGATCCGGCCCATGGTGCGCAGCTCCTCGAGGAACTCCGGGGCCACGATCTCGTGGTGCTCCTCGGGGACGTACCGGAGCGCGTTCTCCAGCGCGAGGACCGTCTCGCGCCGGGAGAGGCGAAACCCACGGCTGGGAGCGCGCCGGATCCCGGGCTCGAACGGCTTGGGATCGGGCAGCTCGGTCAGCTCGACGGTGAGCGGAGCGGACATGGGCACCTCCTCGGGAGAGGCATTGTAGCTCCCCGGCCAGGCCGGCTCAGCCCGGAGCGCCGGTCGCGGGCTCCGCTGGGGCGCCGAGGTGGCGGGCAAGGGTCTCGAGGAGCTTCTCCCCGCGCAGGTGCTCTTCCGTGGCGGCGATGGTGCCGTCGGGGCGGATCAGGATCGGCTTCGGGACGCCCAGCACCTCGAAGGTGCTCGCGAGCTCGCTCCGGAAGCCGCCCTCCACAAGGGCGTGCCGCCACGGCATGGGGTGCTCCTGGCGGAACGCCTCGATGTCCTTTTCGGACCTGTCGAAGGAGAGGCTCACGATCTCGAGGCCGCGGCCGTGGAACCGCTCCCAGGCCCGCTCGAGGTAGGGAACCTCGGCGCGGCACGGGCCGCACCAGGTGGCCCAGAAGTCGAGGAGCACCCACCGGCCGCGCAGGTCGCGGTCGGTGAGCGGTGTGCCGTCGAGCAGCGTGACCGAGAAGGCGGGCAGCTTGCGGCCGGGCCGGATCCTGGCGTCGGGGTCGAGGTAGGCGAGCTCGTACCGCCAGCGCGGCGTATCCCCGGCCTCGCGTTTCAGGATGGCGTACAGCCGCCGCCACCGTGCGGCGTCGTCGTGAGATCTCGCGAGCGCCACCAGGTACGCCAGCGCCTCGGTCCGCACCCCGGCGATCGCCGACTCGAACCGGAACCGGCGGCCGAGGCGCACGCCCAGGTCCTCGCCGGCGAGGTAGAGCAGGCGCTGGACCTGGTCGGGGAAGAACCCCCAGGCCAGGGACGACGGCGGCACGCGCCGGATCAGCTCGCGTACCGTCCCGGGATCCGGTTCCCCCGCCTCGTGACGGTCGAGGGCGAACAGGGCGAGGCGGGCCATCTCCCCCGCCAGCGGTCCGGCCGCCTCCTCGGCGAGCCGCTCGAGCCGCCGCCGGTAGGGCGTGTCATCGAAGGAGAACTCCTCCTCGGGCAGCCCCTCCTCCCGATGCCGCGTGAAGGCCGCGAGCATCGCCTCGGTCCTCTCGCGCACGGTCCGGTACGCGGCGAGGCACGGCTCGAGCTCGGCGTGGGCGGGATCCCACGTCACCGACGGAAGGTCCCCGCCCCCGGCCCGCGGCAGCAGCTTCGGGTCGAACACGATCTCCACCACGCCATCCTCCGGGTGGACCAGAGAGCGGAAGTCGCCCCCGCCGTCGTACTCGTAGGCGTCGGACCGGGTGCCGTTGACGGAGCGCCCCGTGGCGGTCACCCCGAGCAGCTGGTAGCGGAACGGGTCCTGCGTCACCCCCTCGCGGCGCCAGTACCAGGTGCCGTCGTCCCGGCGCTCCATCGGCTCCGCGGTGGAGAAGTCGAAGTCGTTGAAGTCGCCGATGATGCGGACGTCCGCAAGGCGCTCGGGGAGCGGGTTCGGACGCAGCCGCACCGTGACCGATGCGGTGCCACCGCTGCGGAAGACCGCGGGGACCTCCGCCTCCTCGTGGAACGGCGCCGCGGCGGCGATGAGCACCGGCTCCCGGAGCGGGATCTCGGCGGTGAACGTCCCCTGCGGCCCCGTCCGCACCGGGATGTCGCCGCCGCCCGCGGGGCGCCGGATGGCCACGTGCACCGCCGGTGGCACCGAGCCGTCGGCGGCGCGCACCGCGCCGTCGAGGCGCACGGTGCGCGGCCGCCCGAGCGCGACGGGCCGGCCGCCGCACCCGGCAAGCGGCGTGACGAGCGCCGCGAGGACGACGGGGGCCAGGTGAAGACGACGACGGTTCCTGCCTCGGTCCATTCCACACCTCCCTCGAGCGTCACGATCCGCCCGCGGGCCGCGTCCGGACCGCGTACCGCAGGGGGTCCTCGATCCCCGCCCCGGCGAACCCCCGGAGGCGGAGCCGGCAGGAGTCGCACCGCCCGCAGGCGAGCCCCTCCGGGGAGGGGTCGTAGCACGACCAGGTGAGGCTCCAGTCCACCCCCAGCGCCGTCCCCAGACGGACGATCCCGGCCTTGGTGAGGTGGAGCAGGGGCGCCCGGACGTGGAACCGCGCCCCCTCCTCGGTGCCGGCCCGTGTCGCCAGGCGGGCCAGCCCCTCGAAGGCGCGGAGGAACTCCGGGCGGCAGTCGGGGTAGCCGGAGTAGTCCACCGCGTTGGCCCCGATGAACAGATCGCGCGCGCCCACCACCTCCGCCAGGCCCAGGAGGAGCGCCAGCAGGACCGTGTTCCGGGCCGGGACGTACGTCACCGGCACCCCGCCCGTTCCGGGCTCGCGGTCCTTGGGCACCGGGATCTCGTCGGTCAGCGCGGAGCCGCCGATGGCCGCGAGGTCCACCCGGACCACCCGATGGGAGGCAGCGCCCAGCGACGCCGCCACCCGCCGTGCGGCCTCGAGCTCCACCCGGTGGCGCTGGCCGTAGTCCACGGTGAGGCAGTGGCAGGCGAACCCCTCGGCCCGCGCCACCGCGAGGGTGGTGGTGGAGTCGAGCCCCCCCGACAGGAGCACCACCGCCTGGGTCACGGCTCCGCCTCCCGCCGCGCCCGCTCCCACAGCTGCGCCACGGCCTCGGGGTCCGGCGCCGGGAGGGCGGCCGCCGCGTCGCGCAGCTCGCGGCGGAGGGTGTCGAGCCGCGCCACGGCCTCCTCGAGCCGCGCCCGCGAGCCCGGCCGCGCCTCGGCCTCCGCCCGCAGGCGCGCCGCCACCTCCGGCAGCGCGTCGAGGCTGCGACACACCAGGAGCCCGTGGCAGCCGGCGCCGAGGGCGCGAGCGGCTCGCTCCGGCAGGGAGCCGACCCCCTCGAGCGCCCCCATGTCCAGGTCGTCGGAGAGGACCACGGGACCCCCCGGTAGCGCCGCGGCCCGCATCGCCACCTCGCGGTCCAGGGTGGCGGGGAGCTCGCCCGAGCCGAGCCCCGGCACCCGCACGTGCGCCACCATCACCGCTCGCACCCGCACGGCGAGCCGCTCGAACGGCTCCAGGTGAGGGGCGATCCGGGCGGCGTCGCCGGCGAGCTCCGGGAGCACCTCGTGGGTGTCCTCGGGCACCGGCCCCAGCCCGGGGAAGTGCTTGAGGCAGCCGCCGACACCCCACGCCTCGAGCCCGTCGAGGAACACACCGGCCAGCGTCGCGACCCGTTCGGGCTCGTCGCCCAGGCAGCGGCCCTGGCGGGCGAGGAGACCCCGCTCGTGGGCGAGGTCCACCACCGGCGCGAGGTCCAGGTGGATCCCGAGGGCGCGGCACGCGGCTCCCGCCGCCTCTCCCAGGGCGCGCACCGCCCGCCGGCCGGAGGCCGCGGCCCGTGCCGGGGAGGGGAGGGTGCCCCACAGGCCGGCGAGGCGGTTCACCGCTCCGCCCTCGAGGTCCACGGCGACGAGCGGCGCCGGCTCCAGCTCCTCCAGGGCCGCGGCCAGCTCCCGCACCTGCCCGGGGGAGCGCACGTTGCGCGCGAACAGGATCACCCCGAGCGGATGCACCTCGGTCAGCGCGGCGGCGGTCGCCGGGTCGAGCTCCGGACCCGGAATGCCCGCGATCAGCGGCAGCGGCGTCTCATCCATCGTCCGCCACCTCCTTGAGCTCGGCGAGGAGGTTGAGCGCCTCGAGCGGCGTGAGCCGTTCCACAGTCACGGCACGCAGCCGCTCGGCGATCTCCTCGGCGGGGGAGCGGAACAGCGGAAGCTGCTCCACGCGCTCGCCCGAGGGGGTGGGCGGGGTCCGCAGGACGGGGTCGCCGCTCACGTCCAGCTCGTGGCGCTCCAGGTTGGAGAGGATCTCCTCGGAGCGGCGGCAGACCTCCTCGGGGACGCCGGCGAGGCGGGCCACGTGGATCCCGTACGAGCGGTCCGAGGGGCCGTCCACGACCCGGTGCAGGAACACGATCTCGCCCCGCCACTCCTTCACCGCGGTGGACCGGTTCACGACCCTCGGCAGGATCCGGGCGAGCTGGGTGAGCTCGTGGTAGTGGGTGGCGAACAGGACCTTGGCGGCGTGCTCGGGGTGGTCGTGGAGGTACTCCACGATGGCCCAGGCCAGCGAGAGCCCGTCGAAGGTGGCGGTGCCGCGCCCCACCTCGTCCAGGATCACCAGGGAGCGGGGGGTGGCGTGCCGCAGGATGTTCGCCGTCTCCACCATCTCGACCATGAAGGTGGACTCGCCGCGCGCCAGCCGGTCCGAGGCGCCCACCCGGGTGAAGATCCGGTCGGTGAGGCCGATGGTCGCCTCCGAGGCGGGCACCCACGAGCCCGCGTGGGCCATGAGCACGATGAGCGCCACCTGCCGCAGGTAGGTGGACTTGCCGCCCATGTTGGGCCCGGTGAGGAGCACGATCTGGCTCGAGTCGCGGTCGAGCTCGCAGTCGTTGGGGACGAAGGGCGGGTCCCGTGTGAGCTCCTCCAGCACCGGGTGTCGGCCCTCGCGGATGGAGACACGCCACCCGGGCTCCATGACGGGGCGGCAGTAGCCGCGCAGGCGCGCCCGGTGGGCGAACGCGGCCAGCACGTCGGCCTCGGCCAGGGCGCGGGCGGTGGCACCGATGCGGCGGGCGGCGGCGCCCACCTCCCCGAGCAGCGCCTCGTACAGCTCGCGCTCCCGCGCCAGGGCGCGCTCCTCCGCCGCCAGGACGCGGGCCTCGAGGTCCTTGAGCTCTGGCGTGACGAACCGCTCCGCGTTCGTCAGCGTCTGCCGCCGCTCGTAGTCGTCGGGGACGCGGTCGAGGTTCGCCTTGGACACCTCGATGTAGTACCCGAAGACCTTGTTGTACCGTACCTTGAGGGAGCCGATGCCGGTGCGCTCGCGCTCCCGGGACTCGATCGCGGCGAGCGCCTCCCGGGCCCCGCGCGCCAGTGCCCGCTGCTCGTCCAGCTCGGGGTCGTACCCCGGCCGGATCACGCCCGCCCCCACCGTGGCAGGCGGATCCTCGGCCAGGACCGCCTCGAGACGGGAGAGGACGTCGGCCAGTGGGTCCACGCGTCGCCCCAGCTCGGCGAGCAGCGGCGCCGCCCGCCGCTCGAGCAGCTCCCTGAGAGAGGGGAGCCGGCCGAGGCCCGAGCGCAGCGCGGCCAGCTCGCGGGGACCTGCCTGCCCCAGGCCCGCGCGGGCCGCCAGGCGCTCGAGATCGGGCAGACCGTCGAGAGCCTGGCGCAGCGTCTCCAGGGCCTCGGGGTCGTCCACCAGGTCGGCGACCGCGGCGTGACGCGCCTCGATCTCCTCGAGGTCGGCGCTGGGCCGGACCAGCCAGTCGCGCAGGCGTCGCGACCCCATCCGGGTCACCGTGTGGTCGAGCACGCCGGCGAGGCTGGTACGCCGTCCGCCGTCGGCCCCTTCGAGCACCTCGAGGTTGGCCAGCGTGGCACGATCGAGGACGAGTCCGTCCTCGGGATGACGCCTGCGGAACCCGTCCAGGTGCGCCAGGGCGCCGCGCTGGGTGGCCTCCACGTACGCCACCAGGGCGCCGGCGAGGCCCACGAGGGGCTCGCCGGGCGTCAGGCCGAAGCCCCGGAGGCTGCCCACGCCGAGGGCCCGGAGCAGCCGGCGCTGCCCCTCCGCGGGGGAGAGCTCCGTGGGATCGAGCGGGGTCACCGTCGGCTCGGCCACCTCCCCGGGCCACAGCGATCGCCAGCCGTCCCACCCCTCGGCGACCAGCAGCTCGCGCGGCGCCACCCGGGCGAGCTGCTCGGTGGCGTGGGTCGGGGTGGGGCACGCCATGCCCTCGAACGTTCCCGTGGACACCTCCAGCCAGGCCAGGGCCGGTGCGTCGGGGTCGCCGCCGACGGCGGCGAGGAAGCACCGCTCGCTGCCGTCGAGGAGGCGGGTGTCGGCCACCGTGCCGGGAGTGTGGATGCGCACGATCTCGCGGCGGACGAGCCCCTTCGCCGTGGCGGGATCCTCCACCTGCTCGGCCACCGCCACCCGGAAGCCCGCGGCCAGCAGCTTGCCGATGTAGGAGTCGAAGGCATGGTGGGGAATCCCGCACATGGGCGCCTCCACCTCGTCGTTGTGGCGGCGCCGGGTGAGGACGATCCCGAGCACCGGCGCGGCGGCCTCGGCGTCCTCGAAGAACAGTTCGTAGAAGTCGCCCATCCGGTACAGGAGCAGCGCGTCGCCCGCCTCCCGCTTGAGCTCCAGGTACTGCCGGAGCATCGGGGTCATCTTCATCCCGCGCATTATCCCAGATCGCCGGAAGGGGTGGGGGCGACCGGGGACGGTCCCCGCGACGGCGGCCGCGGTCCACGGTGAACCGGGGACAGTCCCCGGCCGGGGCGGCCCCCGGAGAGTGGGGCACCGTCGCGGGGAAGCGGGGCCCATCGCCGAGGGGAGCCGCCGACGGCCTCGTGCCGGGGAGGGTCGCGGACCTGCGACGGTCCCGTGGCGATACGGGCGAGTACCGCGCGCGGGGGACGCTCCCACGCGGACCCGGATTGACAGCTCCGGGGCCGGGGCGGAGAATGCGGGCCGTGCCGGCCCTGGCGACCCCCGAACGGAGGCTGCGGCCGCTGCTCGTGCTCGCGGACGGAGCGGTGGCGGTGCTTGCAGCGCTCGCGGCGATCGAGGTCCGCTTCCGTGCCGCGGACGCCGCCGCGATGCGGGGCGAGCTCCTGGGTCACCCGTGGTTCGTCGTGACGGCGCTGCTCGCGGTGTGGCTCGTGGCCGCGACGTGCGATCTCTACCACACCGAGTTCTGGACCATCGCCGACCGGCTGCTCGTGCGTCTGCTGGCCTTCGCGGGGGGAGTCTCGCTGGCGGTGATCGTGATGGTCTACGCGGTGCCGTCGTGGCGTTTCGGGCGGGGTCTGCTCGCGCTCACCCTGGCCTTCACCGTCCTGGGCCTCGGGCTGGTGCGGGTGGCCTGGCTCCGTCTGGCGCGGAGCTGGCCCGCGCCGCCGGCGCTTGCACTCGGTGAGGGGCCCGTCCTCGAGCGGCTCCGGCGCGAGCTGGCCACCCGGCCGCTGGTGCCGTTCCGGATCGTGGGCCGGGTGGAGCACGAGCGGCTGGCGGAGCTCGCCGACGGCAGGGACGGCACGCCGCCGTACCTGGTGACCGACGTGCTGCACGCGGGCGCCGAGGCCCTGGAGCTGGTCCACCTCAACTTCCGGGGCGTCTCGGTGGTGGACGCCACGACCGTGTACGCGGAGCTCACCGGCCGGATCCCCTCCGAGGGGGTGGATCCCCGCTGGTTCCTGGCCAGCGGTGGGTACGCGACGCTGGCCACCACCAGCTGGCACGTGGCCCAGCGGATCCTGGACGTGGCGCTGGCGGCCTCGGGCCTGGTCGTGGGCCTTCCGCTGGCGGTGGCCGGCGCCCTCGCGGTCTGGCTCACGGACGGTGGGCCGGTGCTGTACCGGCAGAAGCGGCTCGGGCGGTTCCGCCGCCCGTTCCGGCTGTACAAGCTGCGCACCATGCGGCGCGACGCCGAGCGCGACGGGCCCCGGCTGGCCAGCCTCGACGATCCCCGGGTGCTACGGGTGGGGCGGCTGCTACGGCGCTGGCGGATCGACGAGATCCCCCAGCTGGTCAACGTGCTGCGCGGCGAGATGAGCCTCGTGGGACCGCGCCCCGAGCGGCCGGAGATCGCCGAGCGGCTGGAGGAGGAGCTCGCCTACTACGCCTTCAGGTATTCGGTGCGTCCGGGGCTCACCGGCTGGGCGCAGGTGAACCGGCCGTACTGCGAGGAGCCGGAGCATCAGCGGGAGAAGCTGGAGTACGACCTGTACTACCTGCGTCACGTCGGTCCGTGGATGTACGCGCTGGTGCTGGTGCGGACACTGGGGTCGCTTCTCTTCCGGCGGGGGTGGTAGCCGCGCCCCCGTTCAGTTGCTGACCTCGCGTTCCTCCTCGACCTCGAGGAGGAGGCGGGCGAGATCCTCCCGCGGGACGGGGTAGGGGGTCCGGCAGAACTCGCAGGTGAGGGTGACGGTCTCGGACCTGGACTGCTCGAGGAGATCGGAGAGCTCGCCGGCACCCAGCAGCTTCAGGGCGCGCTCGACCCGATCCCGGCTGCAGCCGCAATGGAAGCGCACCGGTGTGCGGTCGAGGATCTCGTGGCCCCCGGGGAACAGCCGCTGGAGCCATTCCTCGGGGCGGTCGCCCCCTCGCATCCGGGCCGTGACCGGCCCGAGCTCGAGCACGCGGCCCGAGAGCGCCTCCGCCTCCGCGTCCGAGACGCCCGGCAGGAGCTGGACGACGTACCCTCCCGCGTGCTGGACCCGCTCCTCGGGCAGCACGTGCACACCCAGCACCACCGCCGCCGGGATCTGCTCCGACTCCGACAGGTAGTGCGCCAGGTCCTTGGCGATCTCCCCGGAGACGATGGGGCTCACCCCGCGGTACGGCTCGCCGATGCCGGGGTCCCGGATCACCGTCACCTCGCCGTGCCGCCCCACCACGGCAGCCACGTCGAGCTTGCCGTCGTCGCGCGGGGGTGCGGTGGCGCCGGGGTTGGCCACGGTGGCGCGCACCCAGCCGGCCGGCGAGGCGGTGGCGAGGAGGCGACCCGCCGGTCCGTCGCCCGAGATCTCCACCGTCACCATGGGCTCGCGACCGCTCACCTTCTCCAGGGTCGCGGCCAGGAGGAGCGCCCCGGTGGCCAGCCGGCCCAGGGCGGCGGTGACGGTGGGCGACGTGCGGTGGATCGCACGAAGCCGCTCCACCGTGCGGGTGGTCGTGGCCGCGAGCACCCGTGCCCGCCCCCCGAGCGCCAGCGCCCGGATCAGCTCGTCGCCCATGGACACCTCCTTGCCCCTCGCCCTCTGAAGGGTACGGTAGCCCGGCCCCCCCGGCAACGCGGGATCCTCCCGGCGACCCTCTCCAGGAATCGCGCCCGAGAACCCGGAGGTGACGGATGGGCCGGAGGTGGGTCTCGTGGGGCGGGGGAAAAACTGGTTCGCCTGCGGTTCCCGTCATGGGCGGGGGAGATCGGGCGGCGGCGCCAGCGGGCCACGCCGCTCCCCAGGGTCGCCGCGACCGTGGAACCCGCCCCCCTGAGCCTCGTCCACGCCCGGTCGTGGCCTCGGCTTCGGGTGCGGCTGCGGACCCGGAGAGGGATGCGGTCGGGGTGCGGACCCGGACGCGTGCCGGTCTCGGGCGCGAACCCTCGGCCGGTGACCGTCCCCACCTCGCTCCGCCCGGGACTGTCCCCACCTCGCACCTCGGCGCGTCTCGCGACTGCCGCCTTCCGCCGGACGGGGGCGCCGTCCCCGCTCACCGCCTCCGCGCCGCGCCACGACGCGCACCGTCGCGGGTCGCGCCCTCTCCCTGCGCCGCGGGTGCCAGGACCGGAGAGGGCACGACGATCGAGACTCTGTCGCAGACATGCCGGGGCCGCTCCGGGGTGGCCGCCTGGTTGACCTGGATCAAGGCGCGGGGTTCTCATGGAGGGTAAGACACGAGACGTACGACGGACGGCAGGGAAGGAGGGAGCGTATGACGGAACGGACGGCCAAGGCGATCTTCTGGATCGGCACGCTGTCCTCGCTGGCGCTGTTCCTGGCGCTGACGGTGGACACGCATGCCCAGTTCGACGCGCTCACGCACGCCGACCGCCTCGACGCGCAGGTGGTGGCGGGCAAGCGCGCGTTCGAGCGCCACAACTGCAACGACTGCCACACGATCCTGGGGTTCGGCGGGTACTACGCCCCCGACCTGACGCGCGCCTACACGCGCCTCGGTGGCGACGCGATCCGGCGGCGGCTCGAGCACCCGGAGACGGCGTTCGCGGACTCCTACCGGAAGATGCCGCAGCAGAACCTGAAGCCCCAGGAGGTCGAGGACATCGTCGCCTACCTGCGCTGGGTCTCGGGAATCGAGAACCACGACTGGCCACCCCAGCACTCGGAGCGCCGCTGGAAGCGGTCCACGGACCGGATGCTGGCGGCAGCGGCGCTCTCCCCGGGTGCCGCCCTGGTCAAGCAGGAGGGGTGCCTGAGCTGCCACGCCCTCGGCTCCATGGGCGAGCGCAAGGGTCCGCGGCTCGAGTGGATCGGGAAGCGGCGCTCCGCGGAGTGGATCGCGCGGTACCTGGAGAACCCCGAGGCGATGGCGCCCGGCGCCGAGATGCCGGCGTTCGACGACCTCACGCCCGAGCAGCGGCTCATGCTGGGCGAGTTCGTGGTCTCGGTGGCGAACGCGGAAGGGAGGTGAGTCATGCCGTTCCGGACACAGCGGATCGCGTACCCCTACTTCGTGGTGGCGGCGCTGCTCTTCGTCCTCCAGGTGGCGATGGGGCTGTGGCTCGCCGCCAACTACTTCATCACGATGCCGCAGGGGCTGGTGGACGCCTTCCCCTTCGCCACCGCCCGCGCCATGCACACCAACCTGCTCGTGCTCTGGCTGCTGCTCGGCTTCATGGGCGCCACGTACTACATGGTTCCCGAGGAGACGGGGCGCGAGATCGAGTGGCCCAGGCTGGCCATCGCCCAGCTGGTCCTGCTCGTGGCCACCGGCGTGACCGCCCTGGTGGGGTTCGTCTTCGGCTGGACGCAGGGCCGTCCGCTCCTCGAGATCCCGCGGCCGCTCGATGCCCTGGTGGTGGTCGGCGCGCTGATGTTCCTGGCCAACGTGGGCGTGACGATGATCAAGGCCAGGCGGTGGACGGCGACGCAGGGCTCGCTGCTCGCGGGCCTCGTGTTCCTGTCGCTGCTGTACCTGTTCGGGATCCCGTTCTACCGCAACATCGCCGTGGACTGGTACTACTGGTGGTGGGTGATCCACCTGTGGGTCGAGGGGGCCTGGGAGCTCATCGCCGCCGCCATCACCGCGTTCCTGCTGATGAAGCTCACCGGTGTGGATCGGAAGATCGTGGAGAAGTGGCTGTACGTGGAGCTCGGCCTGTTCCTCTTCACCGGGATCGCGGGGACCGGGCACCACTACTACTGGCTGGGCGCGCCCAGGTACTGGCTCTGGGTCGGCGGGATCTTCTCGGCGCTCGAGCCGTTCCCGATTCTCCTGATGCTGGTGGACACGTGGCGTGACATCAGGCACCGGAAGCAGCCGATGCGCCCGAAGCTGACCTGGGTGTACCTGGTGGGGATGGTGATCCTGCACTTCGTGGGCGCCGGGCTGTTCGGGTTCGCCCACACCCTGCCCATGATCAACTACTACACCCACGGCAGCCAGGTCACGGTGTCGCACGGGCACCTCGCCTTCTACGGGGCGTACGTGCTGCTCAACCTCACCTTCTTCTACTTCGCGATCCCGCGCCTCAAGGGCCTGCCCGGCGGGCTCTACGACGAGCGCACCGGCCACACCGGGTTCTGGCTGATGTCGCTGGGCGTGATGGGGATGTCGCTGGCGTTCGCGGTGGCCGGGGTGCTCCAGACCTACCTCGAGCGGGTGCTGGGCCAGCCGTACATGGTGGCCCAGCAGCCGATCCGGTTCTGGATGTTCGTGGCCTGGGTGCACGGCCTGATGGTCCTGGCCGGGGCGGTCGTCACCGTGAAGCACCTGCTCACCCTGCGCGCGGCGCCCGAGGCGGCGGCGGAGGGGACCGAGGCGACGGCCGCGGCGGTGGCGGAAGAACCCGCCGGGTGAGGCCCGTCCCGTGGGGGTATCGAACGGCCGGGCGAGCGCCCGGCCGTTTTCCTGAGGCTCGGGTCCCGCTGCCACTCCCGGGACAGGGAGTGGTCGTCAACCGAAGGGCGCCTCACGCCGTCCAACGATCCGGGACATGAGATCACGTCTCGGAAAGGAGGGGACAGTCCATGGACGGACCGATGCGAGGCGGATGGCGGCGAGCTCGGGCCCCGGTGGTGGCCCTCCTGATCGTCGTGTCGGCGGTGGCCGCCGCCGGGGCGGCGGAGCCGTCGGCGGTCCGGGGGGCGTTCCTCACCGTGCACCTGGAGGTGAGCGAGGTTCCGCGGATCCAGCGACTCTGGCCGAGGCTGAAGGAGCTCGTTGACCTCGCGGACCGCCACGGGGCACGGCTCACCGTCCAGTTCTCCATCCCCTGGGCGGAGTACGTCCTCTCCCGGGGAGAGCAGGGGACGGTGGCCGCGTGGGAGGCGGCGGGCCACGAGATCGCGGCGCACCACCACGGCCCGACACACACGTTCTTCGACGGCTACACCAATCGTCCTGACCTGATCCGGACGGATGGGTGGTACGCCACCGACGGGGTGTACCGCGGCGACATGGAGGACTTCATGGCGGTGCTCGATCCGCTGGCGTCGGATGCCATCGTCACGGCCGGGATGTCGGACGCCGAGACCGACTGGCCCGACGGGGTCCTCCATTACGCGACCTCCGCGGGCGAGGAGCCGGCCCCGAGCGACCTGCTGAGCGTGCCGTGGGCCGCGACCTACGGTGGTCACCGGGTCACGGTGGTGGCCAACGCGGGGTACGCCATCGACCACCTGGGCGACGCCGCCGTCACCCTCGCCGACGTGGAATGGAGGCTCTCCACCGCCACCGCGGACCAGATCATGGGGCTGGTTATCGACGACAACACCCTCGACGCGCACTTCGACGAGATCGAGCCGCTCCTGAACCTGCTCGAGGAGTACGGCGCGGTGCCGCGGCCGGTGCGCGAGCTCCTGGCGAGTGCTGATTCCGGCGGGCTCACGCCTCCGTATCCGGTTCCCGACGCCATCTACGGCCGGAGCGGCCCCGTGAGCTGGGTGCAGATCCCCGTCACCGACTGCGTGAACCTGACCGCCACACCCGTCGTCGTCGGCTCCTGGCTCGTCTACCCGATGCACGAACATCGCCGGAACTGCGCCGGGCCAGGCCCGTACCGCCGCACCCTGCTCGGTTACGACACCCGGGAGGGGAAGCTGTACGTGCTCCGCGAGGACGGCGCCGGGGAGGCACCGCTGGTGCTGGAGCCGCGCCAGCGGTGCCTCGCCTGGGACGTCACCATGGGGGGGACGGTGCTCCTGCTCGATCCAGCGGGGTTCACCGTCCGGCGGAAGGTCTCCCTCGGTGCGACCAGCGACAGCTCCGGGGTCTGGCTGGACGGGCTCTACTACCTGGGGACGGTCAACGCGCCGGATTCCAGGTGCCAGAACCCCACCAACCCGGCGTGCGGCATGCTGGTGGCGCTGGACCCCAGCGGAGAGGTGGTGTGGCGGCTGGACATCGACAGCGGGTTTCGCGCCTGGGTCGGCACCGGGCTCACCACGGACGGTGAGTTCGTCTACGCGGGCACGGCCGCACAGACGGTGGGCGAGAAGACGGGCGACGAGACCGAGTACCTGTACGGCTGCTCGGTGGTGAAGCTCGATCGGGAGCTCAGGGTGCTGAGCGCGTTCGATCCGGGCGACCTTGCCTGCTACCAGCAGCCGTACCAGGGCGCCGACATGGACTCGGTGGCTGGCGAGATCCCGGTGGGTCCGCAGGAGCTGTGGGTCCAGTACGTGCGACCTTCGGATCCGGGGATGCGGACGGCTCTCGTGGTCCTGGAGAAGGAGAACCTCGCCGAACGGTGCCGGGTCGAGTTCGACTACCAGCCCAGCACCCAGACGGCAGCGTTCTACGCCGCGCCCACCCTGGATGCCGAGGGCAACGCGTACGTTCCGGTGACCGTTCCTGACGATACGGGGGGACGGCTCGCGAGACTCCTCAGGATCACACCGCAGTGCGAGGTGACCGTGCTCGCCGAGGTCGCGGGGGCGTGGGCCGCCGCCTCGCCCACGCTCGCCGACGACCGCCTCGTCGTGTTCGCCACCGACGGGCGCCTGGACCTGCTCACGTTCGGGGGAGAGCCGGTCCGCTCCTACCAGCTCGCCTCGCCCGCGCGGGTCCTGGCCTCCCCGGTGATCCACCAGGGCGCAATCTACGTCCTGGAGGAGGACGGGACGCTCAACGTCATCAGGGGTGCCGGCGTCACCGGGTACGGGCACGCCCTCTGGCCGAGGTACCGGCACGACAACCTCGGCTCGGGGGATGCCAGCGCCACCACCGCCCCCACCCGTCCCGCGCTGCGCCCCGACGGCCGGGCCGGGGCTCCCTGAGGGGGGCAGCTCGCCGGCGGCAGGACCACGAGGCGGACCGCTCAGGGCCGGGTGGCGTTCCCCGGGTTCGGCCGGCCAGGGCCGGGATCCCCGGTCCGGACCAGCCACCAGGCGGTGCCCCCCGCGACCTCGCCGGACGCGGCCACTTCCAGCCCGATCCCGGCGACCAGCTCGTGAAACGGACGCGCGATCCAGCTCGCGTAGTGGGGCCCCTCGATCCGCTCCACGACCCGGACCGGCCACGAGCCCGGGCGGCACGGGTAGTCCACCACCAGCAGCCACGACCGGCCGATCCGGGCGCCCTCGCACAGCGCCAGGCGCCGCAGGTTCTCGGGGAGCCCGTGGAGCACGTACGCGCAGGCCACGATTCCAAACGCCCCGTCAGCGACGTGGCGGGGCAGGTCGGCGAGATCCATGGTGCGGAGGTGGACGCCCGGCAGACGTCTCCGGGCGGTGCGGAGGAGGCGGGGGGAGACGTCGATCCCGGCGACGCGGTGTCCCCGCTCCGCGAAGGCGACGGCCAGGGTGCCGGTCCCCGTCCCCACGTCGAGCACATCGAGCGAGGGATCGAGCTCGAGCTCCGCCAGCAGCCGGCGGTAGCGCGGCAGCAGCATCCGGTCCACGAGCGGGAACAGGGGCGCCACGAGCCCGAAGAAGCGACGGGCGCGGCGCACGTCCTTCGCGCTCCGGCCATCCCGACCGCCCCGGCCGCCGCGGGGACTGTCCCCCACACCCGACCGTGTCTTCTCCGGTCTCGGACGGCCGGTCTCACCCTGGGGACGGCTCACCGCGCGCCCGGACCGGGAGCTGCCGGCCACGGCGGGTCCGTCCCCTCGCGACGGGGACCGTCCCCCTCGCTCACGACCCCAGGCGGGCACGGGTCAGGGCCTCCAGGCCGCCGGCGAGAATCAGCTCCTGGGCGGCGGGGCCGAGCGGTGACAGCGGGTACTCGGCGCCGCGCCAGACGGCGACCGAGCGCCGGATGTCCACGACCAGCGGATCCCCCGGGATGGTCCGCCGCCCCGCCTCGGCCTGGGCCGCGAACGCCCTCCGCACCGCCCGGGAGAGCCCGGGGCTCTCGAGGCAGATGAACGCGTTGTTGAACGCGTTGCGGAGGTAGGTGGCGGAGAAACTCTCGGCGATCACCATCCGGATGCCGCGGTGCCTGAGGGCGGTGGCGGCCTGCTCGCGCGAGGAGCCGGTACCGAAGTTGCGCCCCGCCACGATGATATCCCCCTCCCGGGCGATCTCCTGGAACTCGGGGTCGTAGTTGCGCATGGCGTGGGCCGCCATCTCCTCCGGGGTCAGGTCGTCCCGGTAGGTGACCTCCTTGCCGTAGATCCCGTCCGTGTTGAGGTCGTCCACGGGCAGCAGCAGGAGCCGGCCCTCGATCCGCTCCGGGAACCCCTCCAGGATCTCCACCGGACGCGGCTCCGGTGCCCAGCCCAGGTCGCGGAACCGGCGCCGGGGAAGCCCGGCGGGAAGCTCGCCGGGTCCGGTGATGTACCCGGCGACCGCGGAGGCGGCCACCACCGCCGGGCTCGCGAGAAACGCCCGCGCCTCGCGGGAGCCCATCCGGCCCTTGAAGTTGCGGTTGGTGGCCGAGATCCCCACCTCGCCGGGCTCCAGCAGCCCCTCGCCGAGGCCGATGCAGGCGCCGCACCCCGGGGGGAGCGTGATGGCGCCTGCCTCCTCGAGCACCTGCCAGGTTCCCTCCTCGCGGGCGAGACGCTCCACCTCCGCCGACGCGGCGGCGACGTAGAGCTTCACGTGCTCCGCGACCCTCCGGCCGGCGAGGACCGCCGCCGCCTCCCGGAGGTCGTCGAGGCGGGCGTTGACGCACGAGAGCAGGTAGGCCCGGTCCACCCGGATCCGCCGCGGCGCGATCTCGGCGAGCGGAACGCCCGCGAACACCGTGTCCGGGCCGGTCACGAACGGGGTCACCTCGCCGAGGTCGAGCACGATCTCGGCGGCGTACGTGGCGTCCGGGTCGGGGCGTGGCGGGTCCTCCTCCCAGCCGCGGATCATCTCCTCCGTGAGCCGGCCGCGGATCCCCTCGGCGGCGAGGCGGGCGGCGCGCTCCCGCAGGTAGGCCGCCGTCACCTCGTCGAACGGGAACCAGCCCACGAGCGCGCCCCACTCGGTGGTCATGTTGGCGATGGTCATGCGCGCGGGCATGGGCAGGGTGGCCACGCCGGGGCCGGAGAACTCCACCGCCGCGTTGAGCACCTCGCCCGACCCGTACAGGCGGCACAGCGAGAGGATCACGTCCTTGCCGCCGACGCCGGGCCGCAGCCTCCCCTCGAGCACCACCTTCACCGTGCGCGGCACCTGCCACCAGGTGGTGCCGGTGGCCCAGATCGCCGCCGCGTCGGTGCGCACCACCGGCGTGCCGAGCGCTGCGAGCGCCCCGTACATGTTGGCGTGCGAGTCCGACGCCACCACCAGCCGGCCGGGGTGGACGAAGCCGCGCTCCAACATGAGCTGATGCCCGATCCCGGCCCCGGCCGGATGGAAGGCGATCCCCTGCTCGCGGGCGAACGCCTCGATCCTGCGGTACTTCTCGAGGTTCCTCTCCGAGGTGTCCTGGACGTTGTGATCCAGCGCGAACACCGGCTGCGACGGGTCCGCCACGCGCGTCGCCCCGATCCTCCGGAACTTGGGAAGCACCGCGCCGGTGTTGTCGTGGGTGAGCACGTGGTGCGGCCGGACGGTGACCATGTCCCCGGCCCGCACCACGTGCCCCGCGGGAAGTCCCACCGCGTGCGCCTGGGCGATCTTCTCGGTGACGGTCTGGCCCATGTCGCGCCTCCGGGCTCCGGCTCAGCGGCCGCTGACCACCAGCTGCGCCATCAGCTCCCGGACGTCGTCGAACTCGTCGGTGCGGCGGATGGCGTCCTGCATCCGTGCAACGTCCTCGGGCGAGGCGATCCCCTCGGCGAGAGCCGCGAACTTGCCGGCGATCTCCTCGTCGGTGAGAGGGTTGCGCGGGTCGCCCTTGGGGTAGTCGAGCTGTTTCTCGTACGTCTCGCCCGAGGTGGTGCGGATCACGACCCGCACTCGCTGCAGCTCCGGGAACACCTTCTCGATCTCCGGATCGGCGATCACCTCGACCTTGGGGAGCTGGGCGCGGAGGCGCTCGTCAGAGATCCGCTCCGGAGTGAACTGCCTGGGCGTGACCTCGCGGTCCACGATGGCGGCGGCGATGACGTACGGCAGCGAGTGGTCCGCCGTCTCCTTGCTGCGCGGGTCGTACTTGGACGGGTCGGCGAGGATGTCCGCGGCACGGGCCAGCGAGTGGATCGTCACCTTCTCGATGGCCTCGGGGGCGAGGTCGTGCTCGGTGACCAGGTCGAGCACTGCCGAGATCGGGGTGTGGGTGAGCGCCTCGGTGGGGAAGAACTTCATCCCGCACTGGAGGATCCGCCAGTCGCGGCCGAGCCCCTCGGTCAGGATCTCCCACTTCCACTCGGTGTCGAAGACGTGGCTGAAACCCTCCTTGCCGTCGAGGACGTGTTCGGGGCCGGTGTACCCCCGCTCGGCGAGCAGCGCGGCGAGGACCCCGGACTGGGTGGCCAGCGGGTCCACGGTGTTCTTCATCATGGTGAGCTTGCCGGCGGTGACCGAGCCCGTGGTGCAGTGGCGCGAGGCGGAGATGCCGATGGCGTGCTGGATCCTCTCGGCGTCGAGGCCGAGCATCCTGGCGGCCGCGATGGGCGCTGCGGCCGCGGTGAGGGTCGCGTGGTGCCATCCGATCTCGCGGATGCCGGGACGGGACACCTCGCACAGGCGCTGCTCGAACTCGTAGGCGATCACGATCCCGAGGATCAGGTCGCGACCCGAGCGGCCGGCGCGCTCCGCGGTGGCGATGGCCGCGGGGATGAGGTCCGAGGGGTGCGAGGGGTCCTGCTTCCAGTAGATGTCGTTGTAGTCCATCACCCGGATCATCAGGGCGTTGAGCAGCGACGCCGAGACCGGGTCCAGGAGCTCGCCGGTGACCAGGACCCGGCACGGGCCCTCGCCCGCGATCTCGTGGAGGACCTCGCGCGCCAGGTGGACGTCGTGCTGCCGGGCGCCGCCGAGGGCGCAGCCGACGGAGTCCATCAGGAACCGCTTCGCCTGGCGGACCACCTCGGGCGGCAGGTCCTCGTAGCGCACGCTCGCCGCCCACTCCGCCATCCTCCGGGTGATGGTGCTCATGGTGACCTCCAACGTGCCGTGGTCGCGCGGCGCCGCCGCGGTGGCGGGATTGTATCCCAGACGAGAACGGCCCGCCGGGTGGCGGGCCGTCGTCGTCTCGATGGCCGGCGCGAGCCGGCGGGCGCTCACCAGCGGGAGCGGCGGAACCCGTCGTCGCGGCGAGGACGGGCCTCGTTGACCTTGATGTTGCGGCCGTCGAGCTCCTTGCCGTCCAGGGCGGCGATGGCCGCCTTGGCCTGCTCGGCGTCCGGCATGGTCACGAAGCCGAACCCGCGGGGGCGGCCGGTGTCGCGATCGGTGATCACCGCCACCTCCTCCACCTCGCCGAACTGTGCGAACGCCTCGCGCAGCCCCTCCTGGGTCGTGCTGTAGGACATGTTTCCGACGTAGATCTTCATGGTGCCTCCTCGGCTACTCGTGTCGGCCACGGCGCCTCGGGGGCTCGCGCGGACGTCACGGTCTGGTTCCGGACCCCACACCCAGTTGCAGAATCCGATTGACGCCACTCACGGTACACCATCCCGAGCCGGAAGTCCAGGGCGCCGGTCCCCGCGCGGTGCACCCCCGGCGGGGACGGTCCCCCCACCGCAACCCGGGGGACTGTCCCCGTGCCCCCAATCTCGGGCGGTGCACCCCCGGCGGGGACGGTCCCCCCACCGCAACCCGGGGGACTGTCCCCGTGCCCCCAATCTCGGGGGGGCACCCGACGCGGGGATCTGGATCTCCCCCGGCTCCCGGACCCCGCCCCGTCCGTGCGCCGGCAGGGGAGCGTCACCACCTTCCGGTGGAGGGCGGAGGGCGACTGTGGCAGGCTTGGGGGCGAGGACGCTCGAGGTGCCGGAGGGAGGTGCGGCGTGGACGGGAGCGGTCCCATCGTGGTCTCGGTGGTCGTGCCGGTGTTCAACGAGGAGCGGTTCGTGGAGGCGGCGCTGAGGCGTCTCGCGTCGTCGGACTGGGGGGAGCGGGTCCGGCGGGAGGTGATCGTGGTGGACGACGGGTCCACCGACCGGACGCCGGAGATCCTGGCGCGGCTCGCGCCCGAGTTGGGGCTTGAGGTGCTGCGCCACGAGCGCAACCGGGGCAAGGGCGCGGCGCTGCACACCGGGTTCGCGGCCGCCAGCGGGGACTGGGTGCTGGTGTTCGACGCGGACCTCGAGTACGACCCCGACGACGTGCTCCACATGCTGCGGCCTGTGCTGGAGGGGAAGGCGGACGTGGTCTACGGCAGCCGGTTCGTGACCCACGGTGCGAGGCGGGTGCTGTACTTCTGGCACTACGTGGTCAACCGCGCGCTCACCCTGCTCACCGACGCCTTCGCCAACCTCAACCTCACCGACATGGAGGTGTGCCTGAAGCTGATCCGGCGCGACCTGCTCCGGCAGGTGCGGCTGCGGGAGGAGCGGTTCGGGTTCGAGCCGGAGGTGACGCTGAAGCTGGCGCGGCTCGAGCCGAGGCCCCGGTTCTACGAGGTGGGGATCAGTTACTCGGGCCGGACGTACGAGGAGGGGAAGAAGATCGGGCTCCGGGACGGGCTGCGCGCCCTGTGGTGCATCTTCCGCTACGCGGTGGCCGACTGAGCCCCGGAACTTCGGCGGGCTGCGAGGCGCTACCCGAAGGGAAGGGGACAGTACCTACGGCGCTGATCAGGACTGTCCGCACGGTCGATGCATGCGGGCCTACGGGGACCGTCCCCCGAACGCCCGGGAGGCGAAGTCGTCGGGCGGTGCGCTCGGGACCGCCACACCGTATCAGGGCAGGTCGGCGAGACGGCCTTCCTGACGTGTCGGGCGGCCGTCTCCAGGACCGGTTCGCGGGTCGGGAACCGTCGTGTCGAGCCGTCTGCTGGCGTCGCGAAAGCCTGGTTTCACGATCTGAGGAGGCGCTCCCGGCGGGACCGGAGGATGCGCGCTGCAGCGCGGATCCCCGCATGCTCCGGACGAGCAACTGCGGCCGTGCTCGTCGAGCGAGTGTTGGCGGCGCGCTGGTGGCGAGCCTCACCAGGCTGGCGGGGCGTCCCGCGGTGCCTTGAGGCTCCAGCAGATCCCTCCGAGTTGCTGAACCGGTTCACCTCGGCGGTGGTACCGGCCCTCGGCACGGAGCCGGGCCAGGTGGTCTGCGACGACGTCCCTCGCTCCGAGGAGGAGCCCGTCGACGAAGTACCCCAGCCGTCGGCGAAAGGCGCCGCGGATGGAAAAACCTCTCGCAGCCTCGCGCTCCAGGACCTCCTCAGGAATCCTCGCCTGACCGGCCCTGCTCGGGACCGCTCCCCGGTGGTAGAGCAGCTGGCGGAACTCCACGAGCGCCTCCCGGTGGTCGGTGTGGCTGAGCAGCGATTCGACGGGGAGCAACCAGCCGTCTCGGCCGATCTCGCGAAGGAATACGGAGCCGAACCTCCACTCCTCGGGCCGCTGGACGAGACCGGCGCGGACGGCGTTGAGCTCGACGTAGAGAACGCAGTCCACAAGCGCGCGGTCGTCGGCGAGGACGACGGACTTGAACCTCCCGGCCCAGAACGGCCCTCGGCGCGAGTGCGCGCGGTTGTACCAGGTGGCGAAGGAACCCTGGACGTTGCGCATGAACTCGGAGAGGTCGAAGAGGCGCTTCCGGTACCGCTCCCACTGCTCGTGGGACCAGGTTTCGATCCATCTTCGGTGGGCCTCGCCCGGGTACATGGCCCTGGCTCGGGAGTAGAGCTCGTCGCGGTCGACGGGCCGTTCGGGATCGAAGCGGATCACCAGGTGGTAGTGGTTTCCCATCACGCAGAACGCGGCGATCCGGCAGAAGTAGACCGACGCGTACCGTCGGATGGTTGCGATCAGCGCCCGGGCGGCGGTCGGGTCTGCGAGCGGGAACTCCCCGTCGCGCGCGACGACCCGGCAGCAGATGTGGTACCAGGTTCGCTGATGGGGAAACTTGATGCGGGCAATACGCGCCATGCTGCCTCCCTTTTCTCTCCCGCGAGGCAGCGTGGATGGGACGCGAGCAGTATAACCCAGGACCGGCGCTCTCGCATCCCTTCCGCCGGCCATTCTGGACTGCCGCTCGATACGATGGGGACAGGGCCGCGATCCACCGGCGGTCCGGACCGTGGCCCGGTTGTGGTCAACCGCACGCGGGCGCGGGGACTGTCCCCCTCACTGCGCCGCAGGTCACGCCGGGCGCGGCATCACCACTTGCTTCGGGGTGGGGTGTCGGCCGGATCGCAGAGGTGGGCCGGCGGTCCGTGCCAGGAGCTTGCCGGGGTGCTGTGCAACGTCGGTCGGCCTCGGGCTGGGCGATGACCTCGCGGCGGACGGCGCGGAGCGCTTCGGAGACCTCGACGGGGTAGGGAGGGTCAGCCGGCTCGAGGGAGCGCAGTGGCGCCGGCAGCCGTTCAAACTCCGAGGCGCACCGGTCCCGTGCGGCGTCCAGCGGCTCGAGCGCCGGGCCCACCCGTCGGCCGTCCCGCACCAGTTCCTGAAGGAGCGGCTCGCCGGGCAGCGCCTCGTCCGCGAGCCCGATCACGTCGCGGACGGGGATGCCACCGGCGTCCCGCTGGCGCCCCACCTGCTTGATGCCGGGCCAGGTGTCCGCGTTGGCATTGAGCCTGAGGCGGCCC
>CAYTTB010000037.1:0-6019 GCA_964440565.1 uncultured Thermoanaerobaculia bacterium
CCTGCCCGAGGATGCGGTCCTGCTCGCCGAGGCGAGGCGTGCGGGGTTGCGTCCGTTCCACCTCGAGGACGGCGCCGGCGGCTTCCTCCTGGGGCTCCGGCGGGACTGAGGAGGGGTCCCGCTCCGGCCCTCTCCCGCCCCATGTTTCCGCACACACGACGGCCGGTAGCACGAGAGACCGTACCAGGTACGTTGCCACGTGGCCCCCGCGCCACGGCTCCACCGACCCGACGACGAGCCCCGAGACCGGAGCCGGCCCGGCCGGCGGCAACGCACGGCGCCGCGGGCTCCCGGTTCCCGGCGCATGGGGGCCGTCCGGGGGTCCGGAAGAACCTAGAATGGGAACGATGAGGACGTCCCCGCTCGCCCCCGTGCACAGCTGCCCCGGCCGCGACGACCCCGGAGTGGTTCGCTTCCTGCGGGCGGCCGCCCGGGCGCTGGGCGCGTCCACCGTGGTGCTCGACCTGGAGGTGGACGGCGCGCCGCGTCCCAGGCGGTACACGCTGGGCGACGGTGTCCCCGGCTCGCGGCTCGAGCTCGCGGCTCCCGACCGGTTCCGGGCCGTGCTCCTCCACGACGGCCGCGGCCCCGAGAGCCTGGTGGAGCTGCTCCTGCTGGCGCTCGAGCACGTCCTCGAGTCCCGGTGGCTCGAGCACCAGGTGGAGCTCACCCGCGAGGTCCTGGACGTCACGTCCAGCGCCATCTTCCTGTTCGACGGATCGGGGGAGATCGTGTACACGAACCCCCCCGGAGACCGGCTCCTCGAGCGGCAGACCTCGGCCGCCCTGGAGATCGAGGCGGACGGGCGCCGGCGGCCGCTGCTCACGCACATCTGCGAGCTGGTGGAGCGCCTCGGCCGCGACCCCTCACGGCCGCGCGCCGCGGGCCGGCACACGCTCCCCGACGGGACCCAGCTGTGCTGGGAGGTGGTGCCCTTGCCCGGCGCGGTGGGCGGCGGCTCGCCCACCCTGGCCGTGGTGCGGCAGCTCGAGGCCCGCCCCATCGCCGCCCTGGACCGGGTCACCCGCCGCTTCGGCCTCACCCGCCGCGAGCGGGAGGTGCTCTCCGAGCTCACCTGCACCGAGTCCACCACCGACATCGCGCGGGCGCTGGGGATCAGCGTCCACACCGTGCGCGACCACCTCAAGAGGATCTACCGCAAGACCGGGTGCCGGTCGCGGAGGGAGCTGGTGCGGCTCGTGGAGACGGCGAGCCCGGACGCCACCGGCTGACGCCGCCCCACGGTATACTGCACCGGAAGGGATGGGGTGGACGATGCGCAAGGTCCTGGTGCTGAGCGTGCTCCTCGTCGCCGGCCTCGCCGGTGGCACGGGCAAGGGGTACATCGTGGTGCTCAAGAACGGGCAGAGGATCGTGGCCGCCGCCCCGATCGAGATCCAGGGCAAGCTCGCCCTCATCACCCTCCCCAGCGGGACGGTGACCTCGCTCCCGCTCGCCCAGGTGGACCTCGTGGCCACGGAGCGGTACAACCAGCTGGGGCTGGGTGGCGCGCTCGTCCTCGAGGGCGTCGGCGAGCAGACGCCCACGCCTACCCCCACTCCGGAGCCCTCGCTCGGGTCGCTGGCCAGGCTCCGCGGCATCGCGAGGCCATCCCCGCCACCCGGGACCCCGACGCCCACCCCGACCCCCAGCATCACGCTCCGGCCGGCCCCGTATCCCGACCCCCGCGTCACCGAGGCGTTCACCAGCTTCTTCGAACAGAAGCACCTGTACCTGTACAAGACGAGCGTCGGCACCCGCCCCGACGCGTTCTTCGTCCAGGTGGTCACCGACAGCGAACGGGAGGTCTTCCACGCGCTCACCACCGTCGCGGAGGCGTTCGCCCTGATCCGCCAGCTCGACCCGAAGCTGGCGCCGCGGGTCGTCGAGCTCCAGCTCGTGACCTCGGTGAACAAGCCCGCGGGCACCTTCCGCCTGACCCCGGAGCTCGCGGAGCAGCTCGCCTCCGGGAAGGTCCAGGTGGAGCGGTTCTACATCGAGCACGTCATCTTCTGATCCCGAGCGCGGGTGCTGGCGCGAGCCGTCCGCCGACGCCCATCCACACGGCGGTCAGCGCGGCGCCGCCGAGCGCGGCCGTGGCGAAGCTGCCCCGCCCCCCCAGGGCCGCGTACAGCGGCCCCGCCGCCACCGAGCCCACCACCAGCCCCAGGCCGAACACCAGCCCCGAGTAGAGGGCCTGGACCCGGCGCTCGGTCCCCGGGGGGGCCAGGCGCTGCACCAGCTGGATCCCGGCGGTGTGCGCCAGGGCGAAGGACGCCGCGTGCCCGGCCTGGGCCAGCAGGAGGACCCCCGCCGCGGGCGGCAGGGAGAGCACCGCCCACCGCAGGCCGCCCCCGAGGAGCGCCGCGGTCAGCAGCCGGCGGTGGCCCCACCGGCGCTCGAGCCTCCCGCTCGCGGCGAACGCGATCGCCTCCGCCACCACCCCGAGCGACCACAGCGCGCCCACCGTCGCGGAGCCGTACCCCGACCGCACCAGGTGGATGGAGAAGAAGGCGTAGTACGGGCCGTGAAGCACCTGGTTGGCGGCGAGGACGGCCAGCGTGCCCCACACCGCCCCGGGCACCCTCCGGTCCACGACCGGTCGCCCTCGCCGGGACGCGGCCACCGGCTCGAACGGCGCCGCCGCCGCCGCGGTGAGCGCCAGCGGCACGGCCAGGAGGAGCGGGAACCGCGCCGGACCGAGCCACCTCCACCCCGCCACCGCACCCGCCGCCGCCGCGACGAACCCGACCGACCCCCACAGACGCAGCCTGCCGTACGCGAAGGGCGGCAGCCGCTCCAGCACCGCGGCTTCCACCACGGGGACGACGGCGCCGTACCCCGTGCCCAGCACCAGCACCGCCAGCGCGACGAGCCACGCAGGGCGGAGGAGGCCCAGCGCGGCGGCCGCCGCCGTGGCCACCACGGCGTGGCCGACCAGCGCGCCCCGCCGCCACCGGCCCCGGTCGGCGAGCCCCGCCACCCACGGCGCGTACCCCAGCTTGGACAGCGACAGTGCGGCGGTCACGATCCCGATGGTCCAGGCGGCGAACCCCCGCCACTGGAGGTACGGCCCGAGGAACGGGAGCGTCACCCCGAGCACCCCGAAGTAGGCCGCATAGAAGCGGGAGGCCGCCTTTGACGGGTTCCATCCGCTCGGATACGCTCCGCCCGTGCGCGAGGTGGCGGTGGTCGGGGCCGGGCTGTGCGGGCTCACCGCATCGCTGCGGCTCATCGAGCGAGGATACCGGGTCACCGTCTTCGAGCGCTACCCGGAGCCCGGAGGGCTGGTGCGTGTCCTCGAGGTGGGGGGCGAGCGTCTCGAGTGCTTCTACCACCACCTCTTCACCACCGACCGGGCCTACCTCCGGCTGGCCGCCGAGCTCGGCCTCGCCGACGCCATCGAGTGGCTGCCGTCGCGGATGGGGATCTGGACCCACGGGCGCCTCTGGGATTTCGGCACCCCCGGATCGCTGCTCCGGTTCCGGCCGCTGCCGTGGCCCGACAAGGTCCGGTTCGCGCTCTCCACCCTGGCGCTGCGCCACGCCCGCCGCCCGGAGCGGTTCGAGGACGTCACCGCCGCCCGCTGGCTCCTCCGTCACCAGGGGCGGAGGGCGTGGGAGACGGTGTGGGGTCCGCTGCTCGAGCAGAAGTTCGGACCCCGCGCCGGGGACGTGGCCATGGTCTGGCTGTGGCGCAAGATCTCCCTCCGGGGCCGCTCGCGCGGCGCGAGCGGCCTCCAGGAGCGCCTCGGGTACATGCGGGGCTCCTTCGCGCGCCTCGTGGAGGCGCTCGCGGAGCGGGTGGGCTCGGGCGCCGGACGCCTCGAGCTCGGGCGCCCGGTGCGGCACATCCGCCGCGCGGGAAACGGGTTCGAGCTCGAGGTGCGCGGCGGGACCCACCGCGCCCCCGTCGTGCTCGTGGCGACCCAGCTCCCGGAGTACCTCGAGATCGCGGGCGAGCTCCTCCCCGAGGCGGAGCGGGAGCGGCTGGGCCGGATCGAATGCACCGCCGCCCTGTGCACCGTGCTCGAGCTCGACCGCCCCCTCACGCCCTACTACTGGCTCAACGTGGCCGATCCGGACATGCCGTTCGGCGGCCTCATCGAGCACACCAACTACGTCCCCCGCGAGCGGTACGCAGGCCGCCACGTGCTCTACGTCTCGAACTACCTGTTCCGGGACGACCCGCTGTACCACGCTCCCCTCGACGAGGTGCTCGCCACCTACCTGCCCGCCCTGGAGCGGATCCGGCCGGGCTTCGACCGATCGTGGATCCTCGCCGCCCACCACTTCCGGGCGGAGTCGGCGCAGCCGGTGGTGGTCCCGGGGTACCGGCAGCTGCGCCCCGCCTTCCGCACCCCGGTGCGCGGGCTGTACCTCGCCACGATGGCCCAGATCTACCCCGAGGACCGGGGCCAGAGCTACGCCGTGGAGTACGGAGAACGCGTCGCCGGGACGATCGCGGCCGACCTCGGCTGAGGGCTCAGATCCACCCGCGGGAGCGGGCGGCGCACCCGGCGATGCGGTAGGCGAGCCGGGCGGCGAGGAAGTCCGGGGCCACCAGCCCCGGGACCGGGGCGAGCTCCACCACGTCCGCACCCACGATGGGGACGCGCGCGGCCACCTCGAGGAGCAGCGCCGACAGCTCGTGCCAGCCGAGGCCGCCCGGCTCGGGCGTCCCGGTGGCCGGCATGACGGAAGGATCGAGCCCGTCCAGGTCCACCGTGAGGTACACGGGGCCGGAGAGCCGGGCCACGACCTCGGCGATCCACGCCGCCGGATCCCGCCGCGCGAGCTCGTGGGCGAAGAAGGTCGTGACCCGGCCGTCGCTGCGGATCAGCTCGTGCTCCTCACGGGTGAGGGAGCGCACGCCCACCTGGACGAGGGGCACGCCGAGCTCCAGCACCCGGCGCATGACGCAGGCGTGGCTCTCGGGCGAGCCCTCGAAGGCGTCGCGGAGATCCGCGTGGGCGTCGATCTGGAGGACGGTGAGGTCCGGCCACACCGCCCGGTGGATGTCCACCAGCGGCGCCGTCACCGAGTGCTCCCCGCCCAACGCGAGCAGCAGCCGGTGGGCGTCCACCACACTCTCCGCCACCCGCCGCACCCGCTCGAGCGCCGCCGCCGGGCCGGAGGCGTCGGTCTCCGGCGGAGGCAGGGTCGCGAACCCGACCCGCCACGGCTCGTCCTCGAGCAGCTCGTCGTACAGCTCCACGTGGCCCGAGGCCTCGAGGATCGCCAGCGGCCCCCGCCGGGCCCCCGGCTGGTACGAGGCGGTGCGGTCGTACGGCAGCGGCAGCACCCGCACCCGCGCCTCCTCCACGGGAAGGGGCTCGAGCCCGAGAAACGTCAGGTACGGCGGTCCCGTCTCCACCCCGCCACTCTACCCCACCCTGTCCGCCGGCGCGCGCGGCGCGGACGCGCGCGTCCCGACTGCCGCGAGCGCGCCGGGGCGCCCCGGCGGGGCCGGGTCCGGGCACGGGCGCGGTGGCACCTCGGCCGGCGAGAGGCCGGCAACCGTGGAGCGTTCGCGGAGATCGTGCGGAAGCTCTCCCCGGTGGGAAGCGAGATCCCGGGCGCGCCGTTCTGGGGTATGATGAGCACCGGGCGCCGCCGCGCCCGCAGTCTCGAGCGGAGGACGGACATGGCGGGAAAGGCGAAGAACGTCACCGAGCAGGAGTTCGACCAGGAGGTCCTGAACGCGGGCAAGCCCGCCCTGGTGGACTTCTGGGCGGTGTGGTGCGGGCCGTGCCGGATCGTGGGCCCCATCGTCGAGGAGATCGCCGAGGAGTACGACGGCCGCGCGGTGGTGGCGAAGGTGGACGTGGACTCGAACCGTGAGCTGGCCATGCGCTACGGGATCCAGGCCATCCCCACGCTGCTGTTCTTCAAGGATGGACAGGTGGCGGACCGGATCGTCGGCGCGGCGGACAAGCGGACCATCACGGCGAAGCTGGAGGCGCTCCTCGGCTGACCGGGGGCGTCTCCCGGCCGTCCCCTGACGCCGGTGGGGCGGA
>CAYTTB010000037.1:6119-28399 GCA_964440565.1 uncultured Thermoanaerobaculia bacterium
CTCCTCGGCTGACCGGGGGCGTCTCCCGGCCGTCCCCTGACGCCGGTGGGGCGGACGCCCCCCGGGCTCCCGTCACGACGCCAGCGCCGCCGTCGCGAGCGACCCCGGGCGCTCGCCGGGAAGGCCCGACACGACGTGCCCATCGCGAGCGCCCGACGCCTGCGCGGAGGTGACGGCGCCACGCCGCGGGGTGGCCGGGTCCGTCGCGTCCGGGGGCGCTCGCTGCGGGCCCTCCAGCCGGAACGGGCGGAGCCGTCCGGGGCGACGACCCGGGCGGTGTCCGGGGGGAAGGCGCGCACCGGCCCGCGCCGGGGCGCGTCCCGTCAGCGCCCGAGCAGGTCGCGGAGCACCGCGGCGAGCTCTCCCGCGGCCACGGGCTTCGACAGCCACCGGTCCACCGGAGCCTCCGCGCCCTCCCGTTCCTCCCCCAGCGGGTACCCCGAGAGCACCGCCACCGGTCCCGTGAACCCGGCGGCCCGCAGGCGGCGCGCGAGCTCCACCCCTCCGAGCCGGGGCATCACCGCGTCCGTGACCACCGCCGCCACCTCGTCGCGCAGGCGCTCGAACGCCTCCAGCGCCGCCAGGCCGTCGGCGGCGGTGGCCACCTCGAACCCGTGGCGGCGCAACGCCGTGGCGGTGCTCTCCCGCACCGAGGCCTCGTCCTCGGCGAGAAGCACGAGCTCGCCGCGACCGACCTCTTCCCCGGCGCTCGCCTCCCCCTCCCGCACCGGCTCCGCCGGCCGGCTCGCCGCCGGGAGGTAGATGGTGAAGATGGAGCCCACGCCCACGCGGCTCGAGACGTGGATCGCGCCGCGGTGCTGCTGGACGATGCCCCACACCTGGGCGAGGCCGAGGCCGGTCCCGCCGCCGTCCCCCCGGGTCGTGAAGAACGGCTCGAAGATCCGCTCGCGGATCTCCTCGGGGATGCCCACGCCCGTGTCGGCCACCGCGATCGTCTCCCACCGTCCCGGGGTCACGCCCTCGGCGGGGGGTGGTTGCCCCTCGCCGACATCCACCGCCGCGAGCTCCACCCGGAGCACGCCGCCGTCCGCCATCGCCGCCGCCCCGTTCAGGACCAGGTTGGTCAGCGCCTGCTGGATCTGCACCGGATCGCCCACGATCCAGTGCTCGCCCGGCTGCACCCGGACATCGATGGCCACGTCCTCGCGAACCGAGGCCCGCAGGAGCTCCACGGTGTCGCGCACCAGCGCGGCGAGCTCCAGCGGCTCCGGGCGGCGCAGGCTCTTGCGGCTGAAGTCGAGGATCTGCCGGACCAGCCGCCCACCCCGCTCGGCCTGCGAGCGCACCGTCTCGGCGTGCCGCCGCACCACGGGGTCGTCCGGGCTCGCCATCAGGATCAGCTCGGCGGAGGTCATCACCGACTGGAGGAGGTTGTTGAAGTCGTGCGCGATCCCGGCGGCGAGGCGGCCGACGGCGGCGAGGCGCTCCTGCCTGGCGAGCCTCCGGGCCGCGTCGCGCTCGCGGGTGATGTCGCGCACCACGACCAGGAGCTCACCGCGGGACGTGCCCCGCACACGGCGGGCGGCCAGCGCGTAGCTCCGGCCGTCCCGCTCCACCTCCACCGGCTCCCGGCCCAGCTCGGCCAGGGGGACGCCGAGGACCTCGGTGACGGAGCCGTCCGGTCCCGAGCCCACCGCTCCCGCCTCGACCAGGCTCGTGGCGACCCGGTTGGCGAGGAGCAGCTCCCCCGACCCGTCGAGCAGCAGTACCGCCTCCGGCAGCTGCTCCACCAGCGTCTCGAGGCGCCGGAACGCGGCCCGGGAGCGCTCCTCGGCGGCGATGCGGTCGGAGACGTCCAGGACGATCCCCTCGAGGTGGCCGAGCGAGCCGTCCTCGGCCCACACCCCGCGGCCCCGCTCCCACACCCAGCGCACCGTGCCGTCGCGCGCCACCAGCCGGTACTGGAGACGGTAGGGCCGACGCGACTCCAGCGCCCGCTGCACCTCCTGCCAGACGCGCTCCCGGTCCTCCGGATGGATCAGGCGCGCGAAGGGAACCGCCCCGGGGCCCACCAGCTCCTCCGGCTCGTACCCCGTCAGCTCCCGCGCCCCCTCGCTGACGAAGGCCATGGTCCAGTCGGGGTCGTTGGCGCACCGGTACGCCATCCCCGGGAGGTTGGCGAGCAGGGTCTCGAGCTCGCGGGTGCGCTCCCGGAGGCGGCGTTCCGCCTCCACCCGGGCCGAGACGTCCATCAGGGTGCCCAGGATCACGGCCTCGCCCTCGAGCTCCACCCGCCGGCCCAGCACCTCCACCGGCACCGGGTGCCCGTCCCGGTGCAGGAGCCGGAACCGGTACCGCAGCTCCTCCACGTCACCCGCGAGCCGGCGGCGGATGTTCTCCCGCACCAGCTCCCGGTCCTCGGGCCAGACCACGTCCTCCACCCGCATCCGCTCCACGATGTGCTCCGGATCGTGGCCCACGATCCGCGCCATGGCGGGGTTGACGTACGCGAACCGGTCGCCGCGGATCAGGTACACCCCCGCCAGGTTCGACTCCGCCAGGGTCCGGAACATCGCCTCGCCGCGCAACGCCTCGCGCCGCAGGCGCTCCAGCTCGGAGACGTCGCGGAACACCGCGACCCGGAGCGCCCCCCCGTCCGCGTCCGGTATGCCGCCCACGCTGACCAGGTAGTGGCCGGGAAGGCCCTCGTCGGGGCCGATCACCCGCTCGCGCCCGGCCGCTCTCGCTGCCGCCGCCCGCCACGGCTCCGGGAGCTCCCGCCCCACGAGCTCCGCCGGCTCTCCCCCGAGGACGGCCGCCATGGCCCGGTTCAGGCGTTCGATGCGCCCCTCCTCGCCGTACATCACGATGAGGTCGGGAACCACGTCGAACGTCGCCTCCCACGCCCGCTTCCCGCGCTCGATGACCTCCCTGAGGCGCCGCTCCCCGGTCACCTCCTCCAGGATCCCCTCCAGGGCGACCAGGCGCCCCGCCGCGTCGCGCACCGCCCGGGACGACTCCCGCACCCACACCTCGGCACCGTCGGGGCGCCGCACCAGGATCTCCTCGCCGCGGAGCACCTGCCGGTGCTCGAGGCACTCGAGGTGCCGCCGGCGCTCCTCCGGATCCGCGTAGAGCGCGGCCACGTCCCTCGCCCGGGGGTCGGTGACGCCCTCGAGCCCCAGCAGCTCCAGGGCGCGGCGCGACGCCGACACGAGCCTCCCCTCCGCCGTCGTCCGGAAGACCCCCACAGGCAGCCGGTCCAGGCAACCCCGAACCCGCCGCAGCGCCTCCGCCAGCACCCGCGTCACCGCCCCCGCGAGGCCCTCCGCGGCCCCCTGGTACCCCAGGGTCGGCTCCTCGGCCGGCGGCGGCGCCACGTCCTCCTCGGTCCACGCCACGAGCGGGAGCTCCGGGGCCGCCGCCCGGACGCGGCGGGCCACCGCCGCACCCACCGCCACCGCCACGTCGCACGCCGCGAACCTCTCCCTCTCCGGGCGCTCGAGGAGAGTCACCGCACATCCCGGGAGCGCGCGCGCGAGCGCCGCCGCGGCGGCCCGGGCCCGGGAACCGCGGCCCACCACCGCGATCCGCGGCCCGGACGGGAGTCGCGACGGCTCGCTCACGCGGCCGTACCTCCACGCCCCTCGCCCCGGAGCGCGGGCGCCGCACGCGGACCCCTGTCGCTCGCCATCGTCACGAGTGTACCCGGGACGGGGCGCCGTGATACCGTGGGGCGAGACGGCTTCCGGGCGCGGGCCCGCGGAGGCAGGTCGTGCGCATCGAGGCGTACCGGTTCGGGCGGATCGTCATCGGCGGCGTGACGTACACGGCGGACGTGATCGTCCTCCCCGGTCGCGTGATCTCCCCGTGGTGGCGCGAGGCCGGGGGCCACGTGTTCGACCTGCGCGACCTCGGTCCGCTGATGGAGTCGGGGGCCGAGGTGGTGGTGCTGGGGACCGGCGCGCTCGGGATGGTCCGCGTCCCGCCCGAGACCGTGGCGGCGCTGGAGGCCACGGGGGCGGAGGTGATCGTGGAGAGGACGGCGCGGGCGGTGGAACGGTTCAACCTTGCGGCGGGTGCCGGACGGGTCGTCGCGGCAGGACTGCACCTCACCTGCTGACGCGGCGCACGCCCGCGACAGGCCCGGACGCCCTCACGGCAGGTTCACGCCAGCGAGCCGCAGGACCCTCGGCGTGTCGGTCTCGAGCACCAGCACCAGCTCGCCCGCGGGACCGGGCCCGTCCGCGTCCAGCGGCCACCCCCTCCCGGCGAGGCGCGCCACGAGGCGGGCCCCCGCGGCACCGACGTCGGTCCGCCACGCCTCCACGGGGCCCACGCCACGCAGGAACAGCAGCGAGCGGTCCGTGGACCAGAGCGGGAACGTCCCGGATCGGACGAGGCGACGCGGCGGCGTCGAGCCGTCCGCCGGGGCCACCCACACCCCCGCCGCCCCGGGATCGCCGAGGCGAAGCGGTCCGCTCCACGCGAGCCGCGACGCGTCCGGCGAGAAGGCCGGAGCCAGCAGCTCCCCCGTCGCCGCCGCCACGGTGCGTGCCGGCCGCCCCGGCGCGCCCACCACGACGCGCCGCCTCCCGCCCGAGGCGACCACCGCGGCGGTCCATCCCCCGCCGGGCGCCACCGATCCGAAGGCGCAGGGCCCGGAGAGCTCGAGCAGCGCGCGCGGGGCCTCCCCGTCGGGCGGAATCCGCCACACGCCCCACCCTCCGTCACGCGCCCTCCCCGAGACGATCAGCGCGTCCCCCTCCGGGCTCCACCGCACCGATGTGGCGTCGAGCCACGGGGGCCCCACCTCCCTCGCGGTGGGGCCCTCCAGGGTGCGCACCACCCCCCGGTCGCCATCGCCCCGTTCCACCCAGGCCACCGCGCCGTCGTGCCGCCGCACCGCCGCCGAGCGGAGTCCCCGTCCCTCCGCCACGGTCTCCCACTCGCCGCGCTCCGGCCACCACCGCACCACGGCCTCGCGCATCCTTCCGTTCACGAACAGGATCTCGCGCCCGCCCGGAGCCACGGCGGGTGTCACGTCGTCCCCCGCCCCGAAGGTGAGGCGGCGTGGCGGCCCGCCGTCGAGCGACACCACCCAGAGGTGGAACGGCCCCGCGAGATCCGCGGCGAAGACCACGCCCCGCGACGACGGCGTCCAGCACAGCCCGTAGAAGCGGTGCTCGCCCTCCGTGAGCCGCCGCCGCCCGGTCCCGTCGGGCCGCACCACGAACAGGTATCCCGTCCCTCCCTCGGGGTCCGCGGTGGTGGCGGCGATCCAGCGCCCGTCGGGGGACCACCGCGGCCAGTACCCGCGGCGGGCGATGCGCCGTTCCCCCCCCGCCGGCCCCCGGACCCACAGCCCGTTGCCGCCGTCCTCGGGCCGCGAGAGCACGATGCGCGAGCCGTCGGGCGCGAGCGACGCCGCGTCGGCGCTCCGGGCGACCAGCTCGGCCGGCCCGCCGAGCGCCGGCACGCGCCACACCGAGGGGACCCCGTCCTCCCCGTAGCTCGAGAAGTACACCCACGCCCCGTCCGGAGAGAACACCGGCGCCGGCCCGCGCACCTCGAGCTCCGGCGCCAGCGCCACCCGCCCCGGCGCCCCCGGCCGCACCACGAACAGCCGGTGCCGCCGCGGCGGCCCCACGGCCGAGACCACCGCGAGCAGGGCGCCGTCGGGCGAGACCGCCGGCTTGAACGCGCCGCCCGGCCACTCGAGCAGGCGGCTCACCGACGGCACGCGCTCACCTCGCCCGGCGCGATGCCTCCCCGCGGCCACCATCACCACCACCACCGCGACAGCCACCGCGGCCGCGGCCAGCACCCGCCGCCCGCGCGGCCCCGGGCGATGGGGGGCGCGGAGCGGTCGGGCCGGAGGCCCGATCCACCGGTACCCCACGCCGTGCACGGTCTGGATCAGCCGGTGCGGCCGGCTCCGGTCGCCCAGCGCCCGGCGCAGCTCGTACACGGCGTGGGTGAGCGCCTCCTCGCCCACGACCTGATCGCCCCACACCCGCTCCAGCAGCTCCCGCTTGCTCAGCGTCCGGCCCGGCTCGCGGACCAGCTCGAGCAGCAGGGCGACGGAGCGCCGGCTGGCCGGCACCGGCTCCGCCCCCCGGAAGAGCACCAGCGCCCGGGGGTCGGCCACCAGGCTCCCGACCCGGAGGCGTGCGGGACGGCGCTGGGGGCCCATGTCCGCTGTGTACACGGGCCACAGCGCGGGTGTCAAGGTGGCGCACCCTCTTGAGATCAGATCTCTTCAGAAACGTTCACGAACCGCTCAGGGTCTCCTCATGACTCTCGCGGCCGGAGGGGTTACCTCTCGGGAGAGAGGTCCGGCGGGAGCCGGGAACCGAAAGGAGGTGTCACGATGGTGTCGCGACGTGTCCGGTCGCTGTGGGCAGGAGCCGCCGCCCTGGCGGCGGCCCTCCTCCTCGCGCCACCCGCCGGGGCGGGGTTCGCGGGGACCGACGTGTTCGTGGCCTCGGTGGGTCACGGCTCCGGGGTGGGCGGCTCGCAGTGGCGCACCACCCTCTGGATCTACAACCCCAACGACCAGGCCGTGACCTGCACCCTGGCGTTCCTGCTCCGCAACCAGGCCAACCCCAGCCCCACCACCGCCACGGTGGAGGTGGGCGCCGGGGAGGTGGTGCGCCTTGCCGACGTGGTGGCCACGACCCTGGGGACCTCGGGGTACGGGGCGCTCCGGGTGACGGCGCCGCAGCCGGTGGTGGTGGCCTCCAGGATCTACAACCAGCCCGGCGACGACGAGGCCGACACCCAGGGGCAGTTCTTCGCGGGGCTGCCCGCGGAGCAGGCCATCGGCGCCGGGGAGTCCACCGAGATCGTGGGGGTGGGCCAGGGAGCCGACGGAAAGTTCCGGTTCAACTTCGGGTTCGTGGAGGTGACGGGCCAGCAGGCCCGGGTCCGGGTCACCCTCCACGACGCCGACGGCACCGTGCTGGGGTCCAGGGAGTACGCGCTGGAGGGGTACGAGCCGGTGCAGGTGAACCTCTCCGACCTCGGGGTGGGCTCGACTCCCACCGCCAACGGCCGCCTGCACGTGGAGGTGGTGTCCGGCCCCGGGAAGGTGATCGCCTTCGGCTCGGGGATCGCCAACGTCTCGCAGGACCCCTCCACCTTCGAGATGACCCTGCGCGAGATGGCAACCGACGGCGGACTCACCCAGGTCCACCACGACGCCACCCTCACCGGTGACGGCACCGCCTCCAGCCCGCTGGGGCTCGCCGACGGCGCGGTGACGGTGGACAAGCTCGCCACCGCCGACACCCCCGCGGCGGGCGAGGCGCTGGTGTACACCGGATCGGGCATGGAGTGGCAGCAGGTGGCCGGAGGGGGTGGCGGCGGCGACATCACCGCCGTGCACGCCGGCGAGGGGCTCTCCGGCGGCGGCGACACCGGCGAGGTCACCCTCTCCATCGCCGACGGCGGCGTCACCGCCGGCAAGATCGCCTGGCCGCTCCACCGCACGACCACCCTGGACGGTGACTTCCTCCTCAGCCTCAACAACCCGAGCCATCAACCTACATCGACTGGCGCGATCAAAGCTCTCACGGATGCCGGGTCCGCGTTCTACGGCCACGCCGCGGAGAACGGCCGCGCGGCGACCCTGCTGTGCGGCGGCAACCCGGACAACGAGGGCTGCGTGGTGATCAACGCCACCTCCTCCGCCACGGGACCCGTTCTCTCGGTGGGTTCGGCAACCGGCGGGCAGCCGGCCGTTCGAGCATCTGCCGGCGAAGCCGAAGCGCTCAGCGCCACGAGCGACCAGGACCACGCCATCGTGGGCAGCGCCCGGGCCTCCACCAAGGCCGGCGTCTACGGGATCAACGACGACAGCAACGGGTACGGGGTGTACGGGTACTCGGACGCCGGGCGCGGCGTGTTCGGGAAGACCAACACCGGCTGGGGGGTGTACGGGACCTCGGGCGCCTCCACCAGGGCGGGTGTCTACGGCGTCAACACGGGAAGCGGCTACGGGGTCTACGGGTACTCCGGCTCGGGCCGGGGCGTGTTCGGCAAGAGCGACGGCAACTTCGGCGTCTACGGCGTCACCACCTCGAGTAGCCACGCCGGGGTGTACGGCACCTCCACCGCGGACACCCAGTGGGGCCACGGCGGCGTGGAGGGGTACGGCGTCCACAACGGCGGCCACTTCCACAACGCCTCCTACAGCGGCGAGGCGTGGGTGGGGCACGACGCCTACGGGATCGTGGCCCAGGGGAGCTGGGTGGGCGGCAAGTTCATCGACACCGACTCCGGCACCGAGATCGTGCTCGCCTACGGCTCCAAGGGGTTCCAGACCTCCGGCACCAAGGACTTCGTCCAGAACCACCCCGAGGATCCCGGCCTGGTCGTGGCCTACCACGCCGTGGAGGGGCCCACCGTGGACACCTACACCCGCGGCACCGCCCGCACCTCGGGCGGCGAGGCCCGGGTCGCGCTCGATCCCACCTTCCGGCTGGTCACCGACCCCGATTACGGCCTCACCGCGGTGGTCACGCCGCGCGACGGCTGGTGCCAGCTCCGCGTCGCCTCGATCTCCACCACCGAGCTGGTGGTGCGCTCCCGGGACGGGTCCGACTGCACCTTCGACTACGTGGTGTACGGCCTCAGGATCGGGTTCGAGGACGTCCCGGCGGTGGAGCCCAGGGTGTTCGACGCCCCCATCCCCTCCATGCGCGAGGTGCGCGAGCTCGTCGCCGAGCGCCCCGAGCTCGCCGCCACCACCGCCCGCGCCCGCTGGGCCGAGCAGCTCGAGGCGGCGGGGCTCGAGTTCCCCACCGACCTCTCGGCGGGCCAGGCGCTCGTCGCCGCCATCGGCGAGTTCGTGCCCGGAAACGAGGAGACCGCAGCGCCCCGCTCCTCCACCGGACGGCCCGCCTCCCCCGTCCCCGCGACCCCGGCTCCTGCGGGTGCGGCACCGCCCGAGGCCGGCCCCGCTCCCGAGCCCGGGGAAGCCGCACCCTCCGGGGCCCAGCAGCCGCCCGCCGCGGCCCCCGCGCCCCGCCTCGACCGGGTGGTGGTGCGGCTGCCCGTGGAGGGCCCCGCGGACGCCGGCGACGTGATCGCCTACGACCCCGCCACCGGCTCCTACCGGGCGGCGCGCGAGGCCGCCACCCCCACCGTGGTGGGCGTGGTGGTGGAGGACGACCGGCCCGACCTCGCGGGCGTCCCCGTGGCCGTGGCCGGGATCGTGCCCTGCCGGGTGGACGCGGGGTACGCGCCGGTCCTCCCCGGCGACCTCCTGGTGGCCTCCGCCACCCCGGGCCACGCCATGCGGGCCGCCGACCCCCTGCCCGGCACCGTGGTGGCCAAGGCGCTCGCCCCGCTCCCCGAGGGCGAGGGCACCATCCCCGTGCTCCTCACCCTGCGCTGAGCGGCGCCTCCCGCGCCACCCCGCGGCCGCCCCCGGGGCGGCCGCTCCCTCTCCCCCTCCCCACCACCCGCGGGAGGGTGTACCCTCCCGGGATGATCGGACCCCGCGACCCCGGAGCTCCCCACCCGTGCCTGGAGCACGCCTGCGACGCCTGCTGCCACGGCACCGAGCTCGGCCTGCTCGACGAGGATCTGGCCCGGCTCGAGGCCGCGGGGCACCGCGGGTTCTGCCGGATGGACGGCGAGGGGTACCTCCGCCTCCGCAACCGGGACGGCCACTGCGTCTTCCTCGCGCGCGGCCGCTGCACGGTGTACCCGATCCGGCCCGACGGCTGCCGCCTCTACCCGGCGGTGTACTGGGTGGAGGAGGATCACGTCGCCGCGGACGACTTCTGTCCCCACCGGGACGAGTTCCGGATCACCCCCGGGCTCGCGCTGCTGGTGCTGCGTGGCGTGTGGCTCGACGACCGCCAGGCGCTCCTGCGCCGGAGGCTGGCGGCGGGCCGGCGGAATATCGAGACGGCGTCGCAGGTTGCTCCGGACGGAGGGAGGCCATGACCGGGACGCGCACCTTCGTTCCCTTCGGACCGGCTCCCGCCGCCGCGGGCGAGCGGCTGCTCACCGTCACCGGCGAGGCGCTGGCCCAGCTCGCCCGCATCGCCGCCGCGGAGGCGGACGGTGGCCCCGTCACCCTGCGCGTGGCGGTGGTGGGCGGCGGCTGCTCGGGGCTGTCGTACTCCATGGAGCTCGCCCCGCCCCGTCCCGGCGACCACGTGGAGCGCCACGGCGACCTCCTGGTGGCGGTGGATCCCAGCGCCGTCGGCCACCTGCGGGGGGTGACGCTCCACTTCGACGGCGGCCTGGGCGGCCGGGGGTTCACGTTCACCAACCCCAACGCCCGGAGGACCTGCGGCTGCGGCGACTCGTTCGCGGTGTGACCCCCGCCCTCACGGCGCGGCCCGCACCGGCAGCACCAGCACCGGGTCGCCGGTGGCGCCCTCCACCACCGAGGCCCAGGCCAGGACACGCGCGCCGGGGGTGAGCGGCCGCACGACGGCCCAGCCGTCGGCCACCGCCCATCCGGCGTCCGCCAGCACCCGCACCAGCTGGAGGTACCCGAGGGCGGGGACCACCGGGTGCAGCGCGGTCACCGCCTCGCCCGTGCCGCGCCGCACCACCACCTCCACCTCCGCCGCCTCGTCGCCCAGGTTCACCAGGCCCAGGTTGGTCCGGAACCACGCCCCCGCCGCCGGGCCGCCCCGCAGGCCGGCCAGCACCCCCGTCTCGCCGGGGGCGAGCGCCGCGGCCTCCGGCACCGCCGGGACGGTCTGGCCGTAGGTGCCGCCACCGCCCGCGGTGAACGTCCGGCTCGTCGCCGCCACCGGGCCCTCCAGGGGCACGATCCGGAGCGCGCCCACCCCGTGGCCCGGAAACAGGGCCGCCACGACGTCCTCCACCCGCACCGCCCCGCCCGCCGGCACCTCCACCGGCGCCGCCGCGGGCACCGCCCCGCCCGCGGTCGGCAGCAGCTCCACCCGCACCCGCGCTGCCCCGGGGCCCGGGGCCACGAGGTCGAGGTCGGTCCGCCACGAGGTCCCGCCGATCCCCGGGAGGTGCGCCGCCGCCGGGACCACCAGGGGCGCCGAGCTCACCGCCGCAGGCAGGACCGTCACCGCATCGCCGGTGGCGCCGTCCACCACCGAGGCGTACGCGGCCACCGGCCGGTCGGCGTGCACCACCGCCCACGCCAGCGGGCTGTCCGGCGCCACCCGCGTCCACTGCACCGCCTCCCACGGCCCGAGCTCCACCGCCTCCCGGCCCAGCGCGGAACCGCCGGCGCCGCGCAGTTCCACGGTCACCGCGGCGCCCTCCGGCCCGGCCGCCACCCCCAGGTTGGTGCGGAACCCGCCCGAGGCCCGCAGCCCGGGCAGCACCATCGCCCCCGAGGTGGGCACCGCCGCCGGAAGCGCCTGGCCGTACCCGCCCTCGCCCGCCGGTGTCCAGCTCCGGGCGACGGCAGCGAGCGGCGCACCGGCCTCGAGCGTCAGCGAACCCGCGCCGGCGCCGCCCAGCTCGCCCACCACGTCCGGCAGGAGCAGCGCGCCGCGCGCGGGGATCAGGTAGGACCGCCGCAGGGGCCCGCCACCCCCGCGGGGGGACCACCGGAGCCACGCCACCCGCGGGACCTCGCCGGGGTTGGCGAGCCACAGCTCGGTGCGCCAGAACGTGCCGTCGAGGCCGGACACCTCGGCCGCCACGGGGACGGTCCGCTGCCAGGCCGTCTCCGCCGGCGCCTCGGGAACGCTGGCCGCCACCGCCCCCGTGGAGGAGAACGCCACCGCCCGGCCGCCCGCGGCCCCCACCGCCGAGAGCTGCCCGGGCACCGGGACCGCCTCCGCGGCCCAGTGGAGCCCGTCCCGGGTGCGGTACGCCCACCCGCCCCCCACGGCCACGACCCCGTCCGCCACCGCGGCGGCGGCCCGGATCACGGTGCCGGGCCCGGGGTGGAGCTCCTGCGGCCCCTCCACCCGGGTCCAGGTCACCCCGTCCTCGGAGTACGCCGCCCGGCCGGTGCCATCCAGCGCGGTGAGCCATCCCGGACCCGCCACCAGGTGGCTCCCCTCGTCCAGCTCCAGCGGCAGCGCCCCCGGCCAGACGCTCCACGCCACCCCGTCGGGGCTGGTGGCCACGTCCCGCCCGGCGGCCACCACGTACCGGCCCCGGAACCAGGCGGCCGCCGCCCCCGCCGCTGCCAGCCCGGGCACCTCGAGCCGCGCCCAGGACGCACCGTCGGCGCCGAGCGCGACCCGCCCGGGCGAGGCGCCCACCACCAGGAACCCCGGCGGGCCCCAGGTCACGTCCCGGGCCGCGTCACCCAGGGCGGCGATGTCCTGCACGTGCCAGCTGCCGTCGGGCTCGCGCACCGCCACCCTCGCCACCGGCCACCCCCGAACCGCCGCCACCACGCGGACCCCGTCGCTGGCCGCGGCCGCCACCCCCACCGGCATCCCCGGCTCCGGGGTCCAGGTCCAGCTCAGCCCGTCCGCCGAGCGCCCCAGCAGCGCCGGGCCCGGACCCACGAGCGACGGGTCGAACCCCTCCGCGAAGGCCAGCAGCTCGCCGGCGTGGGCGACGGCGGCGGAGATCGAACCGGGCTCCGCCGCGCGCGGCCCGTCCCACCGCCAGGCACCTCCCGCGAGGCGGCGCACCACCCCCCCGGTGCCGGTGAGCAGCAGCCCCTGGGGCGCGGCCAGCGCCGCCGCGGGCCGCCAGCCCGGGTACGGCCCCGCCACCCGGGACCAGCTCGTCCCGTCCGGGGAGGCGAGCACGCCGCCGTCGGGGAGGCGCTCGAAGGGGCGGGCCACGATCCCCGCCACCAGGAACCCCGCGCCGCCCCACGCCGCGGCGAGGCCCTCGGCGGGGAAGCCGGAGACGGCCCACGTGACCCCGCCGTCGGTGCTCACCGCCGAGACCGCGCCCACCGCCAGCACCGTGTCGCCGTGGACCGCCACCGTCTCCAGCGCGCCGGGCACGGGGGTCCCGGACCACGAGCTCCCGTCGGCGCTGATCCCGATCCATCCGCCCGCCGCGGTCGCACCCACGGCCACCCAGCCCGCCGCGGCCCGGGCCACCGCGTGCACCTCGACCCCGGCGAGATCCGGCGCCGCCTCCGGGTGTTCCGTCCACTCCCGGCCGTCCGGGCTCGTGAGCACCAGGTCACCGGCCACCGCGATGCAACCGGCCCGGCACGCCAGGGCCACCGGCGGGCCCGCGTCGTCCCCTGTGGCGGAGTACGCCACCCGCCAGTGGAACCCGTCCTCGCTGAAGGCGAGGACACCCGCCCGGCACCCCTCGCCGCACGGCGCCACCGCGCTCGCCACCCAGCCCGCCGGGGCGCGGACGATCCCGCCCAGCCCGAGCCCCTCCGGTGGCGACAGCGTCCGCCAGGTGCGTCCGTCGGCGGAGATGGCCCCCGCGTCCCGCAGGAACGTCCCCACCACCGCCGGCCCCGCGGGCACCGCCGGATCGCGCACCGCCACCCAGCCGGCGCTGGCGGGCGGCACCGCCAGCACCGCCGCCGCCAGGGCACCGGCCATCGCTCGCATCGGCACCTCCCGTGCCGCCGCGTCCTCCCCGCGGCGGTCCTCCATCCTCCCGGGGACGGGGTGATTGTACCCTGACGAGGCGGAAGCGGCCGGAGTACACGCGGAGGTGAGCCGTGGGCCGCGAGAGCGTCGGGCGAGGCGCCGGCGCCCGGACCGCGCCACGTGACGGTAGAATCCCCCGGGAGGTCCCATGCACCGCACCGCCGCGCTCGCCGCCCTGCTCTGTGCCGGCGTGGCCGCCGCCGGCCCCGTCCACCACCGGCTCACCGTCCGGCTCGACGCGGAGGCGCACGCCCTCCGCGCCACCGACGCGCTCACCGTCCCCGGCCCGCCGGCGCCGGTGGAGCTCGAGCTCCACGACGGGCTCGCCCTGCGGGTGCTGTCGCCGGGGTGGCGGCTCGAGCGCCTCGCGGAGGCGGCGGACAGCGGCGCCGCGCCCGCCGGGGTCCCCGTGGTGCGGTACCGGCTGGTTCCCGGCCGGGACGCCGCCTGGCCGGCGGACCTCGCCTGGTCCGGTGAGATCCGACACCCCCTGCGCACCCAGGGGGCGGAGTACCAGCGCAGCTTCGCCGAGACCCCGGGGCTGATCGCCCCGGACGGCGTCTACCTCGCGGGCGCCACGCGGTGGCTGCCCACGGTGCCCGGCGCCCCGGTCACCTTCGAGCTCACCGTGGAGGGCCTCGAGCCGCCGTGGGACGTGGTGAGCCAGGGGGAGCGCACCCGCCACGAGAGCGCCGCCCGCCGGCGCACCGTCACCTGGAGCTGCCCCCTGCCGCAGGAGGAGGTCTACCTGGTGGCGGGACCGTGGCACGAGTACGACGACCGGGCGGGACGGGTGACGCTCCGGGTGTTCCTCCGCTCGGAGGACGCCGACCTCGCCCGCCGCTACCTGGACGCGGTGCGGCGGTACCTCCGGATGTACCAGGAGATCCTCCCTCCGTACCCGTACCCCGCCTTCGCCGTGGTGGAGAACTTCTGGGAGACCGGGTACGGGATGCCGGGGTTCACCCTGCTGGGACCGAGGATCCTGCGCATGCCGTGGATCCTCACCTCCTCGCTGCCGCACGAGCTGCTGCACGACTGGTGGGGCAACGGGGTGTACGTGGACCTCGACCGCGGCAACTGGTGCGAGGGGCTCACGGCGTACATGGCCGACCACCTGCTGGCCGAGCAGCGGGGCGAGGGGGCGCGGTACCGGCGCGACGCGCTCAAGAAGTACGCGGACTTCGTGCGCTCGGGCCGCGACCTCCCGCTCTCCCGGTTCACCGCCCGCCACTCGCCCGCCACCGAGGCCGTGGGCTACGGCAAGAGCCTGATGCTGTTCCACATGGTCCGGCGGGCGCTGGGCGACCGGGCGTTCCTCGACGCCCTCGGGCGGTTCTTCGCCGCCCACCGGTTCCGGCGGGCGTCGTGGGACGACCTCGCCGCGGCGTTCTCGGAGGTCTCCGGCCGCGACTGGCGCCCGTTCTTCCGGACGTGGGTGGAGCGGGCGGGCGCCCCGCGGGTCACGGTCACGGACGCCGGGGTGGACGAGCCCGAGGGACCGGAAGAGGAGTGGCGCGTGACCGTGCACCTCGAGCAGCGGGGCGACGGCCCGCCGTGGCCGCTCGCGCTGCCGGTGGCGGTGACCTACCTGGGCGAGGGGAGCCGGCCGGTCACCGCGCTGGCCGAGGCGCGGTGGGACGGCGGCTCCCCGGAGACCGAGGTCACCGTGCGCGTGCCCGGCCGGCCGGTGCGGCTCGACGTGGACCCGCGCTTCGACGCCATGCGCCGCCTCGACCCCCGCGAGGTGCCGCCGGCGCTCTCCACGGCGTTCGGCGCCGGGGAGCCGCTGTTCGTGCTTCCCGCCGCGGCGGCCGAGGCGGAGCTCGCCGCGTGGCGGAAGCTCGCCGCCGCCTGGGCCGCCCCGGGGACACCCCGGACGGTCCTGGACCGCGACCTCGACGAGCTGCCGCCCGACGGGGCGTGCTGGGTGCTGGGGTGGAGCAACTGGTTCGCGCGGACGGTGCTCGAGCGGCTCGCCGACCAGGACGTGGGCGGCACCTCGGGGAAGATGTACCTCCCCACCGGCGAGATCCCGACCCGGGGCCACTCCGTGGCGGTGGTGGCCTCCTCGCCCGACGAGCCCGACCGGGCCTGGGCGTGGGTGGCCGCCGACCCGCCGGAGGCGATCGCGGGGCTCGCCCGCAAACTTCCCCACTACACCCGCTACGGCTACGTGGCGTTCGAGGGTCCGGAGCCGAGGAACGTCCTCAAGGGAACGTGGCGGGCGGTGGGCTCGCCGCTGCTCCGGCCGCTGGCCGAGGGGCCGCTGCCCGAGCCGAACCTGCCCGCGGAGCGGCCGCTGGTGGAGCTGCCGCCCGCCTTCGATCCGGAGCGGCTCGCGGCCACCGTGCGGTGGCTCGCCGGCCCGGAGCTCGAGGGACGCGGGCTCGGCACCGAGGGCCTCGCCCGGGCCACCGCCTGGGTGGAGGCCCGGATGCGCGAGGCGGGTCTCGAGCCCGGAGGCAGCGACGGGTTCCGGCAGAGGTTCCGGTGGACCGGAGGCGACCCACCGCGGGAGCTCGCTCTCGTCAACCTCGTCGGGAAGGTGCCGGGCTCGGAGCCAGCGCTCCGCCCGCTCCTGGTGACCGCGCACCTCGATCACCTCGGCCGCGGCTGGCCCGACGTGCGCAGCGGCAACGAGGGGAAGGTCCACCCCGGCGCCGACGACAACGCCTCCGGAGTGGCGGCGCTGCTGGAGCTCGCCCAGGCGGTGGCCTCCGGCCCGCGCCCGCTCCGCACGGTCCTGTTCGCCGTCACCACCGGCGAGGAGGCGGGGCTGGTGGGGGCCCGTCACCTGCTCGCGAGCCTGGAGCCCGGAGGGCTCCCCTACGCCTGCGTCAACCTCGACACCGTGGGCCGCCTCGCCGACACCGGGAAGCTCTACGTCCTCGACGCCGCTTCCGCCCGGGAGTGGCCGCACGTCTTCCGCGGGGCCGGGTACACCACCGGGGCGCCGGTGGCGGTGGTCCCGGAGCGGCTCGACGCCTCGGACCAGGTGGCGTGCCTCGAGCGCGGGATCCCCGCGGTGCAGCTCACCACCGGCCCCACGCCGGACTACCACCGCCCGTCGGACACTGCCGAGAAGATCGACGCCCGGGGGCTGGCCACCGTGGCGGAGGTGGCCCACGAGGCGGTGAGCTACCTCGCCGCCCGCCGCGAGCCGCTGCACGCGGCGGAGGCCGGGGGCGGGGAGCGCGTCCGGGGCGGGCGAGAGGCGGGCGGCGAGCGCCCGTTCCTGGGCACGGTGCCCGACTTCGCCTTCGCCGGGCCGGGGGTGCGGGTGGCGTCCGTGGTCCCGGGCTCCCCCGCCGAGGCGGCGGGGATCCACGCCGGCGACGTGCTGGTGGCGCTGGGCGGCGAGCGGGTGGAGGACCTCCGCGCCTACGCCGCGGCGCTGCGCCGGCACCGGCCCGGCGAGCGCGTGGCCGTCACCGTGCGCCGGGACGGGGCCGAGGTGCGGCTCGAGGCCGTGCTCGCCCGGCGCTGAGGGCCCGCCGGCGGCGCCCGGTGGCGCCGCCGCGCGGCGGCCCGGCGCCTCCATCCTGCTACCATCGGAGCGCGATGCTCTCGCGCCTCGTGTCGCTGCTGGTGGAGGTCGGTGGCGCGACCCGCCTCGCCGGCCGCACGCTCCTCGAGATCGTGCGGCCCCCGGTGCCCGTCCGCGAGTGGATCCGGCAGCTCGACAGGGTCGGGGTCGGCTCGGTGAACCTCACCAACATCACCGCGCTGTTCACGGGCATGGTGCTGGCGCTCCAGACCGCGTACACCCTCGCCGCCTTCGGGGCGAGGCTGTACATCGGCGAGGTGGTGGCGCTGTCGCTGGTGCGGGAGCTGGGCCCGGTGCTCACCGCCCTCATGGTGGGCGGCCGCGTGGGCTCGGGGATCACCGCCGAGCTCGGCACCATGGCGGTCACGGAGCAGGTGGACGCGCTCCGCTCCATGGCCGCGGACCCCGTGCGCAAGCTGGTGGTCCCGCGGGTCCTCGCCACCCTCGTGGCGCTGCCGCTGCTCACCATCCTCGCCGACGCCATGGGGATCCTCGGGGGGCTGCTCATCGCGGTGGTCGAGGAGGGGTCCACGGCGTCGTTCTACTTCCAGCACGCGTTCCGTCTGATGTCGTACCACGACGTGGCCTCGGGGCTCGGCAAGACCGTCTTCTTCGCCTACCTCATCGCCATCATCGGATGCCACAACGGCCTCGCGGCGCGGGGCGGTGCCGACGGCGTCGGCCGCGCCACCACCAACACGGTCTACGCCGCCGCCATCGGGGTGCTGGCGGCCGACTTCCTGCTCACCAAGCTGTTCCTGGCGCTATGAGCGACGAGGTCGTGATCCGGCTGGAGGGAGTCCGCAAGGCGTTCGGGCCGAAGGTCGTGCTCGACGGCGCCGACCTCGAGGTGCGCCGCGGCGAGACGTTGGTGATCCTGGGGGCCTCGGGCTCGGGCAAGTCGGTCACCCTCAAGCACGTCAACGGCCTGATCCGGCCCGACGCCGGGCGCGTGGTCACCCTCGGCCACGAGGTGTCGGCGCTGCCGGAGCGGGCGCTGGGGCCGGTCCGGACGCGGGTGAGCTACCTGTTCCAGGGCGGCGCCCTGTTCGACTCCATGACCGTGTTCGAGAACGTGGCGTTCCCGCTCGTGGAGCACGGGGTGCTCCGGGGCGAGGCGCTGGCCCGCCGGGTGCGCGAGCTCCTGGACATGGTGCGGCTGGGGCCGGTGGAGGGGCTCTTCCCGGCCGAGCTGTCCGGCGGGATGCAGAAGCGGGTGGCGCTGGCGCGGGCGCTCGCGCTGGAGCCCGAGATCGTCCTCTACGACGAGCCCACCACCGGGCTCGACCCGGTGACGGGCCGGGCCATCGCCGGGCTGATCCTGGACCTCGCGCGCCGCACGGGGGTCACCTCGGTGGTGGTCACCCACGACATCCAGCTCACCCTCCGGGTCGCGGACCGGGTGGCGTTCCTCCAGGACGGACGGTTCCCCTTCGTGGGGGCCGTCGAGGCGGCCCGGACCTCGGGGCCGGGGGCGGTGCGCGAGTTCTTCGCCGCGGGAGGCAGCGATGCGTGACGAGACACGGACCAACCTCAGGGTGGGGTTCCTGGTGGTGGTGGCGCTGGGGGTGCTGGCGGTGGCGGTGTTCACCATCGGCAGGCGCCAGCAGCTGTTCGTGCGCCACACCAGGTACGTCACGACCTTCTCCAACGTCATCGGCCTCCAGCCCGGCGCACCGGTGCAGCTCGACGGCGTCACGGTGGGGTTCGTGCGCTCCATCGAGCTCCCCACCGACCCGCGCGAGCAGCGGATCCGGGTGGAGTTCACCGTCCAGGCGGCGTACACCGAGCGCATCCGCACCGACACCCGCGCCTCGATCAAGACGCTCGGGTTGCTCGGGGACAAGTACCTCCTGCTCACCGGGGGATCGCCGGAGGCCGACCGGGTCCTCGAGGGCGGGACGATCCCCGGCCAGGACCCCGCCGAGGTGGAGCGGTTCATCGCCGGCGGCGAGGACCTGATGGAGAACCTGCTCGCCATCTCCTCCTCGCTCCGCGTGGTCCTGGCGCGGATCGAGCGCGGCGAGGGGCTCCTCGGGGAGCTCACCAAGGAGCCGGAGGGCGGCGAGCGGTTCTCCGACTCCGCCAGGCGGGCCATGGCCACCCTCAACCGGATCCTGGACCGGCTCGACCGGGGCGAGGGGCTGGCCGGCCGGCTGCTGGCCGACGACGCGACCGGGCGCCGGGTGATGGCCGAGCTCGAGGGCGGCACGGCCGCGGCACGCCGTGCCGCCGAGGCGCTCGCCGCCGACCTCGAGCGCGACGACACCGCCTGGGCGGCCCTCATGCGCGACCCGAGGGGCCGCGAGCTCACGGCACGCACGCTGGAGTCCCTGGCGACCGCCTCCGAGGCGCTGGCGGCGGCGGCGCAGGAGCTCGCCACCGGCGAGGGGACGCTGCCGCGGCTGCTCCGGGACCGCGAGTACGCCGGGGACTTCCTCGACGACCTGGCCGGGCTGGTGAAGCACCTCCGCTCGGTGACCGGGAAGCTCGACCGGGGCGAGGGGACGCTGGGCGCCGCCATCAACGACCCCCAGCTGTACCGGGACCTGGAGAACGTGGTGCGCGGCGTGAAGTCCTCCAGGCTGCTCTCCTGGTTCATCCGCAACCGCCGCAGGAAGGGCGAGAAGGTGGCCGCGCGCGAGGCGGAGCGGGCGGGGCGGGAGCGGTGACGCCCCGCCGGACCGGCCTCCCCAGCCGTGACAGCGACTCGACGGCCACCACTCGCGGGAACCGCGGCGCCAGCCCGGACGCGACGCTGTCTCGAAAGTCCCGGGGAATGTGCACCGGCCGCCGGACCGACCGCGGCGGCGGCGGGGCGGTGCCATCCGCCGCGATCCGCCGCGGGGGCGGTGGTACACTGCGCCGCGCATGAGCGAGGCCGACGACCGCGCCGAGACCCTGTTCACCGACGTCCGCTTCGAGGACCTGGACCTGCCGGAGCCGCTGCTCGAGGCGGTGCGGGAGCTGGGCTGGACCCGGCTCACCAAGGTGCAGAAGGAGGTCCTGCCGCTCGCCCTCGCCGGCCGCGACGTGGTGGCGCAGGCGCAGACCGGCACGGGCAAGACCGCGGCCTACCTCCTCACCATCTTCACCCACTGCGTCAGGCGGCCGAAGCGCGGCGGGGACGACACCCCCCGCGCCCTGATCGTCGCCCCCACCCGCGAGCTCGCGGTGCAGATCGAGAAGGACGCCGAGGCCCTCGGCCGCCACACCGGCCTCTCCACCCAGGTGGTGTTCGGCGGCCTCGACTACCGCGCCCAGCGCCAGCGCCTCCGGGGCGGGGTGGACCTGCTCGTGGGCACGCCCGGCCGCCTCATCGACTACCACAGGCAGAAGGTGTACTCGCTGCGCCGGACCGAGATCGTGGTGATCGACGAGTGCGACCGGCTGTTCGACATGGGGTTCGCCGACGACCTCAGGTGGCTGCTGCGCCGGCTGCCGCACCCCCGCGACCGCCAGTCGATGATGTTCACGGCCACCCTCTCGTACCGGGTGATGACCCTGGGCTGGCGCGAGATGAACGACCCGGTGGAGATCGTCATCGACCCCGAGCGGATCACTCCCGAGACCATCACCCAGGAGCTCTACCACGTGGGGTCGCGGGAGAAGCTCTCGCTGCTGCTCGGGCTGCTCCAGCGCGAGGGCGCCGAGCGAACCATGATCTTCGTCAACACCCGCGAGATGGCCCGGCGGCTGGTGGAGGCCCTGCGCCGCCACGGGTACGCGGCGCGCGGGCTCACCGGCAACGTGGAGCAGCGCCGGCGCCTCAAGGTGCTCGACGACTTCAAGGACGGCACCCTGCCGATCCTGGTGGCCACCGACGTGGCCAGCCGCGGCCTCCACATCGAGGGCGTCACCCACGTGATCAACTACGACCTGCCCCAGGATCCCGAGGACTACGTGCACCGGATCGGCCGCACCGCCCGCGCCGGCGCGGAGGGGAAGGCGATCTCGCTGGCGTGCGAGAACTACGTCTACTCGCTGGACGCGATCCAGAAGTACGTGGGGTACGAGATCCCGGTGGCGTTCGCCGACGACGAGCTGTTCGCCGAGGTCCGCCCGGCGCCGCGCGGCGACCGCCGCCGGCAGGGGGAACGGAGCCGGCGCGGCGGGCGGCGCCGCCGCGGCCGGCGGCGCGGTGGAGGCGGCGGTGGAGCGGATCGGGCGCGATGAGCTGGTGACCCTCCTGCGGCGCGTGTTCGCGCCGCGCCCCGGCGACCGGGCGGTGGCGATCCTGGTGGACCTGCCCGACGCGGAGCTCACCGACACCCCGGCCTGGCGGATCCGGCGCCGCCTCGCCGCCGGCTGGGCGCGCGAGCTCGCCGCCGCGGAGGACGAGCTCGGCCTGCCCACCCGCCTCGTGGCGTACCGCAACGTCCGCCGCGACAACGCCGACCTCCCGGAGCGCGCCTGGATCGTGGCGCCGGAGGAGCTGCCCGACCACGCCGACGCGCTGGACGGGGCGGCCGCCGTCCCCTTCGCCGAGATCCTGGCCTCGCACGGGATCGTGCTCGCCCCCACCCACCTCTCCGCCACCGCCCCGCTCAAGGTGGCGGCGCGCCGGCACGGGCTGCGCGCCGCCACCATGCCGGGGTTCACCCCCGAGATGATCCCCGCGCTGCGGCTGGATTACGGCGAGATCGGCCGCCGCGTGGACGCCCTCGCCGCGCTGCTCACCCGCGCCGAGGCGGCGGTGGTGGCGACGCGCGCCGCCGGGAGCGCCCACCGGCTCGAGCTCGACCTCCGCCACCGCGCCGGGCACGCCTCGGGCGGCGTCTTCCGCGAGCCCGGCACCGCGGGCAACCTCCCCTCCGGCGAGGCGTACATCGTGCCGTACGAGGGCGAGCGCGAGGGGGACCCCAGCCGCACCCGCGGCGAGCTGCCGCTCGAGCTCGACGGCGAGCTGCTGCTGCTCGAGATCGAGGGCAACCGGGTCGTGGGCGTGCACGGCGACGGCCCGGTGGCCGCCCGCGAGCGCGCCGCCCTCGCCGCCGAGCCCGCCGCCGCCAACGTGGCCGAGCTGGGCCTGGGCGTCCTCGGCGAGCTCGGGATCGAGCCCGTGGGCGAGATCCTGCTCGACGAGAAGCTCGGACCGCACATCGCCTTCGGGCGCAGCGACCACTTCGGCGGCGCGGTGGGACCCGGGGCGTTCTCGCGCCCCGAGGCCGTGGTGCACATCGACCGCGTCTACATCCCGAAGCTGCAGCCCCGGGTCG
>CAYTTB010000038.1:0-27906 GCA_964440565.1 uncultured Thermoanaerobaculia bacterium
GGAAGGAGATGGTGGAGCCGATGGGAGTCGAACCCACGACCTCTAGAGTGCGATTCTAGCGCTCTCCCAACTGAGCTACGGCCCCACCGTCGGGACGCGGATGATAGCGCGGCGCGCCCGCGAGCGCAACCCCGTGCGGCGTTCGCTCGCGGGGTGAGGCCCCGCGCCCCGTTCACCAGTCGTCGGACGCGTCCTCGCCCTCGTCGTCGGCGAACAGGTCGGCGTACCGGTCGAGAAGCTCGAGCTCCACGTCGGTGGGTGGAGGTACCTTCTCGACGGCCGCGAGGAGGCGGCGCCGGAGCTCCAGCGCCTGGCGGACGGCCGCCACCGCCTCGCGGTAGCCCGCCTCGCCGAGCTGGGAACGGACGGCCTCGAGCTGCCGAAGCTGCTCCTCGAGCCCCTCGCCCGGATCGGGGGCGGAGCGGGTCTGGCGCCACATCTGGATGAGAGCGGCCCGGAGCGCGGCCCTGACCAGACGATGACCGTCGAAGCCGCTCGCGCGCAGCCACCGGCGCACGTCGGGGTCGTCGAGCAGCGCGTCGAAGTCCCAGGTGCCGTCCGGCCCGCGGAGCGACCCCTCGTCCTCCGCGTCGCCGGAGTCCGGCGCGGCGGGAAGCCGGGCCCGGGAGCGCTCGAGCGCCTGGAGGTCGGCCTCGACGAGCCGGTAGTCGCCCACGTACTGGAGCATCGCCGAGATCATCTCCTCGAGCCGTGTGCCGAGCTCGGCGGCCTCGGGGGGCTGGCCGCGCTGGGCCTCTGCGCGCGGGCAGAGGATGACCAGCGCCGTCGCGACGGCGGCGATGGTGAGGAGGTTTCGATGCATGCGTTCGTCCTTTCGGCGGCGGGTCGCTCGCGGCGTCCGCGGCCGCCCCGCTCAGTCCACCTTGAACGCCACGTCCACGGTGGCCTGCCACTCGGCCACCTCGCCATCGCGCACGGCGCCCCTGAGCTCCACCACCTCGAACCACGCGAGCCCGCGCACGCTCTCCCCGGCCTTGGCCACCGCCAGGCGGATGGCATGCGCGTAGCTCTCGTCGGAGCAGCCGGTGACGCGGATCTTCTTGAACACCTTGTCGCCCATCTCGACCTCCCTGGGGAACGGAGTCATCGTAGCACGGCGGGGCGGTACAATCACGGGGCGCTCTGGCGCGGAGGGAGCGATGCCGCGACTGAACCCTGGCGAGCTCGAGATCGATCTCTTCTGCAAGGGGCTCCGGCTGGACCCCTCGTGCCGGCTGGACCGGGACGCCCGCGCCTTCGCGCGCACCCGGGCCGGGCTCGGCTCGGGGCTGGAGCTGGTGATCCCGGGGGATCTCAAGGAGATCTGGATGAACGCCCCGGTGGAGGAGGACTTCTGCGCGCTGTCGCCGTACCTCCTGCGCTGGGAGGAAGGCACCGGCTACCACGTGGTGGACACGCGCTCCCACGAGGCGTACCCGGTGCGCATTCCGCCCGAGCCGTCCTGGTACGGGCGCACCACCTCCTCGGGCGTGCCCATGGCGCGGGTCGGGGTGCTGCAGGGGACGTACCTCGGCATCTACATCTCCGAGGCGTGCATGTTCTGGACGCCGCAGGAGAGCGCCAACTGCCGGTTCTGCACCTCGGGGGTCAACGTCGGCGTCAACGAGATCACGCGGAAGAAGGTCCGCGACGTGGTGGAGGTGGCGCGGGCCGCGAAGGAGGAGTCCGGCGTCACCTTCGTGCACTTCAACGCCGGCTACCAGTGGGAGGACCTGCCCGAGCACGGGCGCGTGCACGGGCTCGACCGCGCGGCCCCCTACGTCAAGGCGATCCGGGAGGAGGTCGGGCTGTTCACGGGGGTGCAGGTGGCGCCGGTGCTGCCGCGCGACCACTGGAAGTACGACTGGCTGGTGGAGCTGGGCGCCGACCACTTCTCCTTCTGCTACGAGTTCCACGACCCCGAGCACTTCGCCCGCTACTGTCCCGGCAAGCACCGCCATCTGGGGCAGGAGACGTTCTTCTGCGCGCTGGAGTACACCGCGCGGCTGCTCGGCAAGGGGAAGGTGTCGGGGGAGATCATCGCCGGCGTCGAGCCCATCGAGGACACCCTCGCCGCCATCGACTACATCACGTCGGTGGGCGCCTTCCCCACGGTGTGCATCTTCCGTCCGCTGATCGGGTCCGACATGGAGCACTTCCCCTCGCCGCCCTACGAGGAGATGCGGCGGGTGTTCGAGCACGTCTGGCACGCCATGGTCCGCAACCGGATCCCGATGGAGATCGTGCCCAACATCGAGGTGAGCCTCGTGGTGCAGCCGTCGGACACGGCGTACCTGGCCCCGCGCGACCGGAGGTGGAGGCGGTACCGGCGCCGCAACGCGATCCTCAGGGCGCTCGCGCGGCCGTACGTCTGGTGGAAGCTGAGGCCGCACCGCCTGCGGGCCTCGGCGGAGGACCCGCCGCGTCCGGACGCCCTGCCGGCGGCGGGCGGCGGGGAGGCGGCGGCGTGATCGCCAACCTCGGCGAGGCGGGCGTGGCGGAGGCGCTGGAGGCGGCCGTGGAGCTCCCCGCCGGGCCCGAGGTGCTCCAGCGCCTCCGCGACGGCGAGGAGCCGTTCGTGGTCGTCCCGGGCCGGGCGGGGCTCGAGTGGGGGATCGCCAACCGGGTGAAGGGGGCGCCGAACCGCGCCCGCCTCAAGCTGTTCGTGCCCTCTGGACGGGACGACCTGGTGGTGCTGTTCGCGTACAAGGTCTCGCAGGTGCCGTGGTCGGAGGACCGGTACGCGTACGGGGTGTGGGAGATCCCGGTCGAGGCCGGCGAGGCGCGTCTCGACCCGGACGAGCTCGAGCGGTGGATCGAGTTCCAGCGCTCGGGGTTCCACCCGGAGCGGCGCCCGAACTCGCTGGTCCGCCAGATCGCCTACGACGTCCCGATCTGAGGCCGCCTCACCCCATCCGGACCAGGAGGAAGCTCGCCACGGTGAAGTAGATGGCGAGGCCGAGGGAGTCGTTGACGGTGGAGACCAGCGGTCCCGAGGCCACCGCCGGGTCCACCCCGACCAGGTCCAGGACGAGCGGCATGGAGGCGCCGAGGAGGCTGGCGGCCGACATCCCGATGGCCATGGCGAGACCCACGGCCACGCCCAGCAGCGGCGTGTGGCCGAGGAGAAGCGCCACGAGAGCCTCCACCACGCCGCAGGCCACCCCCATGACCAGGGCGGTGAGGATCTCCCGCAGGATGTGGATGGGGTACAGCCGCCGCGGGAGCACGTCCAGGGCCAGACGGCGGATGGTGGTGGTGGAGGACTGGAGCGAGCTGTTGCCGCCCATGGCCATGATGGCGGGCGTGAAGATGGAGATCTGCTCGTACATGGGCACCCGGTGGGAGTAGAGGGACATGACGGTGGTGGAGAGCTGGGTGCCGGCGAGGCAGATGAGCAGCCACGGCAGCCGGTAGCGGGCCGAGTGGAGGACCGAGTCGGACTCCTGCTCGGCCCACGAGGAGCCCGCCATCTTGTAGATGTCCTCGGTGGCCTCCTCCTCGATGACGTCGAGGACGTCGTCCACCGAGACCGCGCCGAGGAGGCGGCCCTCCCGGTCCACCACCGGGATGGCCATGAAGTCGTACTTCTCGACAAGATCCGCGACGTCCTCCTGGTCGGCGTCCACCGGCACCGAGATGACGTCGGTGTTCATGATGTCGCCGAGGCGGGCGTCGGGCGGCGCGGTGACCAGGTTGCGGAGGCGGACGAACCCGCGCAGGCGGCCGTCGGGGTCGGTGACGTAGACGGCGGCGGTGATGGCGTCGTCGGAGACCCCCCGCAGGCGCTGGATGGCGTCGTCCACGGTGGCGTCGGCGGGGAGCGCCACCACGTTGGGGTTCATGATCCCGCCGGCGCTCTCCTCGTCGTACTCGAGCAGCCCCCGGAGGACCTCGCGCTCCTCCCGGGCGACGTGCTGGAGGACGCGCTCCCCTTCCTCCGCCTCGAGCTCGCCGATCAGGTCCGCCGCCTCGTCGGGCGGCATCGCCTCGGCGATGTCGGCGAGACGCTCGGGTGAGATCTCCTCGACGAGGGCCGCGCGGATCGCCGGGGTGGCGTCGGCGAGGACGGTGCCCGCGGCCTCGTCGTCCAGCACGTCCACCACCCGCTGGCGGTCCTCGGGGGAGAGCTGCATCAGCCACTCGGCGATGTCCTCGGGGCGGGCGAGGCGCAGGAAGATCCGGAGGGCCTCCTCGTCGCCCCCCTCAAGCAGCGACAGCAGCTCCTCCAGCACCTCGCGCGCGGCCTCGGTCTCGCCCATCGAACCCCCGACGGCGCATCATAGCCGATCCGCGGCGAGCGGGCCCGGAGGGCGGAGGGTCCCGGACTGCCGGTGGATCAGCGGCGGGGCTACCGCTTGAAGAACCCGGTGGCGGGGCCCTTGCCGCCGGTGGCCTCCATGAGGCGCTTGTTGAGGTCGCGGATCCGCTCGTTCAGGGCGTTGATCTTCTCGGTGGCCTCCGCCTGGAGGCGCTGGTTGGCGGCCCTGAGCTGCTCCACCTGCTTCCTGAGCTCGTCGCTCCCCGACTCCCGCTCCTCGAGCGCCTTGCGGAGGTCGGCGATCTCGGCCTCGAGCTGCTGGATCTGCTCGTCCTTCTCGGCCAGCTTGAGGCGGTGCCGCTCCTCGGCCTCCTCGTAGAGCCGCTTGATCTCGAGCAGCTCGGTGATCTTGGAGAAGTCCCCCGGTGCTGGGGCCATGGCTCCCTCCCTGAAGCTCTCCTCGATCTCGGGGAACATCTTGCGCAGCTTGAGCGACAGGTCCTCGGGATCGGTGGACGCCTCCATCGCCTGCTCGTAGTTGATGGTCCCGTTGGCGAGCAGGGCGATGAGGGACTGGTTCATGCTCTGCATCCGGAAGTACGCCACCGAGCTCTCCATCTCCTCGTGGATCTCCTTGATCTCGCCGGCCTCGATGTGCTTGGAGATCTTGGGCGAGTTGATGAGGATCTCGGTGGCGGGGACGCGGCCGGCGCCGTCGGCACGCTCCACCAGCTGCATCGAGACCACCGCCCGGAGCACCAGCGCCAGCTGGCTGCGGATCTGCTCCTGCTGGTCGGCGGGGAACGAGTCGATGATCCGATCGATGGTCTGCGAGGCGCTGTTGGTGTGCAGGGTGGAGAACACCAGGTGCCCGGTCTCGGCGGCGGTGATCACGGTGGACATGGTCTCGAGGTCCCGCATCTCGCCCACCATGATCACGTCGGGGTCCTGGCGCATGGCGTTGCGCAGCGCCTCGTGGAACGAGGGGGTGTCGGTGCCGACCTCGCGCTGCGACACCGTGGCCTTCGAGTCGGTGAACAGGAACTCGATGGGGTCCTCGATGGTGACGATGTGCACCGGACGGGTGTCGGCGATCTTCTTGATCAGCGCCGCCAGGGTGGTGGACTTGCCCGACCCCGTGGGGCCGGTGACCAGGACGAGCCCGGCGGGGAGCTCGGCGAAGCTCTCGAGCACCTCGGGGAGGTTGAGCTCCTCCACCGTCTTGATCTCGAACGGGATCCTCCGGAACACCCCGGCCACGGTGCCCCGCTGCATGTAGACGTTGCAGCGGAAGCGGGCGACGCCCGGCACCCCGTAGCCGAGATCCACCGACTGCTGCGACTCGAACTTCCGCCGCTGCGCCGGGGTGAGGATCGAGAGGAGCATCTCCTCCACCTCCTCGGGCCTGAGCGGCATCGCCTTGATGGGGACCAGTCGCCCCTGGAGGCGCAGCAGGGGCGGGCGCATCGGCTTCAGGTGGAGGTCCGACGCACCCTTCTTGGTCATGAACATGAGCAGCTCCTTGAGCTCCACCCCCGTTCCCTCCGTCCGACCTCCGACTCTAGCACAGCGCGGGGTGGCGTCCGCGGAGGACCCGGCAGAGCATCCGGCGGGCTGACTGCGGGGTGCGCACCTCGCCGCGGGCGGCGGCCCGCTCGAGCGCGGCCAGCAGTCGCCCGAGCTCCGGCCCCGGACTCACCCCGGCGAGCCGGGCCACCTCGCGGGGATCGAGCGGCGGCCGCAGCTCGAGCAGCTCCGGGCCCCGCCGCCGCCACATCCGCCACCAGGCGCGCCAGACCTCGAGACCGGGCCGCAGCGCCGCGGCCAGGGCGAGCACGGCGGGGAACGCCGCGCCGGCCCTCCAGATCGCCTCCCGCCGGTCGGCCGGGGTACCGCGCGCGGCGCGCAGCGCCGTCTCGAGGGCGGTGGCCGCCGTGCGGGCCGCGCGGCGGCGGGGCGCGGGCCAGGCGTAGGAGGCCAGGGTCCGCTCGCCCGGGAGCTCCCACGCGAGGAGCACGAGCGCCAGCCGCGCCGCGGGGCCCGCGGCGCGGACCGCGGCGGGTATCGGGTGCGGACGCGTTCCGGCGAGCCGGCCCAGCGCCGGGGCGAGGCCGCGCCCGGCCCCGGGCGGCGCCGGCCCGGGCGCCGCCGCCGCGACCAGGCCGAGCCGCACCGCCTCCCGGAACCCCCGCTCGGCGCCGGGAGCCTCGAGCAGGCGCTCCAGCTCCGCACCCACGCGCTCGCGCGGGGAACCCGCCAGCGCGGGGGCGAGCTCGGCGATCCACCGCCGGGTGGCGGGCTCGATGGCGAATCCGGGCAGCTCCGCGAGCAGCCGCGGCCCGCGCAGCAGCCGCAGGGGGTCGCGTTCGAGGTTGGCGCGGGAGATGGCGCGGAGGCACATCGCGGCGAGGTCGCCGAGGCCGCCCACGCGGTCCACCAGGGGACCGGAGGGAAGCCGCCAGTGCAGGGCGTTGACGGTGAAGTCGCGCCGGCGGGCGTCGGCCTCGAGGTCCAGCTCGCCGAGCGGCCACAGCTCCAGCCGCAGGTCGGCCGTCTCCACCCGCCAGATCGCGCGCGGGGGGCGTCCGAGAGCCAGCGGGCGGACACCGAGCGCGGCGGCGGCGCGCGCTGCGGCCGCGCCCACCGCGGCGTGGTCACCGGCCAGCACGAGGTCGAGGTCGCGCGAGGCGCGGCCGAGGAGGCGGTCGCGCACCCACCCCCCCACCAGCCACGCCTCGGGCCGGCCCAGCAGCTCCCACGCCCGGCGCGGGAGCCGCGCGCGGGCCAGCGCGGCGGCGGCGTTCACGCGGAGGTCTCGTCTCCGGGCCATCGCGGAAGGTCCAGGCGCAGGACGGTGCCGCCTCCGGGCCGCGGGAGGGCCTCGAGGCGGGCGCCGAGGGCCTGGGCGACGCGGCGGCAGATGGCGAGCCCCAGCCCCGTTCCCGGACGGCGGCCCTCCGGAGGCTTCAGCGCCTGCACGAACGGCTCGAACACCGCGTCGCGGAGCTCCTCGGGGATTCCCACGCCCCGGTCCCGGACCTCGACCGTGATCGTGTCACGGCCCACCCGCGCCGCCAGCTCCACGTCGCCGCCCCCGGGCGTGAACCGCACCGCGTTCTCGAGCAGGTTCCGGAGCACCTGCTCCACTCGCTCGCGGTCGGCCCGCACGGCGGGGAGTGTGCGGGGGAGGCGGCTCCCGAGGCGTACCCCGAGGCGGCGGGCGAGCGGTTCCACCGCCACGATGGCGCTCCGGGCGGCGTCGCCGAGGTCCACGCGGCCGATCTCCAGGTGCACCTTGCCGCTCTCGAGCGCGGCCATGTCGGTGAGGTTGGCGACCAGGCGCTGCATCTCCTGCGCCGACTGGTAGGCCACCTCGAGGAAGGCGCGCTGCTCCTCGTCGAGGCCCTCGGCGAGGTCCCCGAGCAGCACCTCGAGGTAGCTGGCCAGCACCGTGAGGGGGGTCTTGAGCTCGTGCGCCGACCACGCGAGGAAGCGGGTGCGGAGCATGTCCACCTCCTCGCGCTCGCGTCCCACCGCCGCCTCCTGGGCCAGGTGCTGGGAGAGGATGCGGCGGAGCCGCTCCACCTCGAGCCCCTCGCTCCGTTCGCCCGACTCCGGCGTCAGGACGACGATCTCGCCGCCACCGGACAGGCGGCCACGGGAGAGGCGTACGGGGATCGGTTCGGAGGCGGCGCGCACGGTCCCCAGGCCGTCCCCGCCGCGCACCAGCTCGGCGGCGGGGCGGCCGAGGAGCCGCTCGACCGGCAGCTGCAGCAGGTCGGCGGCGGCGAGGCTCGCGGCGCACACGGTGCCGTCGGGCGTGGTGAGCAGCGCGGGCACCGGCAGCGCCGCCAGGAGGTCACCGGCCTCGAGCCCGGTGGAGTGCGGCGGGCGACACGCCCGCAGGGCGACGAGAAGGCGGGAGCCGGCGCCCTCCATCGGCGTGGCCCACGCCTCGATCCACTGCCAGCCGGAGGCGGTGGCGAGCCGGAACCGGGCGCGTCCGGAGGGCGTGCCCCCGGAGAGCAGGGTCACGAGGTGGTGGCGCGCTGCGAGGGCGTCCTCGGGGTGGAGGAGCTCGTCGAACGGGCGGCCCACCAGGTCCTCGGCGGCGACCCCGAGGCGGGCCTCGAGCTCCCCCTCGGCGGTGAGCACGCGGCCATCTGCGCCGATCTCGAGCACTCCCGCGGCCACCCGGAGGAGCAGGTCGCGCCACGCGGCCGGGGCCGAGGGTGCGCGCGGGAGCTCGGCCAGGGCGTGCTCGCCGAGGTGGGCGGCCGCCTCCACGATGCGGGCGTCCCCGGCGCGGAGCGGGTGCGAGTACGAGGCGGCCTTGAGGACCGCTCGCGTTCCCCGGACGTGGATCGGCACCGCCACCACGCTGACCAGCCCCGTGGGGCGGATCAGTTCGCGCTGGGCCGCGAGCTCCCGCGCCTCGAGGACGTTCTCGACGAGCACGGGCCGTCCGGTCTCGAGCGCCGCCCGCACCTCCGGGTAGCGGTCCATGGCCAGCACCACGTCGCCCACGGTGGCGGGCTCGGAGCTGGCCGCGATGCGGAGCGCCGCGCGACCCACCGGCATCAGCACCGATACGCGTCCCGCCGCGAGCAGCTCGGCGAGACCCTCGACGAGCCGCGCCAGCGCCTCGTCGGGGGCGGTGGCCTTCCGCATCCAGGCCGCCAGCGCCATCAGCCGGGCACGGACGTGTCGCGGCAGGGCGGCGAGCCGCCCGCTGCACACGGAGCATTCGGCGGTGCGTGCTACCATCTCGCTGCTCGCAGATGCCGCCCGAGTATACCCGTCCGAGCCGGATCGGCCACACCCCGCGGCGGAGCGGGAGCCCGCCGGGGGCGGACGTGCCGTGAGGCGGGCAGCGACGGCGCTGCTGGCGGCGGCGGTGGTGGTGGCGGCGGCCGCTCCTCCCCGGCGGATCGAGGTGCGCACGTCGGCCGGGGCCGTGGTGTGGCGGCGGGGAGGTGCCCCGGCGCTGCGCGTGATGCCCCGCCGCGGTGACGGCTGGTACCGGCTCGCCCGGAGGTACTGCGGTGACGCCCGCCTCGCGCGCCGCCTCGCGGCCGCGAATCCGGGGCTCAGCTCGCCGCAGCGCGGCCGCCCGGTGGTGGTCCCGCTGACGCTCCTGCGCGGCGATCTCCGCCTCGAGGCGGTGCGGCGCCTGTTCCCCGCCGACGGCAGGGTGCGGCTGGGCTGGCGCCACTGGGTGCTCGACCCGTTCGGCGGGGGGGAGGAGAGCTGGGAGCTGCTGGCGGAGCTGTTCACGGGACGGCGCCGCACGGCGGCGGCGCTCCGGCGCGCCAACCCGGAGGCGGCGCGGCGGGGGCCGGCTCGCGGCGAGGCGGTGCTGATCCCCGAGGCGGTGCTGCTGCCGGTGTTCCGGAGGGTGCCGGTCCCCACGCCCACCCCCGCGCCCACCGCCACCCCCACGCCCACGGCGCGCCCCACCGCCACGCCCGCCCCCTCCCCGACGCCGACGCCCGCCGCGCCCGCGCGGCCCCCGGCGCGTCGCGGGGTGCCGGTGCGGCTCGAGTACGGCCGCGACGCCCGGGGCGAGTACGCGGTGTACCGGCTCCGCCCCGGGGAGGCGCTGTACTCCGCGGTGGTGGTGCGGTTCACCGGGCAGCTCCACGCCGCGGAGGTGAACGCCACCGCGATGCGCATCGCCCGGCGCTCGGGAATCCGGGACGTCACCGCGATCCCGGTGGGGTACCCGGTGAAGATCCCGCTCGAGCTCCTGCTGCCCGAGTACCTTCCCCCGGGGCATCCCCGGCGCGTGGCCTGGGAGCGGGAGCGGCGCGAGCTGGACCGGTGGGTCGAGACGGTGCGCGCCGCGGACCTGTCGGGCGTGCACGTGATCCTGGACGCGGGTCACGGGGGCACCGACTCGGGGGCGGTGCGGCAGGGGGTGTGGGAGGCCACCTATGCCTACGACCTGCTGTGCCGGATCAAGAGGGCGCTGGAGACGCACACCCGCGCCACCGTGTGGCCCACGATCCTCGACCGAAGCCGCGGCTACGGCGTGCCGGACCGCGACCGGCTGATCCAGGACCGGGACCAGGTGCTGCTGACCCACCCACGGTACGCGCTGGCCGACTCCAGGCTGGGCGTCCACCTGAGGTGGTACCTGGCCAACGAGATCGTCCTCCGGCAGGAGCGCTCGGGCGTGCCGCCCGGAAAGATCGTCTTCCTCTCGATCCACGCCGACTCCCTCCACCCGTCGGTGCGCGGGGCCATGGTCTACGTGCCCTCGCGGCGGTTGCGCCCGTCGCGTTTCCGGGCCTCGGCCCGAGGCATCGGCGCCTACCGCGAGTACCGGTCCCACCCCACGGTCCGCCTCTCGCGCCGGTTCCGCACCCGGTGCGAGGCGGCCTCGCTGCGGCTGGCCCGCCACCTGGTGAAGGCGATCGCCGGGGAGGGGCTGGCGGTGCACCCGTACGAGCCGGTGCGCGACTCGGTGCTCAGGGGGCGGCGGCGGTGGGTGCCGGCGGTGCTCCGCTACAGCCTCGCGCGCCACGCGGTGCTCCTCGAGTGCTGCAACCTCGCCAACCCGGAGGATCGCAAGGCGCTCCTCGACCGGCGCTGGCGGGAGCGGTTCGCCCGGGCGGTGGTGGCGGGGCTCGCGGCCGCGTTCGACGACGGCTCGCGCTGAGCCCGTCCGGGCCGGCCCCGGCGGCCGGAGGGCCGAGGCTGCTCGACGCCACGCCGCAGGCCGGGAGGAGCGACGCGCCAGGCCCTGGCGCCCGGATGGGCCCCGCACAGTGGATCGCCGATGAACGATCCGGCCGCGTTGACGGACGGTGGCGGCGGGCCCACATTGGGGGTGGAGGCTCTATGGCGACCTCTGGCGGGCGGATGCGGGCCTACCTCGTGTTCACGGGCACGGGGCCGATCCTGATCCTCACCACGTACCCGGCCATCACCGACCCCAGGCTGGTGGAGAAGCTGCGCCACAAGGGGATCGTGAAGTTCATCGCCTACGAGGTGGCGGTGGATCTGGTGCGGCAGCGGTACGGGATCCCCTTCGAGGTGATCGCGGACGACCTCGCCAACTCGGCGGACGTGCGGGTCCTCGACTTCAACGGCCACCACATCTTCAACAACTTCTCGCTGGACGAGCTCGGCGAACCCATCAAGCACGGCGACTGACGGCGGGGGGACCGGCGCCGAGCCAGGCCGCGAGGTCGAGGCCCGCGGCGGCGAACAGCTCGGGCAGGCGGTGGACGGGAAGGCCCACCACCGTGTGCGGCGAGCCGTGCACCGCCGCCACCAGCAGCCCGCCGCGGCCCTGCACCGCGTACGCCCCCGCCTTGTCGAGCGGCTCGCCCGTGGCCACGTACCACGCGATCTCGCGGCCCTCGAGGGAGCGGAACGTGACCCGCGCCGAGTCGAGGAGGGAGACGAGCCGCCCCCGGTACGCCAGCGCCACCGCGGTGTGGACATGGTGACTCCGGCCCGCGAGGCGCCGGAGCATCGCCGCGGCCTCCTCGGGCCCGCGCGGCTTGCCGAGGATGGCGCCGTCCACGCTCACCACGGTGTCCGCCGCGAGAACCGCCGCCCCTGGACGGCGCGACGCCACCTCCGCGGCCTTCTCCCGGGCGGCCCGCAGGGCGAACGCCTCCGCGGCCTCTCCCGGGGCGGGCGTCTCCTCGATCCCTGCCGGCTCGACCTCGTGAGCGATGCCGAGGAGCTCGAGCAGCTGACGTCGGCGGGGTGAGGCGCTGGCGAGGACCAGCGGTGGCCGGTCGCTCACGCGGGTCGCTCCGGGGCCACCACCAGCACCGACTCCTGGCGGTCCACGACCCGGACCGTCTCGCCGGGCGCGATGGGGCGGTCGCTGTCGGCCCTGGCCGCGAGCTTCACCCGGCAGCCGTGCACCTCCACCTCCACCTGGCCGAACCCGCCCGGCGGGATCTCGCGAACCACCCGAGCGGTGGCGGAGAGGCACGCGCCGGGGTCCGGCGGGCTCATCACCGCCCGGCACATCCAGGTCCGCACCAGCGCCGCGAGCAGGATCCCGCTGGCGGCCGCGGCGAGCAGCTCGTGCGGGGGATCGAGCTTGGCGAGGCCGTGCAGCACGAGGCCGCTGGCCCCGAACCCCGTGAGGAACGAGACCACGAGGTCGGCCCGCGGCGCACGGAGGCTGGCCCAGTGCTCGTGCGAGGGGACCACCACCCTGTCCGCCAGGGCGCAGGGGTGCAGGAGGCGGCGCACCAGACCGCCCACGAGCGCCAGCGTGAACCCCCCGAGGAAGACGACCAGGTACGCGAAGGTCCAGGTCACCCGACGAGTGTACCAGGGTTCGACGCCGGATGCCGTGACCCCCGGGTCCCCGGCTCGCCTCGAGCCGTCGGCAGGGGGCGCTCCCCTCCGTGTCGGGTCGCTGGGGACGGTCCCTTCCGTCTCGAGACGGGGTCGCAGCTCCCGGGGACGGCCGGGGCGGGGCGGGCACCGGCGGGACTCACCCGCCCGCGACGAGGGCGCGTTCGTCGAGGTCCGGCGGCAGCGCCGAACGGAGGTCGGCGGGCAGCGGTGCCACGAGGTCGAGAGGGCGGCCCGTCCGCGGATGGGGCAGGACGAGCCGCGCCGCGTGCAGCAGCGGGCGCCGGGCGCGGCCGGGGCGGGCGCCGTAGAGGAGATCGCCGACCACCGGATGGCCCGCGTGAGCCAGGTGGACGCGGACCTGGTGGGTGCGGCCGGAGACCAGGCGGCAGCGGACGAGCGCGGCGGCGGGGAGGCGCAGCGTCACCTCGGCCTCGGTCACCGCTTCTCGCCCGCGCGGATCCACCCGGAACCGCCAGGCGTGTCCCGGATCGCGCCCGATGGGGGCCTCGATCCGCCGCCGGTCCCACTCGGGGACACCCTCCACCAGCGCGAGGTAGGTGCGGTTCACCCGTCCCTCGCGCCACGCCCGCTCCACCGCCGCCGCGGCCTCGGGAAGACGGGTGAAGAGGAGGAGACCGGAGGTGAGGCGGTCGAGACGGTGAGCCAGGTGGAGGCGGGGGCGCCGTCCCTCGCGCAGGGCGAGGTACAGGACGAGCTGCTGGTCCAGGGCGAGCTCGTCGGGGTCCTGTCCCTCGGCCGGCTGCGACAGCATCCCGGCCGGCTTGTCGGCCACCACCAGCCACCGGTCCTCCCAGACGATCCGGGGTGCGGGCAGCTCGGGGCGGGGGGGGACGCCCAGCTCGTCCGGAGGGCGCAGCACGTCCACCACGTCGCCGGTCTCGAGCCGCCGCGAGAGGACCCGCACGGGACGGCCGTTGCGCCAGACGAGGCCCGCCTCCGCGAGGCGGCGGGCGGCGCGGCGGGAGAGGGCCGTGGCCTCGGCCAGGAAGCGGTCGAGGCGCGAGCCCGCGTGGCGGGGCGGCACCACGAGCCGGGTGGAGCCCGGCGCCTCGCTCACGCGGAGGCGGCCTCGCGCGGGAGCACGAGGCGGACGGTGGTTCCGGCGCCCGGCGCCGACTCCACCTCGAGCCTGCCGCCGTGGGCCCGGACCATCTTCTTCGCCAGCGCGAGGCCCAGCCCCATCCGCCCGTGGAAGCTCGGGAAGAACGGCTCCGTCACCCGCGGCAGGACCTCGGGCGGGATCCCCTCCCCCTCGTCGCGCACCTCCACCACCACCTCGCCGTCGGTGGGGCGGGCGGAGACGGCGACGCGGTGCGGCTCCGGCGTGTGCTGCACGGCGTTGTCCACGATCCGCTCGAGGGCGACCCGGATCGCGCTCCGGTCCCAGGCCACCTCCAGGTCGGGCGGAACGGGTCCCGCCGTCACCTCCGCCCGGGTCCCGGGCTCCCCCCGCCGGTACGTGTCGGCCAGTTCCTCGAGGAACGGCCCGAGCGCGAAACGGTCCGGCTCGAGGTGGTACGGGCGGCCGAAGCGGAGCATCTCCTCCACCGCCTCCAGGAGCCGGTCCACCTCCCGCCGGATCCCCTCGGCAAGGGGGCGGTTGGTGTCGCCGGCTCCGATGGCGAGCAGCAGCGCGTCCGACTTGAGGCGAAGGGCGTTCATCACGTTGCGCAGCGCGTGTGCCATGTCGTTGACCGTGTTCTCGCGGATGGCGTCGGGATCCATGGTCACACCTCCGGCGGCCGCACCCTGGTGGCCGGGAGCGCCCGCGTCTTGGCCCACGACCGGATCGCCTTGATCTGCTCCTCCATCGTCCTGGAGAGGGGGATGATCTTCCCACACGCCGCCAGCAGGTCGTTCTGGGTCACCTCGGTGCCACGGGCGTGGGCGCTGATCCGGGCGGAGGCGATGGCCTGCTCGATCTCGGCGCCGTTCCAGCCACGGGTGGCGGAGGCGAGGAGGATGAGGTCGAACCTGCCCGGGTCCATCCCGTGGCGGCGCAGGTGGATGGCGAGGATCTCCTTGCGTTCCTCCTCGTTGGGGAGGTCCACGAAGAACACCTGGTCGAACCGGCCCTTGCGGATGATCTCGGCCGGGAGCAGGTGGATCCGGTTGGCGGTGGCGGCCACGAACACCTCCCCGCGCCGCTCCTGCATCCAGGTGAGGAAGGTGGAGAAGATCCGGGTGAGCGATCCGGTCTCGCCCTCGTTGTAGCCGGCCACCCCCATCTCGATCTCGTCGATCCAGAGCACGGCGGGCGCCACCGACTCCACCGCGGTGAGCGCGCGGTGGAACACCCACTCCGGCGATCCGTGCACGCCGGCGAACACCAGGTTCATGTCCAGGCGGAACAGCGGAAGCCCCCACTCGCGCGCGATCACCTTCACCGCCAGGCTCTTGCCGCACCCCGACATCCCCATCAGGAGGACCCCGCGCGGCTGCGGCAGCCCCTGCCGCCGCGCCTCGGCCGTGAACAGCCCCGCCCGCTCGCGCACCCATTCCTTGAGCTGGTCGAGGCCGCCGAGATCGGGGAGGTCGGGATCCGGCGGGACGAACTCGAGGATCCCCTCCTTGCGCGAGACCTGCTCCTTCTCGGCCAGGACCTCGGCGAAGAACGCCTCGCCGAGCTCGCGGTGGCGGGAGAGCAGGCGCCGCAGGAGGTGCTCCGCCTCGGTGAGGGAGAGGCCCTTGAGCGCCGTGACCAGCCGCTCGGCCGTGGCGGCGTCGGCGCGGTCGCCCACGCGGGCCGTCACCAGGGCCCGCAGCTCGCCCTCGTCGGGAAGCGGGGAGATCACCAGGTACGAGATCGGCTTCAGCAGCTCGGGGACCTCGCCGCGCGGCGTGAGCAGGAGCAGGAAGCGGCCGCTGCCCCGCACCGCAACCGCCACGTCGCGGAGGCGGCGGCGCACGCGGGCGTCGCCGAGCATGGTGTCCAGGTCCTTGAACGCGTACAGGCCGCGGTCGGCGGCGTCGCGCACCCACGCCAGCGCCTCGAGCGGGTCGGGACGCCCGCCGTCCTCGCCGAAGCCGTCCACGCAGTTCCACACCCGCACCGGCAGCGGCTGTGGCTTCGCTCCGGCCGCGAGCCGCTCCACCACCGCCAGCATCCGCTCCTCCTCCGGGCTGACCAGGAAGATCAGCGGGTAGGCCGACGCCAGCGCGGTATGCAGCTGCTCCAGTGCCGTGCGCACGACGGCACGATTGTACCCTCCCCGCCGCGGGTCCTCCGGAGCGCCTCGGGAGGCGCTATGATCGGGGAAGATGGCCGGCCCGCTCGAGCTCCTCGGCGACCACGCGTTCCTCCTGGCGGTGGTGCTGCCCCCGGCGATCCGGGTCGCGGGCCACTGGCTCCCCGAGGAGCCCCTGATGGTGGCGCTGGGGGTGGTCGCCGCGACGCGCGGCGGGCCGGAGGGGCTGGCGGTGCTCCTGGTGGCCTGGGCGAGCCATCTCGCGACGGACCAGACGGTGTTCACGGTCGGGCTCCGGCTCCGCCCGCGGGTCCTCCGGGTGCCGCGCGCCGCGCGCCGGGTGGTCCCCGTCGCCAGGCGCCTGGCGCGGTCGCCGTGGGCGCTGTGGTGGCTGGTGCCGGCGCGGGTGCTGCCGCTGGGGCGGGGGGCGTGGCTGCTGGCGGCGGGGATGGCGGCGGTCCCGCGGGCGCGCTTCGCGGTGGTGGACGCGGTGGCGGTGACGGTGCACGTGGCCGTCTGGTGCGGGCTCGGGTGGCTCGCCCGGCGCGACGTGGAGGTCCTCCTCGCCCTCGCCCGTCCGGTCACCCTCTGGGTCGCGGCGGCGGCGGCGGGCGCGGCTCTGGCCGTGGCGGGGTGGCGGCGGCTGGAGCGCGCGGGCGTCCGCGCCCGCTGGCGCGAGCGGTGGCCGCGCGGCGTGGCGTGACCCGGCCCGGCGGCGGTGGGGACGGGGAGGCCGCTCACCGCAGGGGGAACCAGCAGGCGGCGCGGTGGGGCCCATCCGCCGGCACGAGGGGAGGGCGGAGGCGGCAGCGATCGCGCCCGCGGTCGCAGGCGCCGCGGTAGGGGCAACCGGGGCCACGGGGACGGCCGGCGGGGGAGGCGGCCGCCAGCAGGTCGCGTGTCGCGGGGTGGCGTGGGTGGGCCAGGACCTCGGCCGCCGGCCCCTCCTCCACCACCGTGCCGGCCAGCAGGACCGCGACCCGGTCGGCGAGGGCGTGGACGAGCTCGAGGTCGTGGGCGACGAGGAGGATCGCGACCTCGAGCTCCTCCCGCAGGCGGCCGAGCAGCCGCACCAGATGCCGCTGCACCGGGCGGTCGAGCGCGGTGAGCGGCTCGTCGAGGAGGAGGACCCCGGGCCCGGTGGCGAGGGCGCGGGCGATGGCGGCGCGCTGTCGCTGGCCGCCGGAGAGCTCGTGGGGCCGCCGCCCGGCGAGGGCGGGCTCGAGCCCCACGAGCTCGAGGAGCTCCGCGACGCGCCGGCGGCGCCCGGGAATGCGGTGGGCCACGAGCGGCTCCGCGACCGAGAGGCCCACCGGCAGGAGGGGGTCGAGGGAGGCGAACGGGTCCTGGGGCACGAACCCGAACTCGCGCCGCCGCCGCCGGCGTCCGCCGGCGGGCAGGCGCCACGGATCCTGGCCCGCCCAGAGCACTCGCCCGGCGTCGGGACGCTCCAGCGCGAGCAGGAGGCGCACCAGCGTGGACTTGCCCGATCCCGAGGGGCCCACCACCGCCAGCGTCTCGCCCGCGCCGAGCACCAGGTCCGCGCCGTCCAGGGCGACGACCTCCGGACCGCGGCGTCCCCGGCGGTAGATCCGCGCCACCCGGCAGGCGGCGAGCGGCGGCGGGCTCACGCCCCCTCCTCCGCGAACGGGCAGCGCACCGTCCGCTCCCCGCGCCGCGAAAGCGGCGGCGGCTCGCCGCAGGCGGGCCGGGCGAGCGGGCAGCGCGGGAGGAACCGGCATCCCCGTGGCCAGGAGCCGGGCGCGGGCGGCCGCTCGTCGGCGGCCTCGGTCAGGCCGAGGAGGTGGCGGGTGTACGGGTGGAGCGGGTGGGAGAGCACCGCGTCCGCGGGGCCGTCCTCCACCACCTCGCCGGCGTGGATCGCCACCACGCGGGTGGCCACCCGCGCCACGGCGGCGAGGTCGTGGCTCGCCACCACCAGGGCCCGGCCGGGCCGGGCGGCGTGCCGCTCGAGCAGGCCGAGCACCGCCGCCGCCACCGGCGGGTCCAGCGCCGTGGTGGGCTCGTCCGCGACGAGCAGGTCGGGGTCTCCGGCCAGGGCGAGCGCGAGCGCGGCACGCTGCGCCTGGCCGCCGGAGAGCTGGTGGGCGTAGGCGGCGAGGAACTCGCCCGGCGGCTCGAGACCCACCGCGGCGAGCAGCTCCGCGGCCCGCTCTCGGGCGCTCCGGCGGGAGAGGCCGAGGTGGAGCCGGAGCAGCTCCCGGAGCTGGAACCCCACCGTGTAGACGGGGTTGATGGAGGCCGCGGCCTCCTGGAGCACGAACCCGATCCGGCGGCCGCGCAGGCGGGCGCGGCGGCGTTCCGGGAGCGTCGCGAGCTCCACGCCGCCGAGTCGCACCGAGCCCTCGAGCCGCACGCCGGGGGGCTCCAGCCACCCCATGCCGAGGGCGAGCAGCGTCTTGCCGCTCCCCGACTCGCCCACCAGCGCGACGCGCTCCCCGGCCGCGATCCGGAGCGAGACGGGGCCGAGCGCGGCGACCGGGCCCGAGGGGCCCGGCACGGTGGCGGCGAGCGCCTCGGCGGCGAGCAGCGGCTCACCGTCCACGGCGGTACAGCTCCAGCCGGGCCGGCGCCTCCGGGAGCGCCTCCTCGAGGGGGACCGCGGCCGCCGGCGCGCGCCAGGCGTGGAGGACGAGGTCGCCGCCCGAGAGCCGGCCGTCGCCGTCGTCGGCGAGCAGCACCAGCCAGTGGCCCCCCTCCCGGAGCAGGTCGCCCGCGCGCACCCAGCGTCCCCAGGACGGGCCGCCGCGCAGTCCGGGGCGCCAGCGCAGCTCCGCCCGCCGCGCGAGCGCCCCGGGCTCGAGGCCGGGGTCGCCCGCCACCGCCACGGCCGCGAGCGTCCAGGAGGAGACCGCGAGCCGCCGTCGGGCGAGCGCGGCCAGCACGGTGGGGTCGGGCCCCTCCACCCCCGGCAGGCCGAACAGCTCCCCGCACGACGGGTCCACGCCCTCCGGTGCCGCCATCGCCCGCGAGAGCACCGGCGGGGCGGGCTCGCCGAGAGGGTCGGCGGGCGAGGTCACGGCCTCGTCGGCGAGGGGGCTCGCGGGGTCGCGGACCACCTCGACACGGGCGGCGAGACGCACCGTTCCCGGGCCGCCGGGGGCCGCCTGGGCCCCGCGGGCGAGGTAGTCGTCCGCGTGCAGCTCCGGCATCCGCTCGGCGAGCATCCCGCGGCCCATCTCCGGCGCGAGGAAGGTGCGGTATCCGAGCGCCTCCGCGCCCTGGCCGGCCTCCAGGGCGAGGGCCCGCCGCGGCGCCTCCACCGTCATCCACAGGACCCGCAGGGTGCGGTCCCGCTCCGGCCAGCGGCCGGTGACCCTGTGCGGTGTCTCCACGCCGCCCAGCGTCAGCCGCTCCACCGGGGCGATCCACTCGAGCCTCCCGCCCGGCCGGCGGATCCGGACCGCCACCGCAGCCGTGAACGGCTCGCCCGGCGCGAGGTGGCGGTCACCGTCCCGGAACACCGGGTCCGAGGGCGTCGCGGTCACCACCACCGCCGCCACCGGGTGAATCCGCACCAGCTCCCGCACCCCCCGGTAGGCGGGGATCGCGAGGATCACGCCCACCACCGCGGCGGCGACGAGGACCAGGCGCAGCGTGTCCCGCGACATGGGGGCATTGTAGGCGCTCCCGTCGCGCTGGCCGGCCCTCACGGCCCGCCCGCCGTCCCGCCGGGGCGCTCCGGCAGGAGCGGCCGCAGGTTCGGCGGCAGCCAGAGTGGCGCTCCGGTGGCGGCGACCTCGGCCAGCACCGCGCCGGGGCGGGAGCGGTAGCGGGGCGACAGGTGGAACGGCAGCAGGCGTTCGACGCCCGCGGCGGCGGCGATCTCGCCGCAGGCGCGGGCCGTGAGGTGACCGGTGGCCCGGGCGCGGGCGGCGTCCGCCTCGAGGAAGGCGGCCTCGAGCACCAGCAGCTGCGCGCCGCGGGCGAGGCGGATCAGCGCCTCCCGGTTGGCCGGCGTGTCGGCGAGGTCGGTGGCGTAGACCAGCGTCTGTCCCGGGCGGCGCTCGAGGAACCGCGCCGCCAGGGCACCCGCCGGCTCCGGGGGACGTCCCGGCGGCTCGATCGGGGTCTCCTCGCTCCCCGCGGCGATGGCCCGCCGGAGCGCCCCGATCCACGGCCCCTCCGGGAGTCCCTCGGCGGCGATCCTGTCGGCGCGGACCTGGAGGCGGTCCCGCTCGGCGATGGCGTAGGCGAGGACGGGGATCCCGTGGTCGAGGACGGCGACACGGACGGCGAGGTCCGGCGTCTCGAACAGCGTCGCGTCGCCGAGCGGCGCCTCGCCCAGCGCGTGCGGGCCGTCGTCCCCGGCCCGCACCAGGAACCGCCGGAGAGCGGTGCCGTCGGTCTCCCCCACCTCGAGCTCGGGCGCGTCCTCTCCGATCCGGTCCCACACCACCGCCGCGAGCAGGGAGGCGAGGCGGGCCGCGGTGCCCGGCGGACCCCAGATCCGTACCCTGCCCGGGACGCCGATCAGGCGCCGCACGAGCCATGGCAGGCCCCACACGTGGTCCACGTGCCCGTGCGTGAGGAGCACGTCGCGGGTCCGGTGCGCGAGCCGGACGGGCAGGCGGGGGTGCTCGCCGAGGTCCACGAGCAGTGCGCCGCCACCGTCGCGCCGGACGAGGACGAGCAGCGGGTCGCCGAACAGCCCGCCCACGAGAGTTCCGCGGAGGCGGGTGGCGTGGGGCGGGCGGGGCGCGGGCAGGAGGATGGGGAGGTCGCGGACCTCCTCGGCGCCGTGGGGGGGCGGGGCGGGCCGGTGCCGGGGCGCGGTGACCACCAGGCCGCGGCCGTCGCGCACCGCGTCGCGGACCGCCACCGCCCTCGCCCGCTCCCCCGGGAACGCGGGTGAACGGAGCAGGAGCCTGTCGCCCTCGAGCGCCACGACCTCGCCGAGGATGAGCGTCGCACCCTCGCGGTCGAGCACCGCGGCGAGGCGGCCGCGCCACGCGCCGGGCGCGGTGCGGGGCGGCGGGGTGCCGGCGACGGCGAGCCGCCCGAGGTCGAGCTCGTGCCCGGTGGCGCCGGCCATCCATCGCTTCCACGCCGCGGTCCGGCGCCGGATCCGCTCGGGGTGCGTGAGGGGGCGGGCGGCGGGGTGCGGGCGCAGGACGACGACCTCGAGCCCGGCGGCCTCGAGGTCGGGCAGCGGCCCGGGCTCCGCCCCCGGAGGCAGCAGCGCCACCGCCCGGCGCGCCCCGGCCGCCCGGGCGAGGGCGGGCAGCAGCTCCGCTGCCGCGACCCCGCGGAACACCCCCGGCGCGTCGAGCAGCAGCGGCCCGGAGGGGACCCGTGCGGCGAGCCGGCGCACGGCCTCGACCAGCGGCACCCGGAAGCGGGCGGCGTCGAGGGTGGCGATCCCCTCGACGGCGAGGAGCTCCCAGCCGCCCCTCAGCCGGCGGGCGAGCGCGGCGGCGCCCGGCGGGCCGAACGGCGGCTGGCCGGGGTCGGCCGAGAGCACCGGCGCCGCCTCCCCGGCCGCGGCGGCGGCGTCGGCGAGGGCGGTCACGAGCGTGGACTTGCCGGTCCCCGGTGGGCCGCAGAGCAGCAGCCGCCCGCCGCCGGCGAGGCGCGCCGCGAGCTCCCGCACCGCGTCCCTGTCCATCGGCCCATTGTCCCCCGGCCTCGCCGGGGAGCGCTCGCGGTCGCGCTCACGGATCCGGATGCGGCTCCGATCATCGCCCCGGGTGCACCGGCCGCCGGCTGGGCGCCGTGTACGCGGTCGAGGGGGAAGCGTCGCGGCGGTGCGCGCCGGTAGACTCTGCCGGATGGCGGGGGAGGGACGGCGGCTGGACCGGGAGATCCTGGCGCTGGCGGTGCCGGCGCTGGGGACGCTGGCGATCGACCCACTGGTGTCGATGGTGGACACGGCGTTCGTGGGCCGGCTCGGGGCGGTGCCGCTCGCGGCGCTCGGGATCTGCTCGGCGGTGTTCGGCTTCGTGTTCGTGCTGTTCAACTTCCTCGCCTACGGGACGACGCCGGCGGTGGCGCGGGCGCTGGGGGCGGGGAGGCGGCGGCGTGCGGGCGAGGTGGCGGTGGAGGCGCTCACCCTGGCGGCGGCGCTGGGGCTCGTCTCGGCGGCGGCGCTCGAGGCCGCGGCGGTGCCGGTGCTTCGGGCCATGGGTGCCACCGGCGGGACCGCCGCGGCCGCCCTCGCCTACCTGCGGATCCGGGCGCTGGCCGGGCCGGCGGTGCTGCTGGCCACCGCCGGGCACGGGATCTTCCGCGGCGTGTCCGACACCCGGACGCCGCTGCGGGTGTCGGTGGGGGTCAACCTGGTCAACCTGGTGCTCGACCCGCTGCTGATCTTCGGCCTCGGGTGGGGGATCGTGGGCGCCGCCGTGGCCACCACGGTGGCCCAGTGGCTCGGCGCGGCGTGGTTCCTGGCGCTGATCCTCGGCGGGCGGACCGGGCTGCCCGTGGCGCCTCGCTGGCCCCACCCGCGGGAGTGGCTTCCCCTGCTCGAGGTGGGCGCCACGCTGGTGGTCCGCACGCTGGCGCTGCTGGGGGTGATGACGCTGGCGACCGCGGTGGCCGCCCGGGTGGGGACGGTGGCGGTGGCGGCGCACCAGGTGGTGGTGCAGGTGTGGTTCTTCCTGGCCCTGGTGGTGGACGCGCTGGCGGTGGCGGCGCAGACCATGGTGGCCCGCCACCGTGGCGCCGGCGATCCCGGAGCCGCGCGCGCCGTGGCGGCGCGCCTGCTGCTGTGGGGCGGGGCCTCGGGGGCGGTCCTGGGGACGGCGCTGCTCGCGGTCCGGCCGTGGCTGCCGCGGCTGTTCACCGGCGATCCCGCGGTGCTCGCGGCCATCGCCGCCGTGTACCCGTTCCTGGCGGGGCTCGAGCCGCTCGCCGGGCTGGTGTTCGTCTGGGACGGGATCTTCATGGGGGCCGAGGACTTCCGCTACCTCGCCGGGGCGATGGCGGCCTCGGCCGCGGCCTCGGCGGCGGTTCTCCTGCTGGTGGTGCCCATGGGCTGGGGGCTACCCGGCGTCTGGTGGGGGATCGCGGCGCTGATGCTCGTGCGCGCGGCGACCCTCGCGTGGCGGCACCTGCGCGGCCCGCTCTCGGTGAGGGGGTGAGCCGCTCCGGGGAAACGTGGCGGCGTTCTCCTTCCGGCCGGCGGGCGACCCCACGTCCACCCCACGGTGCGGGCGGGCACGGTGAGCGTGGACCCGCGGCCGCCCCCACCCCTCACCTCCTCACCTCCTCACTTCCTCACCCCCTCACTTCCTCACCCCCTCACCCGGGGCGCCGACTCGACGGACACCGCTCCATCCGGCACCGTTCCCGGCGGGGATACGGCGTGCGCCGTAGCACCCCGGTCAGCACGATCCACCGCCGGGGGGTTCGTGGTCGCTGGAAACGCCGCGGCCCCACCGCAGGCGATCCGCTTCCGCCTCGTCGAGCGTCGGGTACTTCCGGACGCCGGAGGGATACCGGCGTCCCGCGAGGAGCCCGGCACGGTGCCAGAGTTCGGCGACCCGCCGGGCCAGATCCCGACCGGCGGGACGGCACCGCAACGCCCGTTCCGCCTCCTCCAGGGTTCGGAACTTCTCCACCGGCATCAGTCCGTCTCCTCGTCCGGGATATCGAAGCGGATCTTGAGAGCCGTGGCATCGTCGCGATCCCTGCCGCGGAGCGTGTCGCGCTTCATCCGGTACAGTGCACGCGGTGTCGCGACGCGCACGGCGATACCGTTCACGTCAATGGTCTCGTTCTCGATCTCACCGTACCGAAAGGCCCTGCCGATCCGGGTGAGCAGGTCGATATAGAACCTGCCTCCGGGTGGTCCGTAGCGGATCACGGCGTAGCGGGCCGCGTCCTCTGCAGTGATCTCTTCGATCGAAGCATCCTCGAAGAGCGATCTCAGCGCCGCACGGATCCTGGAGAAGTTCTCCGCCTCCGGGCCGACGAGGAAGTCCAGATCTTCCGTTCCCCGGACGAGGCCATGGAGATTGAGCGCGACGCCCCCGATGAGCACGTACTCCACGCCGTGGACGTTGAAGGCGTGGATGACGGCGAGGACATCATCGAGCTCCATGGGGCCAGAATACCAGGGGCCGTGCCCCCGCGGTGCCGTCAGCGAGGGTGTTCCGCCCCACCGACGAGGCGTTCCACGAGGCGAGAGGGGGAGAGTCCCCGTCCCGGGCTCGCGTGCCGCGGGAGGCAGGCACCTCCGGGCCGATGGCACCGCGGACCGGCAGGTGCGCGGTGGCGTCGGACTTCTGTCGGCCGGCTCCCCCGGTGCCGGGGCACCGAGGGGTCTCTCGGGCCACGAGCTCCTGGGCGGCGGCCGGCGCCGGCCCGCCTGCTGCTGCGGGGCGGGGACTCGGGGGCGGCGCTCTTCGGGGTGGGCCCCACGGGCCGGTGCTGCCCGGCGTCCCACGGGCGATCGCGTTCGTCCGCGCGGCCACCCTCGCCTGGCGGCACCTGCGCGGCCCGCTCCCGGCGTGAGGGTCGCCGGGAGGCGTGGCGGCCGGCGTCACGCGGCGGTTCGCTCCGGAACCTTCCACGCGCGTGAGCCGCAGCGGCTCCGGGACCGATGCCCTGGAAGAGGCTCCACCCCCGGGGGCGTGGCACCTGCGCCGGGGGGAAGGGGGGGGGTACTATTGCATCATGACCGTGTCGGCGAGACGGTGGCGAGGGGGGCGACGGGCTCGGCGGCCCGGGCCTTGGGCCGGTCCCCTCGGGCCGCCCCGCGACGGAAAGGAGGTCACGTACGAAGCATCGCGATCGTGGTGGTGCTGACCGCTCTCGCCTGCGCGCTCGAGCCCGCAGCTCCGGCGCACGCCATGAAGCCGGGCGAGGGGGGTGGTCCGCCGAACATGTGGCCGTGCTGGGGGTGTGTCTACCGGTTCATCCCGTTCGTCGGGAGGACGGCGACGTGTGAGCGCAGCGCCACCAACGGGAGGTTCGTCTGGTGCGAGGTGAGAACGACGGCAACCGGGTGGGAGGACTGCTACGGTCAGCTCTGCGATTCCGGATCCCATGTGGCCATATCGTGGTCCGAGCTCTTCGCGTCTCCCCAGCTCGTGGGTACGCTCGCCGGGAACGGCGTTCACTCCGACCGGGCGGAGGCCACCACGCCATGACCCGCCGCTGCCGCTGCGCCTTCCTCTCGGTCCTCCTCGCCGCAGCGCCCGTCCTCGGTACCACGCCCGACCTGGGCTTGGCGCTCACCTCGGCCCGGGGGGAGGCCGTGGTCTGCCAGCACCCTCGCCTGGATGGCTGGCCCCGCGTGGCGGACCGTGATTTCGGCGTCTCGGTAGACCCGGACGGCACTGTGCGCATCGAGAACGGGTGCCGGGACGGCGTGACCTTCGTGCTGCGTTGCGACGGTCTCGTGTCGGAGCCCGTGCGCCCGGACCCGCCGAAGTGCGAGGGGACCGCACCGCTGCCCCTGCACCGTGCGGTTCCGGTGCTCTTCCACCTGCGTCCCGAAGGTGGTGAGCCCTCGCCGCGAGTCGTCAAGCTGGCCATGGTGCCGGTGTCGGGCACGCCGCCCGGCGACCCGAGCCCGCTCGTATACTGGGCCGACGTCGGCCAGGGTGGGGTCGTCACCACGGAGCTCCCTGCCGGACGGTGGGACATCACCGTCCTGAGCGAGACCTTCGCGCCGGCCACCTTGTGGGATGTCGCTCTCGACCCGGCTCGTCCTTTCGGCCCGGCCGAGGTGACGCTTCACGGGGGGAGCTCGATCCTGGTCCGGGCGCGCGATGACCGCGACGGGCGACCACTCGCCGGCGCGACGGTGTGCGTGGCCCCGGAAACCGCGTTGCCCGAGGTGGCCGGAGCGCTCGCGACGGCCCGTCGGCCACCTGCGGGCTGGTGCGCGGCAACCAACGCGCGTGGGTGGGTGCGGCTCGCCGGGCTGTCCGAGGGCGAGTTCCTGCTCGTCGCGTCCGCACCCGGACATGCCCTCGCCTGCCGGCGAGTCGACCTCACGGCGGGCGCGGAAACGCTGGTGGACGACCTGTACCTCGGCGAAACCGCCACGGTGACCGTTGCAGCCGAGGGGGTCGGGGGACTGCCGGCTGGATCCTCGCTGATCGTGACGGCGACGCCCCGGCTCTGTGGGAAGCCACTCGATGTCCTGGAGCGATCGGCACGGGTGCCGGCCGGCGGCGACGTCGTCCTCGACGGGTTGGTCCCTGGGCGGCTCGAGGTCCAGGGCACCCTGGTGACCGGCACCGGGCTGGCCGCAGCGGTGGCTCGGGAGACCGTGGAGATCGCGGGCGGCGAGGCCCGGTTCGTGAGCCTACACCTCGCCGGGCGGCTGTTCCGTGGCTCGGTGACGCTGCACGGGGAGCCGCTCGCCGCCGATCTGGAGTTTCGCGCTGCCGACGGGGAGAGCCCGTCCGTCGGCGCGGCGCGTGCCGACACCGCGGGCGAGTTCGCGGTGCTCCTGCCCAGACCTGGGCGGTACGACGTCAGGGTGCTCTCCACGGATCCCCCTCTTGACACAGTGGTGCCGCGGGTTCGGTTCGCCGATCCCCGGACCCCGGTCCAGGTGCGCCTTCCGGACACGGCGGTCCGGGGCGTGGTGGTGGACGAGAATGGACGCGGCGTCGGTGACGCGAGGATCACGGCGCTCTGGAAGCGGGGACCGGACGACGGCGCGGAGGATCGCGGCGCGCGACCGGTACGGGCGAGCACGCGCTCGCGGGACGACGGTTCGTTCGCGCTGGAGGGCCTCGTGCCCGGACAGTGGTGGATCCAGGCGTTACGCGGGGAGGCGAGCTCGGAGCAACGGGTCGTGGCACTCTCCGACGACGCCTCCGTCGAGGGGGTCGTCCTGACGCTCCGCGACAGCCTTCGCATCGAGGGGACGGTGCGCAGCGCAGGGGGATCGCCGGTGCCCGGGGCGCGGGTCATCGTGGTGCCCGCAGGGGCGACGCTGTCCGCCCGGGTGGCGACCACCGACACCGGCGGCCGGTTTCGACTCCTCGTCCCGGTGGGTGCCGGCCATCCCGCCAACGTGGAGGTCGTGGGCCCTGGAGCGCCTGCCTGGTGCGCCCGTTTGCGCCTTGCGGCGCACCTGGACCTCGTGGTCACGGAGGCCGGCGGGGACGCGCTCGTCGACGTGCCGGCCGATTCCGATCCGCCGGACTTCCGGCGCCTCGCGCTGGTGCGGCGCGACGGCTCGTTCTTCGGTGTCGTCGAGCTGCTGGCTTCGGGCCACGCGGCCTCCGAGAACCGCGACCTCCTGCTCCGGGCGCTGATCCCGGGCACGTACAAGCTGGTGGATCCCGCGGCGCCGGGAGCTCTGCCCGCGATCGTCGGCGGCTCCGGTTGGGGGCTGCCGGCGCTCGCCACGATCGCCATCACACCCGGCAGCAGCGCCACGGTCACGATCCGCGTCCCGGGAGGTTGAGCTCGTTCTCCCATCTGGTCTGGGCTCACGCTTGACACCGCCTCGGCCGCGACCGGCCCTCTCGGAACGGGGAGATCGGCCACGCAGGTCCAGAGCGGGCAAGCCGCGGCGGGCGGTGTTCGAGATCGAGCCCCACGGGAAGGTGCGCGCCAGCGCGCCTGTTCGGCACCTGCAGGATGCAAAGACGAGGCGCTCCGGCAGGTGGCAACCGTCGCCGGGCTACTCGGGCTCGTGGGCGCCCCGCTGGCGATGTCCGGCACCCATCAGGGGAACGGCCTCTCCGTCGGCGGGTGGCGGCGCCGACCGCGGCGCCGGCCCGCCTGCTGCTGCGGGGCGGGGACTCGGGGGCGGCGCTCTTCGGGGTGGGCCCCACGGGCCGGTGCTGCCCGGCGTCCCACGGGCGATCGCGTTCGTCCGCGCGGCCACCCTCGCCTGGCGGCACCTGCGCGGCCCGCTCCCGGCGTGAGGGTCGCCGGGAGGCGTGGCGGCCGGCGTCACGCGGCGGTTCGCTCCGGAACCTTCCACGCGCGTGAGCCGCAGCGGCTCCGGGACCGATGCCCTGGAAGAGGCTCCACCCCCGGGGGCGTGGCACCTGCGCCGGGGGGAAGGGGGGGGGTACTATTGCATCATGACCGTGTCGGCGAGACGGTGGCGAGGGGGGCGACGGGCTCGGCGGCCCGGGCCTTGGGCCGGTCCCCTCG
>CAYTTB010000039.1:0-27379 GCA_964440565.1 uncultured Thermoanaerobaculia bacterium
TCTCCCGTCGCATCGAGGCGCAGGGCGAGGAGCTGCGGGGGGAGATCGCCCAGGTTAGGGAGGAGCTGCGGGGGGAGATCGCCCAGGTTAGGGAGGAGCTCGGGGGCGAGATCGCCCGGGTCCGCGAGGAGCTCGGGGGCGAGATCGCGGGGCTCAGGCGCGAGCTTCGGGAGGACAACGCCCGCCTGGTGCAGCGGATGGACACCCAGACCCGCTGGATCGTGGGCGTCCAGTTCCTCACGCTGCTCACCCTCATCGCCGCCCTCCTGCGCCTCGCCGGCTGAGGCGCCCGGATCGGGCAGGCCGGGCCCAGGCGGACGGTCACCGGTGCGGACGACGCCGGTGCTGGTGACCCGGCGCGTGCGGACGGCTCTCTCCCGTTCGTTCTCGAGGGCCCGGGTGGCCTCCGGGCCGGGGAACGGGACGAACGAACGTGGGGAAACCGTGCCGAACCCACCCAAGCGTCCCACACCCGCCGTCCCGGCGCAGGCGCTGCGAAGAGGTCGATCCGGGCGGCGGCCTCGGTTTCCGCCAACCTCGCCGAGCGCCGGGGCCGCTGGAAGAGGGATCGCCTCGACCACCGGCGGCTCGAGCAGCGTCCGGCCAGGGGGACAGGGTGCACCTGGACCTGCTGGCGGAGGCGGACACGGCGCCCTGCGGAACGAGGTCCGCGCGCTCGCCGGGGGTGCCCCGAACCCGGGCAGGAGGGCGTGTCCCGGGCTCTCCACGGTGCTCCGGGCTCGGGTCCGCCCGGTGGGGCGGTGGCTCACCGGCCCACCCTGGTGGTCTCCCCCTCCCGGACCTCCACCAGGCGTGGACCGGGCCATCCGGCGACGGTCACCGCGTAGGTTCCGGGCTCGAGCGGGCCCACCACCACGTCGTTCCCCTCGCGACGCAGCGCCCCCGAGAGCATCGCCAGCGCCCCGAGCGAGGTGCCGTCGGGAAGCGCCACCCGCACGGCGCCCGGCCCCGCCCCCACCACCCGCACGGCGCCGCCGCGGCCGGTGGAGAGGGTGAGCTCCACCTCGCCGTCCTCGTCGAGCTGAAACGGTTCGGTGCACCCCAGCGCGCCACCGAAGGCACGCGCACAGGCGCGGTAGGTACCCTGAGGAAGACCCTCCCACGACGCCACCCCGGCGCCATCGGCGAACGCGGTGCGCGTCACCGGGCCGGCGAGGACCGCGGGCGCACCGGCAGCGGCGCCCACCGCGGGCTCGAGGGCGAGCCGCACCGTTCCGCCCGCCGGTGGCCGGAGCCGGAGCACCACCCCCTCCTCGGCTCCCCCCTCGTCGAGGTCCACCTCCACCGGCTCGCTGTCGCGGAACTCCGAGTGGGCGGCGACGAGCCTCACCCTCCCCGCGGGGAGACCGCCGAAGCGGAACGCCCCTCCCGCGCCCGCGACGGCGTGCCGCGTCGCGCCACCGGCGGCGAGCGTGACGCGCGCGCCGGGAACCGGCCGCTCCCACGGATCGAGCACCGTTCCCGCCACCGATCCGTCCGGGAACCTCAGGTCGAGGTACGCGGTCGCGGCGTCGGGCACCGTGACGGCCGTGGTCATGGCTCCGGCCCCCGGAAGGTCGGGCGAGAACGCCGCCGTGTACGCACCGGGATCCACGCCCTCGAGGTGGAAGCCCCCATCCGGGCCCACCGTGGTGGCGTGCCGCGGGCCCAGCCCGGGGCCGAACAGCCGCACCCCGTCCGGGCGCGCCACGGCGACCGCCGCACCACCCGGCTCCGCCCCGGCCCGGACGAGGATGAGCCGGCCCCCGCTCACGGGCTCGTCGCCCAGCCACACCCGTCCCTCCACCGTCACCCCGCCCACCACGATCTCGGCCTCGACCTCGTCACCGGCCGCACCCTCCACCTCGGTCTCGCCGTGGCGTCCCCCGGAGCGCGCCTCGAGCCGCCAGCGCCCCGCCGGGATCAGATCCAGGCGGAACCGCCCCCGGCCGTCGGCGGTGGTGGTGGCGTGGGGCTCGAACACGTAGGCGCCCGGCTCCCACAGGGCCACCTCGGCGCCCTCCACGCCGGCGCCCTCGCGATCCACCACCCGGCCCGTCACCACCAGGCCGCGGTCGAGCTCGATCTCCCCCAGGTCGGTCCCCCCCTCGTCGGGCGTGACCTGGATCCGCCGCTCGGCGAACCCCGCGGCGCGGATGCGGAGGGTGTACTCGCGGGCGGCGAGGCCGGCGACGCGAAACCGCCCCTCCGCATCGCTGGTGGCGCGCTGGGCGGTCTCGAGATCGCGGGGCGTGCGGAAGGTCGTCCCGTCGCCGGGCTCCGCCCGCACCTCGGCCCCGGCGACGGGCTCGCCGGTGTCGCCGTCCACCACCACGCCCACGATCGCCCGGCCGGGATCGGGCACGGCCGGCGGCAGCGCCGTCTCCTCCCCCGCCGCCACGGCCACCGGCTCGCTCAGAAGCGGCGCGAACCCGGGCAGCCGTGCCTGGAGCCGGTACCGTCCCGCGCGAAGCCCCTCGGCCACCACCCGGGCGTGCTCCGCGTCCCACCGCGCCGTGCCGGCGCGCCCCTCGCGGCCGCTCTCGAGCAGCTCGACCCACCCGTAGTCGCCGTCCGAGCCGAGCTCCGGCGGATCCACCAGCAGCGGCCAGACGATCCGGCCGCCACGAACGAGCCGCAGGGTGGCCTCGGGTCCCTCCACCCGCACCGCGTCGTGGAACGGGACCACCCCCGATCCGGTGATCCGCACCTCGAGGGCGGCGCCCACCTGCACGCCGGGCACCCGAACCAGCCCCTTCCGGTCGCTCGCGTACCGGAACCCCTCCACCTCGACCCGCGCGCCCGCCACGGGCGTCCCGAACTGGTCCACGAGGTGGAGCCGGAGATCGAGCCCGGGTGGGAGCTCGAGTTCCAGCGGCCCGCCCTCCCCGATCCGCACCTCCCGCACCGCCGCCGCCCGCCCCGGCGCCAGCGCCCGCACCACCGCGGTCCCGGCAAGGAGCCCGGGCACCGAGAACCGGCCCTCGGGGCCCGTCCGGGAGCGCTGGAGGTAGGGGACCAGGTCGCGCGCGGCCACCGCACCGTGCACCTCCACCGTGGCGCCGGCGATGGGCTCCCCCCGCTCGCTCACCACTCGCCCCGAGAGCGTGAGCCCCCGCTCGAGGCGGAGCGTCACCGCCGTCGTCTCCGGGCCGATCTCGAACGGCAGCGGCGCCCACCCGTCGGCGAGGAGCAGGCCGAGGTACCGCCGGCCCGCCTCGAGCTCGAGCTCGAGCGGGCGTCCGGGGTCGAGGCCGGTGGCACGGGCCACCGTCTCGAAGGTGGCGAGCAGGCCCAGCGCGTCGGCCGGCGCCCACAGCACCCGTCCGGGCACGTCCCCGGGCCGCACCGTGACGTGGAGGGTACGGCCGCGCGGCAGCTTCACCGCCGTCGAGGCGACGCCGGCCTCCAGCCGCACGCGGGCCCGGCGGTGCCCGGGTACCAAGAGCTCCACCAGGCACCGGTCCGGACACAGGAGACGGAGCACCCCCGACGGGGCGGACCATTCCCGCTCGAGCAGCGGCGCCGGCGCGCCAGCCACCAGCCAGCGGAGCCTGCCGGCGGCGAGGCGTCTGCCGGTACCGGCCTCGAGCACCGTCACCTGCACGGCCTCGAGCGGGGGCAGCCGCACCGTCCCGTCGGGGGCCGGCTCGAGCCGCACCGGCGGCCCGGCGGGGGGAGCCACCCACAGCGGACCCGGTGCGGCGACCTTCACCGTCCCGTCCTCTTCCGTCGTGGCGAGGTGCTTGCCCGTCGCCACCCGCGCCGCCGGGACCGGCCTGCCGTCGTGCGTCACCACGCGAAGCTCCCCCGCCGCCGCGGCCGCGGCGAGGCCGAGGGCGAGAGCCGCCACCGGGGGAACGCGGCCTCTCACGGCCCACCCCCCTCTCCGGGCCACGTCACGCGGATCTCCACCAGCGCGGTGGGCGAGCCCATGGGCCAGTCCCGCTCCTGCGCCGCCAGGATCAGCCGCCCTCCGTCCGCGTCGGCCACGATCACCCGCCGCTCCCGCAGCTGCGGCAGCGGCACCCCGAGCGCGCGGGGCGTGCCCTCGGGCCGGAAGAGGTCGAGGTGCCACGCCACCCCGCCTCCCGCGCGCGGCAGGCCCACCACCACCGCGACGGTGCCGTCCGCGAGGACCGCCGGCCGGCTCGCCACCGCCTGCGCCCGGTACCAGCGGTAGAACGGCTCGCGGTGGGCGGCGTCCGCGTTCCTCGGGATCGCCGCGAGGTCCGGCGGCCGCCACGCCGGATCGCGGAGCCGCCACGAACCCGCCAGGCGCGCGCCGGCATCGTACCGGAGCACCACGCCGCGCACCGGATCGAGCAGCAGGAACCCGCCGTCCGGGGCCGGCGCGAGCCCTCCCGCCAGCGTCCCCGAGAACACGTAGCGGCCGTGCGCCGCCTCCCGGTCCTCCGGGAACGGGACGAGCGGCGTGCACGAGCCGTCCGGGCCGATCTCGAACAGCTCGGCCTCCACCCCGCACGCCGCGGCCGACGCCCACCCCCACCCCACCGCCCGCCCCGCGCGGGCCACCAGCACGCCCTCCGGCCGCATCCCCCGCCGTGTCCAGACCACCCCCCGGCCGGGCCGCCACAGCGCCGCGTGCTCCGAGCCGCCCGCGAGCCAGAGCGACCCGTCCCGGCCCACCCCGAGCGCCGTGGGCGGGAAGCCCAGCTCACCCACCGCCGGCGGTTCGAGGTCGCGGCCGGTGGCGAGGTCCACCCGGCGCAGCCCGTCCGCCCAGTCGGGGATCCACGCCACACCGCCCCGCACCACCGCCGCGGTGAGCATGTTCACCGGCCGCTCGAGGGCGACGCGCCGCACCTCGAGGCGCGGGGTGGCAGCCGCACGAGCCTGAGCGGCCACCAGGCCCACGATCAGCGCCGTCACCGCGAGGACGCGTGAAGTCGCCGTCATGTTCCCCTCCCTTGCGACGCTCGGCCCGAAGCTCAGCGTCTGCAGTGCGCGCAGCTGAAGTCCGTCTAGCAAGAAGGGAGAGCGGTGTCAACCTCCATCGAGCTTCCCCAGGATCTCCTCGCCCATGTCCCGGTCGCTCCCCTCGGCCGGCCGCGATCCCTCACGCCTCACGGCCCCCCGCTCCGGTCCCGCGCACGGCCACGGCCCGGGCGGACGCCAGACTCGCCTCGGCGCCGGGTGCCCCGTCATCCCGAGCACCGGCCGGGGGCCGCGACGAGGGATCCCACCCGCGGGAAGCACGATGCCCCTTCTCCAGGTCGAGGCCCGCGGCCTGCGGCCCCCGGGGTGACGTTCGGCGACCCGGGCCGCCGCGCGGCTGGCTGCCTCGGGTGGCCCCAGGCCGGGGCGTTCTTCCCGTGGGCGAGAGCCCCCCGGCCTGCGGCCTCGGGATGACAGGAGAGAGATGGACCGGCCGTCGCGGCGCGCTCGCGCTCCGTGCGGACGCGCGCCTCCGCGGCTGCCTCGCCCGTGCGGGGCGAGGCCCTCATCCCATGCAGCCCTCGCGCGGGCGGGGACGCCCGCGCCACCATGCGGGACCGGAGCGGCCAGGGGCGCGGATGCGGAGGCACCCCCAGGCTCCGATGTGGCCGCCGGACCGGCGACGGCCCGGGCCAGGATACCGGCCGCCGCCGGTCACTCCCACTCGATGGTGCCGGGGGGCTTCGAGGTGACGTCGTAGACCACCCGGTTGATGCCGGGGACCTCGTTCACCACCCGGCGGGCGATGCGGTCCAGCACCTCTGGCGGGAAGCGGTACCAGTCGGCGGTCATGAAGTCCTCGGTGGTCACGGCGCGCACCACCAGCACCTCCTCGTAGGTCCGCCGGTCGCCCATGACCCCCACCGAGCGCACCGGCAGCAGCACGGCCAGCGCCTGCGCGATCTCGTCGTAGATCCCGGCGGCGCGGATCTCGTCGGTCACGATCTGGTCGGCGAGCTGGAGGGTGCGGACCCGCTCGGGGGTGACCTCGCCGAGGATCCGCACGGCCAGGCCCGGGCCGGGGAACGGGTGGCGCCACACCAGCTCCCGGGGCAGCCCCAGCTCCTCGCCCAGACGGCGCACCTCGTCCTTGAACAGGTCCCGGAGCGGCTCCACCAGCTCGAGCCCGAGCCGCTCCGGCAGCCCGCCCACGTTGTGGTGGGTCTTGATCACCTCCGCCGTGCCGCGGACCCCGGAGGACTCGATCACGTCGGGGTAGAGCGTCCCCTGGGCCAGGTAGCGCGCGTCGGGGTACCGGCGCGCCTCCGCCTCGAACACCTCGACGAACAGGCGGCCCACGATCCGCCGCTTCGCCTCCGGGTCGGTGACGCCGGCGAGCGCCGCGAGGAACCGCTCCCCGGCGTCCACGACGTCGAGCTCGAGGCCGAAGCGCCCCAGGCGCGCCGCCACCCGCCGGGCCTCGTCGAGGCGCAGCAGGCCGGTGTCCACGAAGATGGGCACCACCCGATCGCCCAGCGCCTCCCGCAGCAGGACCGCGGTGACCGTGGAGTCCACCCCGCCCGACACCCCGCAGATCACCCGTCCCTGCGGGACCCGCTGGCGCAGGCGCGCCACCAGCTCGTCCCGGATCGCGCCGGGGGTCCAGTCGCGCGCCGCGCCGGCGAGCTCGAGGAACGCGTCCAGCATCTCCATCCCGTGCGGGGTGTGCCGCACCTCCGGGTGGAACTGGAGGCCCACGAAGCCGCGCTCGCGGTCCGCGATGGCCGCCATCGGGGTGTTGTCCGTCCGGCCGATCACCTCGAAACCCGGCGGCGGCTCCGCCACCGAGTCGCCGTGGCTCATCCACACCGGCTGGCGGGCGGGGGTCCCCTCAAGCAGCGGGTGATCCCCCACCCGCTCGAGCTCGGCGAGCCCGTACTCGCGGCGGTGCGAGCCGCGGACGCGCCCCCCCAGCATCTCGGCCATCGCCTGCATCCCGTAGCAGATCCCGAGCACCGGCACCCCCAGCTCGAACACCACCGGGTCGGGTCGCAGCGCGCCCTCCTCGTAGATGCTCGCGGGCCCTCCGGAGAGGACCACCGCCACCGGGGCGATGTCGCGGATCCGGGTCGCCGGCAGGTCGCCCCGTTCGATGCGGCTGAGCACGCCGAGCTCGCGCAGCCGGCGCGCGATGAGCTGCGTGTACTGCGAGCCGAAGTCGAGCACCAGGACCGTCTCGTGGGCCATCGTCCCTCCGCCGGCGGCAGCCTACCCCGCCGCGCCGCACCGCGCCACCCCCGCCTCCGGCCGAGGCCGGGGCCGTCCCGGGGGGCGGGATCGCCTCCGCCCCGTCCGGCCCTGCACGATGGAGACGCGGCGCCCCTCCGGGCGAGGCGGCGGCGACGCCCGGGCCGCCAGGCTCCCCGAGGAGCGGGACGTCGACGGGGTCCGCGCCCCCCGCCTCCCCGGGACGGCAGCCGCGCTCAGCCGGCGGTGGAAGGCGGGCGGGTGGGCCGGTCCAGCATCGCGCGGAGGCCGTCCTTGTCCACGGCCCTGAGCAGCGCCTCGTTGCGGTCGATGATCCCCCGGTTCACGAGCTCCGCGAGGGAGTCGTTGAGGGTGCGCATGCCGATCTTGCGCGAGGTCTGCATCACCGAGGCGATCTGGTGGGTCTTGCCCTCGCGGATCAGGTTGGCCACCGCGGGGATCCCGAGGAGGATCTCGAACGCCGCGACGCGCCCGCCCTCGATCCGGCGGCACAGCGTCTGGGCGATGACGCCCTTGAGCGAGTCGGCGAGCATCATGCGCACCTGCTCCTGGCGGTCGGCGGGGAACTGGTCGATGATCCGGTCCACCGTGGACACCGCGGTGGTGGTGTGCAGGGTCCCGAACACCAGGTGCCCGGTCTCGGCGGTCTCGATGGCGATGGCGATGGTCTCGAGGTCCCGCATCTCGCCCACCAGCACGATGTCGGGGTCCTCGCGCAGCGCCGCCCTGAGCGCCCGCTTGAACGACCCGGTGTGGGAGTGGACCTCCCGCTGGTTGATGAGGCACCGCTTGTTGGGGTGCACGAACTCGATGGGGTCCTCGATGGTGATGACGTGGTCGGTGCGCGTCTCGTTGATGTGGTCGATCATCGCCGCGAGGGTGGTGGACTTCCCCGAGCCCGTGGGCCCGGTCACCACCACCAGGCCCTTGGTGAGCGCGCACAGGTTGCGGACGCAGTCGGGCAGCCCCAGCTGCTCCATGGTCAGGATCTCGGTGGGGATCTGGCGGAACACCGCACAGACCCCCCGCCGGTCCCGGAACAGGTTGACCCGGAACCTGGCCACGCCCGGGATCTCGTAGGCGAAGTCGGTGTCGCTCGTCTCGCGGAACTCGCGCCGGTTGTGGGCAGGAGTGATCTCCTCGCACATCAGCAGGATGTGGTCCGAGCCGAGCGGCGCCAGGTCGCCCAGCGGCTGCATCGTGCCGTGCACCCGCACCATGGGCACCACGTCCGCCGACAGGTGAAGGTCCGAGGCCTCGAGCTCCACCATCGCGAGCAGCAGCCGGTCGATGGGCCGCCTCGCCTCGGGGAGCGGCCTCGGCTCCGGCCGGGGCGCCGCCGCCCGCGGCGCGGACCGCGTCCCGCTCGGCGACTGGTCGCGGAGCAGGACGTCGATGGAGACGGCACCGCCGGCCCGGCGGGCCACCACCGTGAGGGACCGGCCCGCACGCTCGAGCGGGAGCCGCGCCTCGCCCCCCAGCTCCACCGGGAGCAGCTGCTCACCGGTGGCCACGCCGCGAAGCCAGGCGTCGAGGTCGCCCGGGTCGAGGCCCGCGGTGCCGGCGCGCAGGCGCTCGCCGCCGCGCACCAGCACCGGCGGTCGCCCGGGCCGCAACTCGAGGCGGTCGCCGCCCTGCGCCACCGCCGCCGCCAGCACGCGCTCGATGAGGTCCACACCGCTCACGGCTCGAGGCTCCCCCCGGGCCGGCGATCCATCCTCCCGCGGCTCACCGGCCCGCACCGGCCGGTGAGCCGGCAGCGCTCACGGGGGTGGGTTCCGGCCCCGTCCGCGAGCCCTCGAGGGCCTCGCGAAACGCCCGCAGCCACTCCTGCACCCGGCGGACGTTGTCGGGCCCCAGGCGCAGCAGGTGGCGCTGGGCGTCGGAGAGCGACTCGAGGTGCGGGTCCGCGTACCGGTAGGTGACGACGGTCTTCTCCTCCAGTCGGACGGGGCCGTCGGGAACCGGGGTCGCCAGCAGGTGGTCGATGGCCTGGAGAAGGACCCGGTCGAAGGGGACCCCCGGCGGCCCGATCTCGGCCCACGCGGCCTGGATCACGGGGGTCGCCTCCCGGTAGAGGGCGGCGGCACGGGCCGGGTCGATGGAGGCGAGCACGCGCACCACCGGGTCGTACCGCCGGAAGCTGGCGGGGTCCGCGTAGAGGGCGCCGCCCCGCCGCCGTACCCGGAACCGCCCCCTGGGCCGCAGGAACCCCAGCTGGCTGCGGGGGCTCTTCCCGTGAGCGATGAGGTTCACGGAGGCCACGAAGCGGCGGACCAGGTCGCTCTGGGCGAGCCACGTGGCCCACAGCGGATCGTCCGAGAGATCCGCCGCGGCCTCGCGGAGGGCGGGGTCGGCCGTGTCCGGCGTGAGTCCCGTCGCCCACGACGGCGTGGGCGTGGGGGTCGGCGTGGGGGTCGGCGGCGGCGGAGGCGGCGGCGCGGGCCGCCTCGCGACGAGCCGGTACCCACCGTACCCCACCAGGAGCAGGGCGACGACCACCCCCACCGCGATCAGGATCCTGCGCATCGCAGCCTCCACCGGCTACCGTACCACCTCCCCCGCGGCACCCTCAACGCGGCGCGATCCTCACCCTCCGCCCGTCGCCGCGCGCTCCTCCGCCCTGCCGCCGGCGCCCCGGGGCGCCGGCCGGCGGCGGTGGACGGCAGCGCGACGCGGCGAACGGCGGGCAGCGCGCGCGGGCACGGGGCGGAGCGGGGAGCAGCTGCAGCGCGCGGCCGGCAGACCCGGCCGTGTGGGGTCCCGGGGTCGGCCCCGGATCCGGATGCGGTCCGATCCCGGTGGCCGCCGCGGAGCCGGAACGGGAGGCGGCGGGAAGGTCAGCCGCGCGAGCTCTCCCCGTCCGCCCGGACGAACACCTCCACCACGGAGCGATCCCCCGAGCGGACCACCCGAAAGAACCGCCCCTCCTCCACGTCCCGCACCAGGAAGACGTGCCGCACCGGGTCGCCCCCGCGGGCGCCGCCCTCCGCCCACGAGCCCTCCACCACCACCGGCACCCGGCGGCCTCCGATCAGCAGCGCGCCGGGACGCTCCGCGCCTCGTCCCTCGGCCCGCCACTCGACCCGGGCCAGGAACGGGAGCCACCCCCGCCGGCGGGAGGCGCTCCACCTCACGGCTCACCTCCCGGGGAGGAACGGCCGCCCCAGCACCCCGCCCGCCACGACGCGGACGGTGGTCAGGGCGCCGAGCCGCACCCGCTCCCGCAGCACCCGGGCGGGATCGGCGGCGATCCGTCCGAGGATCGCGGCGTAGACCCGGCCCATGAGCCGTACCGCGAGCCGCGCGTCGGGGGACACGAGGCGCGGCAGCGCCTCGGCCGCCCGGAACCGCGCCGCCGCCCGCGCCGCCTCGAACCGCAGCAGGGCCTCGAACCCCGGCACCGGCTCCGGCCCCGCCAGTCCCTCCTCCGGGACCCCGAACCGCTCCAGGTCCTCCAGCGGCAGGTACACCCGCCCCCGCTCCCAGTCCTCGGCCACGTCCCGGCAGATGTTGGTGAGCTGGAGCGCCAGGGCCAGCTCGCGCCCGGCGCGGTGGGCGCGCTCGTCGCGGGCGCCGAAGATCGCGAGGGAGATCCGGGCGATGGTCACCGCCACCAGCTCGCAGTACCGCTCCAGCTCCGCCCACGTCGGGTACCGGGTCCGCTCCAGGTCCCACCGGCACCCCTCGACCAGACCCAGGAACGCCTCCTTGGGCATGGGGTACCGCTCGAGCGCCTCGGCCAGGGCGCGGGTCTCCGGCGCCGACGGCTGCCCCGCGTAGGTGGCCCGGATCTCCGCCTCCCACGCGTCGAGGCGCCGCCTGGCCTCCGCGGGTTCCGTCCCCGCCTCCACCTCGTCCACGATGTCGTCGGCCACGCGGCACACCGCGTACGCGGCGTACACCGCCCGGCGCTTCGCGGGCGGCAGGCACCGGAAGCCGATGGAGAAGTTCGGGCCGCGGCGGTGGGTGAGGCGGCGGACGGCGGCACGGTCGGTGCGGCTCATGCGCGCCTCCTCGCCCACCGTTCCACCGGGACCCGGCGCGCCGGCCGGCCGCGCCACGCCGCCATGGCGAGGCGGGCCACGGCGCGGCGCACCGCGGTGGGACGCTGCAACGCCACGAGGCGCTCCCGCAGGTCGCCCCCCGCCAGGTACCGGCACAGCCTCCGGAGGCCGGCGGCACCGGCCGTCTCGAACGCCGCCCGGGCGGCCACCGAGGCGATCATGGGCCGGACGATCCCCTCGCGAAAGGCGGCCGCGTCCCATCCCTCCCCGGCGATGGCCGCCGCCGCCAGCGCCGCCGTCCTGAGCGCGAGCCGGTTGCCGAGCCCGTACAGGAAGTCCTGCACACCCGCCGCCTCGCCCACGTACCAGCGGTGGCCGTCGGTGAGGGCGCGGGGGACGCCGAAGTTCATGTACAGCACGCGATCCTCGGGCGCCTCGACGCGGACGGGGAACAGCTCGAGCAGCCGCCGGAACGCCCGCCGGGCGTTGACCGGGAGGCGCGAGGTGCGCCGGACCTGCGCCGCCCCGAGGGTGCCATGGCCGCCGCGCACGAACAGATAGGCGTAACCCGTGGGCACGAGATCGGGGTCGAAGAGCACCGCCACCAGATCGCCGGCATCGGTGCGGAACACCCGCTCCCGGGCCACGCCGTCGGCCCGGACGGGCCCCGTGGCCACCACGTCCGGCTCCCACCCGTTCCCCGCCCCACCGCGCTCCACCCGGGCGCCGGCGGCGCGGGCGGCGTCCAGGAGGTGCCGGTCCAGCGTTCCCTCGCCGGGACCGCGCCGGATCAGGTAGGCGTACGCTCGCTCCGAGCGAGCCTCGTGCACCTCCAGCCAGGGATCCACGAACGCCGCACGGTGGAGCGGCTCCACGACCGACGCGAGATCGAGCCCCCATCCGGCCGCCTCGGCGAGAGCGTCCTCCTCCGAGCTCGCGTTCTCCAGCACCTGGAACCCGCCGGAGAACCGCCCGCCGCCCGGCCGCCGGTCGCGCACCTCCACCGGCACGCCGCGCCGCGCGAGGAAGAGCGCCGTGGCGAGGCCGGAGACGCCCGCGCCGAGGATGCGCACCGGTTCCACGAGCTCATGGTACCGCGCGGCCTCACAGCCCGCGCGCCCACTCGGGGACCAGCGCCGACTCGTCGCGGGCGGCCACGACCTCGCGGATGAGGGCGATGGCCCGGTCGCGGTCGCGGGGAAGCCGCAGCTTCAGGGGCAGCCAGTTGGAGGCGTGGTTGGCGTGGAACGGGCCGCGGTACCCATCCATCGCCTCGAGCAGCCGGGCCAGCTCCTCGAGCACCCGCCACCGGTCGGGCAGCCGGAACCGCCCCGCGAGCCACTCGTCGTACAGCTCGGTGCCCGGGACCGGGGTGACGGTGAGCGCCGCGGCGTAGGTGGGCCGCGCCGCCACCAGGAAGCGGCCGGTGGCCGCGGCGTGGCGGGCCGATCCCTCCTCGCCGGCGAGGCCGAGCAGCACCATCGCCGACAGCTTCAGCCCGGCCTCGCGCACCACCCGGCACGCCTCGAGCTGCCGCGCCGCGGTGGCGCCCTTGCGCACGGCGCGAAGCGTGGCATCGTCGCCGCTCTCCACCCCGAAGTAGACGATGCCGAGCCCCAGGGCGGCGAGCCGGCGCAGCCCCTCGACACCCTTCCTCAGGATCGACCGGGAGTCGCCGTAGATCCCCACCCGCCGCACCCACGGCAGGTGACGGCGGATGGCGCCGAGCACGCCCTCCAGGTGCTCCTGGGGGGCGGCGAGCGCGTCGCCGTCGGCGAGGAACACCCGACGAGCCGGGCGCGCCAGCGGCGCCACCTCCCGGATCTCGCGCTCCAGCTCCTCGAGCGGGCGTACGCGGTACCGCTTCGTCCGGTACATCCCGCAGAAGGCGCACCGGTTCCAGGAGCAGCCCACGGTGGCCTGCACGATCAGCGACGCCGCCTCCGAGGGCGGCCGGAACACCGGCTCCTCGTACTCGAGCGGCCAGCCGCGCACGGCGCCCGGGCCTCTCAGGGGGCGATCTCGGTGAGCGCCCCGTCGTGGACCTCGAAGGTCCGCACGGTGGCGATGGCGTCGAGCGCCGCGGGCTGGCCGTACAGGTTCTGGAGGGCGGTCGCGGCCGGAAGCAGCGTGTAGACCGCGCGGAACGCCTCCGGACCCGCCTCCATCACCGTGTACCCGTTGGCCCAGGTCATGGCCGCCAGGATGTCCGAGGGCGAGACGTGCACGTCGTCCTGGGCCGAGACCATGAGGAACAGGTCGAGCGCCTGGACCAGCGTGGGCAGCTCGGGGAGATCTCCGAGGCCCGGAACGCCTCGCGCCGTCTCCAGGACCTCGCCCTGGAGGGTGTTGGACGAGATGGCCGGAGAGGTGAACTCGTACACGCCGCCGTGGTCGGTCACGAACCCGGCGTGGATGTCGCCGGAGATCACGACCGGGTTCGGCACCGTCCGCAGCAGGCCGAGCAGCGCCTCGCGCATGTTCGGGAAGCCGTCCCACTGGTCCACGTTGAGGGTCAGCCGGTTACGGAACACGTCAGGAAAGCCCGCGGGCAGCTGGGAGGCCAGTGCCGGGTTGGTGAAGTCCAGCACCATGGGGGTCATCGAGGTGGAGGAGGCGAGCACGTTCCACGTCGCCGGCTGGCCGAGCAGCGCGCCCTGCAGCCACGCCATCTGCTGCGGCCCGTAGACATCCTCGCTCGCCCCGCCCGAGGCCGCCGCCCGCGCGGCCGCGAGCAGCCGGTAGGCGTCGGTGAGCACCAGGTACCGGGACCCCGTGGAGCTGTACAGCGACTGCTTGCCCACGTACAGGTACGAGAGCCCATGCGGCAGCGACGCCATCACCGAGGCCGGCACCGGAGGCTCGAGTCCCGCCGCCGCGAAGAGCAGGTTCAGGTAGGTGGCACTCACGGGCCCCGCCAGCGCCGCCCGGGCCCGCTCCATCGCCGCGGGGAGGTCCAGCTCCGGGTTCTCCATCGCGTACGCCTGCGCCAGCACCGCGGTGGCCGTCTGGCGGGCGATGTTCACGCCGCCCATGGCGGTGAGGGCGAACAGGTCGAGGTCCAGGTACGGATCGAGCCCGTCGCGGACGGCGGCGAAGCCCTCCGGCCCCAGGAGCGCCTCGAGCTCGGGCTGGGTCACGGCGATGGCGCCCGGGAAGGCGTCCTCCGGCACCAGGTGGTCGGGCCGGTAGGTGCGGTAGTCGGTGAGCACCAGGTGAAGTGTCCGTCCGAACCGGAAGTCGCGGTAGATCCTCGTGTTGGGGTAGAGGATCGCATCGTCCACCTCGAGTGTCCCGTCGGGGCCGATCCCCACCTCCGTGGGCGTGAACTCGAAGAACGCGGTCTCGGCGTGCCGCCGGCGCTCCGGGTCGCGCTCGTCGCGGCGCCCGTTGGTGTACACCGACGTGGCGTCCCACGAGTCGTTGGAGAACTCGTGATCGTCCCAGATCGCGATCACCGGGTAGCTGGCGTAGAGGTCCTGGAGCGCCGGATCGCTGCGGTACGTCTCGTGAAGGGTCCGGTAGTTGGCGAGGCTCGAGGCGGCCCAGTACGGGTGCTCCGGGTCTCCCAGCCGGATCGCCCCGTCGAGGTCCCGGAACTCCACCCGTCGCGCCGGGTCCGGCGCCTGGAACGAGGGGTCGCCCGTGGTCTCGTACACCGAGTCGCCGAGGTGCACCAGGAAGTCCAGATCGTCCGGGTGGTCCCGGAGCAGCTTCACGAGGGAGTTGTAGTACCGGCCCACGTAGTCCTGGCAGTTCAGCACGGCGAACCGGACCAGCCGCTCGCTGTCCGGGGGAGGCGCGGTGCGAGTGCGGCCGACCCGCGAGGCCACCCCGCCGCACCGGAACCGGTACCAGTACACCGTGTCCGGTACGAGCCCCGTGACGAGCACCTTGACGCACCGGTCGTGGGCGGCCTCCGCCGTCACGGTCCGGCTCCAGACCACGTCGGAGAACTCCGGATCGGTGGCCACCTCCACCGTCACGGCGAGATCGGCGTCGGGCGCGGCCTCGGGATCCTCGACCCGTGTCCACAGCACCACCGAGTCCGGACGCGGGTCGCCCGACGCCACCCCCTGCGGGTACGTCACCCCGGCCAGGGCTCCCACCGCCAGCCCCAGAGCCATCGCGAGACACATCGCACGGACACGCCCGGTCATGAGCTCACCTCCAACCTGCACGCGGTCCTTGTCGAGAGCTCCACGCTTCCAGGTTACCTCGCCGGGGTCCACCGCGCCACCCCGGGATCACGGGATTCCACGACCCGGCGCCGCTCCTGCCTCCACGATGCGTACCCGGTACGCATTCCAGGTGTCGCTCGTACACTCGTGGCGTGGACGGGGCATCGCGCGCACTTCGCGAGCTCGAGGCGTTCCGCGCCGAGGTGGACGCCGCCGCGCGCGGCATCGCCGGCCGCCTCGGCGCGCGCATCCGCTGCCGGCGCGGCTGCACCGACTGCTGCGTGGACGGGCTCACGGTGCTCACGGTGGAGGCGGAGGCGATCCGTCGGGCGGCGCCGGAGCTGCTGGCCTCGGGCCTCCCCCACCCCCCGGGGCGCTGCGCGTTCCTCGATCCGGCCGGCGCCTGCCGCGTGTACCCCGTGCGCCCCTACGTCTGCCGCACGCAGGGGCTGCCGCTCGCCTGGATCGAGGAGACCACCCGCGGCCGGCCGGTGGAGATGCGGGACATCTGCCCCCTCAACGACCCGGGGGGACCGCCGCTCGAGACGCTCCCGGATGGTGCCGTCTGGCACATCGGCCCGTGGGAGGGGCGCCTGGCAGCCATCCAGCGGACGTTCGCCGGCCGCCTGGAGCGCGTCGCGCTGCGCGACCTGTTCGGCCCCGGGACGCCGGTGCCACTGCCGGTGGCGGACTGACCGCGGCCATCGCCGGAACCACGGCCAGCGACGTCCATGCCGCCCCGCGGTACGGGGGGTATGATCGGCCCGGAGGTCGTCCATGCTGGAGGTGCTGCGCGAGGTGGTGGTGGTGGACGGGTGCCGGACGCCGTTCTGCCGGTCGGGCACGGCGCTGTCCGAGCTCACGAGCTACGACCTGGGGCGGCTGGCGGTGGCCGGGCTCCTCCACCGCACGCGGATCGACCCGGAGGCGGTGGACCTCCTGGTGATGGGGACGGTGATCGCGGACCCCCGGACCTCGAACCTGGGCCGCGAGGTGGTGCTGGGCTCGGGGCTGCCCGAAACCGTTCCGGCGTACACGGTCTCCGTGGCGTGCGTCTCGTCGCTCCAGGCGGCGGTGGACTGCATCCGCGCCATCCGCACCGGCGAGGCGGACGTGGCCATCGCCGCGGGTGCCGAGACCCTCTCGGATGCCCCGATCCGCTTCCGGCGGGCGGTGCGCCGGCGGCTGATCGCGGCCCGGAAGGCGAGGGGGCCCCGTGACTGGCTGCGCCTGCTCCGCGGGCTGCGCCCGCGCGACCTGCTCCCGGAGCCCATGGCGCTCGCGGAGTTCTCCACCGGAGAGATCATGGGCGAGAACGCCGAGCGCCTCGCCAAGCGGCTCGGGATCGGGCGCGAGGCCCAGGACGCCTACGCCCTCGAGTCCCACCGCCGCGCCGCCCGCGCCACCGAGGCGGGGCTGCTGGCTCGCCAGATCGAGCCCGTGCGCCTCCCGCCGCGGTTCGATCCGGTCGCCGCGGACAACGGGATCCGCGGTGACACCACCCCGGAGAAGCTGGCCTCCCTGCGGCCCGTCTTCGACCGCCGGCTGGGGACCGTCACCGCCGGGAACAGCTCGTACCTCACCGACGGCGCCGCCGCCGTGCTCCTGGCGAGCCCGGAGTCGGCCGCGCGGCTCGGGTTCGAGCCGCTGGCACGGGTGCGCGCCGCGGCCGTGGCCGCCCTGGACCCCCTCGAGGAGCTGCTGGTGGGCCCCGCGGTGGTGATCCCGCGGGTGCTCGAGGCCGCCGGGATCGAGCTCGAGGATGTGGAGGTGGTGGAGCTGCACGAGGCGTTCGCCGCCCAGGTGCTGGCCGTGCTCCGCCTCCTCGAGGACCCGGGATGGGCGCGGGAGCGGCCCGGGCGCGACCGGCCCGTGGGCCGGATCGCCGCGGAGCGGCTCAACGCCTGGGGCGGCTCGCTGGCGGTGGGACACCCGTTCGGGGCCACCGGGGCGCGGCTCGTCACCACATGCTGCCACCGGATGCGGGAGGAGGGCGCGCGCTGGGGGCTGGTCGCCGCGTGCGCCGCGGGAGCGATCGGGATCGCGATGCTCCTCGAACGGGTGTGAGGAGGACGCCATGGACCGGATCCGCATCGAGACCACCGGGGACGGGATCGCGCTGGTGACCTTCGATCGCCCCGGCAGCCCCGTGAACACCATGGGCCCGGAGCTGCTCGAGGAGTTCCAGGCCAAGGTGGGGCCGCTGCTCGACGACGCGGGCGTGGGCGCGCTCGTTCTCGCCTCGGCCAAGAAGGACTTCATCGCCGGCGCCGACCTCGACATGCTGTTCGCGATGCGCGACCCCGACGAGGTGGAGCGGCTCTCGCGCGAGGCCAGCAGGGTGCTGCTCCGGCTCGCCGAGGCGCCGAAGCCCGTGGTGGCGGCGGTGCGTGGGGCCGCGCTCGGGGGCGGGTACGAGGTGGCCCTGGCGGCCGATTACATCCTCGCCGCCGACGACCCCTCCACCGTGGTGGGCCTGCCCGAGGTGACCCTGGGCCTGATCCCGGCGGCGGGCGGTACCCAGCGGCTGCCGCGGCGTCTCGGGCTGCCCCGGGCGCTGCCGCTGCTGCTCACCGGCCGCCGTCTGCGGGCCCGGCGGGCCTACCGGGCCGGCCTCGTGGACGCGCTCACGACGCCGGGAGGGATCGCGGAGACGGGGGTGCGGGCGGCGCGGGCGCTGCTCGAGGGGAGGCTGCGGCGCCGGGACCGGAGGACCCGGCTCGACCGCCTCGCCGGGCGGTTCCCGCTGCGGATCCTGGTGCTGCGCCGCGCCCGCCGCGAGGTGGCGCGCCGGACCCGGGGCCTCTACCCCGCCCCCCTCGCGATCCTCGACTGCGTGGCCACCGGGCTGCGGCGCGGCCTGGCGGCGGGGCTCGAGTGCGAGTCGCGGCACTTCGGCCGGCTGGCGACCGGCCGGGAGGGGCGCTCGCTGGTCTGGATCTTCCACGGGATGCAGGCGGCGAAGAGGGCGCCGCTCCCGGCGGAGCCGCGGCGGGTTCGGCGTCTGGCGATCCTGGGCGGGGGCTTCATGGGCTCGGGGATCGCCTCGGTCTCCCTCGCGCTCTGTCCGGTGGTGGTGCGGGACGTCTCGGAGGAGGCGCTGTCCCGGACGGCGCGGACGGTGTGGGAGGGGCTGCGCCGGCAGCTCCGGTCGGGGGCGATCCGGCCGGTGGAGCGCGACCGGCGGTGGTCGCGGCTGCGCCTCACCACCGATCCGGACGCCATCGTCGGTGCCGACCTCGTGATCGAGGCCGTGTTCGAGGATCTCGAGCTCAAGCGAACCGTCCTCGCCGAGGCGGAGGAGCGCATCGCCCCCGACGCCGTCTTCGCCACCAACACCTCGGCGCTGCCCATCCACGAGATCGCGGCCCGCGCCCGCCACCCGGAGCGCGTCCTGGGCATGCACTACTTCTCGCCCGTGCCGAAGATGCCGCTCCTCGAGATCGTCCGGGCCGACGCGACCTCGGACGAGGCGCTGGCCACGGCGCGGGCGTTCGCGACGGCGCAGGGCAAGACGTGCATCGTGGTGAGGGACCGCCCGGGGTTCTACACCACCCGGATCCTGGCCCCGTACCTCAACGAGGCGATCCTCCTGCTCGAGGAGGGGGCACGGATCGAGGCCGTGGACGAGGCGATGCGTGAGTACGGCTTCCCCGTCGGGCCGCTCGCGCTCCTCGACGAGGTGGGGCTCGACGTGGGGGCGCACGTGGCCCGCGACCTCGGCGCCGCCTACGCCCACCGCGGGCTCGGCGCCTCCGACGCGCTGCCCCGGATGCTCGCGGCGGGTCTCCGCGGGCGCAAGGGCGGGAAGGGGTTCTACCTCTACCCGGGGAAGGGGCCGAAGCGGCCGAACCCCGAGGTGTACGCCGCGTTCTTCGGCGGGGCGGGACGCCGCGAGGTGCCGGCCGGCGAGATCCAGGAGCGGCTCGCGCTGCTCATGGTCAACGAGGCCGCCCACTGCCTCGGCGAGGGCGTGATCGCCTCCCCGCGCGACGGGGATCTCGGGGCGATCCTGGGCCTCGGGTTCCCGCCGATGCGGGGCGGGCCGTTCCACCACGTGGATGCCGAGGGGGCCGCGGCGGTGGTGGACCGCCTGCGCCGGCTCGCGGAGCGGCACGGCCAGCGGTTCGCGCCCGCCCCCGCGCTCGAGGAGCTGGCCAGGAGCGCCGGCCGGTTCTACCCGGACGAGGCGTGAGGCGGCCCGCCCGGCGCCCTGCCCCCCGCGCCACCGGGACCGCGGGAACGGTACCGGCGGGAGGCTCTCGTGCCCCTCCTGTCGGGGTGGGTCGGGTGAGGCAGGGCCGCCCACCGTGGTCGTCGCGATGGACCGGCGATCCCCACCGCGCCCGATCACCGCCGGTCGGGCGCCAGGGCCAGCTCGCGCTCCCGAGCTCCGACGCGGCTCCACTTCCGGCCGGGTGCCGATGCGGACCCGAACCCGGACGCCGCACCGCCGGCGCTCACCGCCGCGGGGCCGGTGGAGGCGATGTGGTACGGTGCGGCGGTGGCGAAGGGACCGATCTACCGCGTGACGTTCCTGTACCGGGGGCAGGTGTACGAGATCTACGCCCGCGGCGTCTCCCACGGCGCGCTGCTCGGGTTCGTGGAGGTGGAGGAGCTGCTGCTCCCGGACCCGTCGAAGCTGGTGGTGGACTCCTCCGAGGAGCGGCTGCGCAGCGAGTTCGACGGGGTCCGAAGGACGTACATCCCGGTGCACTCGGTGCTGCGCATCGACGAGGTGGAGAAGGCCGGCCCGGGACGGATCACCGCCCGCTCCGACGGCGAGGGGAAGGTCACGCCGTTCCCGGTCCCGGTGTTCACGCCCAGGCCGGGAGGGGGCGGCCGCGAGTGAGGCGCCACCTCCCGGGGAGGGGAGGTGCCATGGCCGCGAGGAGGGTCCTCGTCGCGCTCGCGCTGGCGGCGGGGGTGGCCGCGGCGGACCAGGACGGGTTCGGAGCGCGGTTCCTGAACCGCACGCTCCGGGTGGACCTCCATCACACCGGCGACGCCACGGTGGAGACGTACGCCCTGGACCGCCTGGTGGACGACGGACCGTGGGCGGGGAGCACGGTGAACCTGGTGGATCCGTTCGGGATCGGCCGGTACGAGGCCCGCCTGGTGGACCCGGCCTCGGGCGAGGTGCTCTTCTCCCGGGGCTTCGACAGCCTGTTCGCCGAGTGGGTCACCACCGCCCCGGCACGCGCCGGCACGGTCCGCACCTTCCACGAGAGCGTGCGGGTCCCCATGCCCCGCGCCCCGGTGCGGCTCGAGATCCTGCGCCGCTCGCCCGGTGGCGCCCTGGCACGCGTGTTCGCACTGCGCATCGTGCCCTCCGAGGCCGAGATCGTCCGCGAGCCCCCGCCTGCCGACGTGGAGGTGGTGGACCGGATCGGGGACGCCGCTGCGGACCGTGCCCTCGACCTCGCGGTGCTCGGCGAGGGGTACGCACCGAGCGAGCGGGGGACGTTCCGCGCCGACTTCCGGCGTCTGGCCGGGGTGCTCCTGGCCCAGGAGCCGTTCGCCTCGCTGCGCGAGGAGATCGTGCTGCGTGCGGTTCTCCGGCCCTCGGCGGACGAGGGGTGCGACGAGCCCCAGCGTGGGATCTGGCGCCGGACCGCGCTGGGATGCCGCTACGCCGCGTTCGGGTCGCCCCGGTACCTGCTCACCGAGGACAACCGCGCGGTGCGCGAGGTGGCCCGCGCCGTGCCGTACGACCTCGTGCTCATCATGGTGAACCACCGGCGCTACGGCGGCGGCGGGATCTACGGTCTCTACTGCACCTTCGCCGCCCACAGCCGGTGGAGCGGCTACCTGCTGGTGCACGAGCTCGGGCACGCCCTCGGGGGCCTCGCCGACGAGTACTACACCTCGTCCGTCGCGTACTCCGACTTCTACCCACCGGGCGTGGAGCCGGCCGAGCCCAACGTCACCGCCCTGCTCGATCCCCGCCACCTGAAGTGGGCCGACCTCGTGACCCCCGGTACCCCGCTCCCCACACCGTGGGAGAAGGAGGGGTTCGACCGGCTCGACCTCGCGTACCAGGAGCAGCGGCGGGAGCTCGACCGGGCCATCGCCGCCGCGACGCGCGCCGGTCGGGAGGGGGAGGCGGCCCGGCTCCGGAACGAGGCGGAGGAGCTCGCGGTCCGACACGCGGCCGAGGTGGACGCCTACCTCGCGCGCTCCCGCTGGCGTGGGGTCGTGGGGGCGTTCGAGGGCGCCGGGTACACGTCGCGGGGGCTGTACCGGCCGGCGCTCGACTGCATCATGTTCTCCAAGGGGCTCCGGCCGTTCTGTCCCGTCTGCCGCCGGCACCTCGAGCGGGTGATCCGGTTCCACGCCGGGGAGCGGGTGGAGTGAGCGGAACCTCGCCCGGCCGGGCGCTGCTCGTGGTCAACCCCGCGGCCGCGGGCGGCCGCGTGAGCCGCGAGTGGCCGCGGATCCGGGGCCGGCTCGAGGCGGCGGGCCTGGCCCTGCCGCACCGTCTCACCGAGGCGCCCGGGCACGCCGCCGAGCTCGCCGAGCAGGCGGTGCGCGAGGGGGCGGAGGCGGTGATCGCCGTTGGCGGCGACGGGACGCTGGCCGAGGTGGCGCAGGGGCTCCACCGGGCCGGGGGCGGTGCGGTGGGGATGATCCCGTGCGGCACCGGCAACGACGCCGGCGCCGCGCTGGGGATCCCGTCCGGGATCGAGGCCGCGGCCCACGCCCTCCTCGCCGGCCGCCGCCGGCACGCCGACCTGATCCGGGTGGGCGGCACGGTGGTGGTGAACGCGGTGGGGATCGGGCTGCTGGGGGCGATCAACCGGCGGGCGCAGCGGATCAAGGACCGGCTCCGCATCCGCGGCATGGCCGCCTACCTGGCCGCGGCCGCGGTGGAGATCCTGCGGTACGACCCGCCGCTCGTGCGCCTGGAGACCGACGCCGGTTTCCGGTTCGAGGGCGCGCTCACGACACTCGCCGTCCAGAGCGGCGAGACGACGGGAGGAGGGTTCCGTCTCGCCCCGGGCGCGGACCCCGCCGATGGCCTCCTCGACGCCTGCCTGGTCGAGGGCGTACCGCCGCGGGCACGGCCGCGGCGCCTGCTCGCGGCCATGCGGGGACGTCTCGGCACGCTGCCCGGATCGCACACGCTCCGCGCCCGGAGGTTGGAGCTCCGCTTCGCGTGTCCGCTGCCCGCCCACCTCGACGGCAACCAGGCCACCCTGGATCCGCCGGAGGTGACGGTGGAGGTGCTGCCCGGCGCGCTCGAGGTGGTGGGCGTCGCCGGTCCGGCGACCGGGATGGGCGGTCAGTCGCCACCATCGGGCACCCGCAGCACCAGCCGATAGCCCAGATTGCGGATGGTGAGGAGGTGGCGGGGACGCCGGGGGTCGGGTTCGAGGACGCGGCGCAGCTCCAGCACCGCGTTGTCCACCACCCGGCGGGACCCGAACGACTGGCCCGGCCTGGCCGCGACGAACAGCTCCTCGCGCGACACCACGGCCTCCTCCGCCCGAAGCAGGGTGTACAGGACGGTGAGCGCCGTGGGTGAGAGACGCAGCGGCTTCCCGTCGCGCCGGACCACCCGACGGTCCAGGTCCACCTCCACGTTGCCCACCCACACCCGCCGTGGCGCGGTCCGTCTGCGGAGCAGCGCCCGCAGGCGTGCCACCAGCTCCCGCGGCGCGAACGGCTTGGTGACGTAGTCGTCCGCCCCGAGGTCGAGCGCCATCACCTTGTCCAGCTCGTCCTCGCGGCCCGACAGGACCAGGACCGGGACGTACGGTCCACCCGCCCGGAGAGCGGTGAGCACCTGGAAGCCGTCCATCCCCGGCAGGTTGAGATCCAGTACCACCAGGTCGAAGCCGCCCTGGCGCGCGAGCTCGAGCCCTTCCTCACCTCTCCGCGCCACCACGCCCAGGAACCCGCTCTCCCCGAGCCGGCGCAGCAGCGCGTGGGCGAACTCCTCGTCGTCCTCCACGACCAGTACCCGTCTCACCGCGAGCCCTCCAGCGTCTCACGGAGGGGAAGCACCACGGTGAAGGTCGCACCTCCACCCTCGCGATCCTCCACCCACACGCGGCCGCCGTGCGCGCGCACCACCTGCTCCACGATGGCCAGCCCCAGCCCGACACCTTCCCGGTCCCCCGTACCCCGTCCGCGGTAGAACATCCGGAATATCCTGACGCGCTCCGCCGGCGGCACCCCGGGGCCGCGGTCGCTCACCGAGACCCTCGCCACCCCGGCCGCGAGCCGGACCTCGAGCTCGATGGTGGAGCCCGCGGGCGAGAACTTGCTCGCGTTGGCCAGGAGGTTGGTGAGTGCCGCCGTGAGGCCGTCCTCGTCGCCCAGCACCTCGGCCTCGCCGGGGTCGCCCGCCACCGCCACTCGCTGCCGCCGCGCCGCCACGACACCCCGCGTGCGGAGCAGTGCCGCCTCGATCACCCGCCGGATCGGCAGCGGCCGCAGCCGGTAGCTCGCCCGTCCCGCTGCCAGCCGCCCCCAGTCGAGCAGCTCGCCCACCTCCCGCTCGAGCACCTCGAGAGCCGCCCGCCCGGCCTCCCGCTCCCCTCCGTCGCCGCTGTCGGCGGCTCCGGCGAGGACCATCCGGAGCGTCGCGAGGGGGGTCCTGATGTCGTGGGCGCGCTGGGCCACGAAGGCCGCCTGATTGCGCGCCAGGTGCCCCTGCTCCCGGGCGGCGTAGAGGAGCAGCACCCCGCCCGCCACCACCGCTCCGCCCAGGGGAAGCAGGAACAGCGCGAAGATCACCCCCCGCGGCGGCTCCAGCAGGGCGGCCTCCACCAGAGCGAGGGCGGTGATGGCCACGCCGGGCAGGAGCACCAGGCAGACCGCCACCAGGGCGAGGTCTCCCGAGGCGGACCGGGCGCGGGCGAGGGCCTCGATCCACCGCCTCATCGATCGGCCCGGAGGGCGCGGAGCTCACGGGCGCACGCCAGCGCGTACCCCAGCCCGAACGCCGCGTGCGCCGCGAGCAGCCACGGCGGCAGAACGAGCCGGGTGGGGTCGGGCTGGTGCCGGACGAGGTAGAACCCGTAGAAGCCATCGGCGACGGCGTACACGAGGTACGCGGCGGGAAGCCACGGGCTCGCCGCCCGCCCGAGGCGCACCACCACCGCCACCACCGACGCCACCAGCCAGACGTAGGAGACCACGCCGAAGGGCACCTCGTACCGACCGGGACCCAGAACCCCGGCCAGCGCAGCCTCCACGAGGAGCGCGGCGCCCGCGACGATCCCACCGCCCGCGTACCATCGCACCGTGGCTCCATTCTACCCCCAGTGGCCCCGGACCGCGGCACGCACGAACGACGGGCCCGGCGATCGCCGGGCCCGTGTCCCTACGTGCGCGGGGCGCTCACTGCACCTCGAGCGCCGTGTCGTCCACCAGGAAGCTGGTGGCCTGGCTCCAGTCCTCGATCCCGTAGAAGTACACCCGGATGGTCTGCCCCCTGTACGCGGTGATGTCGAAGGTGTGCTGCACGTAGCTCGAGCCCGCATCGAGGTTCGAGTAGACGGCCAGGGTGGTGAGCACCGTCCCGTCCGGCCGCCGGAGCTGGACGTAGAGCTTGTCGTACGCCCAGGTGTGGGTGGTCTCCCGGGTGATGACCCGCAGCCAGAAGGAGAGCGTCACCCGGCTCGCCGAGGCGGGGACGTCCACGTCCTGGTAGACGTAGTCCCAGGAGTAGAAGCCGTACCCGTTGAGGTACGCCTTCCAGCTGCCGGAGTGCGGGGGCGGCGAGGCCCCGTTGTCGATGACGCCCCAGCTCGCGCTCCAGGCCACGGGACCGTCCTCGAACCCCGGGTTCTGCAGCAGCTGGGTGGCGCCGCCGCCGCAGGAGGCGGTGAAGTCCACACCGGTGGCGTTGGGCCCCACCGTGACGCTCCGCGAGGCAGGAGTGAAGGTGCAGCCGCTCTTGGACGGGGTCACGGTGTAGGTCCCCGCGGACAGACCCGAGATGGTGTAGTCACCCGCAGCGTCCGAGGTGGCGGAGGCGCTGCCCGCCGTCACCGTGGCGCCGGCGGTGCCGACGTTCCCCGAGATGGAGTACGTGCCGCCGCCGCCACCACCACCACCGCCGCCGCACGACCAGGTGCCGGGCACGCCGACCGCGTCCCACGACATCTGGACCGCCTTCCACTCCGCGGTGCAGGTGCCACCGTACAGGTCGGCCGCGGCATCGGCGGTGGCGTTGCGCGCCCCCTCGAAGTTGGTGCTGGAGGTCATGTACACCGTGAGCGCCCGGTACCAGATGGCCCGCGCCTTGGCGATACCGATCCCCGGCACGTTCACCGAGGTCTTGCCGCGCGGGTGGGTCCCGCCGTGCGCGAGCAGGTAGTACTCGAGGTTGGCGATCCCCGAGTTGGTGTGCACGCCGCAGTAGTCGTTGGAGCCCGAGGGGCTGCAGCCGGAGGCGTAGTTGCGATCGGGGTAGTAGTCGGCCGACTGGCCGTCCTTGGCGGGGTCGTACATGTACCGGAGCGCGTCACCGGGCTTGCCGGGGGTGTAGACGTCGGCACCGATGGTCCAGTCCTCGCGTACCGAGGGGTCGCCCTGGCCGGCCCAGAAGGAGGCCGACCGCCCCATGATGTCCGAGAACGCCTCGTTGAGCGCGCCCGACTCCTTCTCGTACGCGAGGTTCGCGGTGCGGGATGTGACGCCGTGGCTCAGCTCGTGCGCGGTGACGTCGAGGCTCTGGGCGAGATCGCCCAGCGTGGAGCCGTCACCATCGCCGTACGCCATCTGGTGGATGTTGCTGGTGTCGATCCACGCCGCGTTGTTCTTGGTGCACCCGAAGAACCCGGTCGAGAACTGGGCGTGGACCGAGGAACGCAGCTCGCTGCCGTTGTCGTCGTACGAGTCCCGCCCGAACACCTGCCAGTAGTAGTCGTAGGTGGTGCCGGTGCCGTTGTAGGCACCCATCGCCGAGCTGTCGGAGGAACTCCCGCCCTCGTCGAACAGGAACGTCCCGGGCAGCTCCGAGCCGGTGCGGATGCAGCTCTGGTTCATGTCGTAGATGGTCCGGTACTTCGCCGTGTACAGGCGCGGCTCGACCCCGCGCACCTCGCCGGTGAACGCGTCCACGTACAGGATGTCCAGGTGCGGGTCGCGCTGGTAGGTGTAGTACACCAGCACCGGGATGGTCAGCGCGGGATCCCCGTGCCGGGCGAAGATGGCCGGCTCGCCGATCTCCATCACCTCGCGCGGCTCCCCACCGTCCGCCGCCACCCATGCCTGGGCGTACCCGGCCGCGTCCTCGCGCGAGATGGCGGGCGTCACGTCGAGGTCCAGGTCGGGCACGAAGCGCCCGCTCACGCCGACGACCGCTTCGCGGTCCATGTGCACCACGAGCTCGCCGCCCACCACCGGCACGCCGCGGTACGTCTGCTGCACGCGGACGTGCTCCTGGCCGAGCCGGTCGTGCTCCACCGTCCCCGCGGTGAAGCCGTCATGGACCCGACGCCGGAACGCCGGCCCCAGCCGGTCCAGCGCGTCCAGCGCGGCCCGGGCGGGGTCCGCCGCCTGCCGCGGCAGCTCGAGGCCGCGGATCGCCGACGGCACCCCCGCCGCGTCCAGCCGGTAGTGGACACCGGGGCCCAGCGCCGCCAGTGCGGCCGCCTGGTCCTCGGCCGGCGCCCTGCGCCCCAGCGCCCACGCGCCGGAGCCGACGAGCAGCACGCCGGCCAGTATCGCGCACAGCCTTCTCCACGTCATGATGACTCCTCCCTTTCCTCCCCGTCGTCGGGGATTCGGTCTCGCCCCGTGGGGCCTCTCGCGGAATCGGATCGGCTCGGTCATCGAGAACGTGGAGCCGTTCTATCGAGCTATCGTTCAGAATTCAAGGCACTTCTATCACACGATTGCAACACTTCTGTCATGAAATCGTGACATGCCGTCCCGGCACCGCTCAGCGCACCGTGAGACGCGTGGCCAGACGGTCCAGGATCTCGAGGTAGGGACGGATGCTGGGGATGTAGTGCCGTTCCTCGCGGCCGTGGGGCCCGATGCCGGTCTGGCCCCACACCACCG
>CAYTTB010000040.1:0-26975 GCA_964440565.1 uncultured Thermoanaerobaculia bacterium
GCCCGATGCCGTGGTCCACGTGCACCACCAGGTCGCCCGGCTTGAGGTCGCGGAGGTCGGCGGCGAACGCCGCCGCGGTGCGGCGCCGGCGGGCCGGGCGCGGCGCGGCGGTGAGATCGCGGCGCCCGTAGACAGCGAGCGCTCCCTCCCACACGAAGCCGCGATCGGGTCCCCCGATCCGGATCGCCACCTCGCCGGGCCCCGGATCTCGCCTCACCGGCACCACGCCGCCCTCCTCGAGCAGGGACCGGAACCGCCGCGCCTCCCCCTCCGTGGCCACCACCAGGAGCTGGGCCAGGTCCATCGCCCGCCGGTTCCGGATCGCGGGCACGATGTCGGGGAGCCTGCGGGCGTACGCCTCCTGGGGATGGGTCACGATCCGGTGGTACCGCCGCCCGGCCCCCTCCACCCCCAGGCGCTCCAGCCGGAGGCGGGCGGCCGCGAGCGCCCGCCGGAGCGCGTCGTGCGGCGCCAGCAGCCGCTCGGGGGGCGGCAGCCGCGTCTCCCGCCCCTCGAGCCGCCGCCACTCCCGCTCCTGGACCGCCGCGAACCGGCCGAGCTCACCCAGGACCTCGTCGAGGTCGCACACCGCGAGCGCCCACCCCAGCTCGTGGAGGAAGGTGGCGGGCGACACCAGGGCGAGCAGCGGCCACCAGAGGCGGCGGTCGGTGCCGAGACGGACGCGCCCGGCGAGATCCGGCCAGTCCCGTTCGAGGAGGGCGGCGAGGCGCTCCCGCGCCGTCTCGTCGGCGGGGAACGGCTCCAGCGGCGGCACCCGGACCTCGGGCAGGGCCTCCCCCTCGCGGCGCTGGGTGCCGGGGTCGAACCGCCGCAGGTCCACCACCTCGTCGTCGTCGAACTCGATCCGCAGCCCACGCTCGCCGCCCGGGTGGACGTCCACCACCGCTCCCCGTACCGCCATCTCCCCTACTTCCTCGGCGAGGTCCACCCGGCGGTAGCCCGCCGCGGCGAGCCGGCGGACGAGATCGAGGGGGTCGAGCCTCTCCCCCAGCCGCACCGTCACGGCCAGCCCGGCCACCCGCTCCGGCGGAGGCAGCGGCACCGCCAGCAGCCTCGCCGGCGCCACCGCCACCCCCGTCTCCCCCGCGCCCATCCGGGCCAGCGCGCCGAGGAGCGCGTGGCGGGCCGCGAGCGGCGGCTCGCTCCCCAGGTACGGCGCCGCCACCTCCGCCGGCAGCGCCACGGCGCCGAGTCCCGGCGCGAGCAGCTCGAGGCCGCGCACCACCTCCTCCGCCTCGCCCACGTGCGGCACCACCACCAGGAGCGGCCGGGGGAGCGCCTCGGCCAGGGCGGCGAGCACCGCGGCCCGCGCCGCAGGCACCACCCCCGCCACCGCGGCGGCGCCGCGGCCCAGCTCCGCGGCCACGCGGTCAAGGCGTGGGAGGTCCATGGTCAGCGGGTGCCGGCGCGCCTCAGACCAGCTTGAGCAGGTGCCCCAGCTTGCGCTTCTTGGTCTCCAGATAGGAGCGGGTGTGCCGCGTCGGCGGAACCTCGAGCGGCACCCGCTCCACGATCTCCAGCCCGAACCCGGCCAGGGCCGCGTACTTGCGCGGGTTGTTGGTCATCAGCCGCATCCGCCGCACCCCGAGGTCGAGGAGGATCTGGGCCCCGGTTCCGTAGTCGCGGGGGTCCGGCGGGAAGCCGAGGTGGAGGTTGGCCTCCACCGTGTCCTCGCCCTGGTCCTGCAGCTCGTAGGCGCGCAGCTTGTTGAGCAGGCCGATGCCCCGTCCCTCCTGGAGGAGATAGAGCAGCACCCCGCGGCCCTCGGCGGCGATCCGCTCGAGCGCGGTGTGCAGCTGCACGCCGCAGTCGCACCGGCAGGAGCCGAAGACGTCACCGGTGAGGCACTGCGAGTGCACCCGCACGAGCACCGGCTCCTCGGGCCGGATCTCGCCCATCACGAGCGCCACGTGCTCCTCGCCCGTGACCCGGTTCCGGTAGCCGAGGATCCGGAACGGGCCCCAGGAGGTGGGCAGGAGCGGGGCGGCGACCCGCTCCACCAGCTTCTCCTCGCGGAGCCGCCAGGCGATGAGGTCGGCCACGGTGAGGATGCCGAGCCCGTGCTCGCGGGCGAACTCGACGAGGCGGGGCAGCCGCGCCATCTCGCCGTCCTCGTCCATGATCTCGCACAGCACGCCGGCGGGAGCGAGGCCGGCGATCCGGGCGAGGTCCACCGCCGCCTCGGTGTGGCCGGCGCGCTTCAGCACCCCGCCCTCGCGCGCCCGGAGCGGGAACATGTGCCCCGGCCGCCGCAGGTCCTCGGGCCGGGTGGCGGGGTCCACCAGCGCCTTCACGGTCACCGCCCGGTCGCGGGCGGAGATCCCGGTGGTGGTGCCCCGCCGCGCCTCCACCGAGACGCAGAAGGCGGTCTCGTGGAGCGAGGTGTTGCGGTCCACCATCAGGGGCAGATCGAGCTCGTCGCACCGCTGCCCGGTGAGCGCCACGCAGACGAGGCCGCGCCCGTGACGGGCCATGAAGTTGATCGCCTCGGGCGTCACCTTCTCCGCCGCGAGGACGAGATCCCCCTCGTTCTCGCGGTCCTCGTCGTCCACCACCACGATCATCTCCCCCGCCGCGAGACGCCGCGCCGCCTCCTCGACGGAGAGCGCCACGTCCGCGGGGATGGACCGCTCGCGGCGGTTCACCGCACCCCCGTCACTCGAGCTCGAGCGGCAGCTCCGTCATCCGCTCCGTCCCGCTGATGGCATCCTTGAGCCACACCTTGAGGGTGAAGCTGCCGCCGGCACGGAACACGTTGAGCGGGAGCGCGGAGCCGAACATGTAGACGTTGGGCTCCACCGGCGAGAGCTCCACGTCCCGGTACGGGGTGCCGGTGAGACGCTTGCCGTCCTGGTACACCGCCAGGCGCACCTTGGCCTTGGGCGTGCCGTCGTCCCCCACGCCCGGGCGCACCACGAGGCAGAAGTAGTCCAGGCTCTCCTGGCGGGTGTAGTGGCCCTCGGGGCGCAGGATCAGGTGGTAGCCGCCGAAGACGAAGGGGGTGCCCGCCTCGAACTGGGCCTTCTCCATCACCTTGGCGCCCGCGTACATCGGGGTCATCCATGTCCCGTCCGGCGGTACCTCCTCGGGCTCCACCCGGAACGTCCGCACCGCCACCGGGGCCCCGGCCGCGGCCAGGGCGAGCTCGAAGGTGGAGGGCCCCTCCACCGGCGGCAGCGCCAGCTCGTAGACGTTCCCGTCTGCGGTCTCGAGGCCGGTGACTGGCTTCTGGAACGTCCCCACCACCTTCCCGTCGTCGCCGGTGAGGCGACCCACCGCGAGGTCCGCGGTGGTGCCCTTGGGCAGCCGCACGAACACCCAGGTGGGGAGGACCCGCTCCGTGGTCACACCGGGGCCGGCGAGGGCCGCCGCCCCCTCCGGCCACGGCGCGGGATCGAGGGCGAGCCACGCCAGCTGCTCGGCGGTGGCGGCCGTGGTCCCCGGCAGCAGGGGGTACACCGGCGGCTCGGTGAGGTCGGGATGGACCACCAGCGCCTCGGGCGCCACCTCGAGCGCCTTGACGGCGTACCGCGACTGGCGGAACTTGCGCTCCAGCACCCAGTGGTTCTTCCCCTCGTAGTCGAAGAAGACGAACATCACCGAGTCCACCCGCTTGGGCAGGTCCGCCGCCGCGGGGAGCTGGTCGCGCGTGTAGACCCACACGTCGGCCTTCCCCTTGTACGGGTCGTAGGTCGCGCCGTGCATCATCGCCTGTGCCTGGGCGGAGGTGCCGGCGAACGTCCCCGGGCTCTCGCCGCTCAGCCGGGCGAGGAAGTTCTGGATCGCCTCGGTCCACCGCTTCGCGGGCTTGCCGAGCAGGATCAGGGTCCTGCCGCGATCGGTGAGCGCCCCCCGCACGCCCTCCTCACCGAACTGCTTGTCCGCGGCCGCCACCCGGGCCTCGAAGTCGAGCCGGAACTCGTTCACGCGGGTGTCGAGGTTCGGATCGCGGCGGGCCCAGAACAGCTCCGCGAACCGGTCCAGCTCCTCCTGCGACGAGATCCTCCCGAGCTGCGCCCGCTCCGCCTCCGTGAGGAGCCACTTCACCGGCCCCTCGAGCCAGTCCCGGGCGGTCGCCGGCCCGTCCGCCGCGAGGCCGGAGATCGCCGTCGCGGCCACGATGCACGCAACGAGAAATCGCTTCATGGTCACTCTCCCGGCGCGGCGATCGCCGCCGCGCGCGCATGGTATCCCCCTCGCGGGGCGGTCGCAAGCCGGGCCCGGGGGCGCCGGCCCCGTCCTCAGTCCTCCTCCTCGCCCTCCCGCCGGCTCCCGGCGATGATCTTCTCCTGCAGCTGCTTGGGCACCTCGTCGTAGTGGCTGAACTCCATGTGGTAGTCGCCGCGGCCACCGGTGATGGAACGCAGCGCGGGCGCGTAGGTGAGCATCTCGGCCAGCGGCACCAGGGCGTGGATCACCGTGGTGCCCTCCTCCGTGTCCATCCCCTGCACCCGCCCCCGGCGGGCGTTGAGGTCTCCCATCACGTCGCCCATGAACTCCTCGGGGGTGTAGACGTCCACCTTCATGATGGGCTCGAGCAGGGTGGGGTTGCACTTCGCCGCGCACTCCTTGAACGCCTTGCGCCCGGCGATCTTGAACGCCATCTCCGAGGAGTCCACCGGGTGCTCCTTGCCGTCGAGCAGGGTGACGCGGAAGTCCACCACCGGGTAGCCGGCGAGCACCCCCTGCGCCGCGGCCTCCTGGATCCCCTTGTCCACTGCCGGCCGGTACCCCTGCGAGATGGCGCCGCCGAAGATCTTGTCCACGAACTCGTAGCCCCCACCGCGCGGCAGCGGCTCGAGACGGATCTTGCACTCCGCGAACTGGCCCGCACCGCCGGTCTGCTTCTTGTGCCGGGTGGTGACCTCGGCGGCGGCGGTGATGGTCTCGCGGTACGGCACCTTCGGCGGGTGCAGCACCACATCCACCTTGTACCGCCGCTTCAGCCGCGCCACCACGACCTCCACGTGGAGCTGACCGGCACCGGAGATGAGGAGCTCGCCGGTCTGCGGGTCGCGGCCCACCGTGATGGTGGGGTCCTCCTCCCGGATCCGGGCCAGGCCCGTGGAGAGCTTGTCCTCGTCGCCCTTGGACTTCGGCTCGAGGGCGAAGCTGATCGCGGCCTCCGGGATCGGCACCGGCTCGATCATCACCACACGGTCCTTCCCGCACAGGGTGTCGCCCGTGTGGGTGTCCCTGAGCTTGGGCACCGCGCCGATGTCACCGGCCACGAGCTCCCGCACCTGCTCCAGCTCCTTGCCCTGCATGACCGCCAGGCCTCCGAGCCGCTCCTCGTGGCCGCGGCTGGCGTTGACGAGGGTGGCGTCCGGCGTGAGGGTACCGGTGAACAGCCGGAAGAGGGAGATCCGGCCCGCGTACGGGTCCGAGAACGTCTTGAACACGTACGCCACCGGCGGCTCGTCGGGCGAGACGGGCAGCTCGACGTCGCCGCCGTCGGCGTCCCGCGCCGCCACCGGGCGCCAGGTGGGCGGCGGCACCAGGTCCACGATGGCGTCCATGATGGGCTGCACCGCGATGTTCTTCCCGGCCGCGGCGGCAAGCACCGGGAACAGGACGCGCTGGCGCACCGCCGCGGCGAGGCCCCGGCGGAGGGTCTCCTCGTCGAGCTCGCCCGCCTCCAGGTACGCCTCCATCAGCTCCTCGTCCTGCTCCGCGACCATCTCCATCAACGCCTCGCGCGCGGCGGCGGCCGCGTCGGCGAGCTCGTCGGGGACGTCCGCCACCTGGAACTTCCCCTCGTCCACGCCCTCCCACACCATCGCCCGGCCCGAGAGCAGGTCCACGACCCCGCGGAACGCCCCCTCCTCGCCGATGGGCAGCTGCACCGGGGTGACCCCGCGGCCGAACTTCTTCCTGAGCGCCTCCACGGTGCGCTGGAACGAGGCCCGGTCGCGGTCCATGAGGTTCACCACGAACAGCACCGGGAGGCCGTAGCCCGCCGCCGCCTTCCACATCTTCTCGGTCTGCACCTCCACACCGGCCACCGCCGAGACCATCAGCGCGCACGCGTCGGCCACGCGCAGGCCCTGCACCGCCTCGGTGGTGAAGATCCCGTACCCCGGAGTGTCGACGAGGTTGATCTTCACGTCGCGGTGGGTGCAGTGCGCGACGGCGGTGTTGATGGTGATGCCGCGCTCCACCTCGTCATCGTCGAAGTCGGTGGGGGCGTTGCCGTCGTCCACCTTGCAGAACCGGGTGGTCACGCCGGCGTCGTAGAGCATCGCCGAGACCAGGGTGGTCTTGCCCGTGTCGGAGTGGCCCACCACGGCCACGTTGCGAATCGCCTCCGGTGTCGCCATCGTTCCCTCCGCTCAATCCTCCGCCGACGCGGCGCCGGCGCGTCTAGATCTCGATCGTCTCCCCGGTGAGCCGGCGGTACACCTCCCGGTACCGCTCCAGCGTGCTCCGGACCACGTCCTCGGGCAGCTCCGGCGGCTCGCCGTCGCCCGACCAGCCGCGCGCCACCAGCCAGTCGCGCACGAACTGCTTGTCGAACGAGGGCTGGGGGCCTCCCGGCCGGTACGCGTCGGCCGGCCAGAACCGGGACGAGTCGGGTGTGAACGCCTCGTCCATCCAGACGATCTCGCCCCCCGGCGCCAGCCCGAACTCGAGCTTGGTGTCCGCGATGATGATCCCGCGCTCGAGGGCACGAGCCGCGGCACGCCGGTAGAGCGCGAGCGTCAGCTCCCGCAGCCGCTCCGCGGTCTCGCCGCCCACCATCTCCACGATCCGGTCGAAGGAGATGTTCTCGTCGTGGCCCTCGGCCGCCTTGGTGGCGGGGGTGAAGATCGGCTCGGGCAGCCGCTCCGACTCCGCGAGCCCTGCGGGAAGCCTCACCCCGCACACCGCCCCGGTCTCCCGGTACTCCCTCCACCCGGAGCCCGCCAGGTACCCGCGCGCCACGCACTCCACCGGGATCGGCTCGAGCCGCCGCACGAGCACCGCCCGACGGTCGAGTTCGGGCGCCGACCGGTACGGCTCGGGGAACCGCGCTCTCTCCGTCTCGAGGATGTGGTTGGGCACCGTGTCCTCGAAGGCGCGGAACCAGAAGTTTGACAGCTGCGTCAGGATGACGCCCCGGCCCGGGATCCCGGGTGAGAGCACCCGGTCGAAGGCGCTGATCCGGTCGGTGGCGACCAGCACCAGGGCCCCGTCGGCGGCGTAGATGTCACGCACCTTGCCGCGGCTCACCAGGTCGCCGCCGGGGACGGCGGTGGTGAGCAGCGGGGTCGCCATCCTCAGGAGCTCCTCCCCTGGATCACCGCCATCGCCTGCCGTGTCATGCGCGACTTGTAGCGGGCGGCGGTGTTCCGGTGCAGCACCCCCTTGCGCCACCCCACGTCGATCACCGACATGGTCTCCGGCAGCAGCTTCTTCACCGCCTCCGCGTCGCCGTCGGCGATCGCCTGGCGCATCTTCCGCATCTGGTGCCGCACCCGGGTGCGGACCGACTTGTTCCGCATCCGGCGCTCCAGCGACTGCCGGTGCCGCTTGCGCGCCTGCTTTTTCGTGCCCTTGATCGTCGCCATGTTCTCTCCAGCCTCCCTGGCCGTCCCGCGCGCGGCGCTCACCGGATCGTGATCCCCAGCGAGCGCAGCTTCTCGCGCGCGATGTCGGCCTCCTTGGTTCCAGGATGCTCGTACACCACGTACTGCAGGTTGATGACCCCCTGTCCCTGGTCTCCCTTCGCGAGCAGCACCAGCCCCTTCTTGAGCTGGGCCGCGGCCGCCTTGTCGCTCGAAGGGTACTTCTCGAGCAGCGTCGAGAACGCGGACAGGGCCTCGTCGAGGCGGCCGAGCGCATGATAGCACTCCCCGCTCCAGTAGAGGGCGTTGTCGGCCAGCTCCGTGTCCGGGTACCGCTCGAGGTACTCCCGAAAGCCGCCGAGCGCCAGCTCGTAGTTCCCCCGCATGTAGTCCTGGTAGGCGGCGCGGTAGAGCGCCTCCGGGGTCTCGGGAACCGGGGTGGGGCTCGCCGCGGGCTCGGCGGGCGCCCCGGCGCCGGTCCCGCGTTCCGCCGGGGCCCCTTCCTCGCCGGCCGGGGCCGGCGCCGCCGGCTCGCCGGTCGCGGGCGGCACCCCACCACGCTCGCCCACCGCGACCCGCTCGGCCAGCTGCTGGGAGATCCGGTCCAGCTTGCGCGTGGTCACCTCGAGGCTCGCCCTGAGCGCCTCGATCCGCTCCTCGAGACGGTCCACCTTCAGGCCGAGGTCGGCGTTGGAGCGCACGACCTCCTTGCCCTGCCGTTCGAGCCCCTCGCGAATCGTGGCCAGGTCCTCGCGCGTGAGGGTGCTCGAGCGGAGCTGCTCCACCGCCCGCTGGACGTCCGCGATCTCGCGGTGAAGGAGGGCGTAGTCCTCCTGGCTGGCGCACCCGGTCACCGCCGCCAGCGCAAGGCCCACGATCAGGCTTCGCCGCCACATGGCTCACCGCCCGATGATGACGAAGTGAGCGCGACGGTTGAGCCGCCACGCCGACTCGTCGTGGCCGAGCGCGAAGGGGCGCTCCTCGCCGTAGCTGATGGTCTCGATCCGGTCGGGGGAGATCCCCAGCGCCACCAGGTAGTCCTTGACCGCGCTGGCGCGGCGCTCGCCCAGCGCCAGGTTGTACTCGCGGGTGTTGCGCTCGTCGCAGTGCCCCTCGATCAGGATCCGGATCGTGGGGTGGGCCTTCAGCCACTCGGCGTCGGCCGCGAGGGTCTCGCGCGCGTCGGGCCGGATGTCCCAGCGGTCGGTGTCGAAGAACACGTCCTTGAGGTACCCGCGCGCGTTGAGCTCGGCCAGGTCCGCCGGCAGCTCCTCGCCCCTCTCCACCGACGGCACCGGCTCCCGGGGGGTGGCCGGCACCGCGACCTCGGGAACCGGGGTCGGGGTGGGGGTCGGGGTGGGCGGGGGCGGCGGCGGCGCGGTGGCCCTGGGGCCCGTGGCGCAGGCCGCGGCCAGCGCGAGCAGGGCGACGGCGAGTATGGCGTGACGACGCATCGCGAACCTCCCTGGGGGCCACACTCTACCAGCCGACGCAACCCCCGACAACCGAGGCATCTCCCTCACACCGCGAGCGGCGCGGTCTCCACCTCGCCCGAGGGCACGATGAAGGTGCCCGCGGCCCCCTCGAGGGCGGCCTTGAGGTGCTCCGCGTCGGTGACGAGCACCTCCTTGCCGGTGGCCTCCACGAACTCGATCGCCGCCTGCACCTTGGGGCCCATGGACCCCGGCGGGAACTGGTTCGCCGCGAGCATCTCGCGGGCGCGCGCCACCGGCAGGCGCCGCAGCCACCGCTGGTTGGGGCGCCCGAAGTTCTCCGCCACCATCGGCACCTGGGTCAGGATGATGAACAGGTCCGCCCCGAGGTCGCGGGCGAGGATGGAGGCCACGTAGTCCTTGTCGATCACCGCCTCGACCCCGCGGTAGTAGCCCCCCACGTCCTGGTAGACCGGGATCCCCCCGCCGCCTCCGGCGATGAGGACCACGCCGTCCTCGATCAGGTGCCTGAGCACCCGGCTGCCCAGGATCCGCTTCGGCTTCGGCGAGGGCACCACCTTGCGCCAGCCACGCCCCGCGTCCTCCACCATCTGCCACCCCTGCTCCTGCATCAGGAGGTTGGCACGGTACGCGGTGAAGTACGGCCCCACCGGCTTCGACGGGTTCTCGAACGCCGGGTCGTCCCGGTCCACCACCACCTCGGTGAGCACGCAGGCGATCTCCTTGTCCAGCTGCTCCTCGTTGAAGCGGTTGCGGAGCTGGTTCTGGAGCATGTACCCCATGGAGCCCTGGGTCTGGGCCACGCACACGTCCAGCGACTGCGGCGGGATCTTGGTCACCGCCTCCTCGACCTGGATCAGGATGTTCCCCACCTGCGGTCCGTTGCCGTGCACGATGGCCAGCTCGTAGCCGCGGTGCACGATCTCCACCAGCCACCGGGTGGCCTTCCAGGCCAGCGTGAACTGCTCCTCCTGGGTGCCGTGGTCCTGGGGCCTGAGCAGCGCGTTGCCGCCGAACGCGATCACCGCCACCGGACGTCGCTCACCCATCGTCGCCTCCACCTCCGCCTGCCGCGGAACGGGCATTGTCCTGCCCGGCCGGGGACGTGTCAACCGCGCCGGCCCGGGGACACCCCGGAACTGCCGGGACGCCGCCGCGCGGGTCGCGGGGTGGGGCGAGCGGAGGGCGTCGCGTCCCGCCCCGTGGGGGCCGACCGACGGGTACGGTACACTGCAGCCACACGCGATGCGGGAGGGGTCCATGCGCCACCGGATCGTCGCGCTGTTCGCCGTCTTCCTCGCGACCACCACCGCGGGAGCCGCCGGGTTCGCGGATCTGGCCAGGGCCATCGACGCCCCGCGGGTCGGGCCGCCGGTCCGGCTCGCCGGGCCGCTGCGCGCGGGCTCCGCCACGATCGCGCCCGCGGAGGGGACCCCGGTGCGGCTGCTGCTGGCCGGCGACGAGCCGTGCGGCGTGCTGCTAGCCGGCCGGGCGACGCTCGTCTACCGGATCGCCAACCGGTTCTCGCGTCCGGTGGCGGCGCGCAACCTCCGTCGGGCGAGCTCGCTCGAGAGCACGGCCGAGGACGACGCCCTGGTGATCCGCGAGGAGCTGGAGGGTGCAGCGGTCTGGGGGTGGGAGGTGGCCCGGGGCCTCGAGCCCGTGGCGGATGGGAAGGGGGCGCCGGACCTCCCCAGGTGGCTCACCCGCACGCTCGACCGGCCGATCTTCGCGCCGCCGTCGCACGAGCTGCTCCAGGCGCGGTTCCTGGGGATCCCGGGCACGGTGGTGGCACTCCTCGAGGGGAAGCACGAGCGGCTCCTGCTCGAGGTCGATCCCGGGGTGGAGCGGCTGGAGCGGCTCTCGCTCCTCGACCGGGTTCCCTCCGCCGACCCCCTGGACGGCGGCCGCGCCTACCCGGTGGAGCTGGCCGCCCGGCCCGTGGGCCGGAGGTGGTGGGACCGGTTCCCCGCCCCGCTGGTGGCCACCGCGGAACGACTCGAGGTCACCAACGACCGCGACGAGCACGTGACGGTGCGGGCGGAGCTGGAGCTCATCGCGACCCGCGCCGGGGTCCGGCTGTGGCGCGCCGATCTCGTGGAGAGGATGCGCAAGCGCAACCACGAGACCCCGGTCACGGTCCGCTCCGTGACCGTGGACGGGAAGCCCGCCCCGTTCCTGCACGGGGCGAACGAGCTGCTGGTGCGGCTCCCGTCGGCGCCGCCGCCACGGGGCACCGTGCGGGTGACGGTGGAGCTCGAGGGGAACCTCGCCCAGCGCCCCGGCAACGACAGCTACTGGGCGCTGGGCACCTGGCCGTGGTACCCGCAGCCGCCGTGGAACGGCGAGCTGGCCAGGACCGAGATCACGGTGCACGTGCCGGAGGGGTGGGAGCCGTTCGCGACCGGCGACACGGTCTCACGGACCACCGAGGGAGGGACCACGACCCTCGTCACCCGGTGCGACTGGCCGGTCCAGTTCCCGGTGGTGGCGGCGGGGCGGTACCACGTGGTCCACGAGGAGCACGACGGGGTCCGCATCAACGTCGCCGCCTACGTGTTCGGGAAGGAGCGGGCGTGCCGCAGGCTGGCGCGGAACTTCGCCGCCGCCGCCGAACTGTACGGGAAGCTGTTCCACGAGCCGTACCCGTTCCGCGAGATGGACATCGTGGAGATCAACCAGTGGGGGTGGGGGCAGGCACCGCCGGGCGTCATCTTCATCACCAGGGAGGCGTACAACCCGCTCGGGGACACGGTGAGCCAGCTGTTCTCGCAGGGGGTCAACGAGCGGTTCGTGCACGAGGTGGCCCACACCTGGTGGGCGCACGTCGTCAAGATGGACTCGCCCGAGGAACAGTGGCTCACGGAGAGCTTCGCCGAGTACTCGGCGGCGGTGTGCCTCCAGGCGGTGGCGCCCAGCCCGCGCAAGGGGAAACGGCTGTTCCGGAAGATCCTCGACGGCTGGATCGCCGGCGCCAGGGCGGTGGGCGACGGGGGCAGCATCTACCTCGCCAACCACCTCGCGATGCGCAGGGAGGAGGACGTCCTCGACCGCCAGCGCCTGCTCTACCATAAGGGGCCGCTGGTGCTGCACGCGCTCAGGCTGGCGCTCGAGAAACGGCGCGGCGAGAAGGAGGGCGACCGCATCTTCTTCACCCTCCTGCGCTCCTTCGTCAGGAACTTCGAGTTCGGCTGGGGGGCGACCCGACACCTGGTGGGTATCCTCGACCAGATCACGGGCGAGGACTGGCAGCCCTGGTTCGAGCGCTACGTCTACGGGTGCGAGATGCCGCCGCTGCCCCGGAGGTGAGGTGACGGTCAGCGGAGCCCCACCATCGCCCGCAGGACGTGCCGGGCGACCGTGGGGTTCTCGCGCAGCCGCCGCACCGAGTACGGGTACCAGTCGCGTCCGTACGGCACGTAGACCCGCAGGCGATGACCGAGGCCGAGGATGATCCGGCGAAGCTCGGGGTCCACCCCCAGGAGCATCTGGAACTCGTACCGGTCGGGGCCCAGGCCGAGCCGGTCCACGAGCTCCATCGCCGCCCACACCAGGTGCTCGTCGTGGGTTGCGATCCCCACGTACGCACCCCCCTCGAGCAGCCGCTCGAGGCACGCGACGTAGTTCGCCCGCACGGTCTCGTACAGGGTCCACATCACGGACCGCGGCTCGCGGTAGATCCCCTTGCACAGCCTGATGTTGGGGCGAAGCGGGAGGAGATCCCGGATGTCGGCGAGGGTCCGGTGGAGGTACGCCTGCAGCACCACCCCGACGTTCTCGTGCTCCGCCCGAAGCTCGCGGTAGATGCGGAGGGTGGCGTCGGTGGTGGTGCGGTCCTCCATGTCGATCCGGACGAAGTTGCCCAGCTCCGCCGCCCGCCGCACCACGGCGCGGATGTTGTCGCGGCAGAACCGCTCGTCGATCCCGAGCCCGAGCAGCGTCGGCTTGACGGAGACGTTGGCGTCGAGCCCCTCCGCCCGGATCGTCTCCAGCAGCCGCAGGTACTCCGCCACCGCGGCCTCGGCGCGCCCCCGATCCCGCACCGCCTCGCCGAGCACGTCGCAGGTGGCCATCGCCCCCTCGGTGTTGAGCTCCTGCACCACCCGCACGGCGTCCTCGAGCTCGGATCCGGCGACGTAGCGCCGCGCCACGCGGCCCACGACGAACTTCGGGATCAGCGGGAGCCCGTGCCGCACCAGCCGGTCGAACGCGCTCACGGCAACCTCCTCGGATCGGGCGCCGCGGCCAGCGCCGCGCACCACACGGATCGCGCCCCGCCGGCCCGCAGCGCCCGGGCGGCCACCCGCAACGTGGCGCCGGTGGTGGTCACGTCGTCCACCACCAGCACCCGCTCCGGCATCCGCACACGCCACCGCGCCCGGAACGTCCCCGCGGCCAGCCGTCGCCGCGCCGCGGCCGAGCGGCGGGCCTGGCGGCCGATCCCGCGGCGCACGAGCAGCCGGCGGTACGGGCGGCCCAGCCTCCGGGCGACCTCCCTTCCGAGCGCCTCGGCGAGCACCACCCGCCGCCGCAGCCGCCACAGCGGGTGGGTGGGGACTGCGGTCACCACCTCCACCTCCCGCCCCCACGGCGCCTCCGCCACCCGCGCCGCCAGCCGCGCCGCCAGCGGCCGGGCCAGGTCGTCGCGGCCCCCGTGCTTCGCGGCCAGGATCGCGCGCCGCAGGGTGCCGTCGTGCTCGCCCCACACCACGGTGGCCTCCTGGGCCGGCGCCCGTCCCCGGCAGGCGGGGCACGTCTCCTCCCCCCCGTCGGTGCCGGCGCCGCAGCGGGGACAGCGGCGGCCCGGGTCGGGTGCCACGGTGCTCCAGCAGCGCGCGCACAGGCCGCGCTCCCGCCACGCCAGCGCCGCCCCGCAGGCGGCGCAGGCGGAGGGGAGCAGGACCTCGATCCAGACGGCGGCCTCGCCCCCGAGCACCGGCGTATCGTACCAGAGTTCACAAGCCCCTCCGCGGTATACTCCGCGGGGGGGTGACCGTGCCGCACCTGGTGCTCGAGCGGGTGCCGGACCTGGGCGCCGTCGCGGGACGGCTCGCCGGTGGCGAGCCCCTGCGATGGGGCCGGGCGGTCCTCAAGACCGAGGGCGCGTGGCGGCGCACGGAGCGGGAGGCGCTGCTGGTGGAGGGGGTGGTGGTGGAGCTGGGGCGCCCGCTCCACCCGGTGGCGCTGCTCGCGCCGCGCCGGGAGCGCCTGGTGGTGCGGCTCTGGCCGCACGCGCCTGTCGAGCGGACGCCGGCGGTGCAGCGCTGGCTGGCGACGGTGGCGGCGGGCGCCGCCGCGGCGGGCGCCGGCGGCGTCGTGGCCACCAACCTCCCCGAGACCCTCTGGCGCGACCTGGTCGAGGACCGCCGCGACGGCTGAGGTTCAGCGCAGCGCCTCCTCCGCCTCGCGCAGCCGCTCGCGCTCGTTCTCCTCGAGATCGCGCAGCCGATCCTGGATTCCCTGCACGCCCCCGCGCGCCGTCTCGCCGGCGAGCGCCGCGCGGGCGCGCGAGAGGGCGAGGCGGGCCCGGCGCCGGTCGCCGGGGCTGCCGGTGGCCAGCCAGTCGCCGAGCGCCCCGGCGGCCTCGCGCAACGCCACCGCCGCGGTGAGCGCCGCGCTCCCGGTGGGCGCCCCCGCCGCCCACGAGGCGGCCCGCGCCGCGATGGCCGCGAGCTCCTCGGGGCTCGCCGCGGCCCCGGACGCCACCGCCTCCAGCCGCTCCAGCGCCCGCCGCGCCGCGGCGGCGTCGAAGGGCCGCGGCGTGGCCCCGGCCACGAGCGCCTCCCCCGCGCCCAGGAGCGCCTCGTCGCTCCGCCGCACCTCGCCCGAGCGCAGCAGCAGCACCACCGCCGCGGCGAGCAGGATCACCAGCAGGAACACCCCCACCGCTCGCATGGGTCCTCCGCCCCCAGTGTACCGCAGTGTCCTCGCGGGTGGACGCCCCCCGGGGCGGCCGGTGCCGTGCGCGCCGCGGGATGTGGCACGGGGGTTGCGATGGGACCCGGCGGAGGTGACGATGCGAGCCCTCGCGCTGACGCTGGCCCTCGCGACCCTGGCGGCTCCGGCCTCGGCCCAGCTCGCCAGCCAGTGGATGATCCCCGCCGCGGCCCACACCGCGGGGATCGGAGGGACGTTCTGGGCCACCGACCTCTCGCTCCACAACCCCCACCAGTACACGCTCCCGGTGGTGATCTGGGTGCTGCCCTCGGACCGCGACAACACCTTCGCCGACGGCTGGACCCTCGACCTCGGGCCGTACGAGACCGTCAACCTGTGGGACGCGCTGGGGCCCGACACCTTCGACGTCGCCGGCACCGCCGCGCTGCTGGTGCTCGCGGACGACTCCCGCACCGATTGCGGCGATCCCGCTGCCTGTGCGTTCCTGGCCACGTCGCGCACCTACACGCCGGCGCCCGGGGGCGACGGCGAGTACGGTCAGGGGATCCCCGGCCGGCGGCCCGCTGCCGGCGTGGACTGGAGCACCTACGGCTACGTGGCCGGGATCCTCAACGACGGCGACGCCTTCCGGTGCAACGTCGGGGCCGCCTCGTGGTCCGACGCGTGGACCACGGTCCGGGTGGACGTCCAGGACGCCACCGGGACGGTGATCGGGTGGCTCGACCTCGACCTCCCGCCGTTCGGACACGTGCAGCGCCGTCTGCCGACGGCGGTGGAGGGCGGCTCGCTGGTCTTCTACCTGGTGGACGGACCGGCGGACGCGCTGGTGTTCCCGTACGCCTCGGTGGTGAACCAGGCGACCGGCGACCCCACCTACCTGGCCGCCGAGCCCTCGGAGGTGGGGGTGACCGTGGCCGGCGCCGCCCGGGTACCCGCCGGCGAGCGTCCCACCCCGGAGGGGACACGGCGGGCCCTGTCCGCCGCCCGGGCCCGGCGCGCCGCCCGCTGAGCGGCGCCCGCCCCGACCCGGCACTGCCGTACAATGCGCCCATGGGCGAACCGCTCCCCTGTCTCGTCGTCGAGGACGACGACGCGGTGCGCACCATGGTGCGCCACACGCTCGCCTCCGAGCCGCTCGAGCTCCTGGAGGCGGCCGACGGGCAGGCGGGGTGGAACCTGATCGAGCGGCTCCGGCCGCCCATCGTGATCAGCGACGTGCTCATGCCCCGGCTCGACGGCCTCGACCTGCTGCGCCGGATCCGGGGGCATCCCGAGCTCGCCTCCACCTACGTGTGCCTGCTCACGGCGCTGGGCGAGCGGGAACGGCTGCTGGCCGGTCTCGAGGCCGGTGCCGACGACTACCTCGCCAAGCCGTTCGATCCGGAGGAGCTGCGCCTCAGGGTGCGCAACGCGGCCCGGTTCGTCAGGCTGCGGCGGGAGACGGAGCGGCTCGCCGAGCGGCTGACGGAGTTCTACTCGGTGGCCGCGCACGAGATCCGCACGCCGATGGCGGCGATGCTCTCCGCCGCGAAGGTGCTGCTCCGCTACCACCTCGACGATCGCGAGAAGGTGGAACGGTTCGCACGCATCATCGTGGAGGAGGGAGAGCGGCTGCGCCGCCTCATCGACGATCTCCTCGATCTCCACCGGGCGGAGTCCGGCGAGCTCGAGCTCGCGGCGGGCCCGGTGGACCTGCTGGAGGTCGCGCGGACGGTGACCGCGCGGTTCCGGGAGCTCGCGGCGGAGCGGGGGGTGCACCTCGAGGTGGTGGGCGACGCGCTCACCGTCACCGCCGACCGCGACCGCATCGTCCAGGTGCTCCAGAACCTCGTGTCCAACGCCATCAAGCACTCGCCCGAGGGCGGCACGGTCACGGTACGGGTGGAGCGTGACGGGCGCGGGGCCGGGTTCGCGGTGGAGGACCGCGGGGAGGGCGTGCCGGAGGCGCTGCGCGGACGCCTGTTCGAGCGGTTCGTGAGCGAGGCCCGCGGCGTCTCCGGAACCGGTCTCGGGCTGGCGATCTCCCGCGCTCTGGTCGAGGCGCACGGGGGATCCATCGGGTACGAGCCACGTCCCGGGGGCGGGGCGCGGTTCTGGGTCCGCCTTCCCACTGGCGGCGGAGAGGGGTGAGATGGTCCAGTTCGACAACCAGTACCGCCAGATCAAGGTCAAGATCGTGTACTACGGTCCGGCGCTCGGGGGCAAGACCACGTGCCTGCAGCACATCCACCGGGTGGTGGATCCGGAGCGCCGGACCAAGCTGTACTCGCTCAACACCGCGAGCGACCGCACCCTGTTCTTCGACCTCCTGGCGCTGGACCTGGGACGCATCCGCGGCTACCGTCTCACCCTCCAGCTGTACACCGTCCCCGGCCAGGTGCAGTACAACGCGACCCGGCGGGCGGTGCTCGCCGGGGCCGACGGCGTGGTGTTCGTCGCCGACAGCCAGGTCGCCCAGCGGGAGGCGAACCGCGAGTCCCTCGAGAACCTGTGGCAGAACCTCCGCGCCAACGGGCTCGACCCGCGCGCGGTGCCCCTGGTGCTGCAGTACAACAAGCGCGATCTCGAGCCCATCCTCACCGTGGACCAGCTCGACAGCGACCTCAACCCCGGGGGGCTGCCGGCGTTCCCGTCGGTGGCGATCCGCGGCGAGGGTGTCATGGAGGCGTTCGCCGAGATCGCGCGGAGGACGCTCGAGGCCGTGGCGGACAAGCTCGGGGTGGGCTCGCGCCCGCAGGTGCGGGAGGCCCTGCGGCGGCAGGTGGACGCGGCCCTCGGCCCGTACGTGGGCACCGCCCCTCCCGCCGCCGGCACGGCCGGGGCGGCGGACGAGCCCGCGACCGACCAGGTGGTGCGTTCCACCGCCCCGGTGACCTCGGGACCGCTCCCGGACGAGGAGCTGGTGCAGGAGGCGGTGCGCGCCAACGTCGCCATGACCGACCTCAACGCGCGCATGGACACGCTGCGGGGCGCGCTCGAGCGGAAGGTCCGTGCGCTCGCCGCGGTGGCGGAGTTCGGCCGCCGGGCCGGGACGCTTCGCGACCCCGAGGCCGTCCTCCGCCAGCTCGCCACCGACGCGGTACCGGCGCTCGGCGCCACCGCGGCGACGGTGGCCTCCTGCCGCGGGCAGCCGCTCGCGGTCGCCGCGACCCACGGTCTCGAGCGCGATCCGCTGCTCGCCGCCACGGACGGTACGGGCGAGAAGCTCGCCGCCTCCCTCCTCGAGGTCGGCGGGCCGCTGCTGCTCGTCCCCGAGCCCGGGGCGGAGCGCGACGAGGCGGTGTCGCTCGCGATGGAGGTGGTGGAGGCGGCGGGGTACGGCTCGGCGGTCCTGGCGCCGCTCGAGGCGCGGGGGGAGATCGTGGGCCTTCTCGCCGTCTACCGGCAGCGGGGGCGGCGGCCCTTCGAGGAGGACGAGCTCAACGTGGCGGCGGTCATGGCCGCGACCGCCGCCTTCGCCTTCGACGACGCGCTCGGGTGGCGGCGCCTGGAGGAGCTCAACCGCGGGCTCGAGGCGCAGGTGGCGGAGCGGACGCGGGAGCTCAGGGAGACCCTCGAGGAGGTCCGGCGGCTGGCCGCGAGCCTCGAGGAGAAGCACGCGATGCTGGAGCAGGCGTACCGGGAGCTCGCCGAGCTCGACCGGCTGAAGGCGGAGCTGATCACGAGGATCTCCCACGAGCTCAAGACGCCGGTCACCTCGCTGGTGACGGCGGCGCGGATCCTCGGCCGGTACCGCGACGCGCCGCCCGAGAAGGGTGCGCGGTTCGTCGAGATCGTCCGGAGCGAGGCCGAGAAGCTGGCCGAGATGATCGAGGGTGTGGTCCACGCCTCGCTGCTCGCCGGCGAGGGCACGCTCGAGGTCCGGGAGGTGGCGGCGGAGGAGCTCCTCAAGCGCGCGGTGGCGCCCCTTCGGGACCTGGCCGCGGCGCGATCGGTGCGCCTGCACGTGAAGATCAGCGCCGGCCTCGACACCGTGCGCTGCGACCCCGAGGCGATGACCGCCTCGCTGCAGGCGGTGCTCAAGAACGCGATCCAGTTCAACGTCGAGGGCGGGGAGGTGACGGTGGAGGTCCGCCGCGTCCGCAGCGCCGCCGGCCGCGCGGTGCGGTTCGTGGTGCGCGACACCGGCGTCGGCATCCCGGAGAACGAGCTGCCCCACGTCTTCGAGCCGTTCTGGCAGGGGGGCAACGTGCTCACCGGCAAGCCGCGCGGGCTCGGCCTCGGCCTGGCCGTCGCCAGGCGGGCGGTGGAGCGCCACGGCGGCACGGTCGCCGTCACGAGCACGGTGGGCGAGGGCACCGAGGTGGTCCTGGAGCTCCCGGCTCCGGCGGAGGACGCGTGAGGCGCAGCTCGGAGCCGGCCTGGTTCGACGCCGCCGGGATGACCGCCTGGGTGCGCGGGATGGCGCGCGCGCTCGGGGCGCGGGTCCGGCTGCTCGACGCGGACGGGGCCGAGCTCGCCGCGGCGGGTGAGGGCGCAGGCGAGGCCGGGAGGGTGCCGCTCGAGGTGAGCGGGAGGAACGCCGGGTGGGTGGAGATCGTCCCCGCCGGGTGTCTCGAACGGGCGCGGGGGCTGGTGGAGCTGGCCACCGGGACGCTGGCGGCGCTCGCCGAGGCGCGGGCGGCGGCGCGGGACCTGGTCCGGGCCACCGCCCGCCAGTGGCGGGAGCTCTCGCTCCTGTACCGCTCGCGCGACCTGCTCCGGAGCGGCCAGCCGCCCGAGGCGATCGCCGAGGCGCTGCTCGAGCGCGCCCTGCGGGCGGCCGGAACCGCGGCCGGGGCGGTGCGGTTCGCGGCCGGGGAGGTCTCGGGGCGGCGGGAACGGGGGGAGCCGCCGGTCCCCGAGCCGCTCCTCGCCTGGGCCGAGGGGCTCGACGGCGCCGTGACGGCGGGGATCGAGGAGCTCCGGCGGCTGGGGTACCGGGGACCGGACCCGGGGCGAGCGGTCATCGCCGCCCCGCTCGCCGACGGCGAGGCGCGGTTCGGGGCGGTGGTGGTCCTCGCCACGGGGGAGGGTCGCATCTCGGCGGAGGAGCGGAAGCTGGTGGACCTGCTCGCCAGCCAGGCGGCGCTGGGGTTCGCGAACCTGGAGCTGCTGCGGTCGGCGCGGGAGGCGGAGCGCCTCCGCCGGGAGCTCGAGATGGCCGCGGAGATCCAGCGCTGGGTCCTGCCGGCGGCGGAGGCCCGGTACGGGTGGCTCGAGGTGGCGGCGGTGTGCCGCCCGGCGGAATGGGTCGGCGGGGATGCGTACGTCCACCGCCCGCTCGCGGGCGGGGCGGTGCTGGTGGGGGTCGCCGACGTCTCCGGGCACGGCGTGCCGGCCGCGCTGGTGACCGACGCCTTCGCCACCGCCGTCGCCGCCGGGTCGCGGGAGACGACCGCTCCGGGGAAGCTGCTGGAGCTGGCCAACGAGCTCCTGTGCGAGCGGGTCGGCTCGAGCGGGATGTTCGTCACCGCGGTGCTCGCCGTGGCGCGGCCCGGCGGGGCGTGCCGGATCGCCTCGGCGGGGCACCCGCCGCCGCTGCTGACCGCAGGGGGGGCTGTGCGGCGGCTCGCGGCCGGTGGGCTGCCGCTCGGGATCCTCGCCGCGGAGGAGTACGTCGAGGAGGAGGTCGTGCTGCCGCCGGGCGGCGGGCTGGTGCTGTACTCGGACGGGGTGACCGAGGCGGCCGACGCCGGGGGCGCGTTGCTCGGGGTGGAGGGGCTCGAGAGGATCGTGGCCGGCGTCGGGGGAGAGGACGCGGGCGCGGTCGTGTCCGCGATCGAGAGGACGGTGGCGAGGCACGCCGCGGGACCGCAGCGTGACGACCTGACGGTGGTGGCGGTACGGAGGACGCGATGAGCGAGCGGCTGGTGCTGCTGGTGGACGACGAGCCGAGCATCCGGGAGACGGTCCGGTTCATCCTCGAGATGGAGGGGTACCGGGTGGAGACGGCCGCGGACGGGCGCCAGGCGCTGGAGGCGATCCGCCGGCTCCGTCCGCGCGCGGTGCTGCTCGACGCCATGATGCCGGAGCTGTCGGGGTTCGACGTGTGCCGCGAGGTCAAGGGCGACCCCGACCTCCGCGACACCGTGATCATCATGCTCACCGCGATGGGCCAGCGCAGCGACGAGGAGAGGGCGCGGCGCGCGGGTGCGGACCACTACGTGACCAAGCCGTTCGACGAGGAGGAGGTGCTGCGGCTGCTCGAGGCCGCGTTCGCACGGGAGTGAGGCTCAGCGGACCGAGGCCGGGCGCAGGACCGGCAGGCGCACCGCGGCGAGGTGTCGGGCGAGCTCGATCTCCCGGCCGCGGCTTCCGGCGAGGGCGGTGACACGGCCGTCCCAGGAGGCACGGAAGTGGCGCACCAGCGCGGGAATCCAGCGGGTGGGCGGGGTCGGCCGGAAGAGGAGGTCCTCCTCCGCGGCGCGGCAGTCGAGGAGGATGTCGTGGTCGTGGGAGAACGGCGAGAAGGAGAGACCCAGGCCCACCTGCTCCAGCCACGCCGAGGGGACGGGGATCAGCTGCGGGTTCACCGCGAGCGCCGCGGCCGCCAGCTCGACGAACTGGCGGAGGTTCATCGCCTCGCGCTGCGCGAGGTTGTACGCGCGGCCGTACGCCGCGGCGTTGGCGAGGTTCCCGGCCACGACCTCGGCCACGTCCTCCACCCAGAGGAACCCCCAGGAGTTGAGGCCACCGTCGGGAAGCAGCAGCGGGCCGCGGGAGGCGAGCCGCTCGAGGTAGGCGGCGGCGCGCCGGGTGTAGTCGTGGGGGCCCACGACCATGGGGAGGCGCAGGGAGGTGGCGGGAAACCGGTCCTCGTGCCACGCGCGCTGGAGCGCCTCCTCGCACCGCCGCTTGTGGTAGGCGTACAGCCACGCGGACTCGCGCCCGGGGGCCCGTGGCACGAGGCGCCCGGCGAAGTCCCCCTCGCGGAACGGCGGGTAGACCCCGTCCCGGATCAGGTAGACGGAGGCGGTGGAGAGGTGGATCAGGTGACCCACCCGCCCGCGCGCCACCGCGAGCAGCGCCTCGGTGTCGCTCTCGTGGTAGGCGATGACGTCCACCACCGCGTCGTAGTCCCCCTTGGCGAAGGCACGCTCGAGAGTGGTGGGGTCCCGGCGGTCACCCACCACCCGGCGCACGCGGGTGCCGAACGGGTCGGGCGCCACCCCGCGGTTGAGGAGGGTGACGCGGTGGCCCTCGCGCAGCAGCCGCTCCACGATGGCGCGGCCGATGAAGCGCGTGCCGCCGATGACCAGCACCTGCATGGGGGCATGGTAGCGGGGCGGCCGCGGCGGGCACAAGTCCCGGACCGGCGTCGGTCCGGGCTCAGGCGGGCTCCACCGCCCCGAGTGCCTCGCGGGCCGCGGCCTTCGCCTCCACCAGCGAGCGGACGGAGGGGGAGGTGGCGGGCTCCGGGAGCAGGGTGGCGTTGGGAGCGAGGCTGCGGGCGACCGCGACCGCGGCGGCGAGGGGGCCCGCGTCGTCCGCACCGAGGAGGAGGTGGAGGTCCTCGGGAAGCGCCGCACGGCGGGCGAGCCCGCGGCCGAGGCGCGGCGCGAGGGTGAGGAGGAGCTGACGGCGCAGCGCCTCCGCCGGTATCGGGATCGTCGCCAGGACGTAGAGCACCAGCGCGGCCGGCACCACGTAGAGGTGGGCGGCCAGCGCCGCACCGCACGGGTCCGCGCCCAGCGGGCCGGCGGCCGCAGCGGCGGCGGTGGCGAGGTCACGCGCGAGAGCCTCCACGGCGGCGTCGAGACGCGGGCGGACGGGGCGCAGCCAGCGCTCGGAGGTGCGCAGCTCGAGCCACACCTCGTCGGCCGCCGCGAAACGGGCGAGATCCGGAAGCGTCGCGGCGGCGCGGGGCGCGTCGGGCAGCGCCCAGGCGAGCACCAGCAGGTTCCAGACGAGGTGGGGCCGACCCACCAGGTCCTCGGGGCCCGCGGGCGGGGCGGCCCCGAGCTCCACCGGCGGCATCGGGACCAGCCCTGGGGAGGTGCGCAGCCACTGCCCCAGGGTGCCGACGGCATCGCGGACGAGGCGGTGCGCGTGCGCGAGGCCGGGACCGCTGAGGTCCACCGTGTCCGGGTAGGCGCGCTCCACCAGCTCCCAGAACACCCGCTCGGCCTCCTCGTCGAGGACGGGGAAGGCCGGCTCGGTGGGAGAGGTGGCGGGGCCGTTCTCGTCCGTGCGCCGGGCCGCCTCGAGCACCGCGGAGGAGGGATCCAGGTCGAGGTCGAGATCCACGGAGGGGCCGTCGGCCTCGGGGTCCGCCGGCTCGAACCGGAACTCGAGGCCCTCCACGACAAGGAGCCGGCGGAGCAGGCGGACGGTCAGCTCGGCCAGCTCGGACCGGAGCCTGTCCGGCGCCACGAGGCCGGCCTCGACGAGCAGGGCCGTGAGCCGCCGGCCGCCGAGGAGCGAGCGGAGCAGGACGGGGTAGAGCCGCGCCGGCTCGAGCAGCCCTCTCCGCGCGAGCCAGGCGCCCAGGCGCTCGCCGGAGGCGGAGGAGGAGGCGAAGGCGATGCGGCCCTCCCGGAGCATGAACCGGGCCTCGACACCGGATCCGGCGAGGGTGAGCCAGCCCCGGGCTCCGGCGAGCCGCAGCCACTCGAAGAGGTCCCCCAGGTGGAGGCGATCCAGGCGGCCGCGCAGCATGGGCGCAGTATACCGTCGCGCCGGGTACCATGGGCGGGTGCAGGGGGTCCTGCTCACGGCCCGGCCCGAGCTGGAGGTGAACCGGCGGCTGGTGGAGGCGTGCCGGCGGCTGGGGCTCCGGCTCGCGGTGGTGGATGCGTCCCGGGCGGTGGCAGCGGCGATGGAGGGGGTCCGCTCGGTGCTCGGGGTGGAGCGGCCCGGGGTGGTGCTGGCGAGGGTCGGGAACTGGCGGCCCGAGAGCGTGCTCGCCGTCCTCGAGGCGCTGCTGGCGGATGGGGCCGCCACCCCCAACCCGCCGGAGGCGATCCGCATCGGGCGGGACCACTGGCGCACCGTGGTGACGCTCGCCGAGGCCGGGGTCCCGGTGCCACCCACGCTGGCCGGCGCCGAGCCGGAGACGCTGGCGGAGGCGGCCGCCGAGCGGCTGGGCTTCCCGGTGGTCGTCAAGCAGCGGCGGTCGCGGATGGGGGTCGGCGTCATCCGGTGCGCCGGGCGCGATCACCTCGAGGCGGTTCTCGACTCGCTGTGGCGGGTCGGGGACGAGTTCGTGGTCCAGGGGTGGGTGGAGTCCGCCGGCGTGTCGCACCGGCTGCTCGTCGCGGACGGTAGGGTCGTGGCGGCGATGCGCCTCCAGGCCGCACCGGGGGAGTGGCGCAGCAACGCGGCGCGGGGAGGGCGGGCGGAGCCGCTCCGACCCTCGCGGGAGGAGGAGGCGCTCGCCCGCCGCGCCGCGGCCGCGGTGGGCCTGGGGATCTGCGGGGTGGACCTCCTCCCCGGAGAGGGGGGCCCGGTGGTGGTGGAGGTCAACCCGTCGCCGGGGTTCCGCCACCTGGAGGCGGCCACCGGGGCCGACGTGGCCGGCGGGATCGCCGCGGCCCTCCGCCGGTGGGGAGCGGGCGCACGAGGCGGCGCGGCGCGGAGGTGAGCGGAAGGGGGAGGAGGCGACGCCGCGCCCGAGGGCGCGGCGTCGTGGGTCCTCGGGTCGTGGTGATGCCCTCAGGCGGCGCTGCCGCGTCGCGCCATCTCGCGGTCGAGCAGGTACATCCCGTTGGGGGTCCGGGCCAGCGTCCGCGCCGTGCGGAGCAGATCGCCCACCGTCGCCTCCTCCTCCACCTGCTCGGTGACGAACCAGTCGGCGAGGACGCGGGTGGCGTGATCCTTCTCGCTCAGGGCGAGATCGGCGAGGTCGCTCACACGCTGGGTGATGCGGCGCTCGTGCTCGGCCACCGCCTCGAGCGCGGCGACCGGCCCGTCCCAGCTGGCGGGAGGCGCGTCGAGGGTCCCGAGGGTCGGGACGCCGCCGCGCCGGTGGAGGTGGTGGTAGATCTTCATCGCGTGCTCGAGCTCCTCCCTGGCCTGGAGCTCCATCCAGGTGGCGAACCCGTCGAGCCCCTGCGAGCGGGACCAGTTGGCCACCGCCAGGTAGAGGTAGAAGGAGTACAGCTCGGCGTTGAGCTGGTCGGAGAGGGCGCGCTCGATCGTGGGGCTCATCGGCATTCTCCTCACTTCGCGTGCTTGGCCAGCCACTCCGCCACGCCCTCGGCGGTGGGCTTCATCGCCTCCTCGCCCTCGTGCCACTCCGCCGGGCACACCTCGCCGTACTTCTCGAGGTGCTGCAGGGCCTCGAGGACCCGGAGCGCCTCGCTCACCGACCGACCGAGGCCGAGGTCGTTCACCACCTCGTGGCGCACGATGCCGTCACGATCGATGAGGAAGAGGCCGCGCAGGGCGACGGCGTCGTCGAACAGGACCCCGTAGTCGCGGGAGATGGTCTTCTTGATGTCCGCCACGAGCGGGTAGCGGATCGCACCGATCCCGCCCCGCTCCACCGGGGTGTTGCGCCACGCCCAGTGGCTGTACTCGGAGTCCACCGACACGCCGATCACCTGGCAGTTGCGCTTCTCGAACTCCTCGAGGTGACGATCGAAGGCGATGATCTCGGTGGGACAGACGAACGTGAAGTCGAGGGGGTAGAAGAAGAGGATCACGTACTTTCCGCGGTACTGGCTGAGCGTGATCTCCTCGAAGCTCCCGTCCGGCATCACCGCCTTGGCCTGGAAGTCCGGAGCTGGCTTGGTCACGAGCGACATGGTCCTGCCTCCTCTCTCGGGATTGGGCCCGGGCGACGGGCCCTCGATGGTTGTATCGGTCCAGGCGCGGGCTCTCGGCAACCCGCCCGCTTCCGAGAACGAATCCTATCACGGCGGCATTCCCGCCCTCCGCGCCCCTCCCCGGGTGGTACCATCGCCGCAGGTCACGGCGGCACCGGGGAGGCACGCAGGTGGCGAGGGGTCGGAGGAGATGGTCCTGCAGCGGGGAGCGCTCGCGAGCCCGGGGCGGCGGCGGGCCGGGCTCCCGTGCGGCGGTGACGGGGGCATCCGGGCCGCCCCCGGAACTCACCTCCGAGGAGCTCGCCCGGTTCGTGGAGCTCTGGGGCAGCCTCGAGGCCGCGCTCAGAGAGCTCGAGAGGCCGCTTCCGGAGTTCGGCGGACGGTCGAGCCTGGAGGTGCTCCGCCGCCGCCCGTGGTGGCGAACCCGCGCGCGGACCCTGGAGGCGATCTACGTCGCCCACGTGCGGGCACGCGCCGGGGTGTACCTGTGACCCGCGGTCGGCGGCCGGGGCGTCGCGGGCTCAAGGAGGCGGGGCCCCTGGGCCGACCCGGCGACCGAGAGGGGGCCCGGAGGTGGTGAGGCGTGCGCTCGACCCGCGACGTGTCCGCCGGATCTACGACCGCGCGGCCGGGCGGTACGACCTGCAGCACGCGGCGCTGACCCTCCGTTCGGACGAGAGGGGGAGGCGCCTTCTCGTGGAGAGGACGGTCCGGCCGGGAGACACGGTGCTCGACGCCGGCACCGGTACCGGCCGCACGGCGCTGCTTGCGGCCCGCAGGATCGGCCGTGGGGGGCGGATCGCGCTGCTCGACCTGAGCGGAAGGATGCTCCGCGCCGCGCGCGCGCGGATGCGCGGCACGGGAATGGAGGCGCGAGCGGTGTTCGTGCTGGCGGACCTCCTCGCGCCGCCCTTTCCCGCGGCGACGTTCGACGTGGTGCTCTCCACGTACAGCCTGTGCCCGGTCGTGGAACCCGGACGGGCGGCGCTGGCGCTCTACCGGCTGGTCCGGCCGGGGGGCCTGCTGGGCGTCGCGCACTCCACCGAACCGGACCGGCCCGCCGCCCGGCGACTGGCGCGGGTGGTGGAGCGGATCGCCTGGCGGGTCCCCGCGATCTCCCTGGGATGCCGGGCGGTCTCGGTACTGCCCGCGCTCGAGGCGGCGGGGGCACGGCTCGAGCTCCGACGGAGGATCGGCGTACCGCTCTGGCCGTTCGAGATCCTGGTCGTCAGGAAGCCGGCGGCGCCCTCTCCGCCTCCGCCAGGACGCCCCGCCCGGCTCACGCCTCGAGGCGGTCTGGCTCC
>CAYTTB010000041.1:0-26424 GCA_964440565.1 uncultured Thermoanaerobaculia bacterium
TCGAACAGCGTCCCCCGCGCCGCACGGGCGGGCAGGGGGCGCACCACCACCTCCTCGCGCCCGAGCACGGCGTCCACGAGCAGAACGACCCTCCGGCCGGCGGAGCGCAGCTCCAGCGCGACCCCGTCCGCGTTCTCGCCGGCCGCCAGCGTCACGACGGGGCAGCTCCTGCCGTCCAGGGCGGCCAGCGCCGTGCCGTCCGCCGTCCGCTCCACCGCGAGCTCCGCGGCCGGGCGCGAGGCGACCACGTGCTCGGTGGGCACGCCCAGGAGCGCCGGGCCGGCGGCGGCCACGATCACCCGCACACCCCGGCGCACGCTGGGGAGGTCGAGGACGACCTCGAGCCCACGGCCCTGGCTCGACGCCAGCGAGAGGTCGCCGCCGATGCGCTCCACGGCCGCCGCCACCGCGTCCAGCCCGACGCCGCGCCCCGAGATCTCGGTCGCCGCCTCCCGCGTGGAGAAGCCCGGCCGGAGCACCAGCTCCTCGAGGGGCGGCACCGGCCCGCCCGGCGCGAGCAGACCCCGCTCCCTCGCCACCGCCTCGATCCTCTCACGGTCGAGCCCCCTGCCGTCGTCGGCGACCACCACCCGCACCCGCCCGCCGGCGGCGGAGGCCTCCAGCGTCACGGTCCCGCACTCGGGCTTCCCCGCCCGTCGCCGCTCGTCCGGCGGCTCGATCCCGTGATCCACCGCGTTGCGGACCAGGTGCAGCAGGGAGGACTCCAGCGCCGCCACGATCCGCCGGTCGAGACGCACGTCGCCGCCCCGCACGATCACCTGCACCCGCTTGCCCAGCCGCTCGGCGAGCTCGCGGGCGTGGCGGGCGAGGGCGTGGAGGAACGGCTCCACCGGCTGCATCTGGAGCTCGAGCAGAGCCCTCCGGTGGGAGCCCGCGAGGCGTTCCAGCCGCCGCGCGGTGCCGTCCGCGCGCACCGCGAGCCGCCGGATCCCGGCGGTGAGCAGCGCGGCCACCTGCTCCGCGTCGCCGTCACCCGTACCCCGCTTCGCCAGCGCCGCCAGCTCCCCGAGCTCACGCACCAGGTGGCCCACCCCCAGGGCCGCGATCCTGAGGGTCGTCGCCTCGTCGGTCAGGCGGTCCAGTGTCGCCGCGGGCACGAACGCGTGGTCGCTCGTGACGGTGCCGCCGCTCCCGGCGGATGCCGCGGGGCCCGGTGCGGGCGCCCGGTCCTCCGCCTTCGCCTCGCCCGCGAGCGCGCGCACCGCCCCCGCGATCCGGTCCACGAGCCGCACGAGGCGCTCGCCGTCCACCTCGCCACCGGAACGACCGGCGGCCTCCTCCGCCTCGTGGCAGGTCTCGGCGACCTGCGCGAGCCCGAGCATCCGCGCCGCTCCCTTGAGCGCGTGGAGCTGCCGACGCACCTCTGCCGCGGCCTCCTCGTCCTCCGCCGCGCGTGCCGTGAGCGGCGCGAGGGCGGCCAGCCGCTCCTCCGCCTCGGCGAGGAACAGCGCGAGCAGGTCGTCGTCGGGGACCGGCACGGCTCAGATCTCGGTCCAGCTCCGGAGGTTCACGTCCACCCCGAGCACCCCGCCCCCGCCGGGCAGCCGCACGGCCACCGTGAAGCACTGCTCGCCGGTCAGCAGCGACCGGTACAGCGGGGTCACCGTGGCGCCCCGGGCGCGATCCGCGGCCTGGAACCACGGGCGCTCGGCGTAGCTCCGGCCCACCTGGACCGCCTCCCGGGCCCGCTCCTCCGGAATGCGCCTCGCCGCCGCCCAGCCCACCATCCGTCCCTCGGCGTCCACGAGGTAGGCGAGTTCCACGTAGCCGTGCCGTGCCACGAGGGTCTCCAGCGTCTGGGTGACCACCTGAGGCTGGTCCACCACACCGTCGAGCTCGGCCGCCCAGGCCGTCACCGCGTGCTTGAGGGAGCGGGGCGAGTCCACCCGGAACGCCTGGGCCAGGAGCTGGATCGAGAGCGCGAGGCGGCTGAGGTCTGCGGCGGCCCTCTGGAACTCCTGCAGCCCCTCCGCCTCCCGCTGGACCACGTCGCCCACCTCGCGCAACGTCTGGGCCACCTGGTCGGAGGCACCCCGCTGTTCCTCGGTGGCGGCCGAGATCTCCCGCGCCGCGCGCTCGGTCTCCTCGATCGTCTCGCGAAGCGCCACGATCGCCTCCGCCGCGGTGCGCGCCCGCTCCGCGACCTTCTCGGCCTCCTTCAGCCCCTCCTCCGTCGCCACCACCGTGGACCGGACCGCGGCCTGGAGCTCCTCCACGATGGCCCGGACCGAGCGCACCGACTCCCGCGAGCGCTCCGCGAGCCGCCCCACCTCGTCCGCCACCGCGGAGAACCGACCTCCGCTGGCCCCGGCGTCGGACGCCTCGATCGCGGCGTTGAGGGCCAGGATGTGGGTCTCGTGGGCGATCTCGCTGATCAGGTCCAGGATCCGGAAGATCTCCTTGGACTGCATGTCCAGGGTCGCCGTGCGCTCCCCGATGGCGGCGATGCGCGCCCGCACCGCCTCCACGCCCTCGACCGCGGCCTCCACGGCGGCGGTGCCGGACTCGCTGCGGTCCCTGACGTCTCTCGCCACCGCCGCCTGGCGGGCGGCGTTCTGGGCGATCTGCGCCGCGGTGCGCGCCAGCTCGTCCATGGTGGCCGTGATCTCCACCACCGCCGCCGCCTGCTCCGACGAGCCGGACGCGAGCTCCGACGCGGTGGCGTGGATCCGCGACGCGGCCGAGGCCACGGCCACCGACGCCTCCTGCAGCTCGCTGACGAGGCGGGCGAGCCCGTGCGCCGCCGCCCGCGCGGCCTCCGCGAGGTGTCCCGGGAGCGCCGCGGCGGGGCCCTCCGTCGCCACCAGATCCCCCTCCCGCAGGGCCTCCATCGCCTCCGAGAGCGCCGCCTGATGCGCGACCATCTCCCTCCGGAGCTCCTCGAGACGCCGCCACGTCTCCACCGTGGGCCGGTACACCGCCAGGGCGTACGCGCCCAGGGCGAGGAACGACAGCCACAGGTAGACCGCGAGCACCCACTCCCCCGCGCCGTACCGGCCGAGGAAGTACGCGGCCAGCCCCGCCGTGACCCCGCCCGCCATCAGCGCCAGCCCGGCCGCCGGGCGGGAGCCCGACACCAGCGGTCCACCCGCCTCTCGCATCCGGTCGAGCTCAGCCATCGTCCACCTCCTTGAGGATCTCCGGGGGGTGCGCCGGGTCCACCAGGAGCACCGGCTCCCCCGAGCGGACCGCCATCCCCGCCACCCGACCGCGCAGGCGCGTCGCCACCGCCTCGGGCAGCGGCCGCGCCTCGAGACGGACGAGCGTCGGCGCGGCGGCGTCGGCGGCGAGCACGGCGCCGTCGAGGCGGACCTCCACCGCGTCGGGGCGCCGCCTCACCGCCCGCACCGCCGGCGCCGGCACCCCCCACAGCACGCCCCCGCGCCGCAGGAGGAGCCAGCTCATCCCGCCTCCCCGGGGCCGAGCCGCACCGCGTCCAGTACCAGCGCGGCCTTGCCGTCCACCATCGCGACGGCCACGGCCAGTCCCTTCCCCCCCGGGGTCAGCGCCTCCTCGGGGAGGCTCACCATCCGCACCGCCTCGTCGGCGTCGAGCGCGAGCCCCTCCGCGACCGCCGGGCGCAGCACCACCGTCACCGGCCGCTCGGGCCGCGGGTCGGGCTCCTCGCCGAGGAGGCGCGCGAGCTCCAGGATCGCCACCGGCTCGCCCTCCACCTCCCCCACCCCGACGACCTCGGGCGCCGAGCCGGGGATCGGGCGCGCCGGCACGCGCGGCACCACCAGCCGCACCTGGGCCGCGGGGAGCAGGCAGTGCGCGCCCCCCGCCCGGAGCAGCAGGTACCGCGTCGCGCCCCGTTCGCCGCACATCGCGACCAGCATAGCAGGGGGCCCGGTAGCCGATGCGCCGGCACCCGCGAGGCGGGCGCGCCCGGGCTCACTCCCAGATGCCGAGGGCCGCCTTGACGTCGTCGGTGGCGTCGATCCTGGGGTCCCAGGGCGGCGTCCACACCAGCTCCACCTCGGCGCGCTCCACCCCCTCGAGGCGCGAGACGGCGAACCGTGCGGCCTCGACGATCTCGGGACCCAGCGGGCACATCGGCGAGGTGAGGGTGAGCGAGACCTTCACCCGGCCCTCCTCCGGGTCCACCTCGATCCCGCGGACGAGGCCCAGGTCCACGATGGAGAACCCGATCTCCGGGTCCTTCACGGGCCTGAGCGCCTCGCGCACGGCGTCCACCGTGAGCTCCGCCACCTTCGCCCCCTCACTCCGTGCTCACCGGCTCGGTCCGCTGCCGGCCCTCCGCCCTGGCCAGCGCCGCGTCGAGCAGCGTCACCCACGGCAGCAGCGCGCACTTGATCCGGACCGGGAACTTCCGCACCCCCGTGAGCGCCTCGAGGTCTCCCAGGTCCACCTCGGAGGGGACCTCCTCGCCGTGCATCACTCGCGTGAACGCCCCGGCGAGCCGGCGCGCCTCCTCGAGCGTGAGCCCCCGCACCATCTCGGCCAGGATGGAGCCCGAGGCGGTGGAAACGGCGCACCCGCGGCCCAGCACCGCCGCGTCCACGATCCGGTCGCCCTCGAGCTCGAGCTCGAGCCGCACCTCGTCGCCGCAGCTCGGGTTGACGCCCTCGGCCACCACGTCGGGACGCGGAAGCGGCCGCCGCCCCCGCGGCCGCCGGTGGTGGTCCAGGATCACCTCGCGGTACAGCTCGTCCAGCGCCGATCCGTTCATGCCCCGAAGTACCTCCTCGCGTACCGGATCGCCTCGACCAGCGCCTCCACGTCCTCGCGCCGGGAGTAGATCCCGAACGACGCCCGGGTGGTGGCCACCACGCCCAGCCTGCGGTGGAGCGGCTGGGCGCAGTGGTGACCCGCCCGCACCGCCACCCCCCGCTGGTCCAGGACCGTGGCCATGTCGTGCGGGTGCACCCGCGGGTCGTGGAAGCTCACGAGTCCCCCGCGCGCCGAGGGGTCGCGCGGCCCGAACACCACCAGCCCCTCGAGCTCGCCCAGCCGCTCGAGCGCGTGGGCGGTGAGCTCCACCTCGTGCGCCCGGACGCGATCGAGCCCGATCGATTCCAGCAGGTCGAGCGCCGCGGGGAACGCGGCGGCAGCGGCCACGTTGGGTGTCCCGGCCTCGAACCGGTGCGGCACCTCCGCCCAGGTGGCCCGATCGAGGTGGACCTCGAGGATCATCTCCCCGCCGCCCTCCATGGGCTCGAGCCGGGCGAGCGCCTCCGGCGTTCCGATCAGGAAGCCGAGGCCCATCGGGCCGTAGCACTTGTGGGCCGAGAACGCCATCAGGTCGGCGCCCAGCTCCCGGAAGCTCACCGGCATGTGCCCCACGGACTGGGCCGCGTCCACCACCACCAGCGCCCCCCGCTCGTGCGCCAGGGCGGCGATCTCGGCGACGGGGTTGACGGTCCCGAGGACGTTGGAGACGTGGACGAGGCCCACGATCCGGGTGCGCGGGCCCAGCTTGGCCTCGAGATCGTCGGGGTCGAGATGGCCGTCGCCGGTCACCCGGACGTGACGCAGCACCACGCCGCGGCGCGCGGCGAGCTGGATCCAGGGCACCAGGTTGGCGTGATGCTCCATCTCGGTGAGCAGCACCTCGTCCCCCGGCTCCAGCTCGTGCTCGATCCCCCGCGCCACCAGGTTGAGCGCCGCGGTGGCGTTGCGGGTCATCACCACCGAGGCGGGGCCCGGCGCGTCCACGAACCGCGCCACCCGCTCCCGGCACGCCTCGTACGCGGCGGTGGCCTCCTCCGCCAGCGTGTGGATGCCGCGGTGCACGTTGGCGTTGCTCGAGCGGTAGAACGCCGCCTCCGCCTCGATGACCGCCTCCGGCCTCTGCGCGGTGGCGGCGGTGTCGAGGTAGACCAGAGGACGTCCGTGCACCCGCCGGGCGAGCGCCGGGAACATGGCCCGTACCGCCTCCCAGGACGGTGCCGTCCGCTCCGCCGCCGCCGTCCTCACACCGCTCACAGGTGTCCTCCCCGGAACCGGGCGAGCCGCTCCTCCACCATCGCCTCGAGGTCGCGCCGCGCCGCCCCCGGCACGCGCGACAGCGTGGCGTCGAGGAATCCGCGTACGATCAGCCGCTCCGCGGCCGGCCGGTCCAGACCGCGGCTTTCCAGGTAGAACACCTGCTCGCCGTCGAGCGGGGCCACCGTGGCCCCGTGCGTGCAGCGCACGTCCTCGGTGAGGATCTCGAGCTCGGGGATCGTCTCCGCGCGGCACGTCTCGGAGAGCAGCAGGTTCCGGTTCTCCTGGTACGCCTCGGCACCCCCGGCCCCATCCTCGATCCGGATCAGGCCGGTGTAGGCCGAGCGCGCACGCCCGGTCAGCACCACCCTGAGGTCGATGGTGGACCGGGTCGCGGGGGCCACGTGGTGGTGGACGGTGTGGTGGTCGAGGTGCTGCCGCGCCTCGCCCAGGACCACGCCGTACAGCTCGCTCTCCGCCTCGCGCCCCGCGAGCACGGCCCCCACGTCCAGCTTGGCGCGGGCGCCGCCCAGCGTGGCCAGGGCGGTGACCAGCGCCGCCCCCCGTTCGAGCCGGCCGCGCGAGGTGAGGTGACCCACCGTGCCCGCCGCCCACCGCTCGACCAGCGCATGCCGGACCCGGGCTCCGGCGCCGGCCACGATCTCCGTCACCCCCACCACGTGGCTGCCCTCGCCGCCCCCCAGGTGCTCCTCGATCACCGTGAGCTCCGCCCCCTCCTCCGCCACCACCACGAGACGCGGGAGAGAGGTCCCGGCGGCGGCCGGGACGGCCACCCGCACCGGCGTCTCGAGATGCACCCCGGCGGGGACCCTGACGACCACGAGCGCATCGAAGGCCGCCAGGCTCAGCGCCTCGAGCAGCCCGTGCTCCGCCGGCACCACCGTCCCGAGGAGCGAGGCGGCGGCGCGGTGATCGCCACTCGCGATCTCCAGACCCGCGGCGCGCCCGGCGTCTCCCATCCGGACCACCGGCCCCTCGCCGGTGGACACCACCGCCGCGGCCAGGCCCTCCTCGGCGAGGTCGGGCAGGGCCGCCGGGCCCCGCGCGAGATCCGGGGGGATCACCGACGCCGGGTCGGTGTAGCGCCACAGGTGGCGCGACCGGGGCGGCAACGGGGTCGCGAGGTACGTCTCCAGCGCCTCGAGCCGGCGTTCCAGCAGCTCGCGGGGCTCCCCGAGCCGGCTCGAGCGCGCCTCGACCTCGGCGGCGGCCGGCGCCGGCCGGTCCGCCGCGCGCTCCACGACGGTGCGTGCCTCAGCCAACGGACCCCTCCATCTCCAGCTCCACCAGCCGGTTCAGCTCCACCGCGTACTCCATGGGCAGCTCCTTCACGAACGGCTCGATGAACCCGTTGACGATCATCAGCCGTGCCCGGTCCTCGTCCAGGCCTCGGCTCTCCAGGTAGAACAGCTGCTCGTCGGCGAGCTTCGACACCCGCGCCTCGTGCTCCACGGTCACGTCGTCCTCGGCGATCTCCATGGTGGGGTACGTGTCGGAGCGGGCCCGCTCTCCGATCAGGAGCGCGTCGCACTCCACGTGCGTCTTGGCCCCCACGGCGCCACGGGCGATCTTCACCAGACCGCGGTACGTGGACCGCCCCTCGCCGATGGAGATGGACTTGGAGACGATGCGCGAGGTGGTGCGGGGCGCGAGGTGGATCATCTTGGCGCCCGCGTCCTGGTGCTGGCCGGTGGCGGCGAAGGCCACCGACAGCACCTCGCCGTGCGCTCCCTCGCCGGCGAGAACGATCGCGGGGTACTTCATGGTCAGCTTGGAGCCGATGTTGCCGTCCACCCACTCGACCACCGCGCCCTCGTACGCCTTCGCCCGCTTCGTCACCAGGTTGAACACGTTGGTGGACCAGTTCTGGATCGTGGTGTAGCGGATGTGCGCCCCCGGCATCGCGATCAGCTCCACCACGGCGGCGTGCAACGAATCGGACGAGTACACCGGCGCCGTGCACCCCTCGATGTAGTGGACCGAGGAACCCTCGTCCGCGATGATGAGCGTCCGCTCGAACTGGCCCATGTTCTCGGCGTTGATCCGGAAGTACGCCTGCAGCGGGATGTCCACCTTCGTGCCCGGCGGCACGTAGATGAACGAGCCACCCGACCACACGGCGGTGTTGAGCGCCGCGAACGTGTTGTCGCCCGGCGGGATCACGGTGCCGAAGAAGCGGCGCACGATCTCCGGGTGCTCCCGGAGCCCCGAGTCCATGTCGGTGAAGATCACGCCCCGCTTCTCGAGATCCTCCCGGATCGAGTGGTAGACCACCTCGGACTCGTACTGGGCGGTGACCCCGGCGAGGAACTTCCGCTCCGCCTCGGGGACGCCCAGGCGGTCGAAGGTGCGCTTGATGTTCTCGGGCACCTCGTCCCAGGTGCGCCCCTGCCGGTCGGTGGGCCGGATGTAGTAGTGGATGTCGTCGAAGCGGATCTCGCCGAGCAGGTCCTGGTTCCCCCACGAGGGCATCGGCCTGGCGAGGAAGAGGTCCAGCGCCCGGTGCCGGAGCTCGCGCATCCAGTCCGGCTCGTGCTTGTAGCGGGAGATCATCTCCACCACCTCGTGGTCGATCCCCTTGGGCGCCTTGAGGAGGTACTCCTCCGGATCGTGGAACCCGTACCGCTCGGCGTAGTCGCGGTTGATGTCGGCGATCTGTCGCGGTGCGCTCATGCGTTCCTCCCCGCCCCCGCGGGCTCCGGCTCCGCCTCCAGCCAGTCGTACCCGCGCCGCTCGAGCTCGAGCGCGAGTTCCGGACCGCCGGAGCGCACGATCCGTCCGTCCATGAACACGTGCACCACGTCCGGCCGCACGTACTGGAGGATCCTCTGGTAGTGCGTCACCAGCAGGACCCCCGTGTCGTCCCTCGCCGCCCGGTTGATCCCCTCCGAGACCACCTTGAGGGCGTCGATATCGAGCCCCGAGTCGGTCTCGTCGAGGAGCGCGAAGCGGGGCTCGAGCAGCAGCATCTGGAGGATCTCCAGACGCTTCTTCTCCCCGCCCGAGAAGCCATCGTTGAGGTACCGCCCCATGAACTCGCGCGGGATCTCGAGGAGCTCGAACGCCTCGATGAGCATCCGCCGGAACTCCCGCACCGGGACCTCCCGGCCCCGCCGTGCGGACACCGCCTCGCGCAGGAACGAGGCCACCGTCACTCCCGGCACCGCCACGGGGTACTGGAACCCCAGGAACATCCCCCGCCGCGCCCGCTCGTGCGGCGGCAGCTCGTGCACGGGCTCGCCGGCGAGCAGGATCTCCCCCCGGACCTCGTACGCCGGGTGGCCCATGAGCGCCTGGGCCAGCGTGCTCTTGCCCGAGCCGTTGGGCCCCATCACGGCGTGCCGCTGCCCCGGCATCACCACGAGGCTCACCCCCTTGACGATCTCCTTGCCGTCCACCGACACGTGGACGTCACGGCACTCGAACACCGGTACATCGCTCATCCGACGACCTCGCTTCCGGATACGTTCACCGGCTCGGGCTCGCGCGCCGTGCCGGAATCGGTCTCGATGGGCCACAGGGAGCGGACGTGGCGGTCCACCGCGTCCTCCCGGGCCAGAAGGTCCTCCACCGTGGTGCCCGCGAGCACCTTCTCGATCATCCGGTCGATGTGCGCCCACACCGAGCGCAGCCCGCAGGCGGCGTCGTTGGGGCAGGCACAGGCGATCTCCGCCTGGCAGAACCGCCCCGAGAACAGCGGCTCGCCCAGCGCCTGGAGTACCCGCGCCATGGAGATACGGGCCGGCGCCTCGGCCAGGACGTAGCCGCCGTTGCGCCCACGCTCCGCCCGCACCAGCCCCGCCTTCCGCAGCTGGAGCAGCACCTTGGCGACCGTCGTCTCGGGCAGGCGCTCCATCTCGGCGAGCTGGGTCACCGAGAGCTGGCCGCCCTCCCGGGCCATCCGCATCACCAGGCGGACCCCGTACTCCTCGCTCTTGGTGATCAGCACCCTGCCTCCCTCGGCGAAAACCGGAAATCCGGTAACGGAATTCCGGTTTTCGTCATCATCTTACATCCCGAGGCCGCCACTGGCAACCCCCCCGCCCGGGGCGTTCATGCCTCCGTTGCCGCTCTCGGCCGACCGTGACGGCCCCGGCCCCCTGCCACGCCCGACAGCAGCCGGAGGCCGAAGCCCGCGCTCCCTGGAGCGCGCGCCGACGGGCGCGGGGACACCCGCGCCACCACGGGGGACGGGATCGATGACGGGGCCGCAGCGGCGGATCCCACCCGCGGCGGCCGGGAGCGCCCATCGCCACGTGCACGGCCCCGCACCCGCGCCGCCTCCGGGAGCGCGGTCCGGCGCGGGTGAGACGTCCGCCACCACGACATGTTGTGGTTGTCGTGGATGCGGGCGCACCCGCCCGCCGCGTCGCGGGCGCGCGGCGGGCGAGATCCCGTCCGGGCGGCGCGGCCCCCGGCGTCGCGCACGCACGGTCCGGGACGCTCACCTCAGGTCGAACCGGTCCAGGTTCATCACCTTGTCCCAGGCGGCAACGAAGTCGTGGACGAAGGTCTCCGCGGCATCGTCGCTGGCGTACACCTCGGCGATGGCGCGCAGCTCTGCGTTGGCGCCGAAGACGAGGTCCACCCGGGTCGCGGTCCACCGGAGCTCGCCCGTGGACCGGTCGCGTCCCTCGTAGACGCCCTCCTCGCCGGGGGCGGGCCTCCACTCGATACCCATGTCCAGCAGGTTGACGAAGAAGTCGTTGGTGAGCGTCCCCGGGCGCTCGGTGAGAACGCCGTGCCGCGCCCCACGGAAGTTCGCGCCCAGGACCCGCAGGCCGCCGAGAAGAACGGTCATCTCGGGTGCGGTCAGCGTCAGCAGCTGCGCCCGGTCCACCAGGGCCTCCTCCGGCCGGACGGTGCACCTCGCGCTCACGTAGTTGCGGAAGCCGTCCGCCACGGGCTCGAGCACCGCGAACGAGGCCACGTCGGTCTGCTCCTGGGAGGCGTCGGTGCGCCCCGGAGTGAACGGCACCGTCACCTCGAACCCCGCCTCCCGCGCCGCCCGCTCCACCGCCGCGCAACCCCCCAGGACGATCAGGTCGGCGAGGGAGATCCTCCGCTCGCCGTTGCCCTCGGCCTCGAACGACGCCCGGATCCCCTCCAGCGTCTCCAGCACCCGCTGCAGCCGCTCCGGCTCGTTGACCTCCCAGTCCTTCTGCGGCGCGAGGCGGATCCGTCCTCCGTTGGCGCCTCCGCGCCTGTCGGAGCCCCGGAAGGTGGACGCCGCAGCCCACGCCGTGAAGACGAGGTCCGGGATCGAGAGGCCCGAGTCCAGGATCGCCGCCTCGAGGCGGGCGATGTCCTCCACGCCGATCGGCTCGTGGTCGGGGGCCGGGATCGGGTCCTGCCAGATCAGCTCCTCCTCGGGGACCTCGGGGCCCAGGTAGCGGGAACGCGGGCCCATGTCCCGGTGCGTCAGCTTGAACCACGCCCGCGCGAAGGCGTCGGCCAGCGCCTCCGGGTCGTCGCGGAACCGCCTCGCGATGGGTGCGTAGACCGGGTCCATCCTGAGCGCCAGATCGGTGGTCAGCATGATCGGCGGGCGCCGGGTCGCGGGATCGTACGGGTCGGGCACGAGGTGCTCGGGGTCGGGGTCCACCGCCACCCACTGCCAGGCGCCGCCCGGGCTCTTCTCCAGGTTCCAGTCGTACCGGAACAGGAGGTCGAGGAAGCTGGCGTCCCACCGGGTCGGGGTCGGGGTCCAGGCCCCCTCGAGGCCGCTGGTGATGGTGTCCGGCCCCTTCCCGCTCCGGAACGAGCTCCTCCAGCCGAGCCCCTGCTCCTCCAGGGGGGCGGCCTCCGGCTCCGGCCCCAGGTGGGAGGGGTCGCCCGCGCCGTGGCACTTGCCGAAGGTGTGCCCGCCCGCGATCAGGGCGACGGTCTCCTCGTCGTTCATCCCCATCCGGGCGAAGCTCTCGCGGATCCGCTTCGCGGCCTCGAGCACGTTGGGCTCGCCCCCCGGGCCCTCCGGGTTGACGTAGATCAGGCCCATGTGGTCCGCCGCCAGCGGCGGCTCGAGCTCGCCGTCGGGATGACGCTCGTCGCCCAGCCACTCCCGCTCCGGCCCCCAGTCCACCTCCTCCGGCTCCCAGATGTCCTCCCGCCCCCCGCCGAAGCCGAAGGTCGGCAGCCCCATGGACTCGAGGGCGACGTTCCCGGCCAGGATCATCAGGTCCGCCCAGGAGATCCTCCGCCCGTACTTCTTCTTGATCGGCCACAGCAGGCGCCGGGCCTTGTCGAGGTTGACGTTGTCCGGCCAGCTGTTGAGCGGGGCGAAGCGCTGGCTGCCGCGCGACGCCCCGCCACGCCCGTCGTGGATCCGGTACGTACCGGCGGCGTGCCACGCCATGCGGATGAAGAGCGGCCCGTAGTGACCCCAGTCGGCGGGCCACCACTCCTTCGAGTCGGTCATCAGCTCCTGCAGGTCCCGCTTCAGCGCCCAGTAGTCGAGCTTGCCGAACTCCTCGGCGTAGTCGAACCCCTCGCCGAGCGGGCTGATTCGCGGACAGTTCTGGTGAAGGATCCGCAGGTTCAGCCGGTGCGGCCACCAGTCCCGGTTCGTGGGGCCCCTGTCCGGGGCGGCGTCTGCCGATCGGCCCGTCACCGGGCCCTTCTCGTCGTTCATCTCGTCCTCTCCGTTTCTCCAGTCGGTCCGATGGAATCCCACGGCCGGGGCGGGCGCGGGGCCCGCCCCGGCCACGGGCGTGCCTCAGGCGCCGAGCGTGGCGCCGATCATCCACAGGTTCTTCTCCACCCCGGCACACAGGCCGTCCAGCAGGCCGGCGGTCACGCGGTCACCGTCGCCTTCCGCTCCCTCGGCCGCCTCCCGCAGCCTCCCGCGCAACACCCGGAGGTCGGCCGCGGTCCGCCGGAGCATCTCCTCGGCCGGGGGGACCTCGCGGTCCTCGGACAGCGTGGCGGCGGCCAGCATGTCGGCCAGCGTGTGCCGCGGTACTCCGCCGAGCTGCAGGATTCGCTCGGCGATCCCGTCGATGGCCTCGGCCCAGCCCTCGTAGAGCGACTCGAAGAGCGCGTGGTACCGGTAGAACCGGGGGCCGCTCACGTTCCAGTGGTAGTGCCGCATCTTCTGGTAGAAGACCGTGGCGTCGGCCAGCAGCCGGTCCAGGTTCTCGATGGTCCGTGCGGTGGTGTCGTCGTGCATGTCTTCCTCCGTTCTCGTTCTCGCCACCTCGGTGGCGCCCTCCTCGACGCACGGACCGTGCCAGTTCTCCTGCCACCGGTAACCCCGCTGAGCGGGGGCCGCTTCCCGGCCCCGCCGGCCGGCCGCACGACATGTCGCGTCGGGAGCCGCGAGATATCGTGTCCCGACGTGATATCGTGCCGGCGGATGAGCTGGCTCGAGTCCATCCTGGAGTCCGTCCGCGAGCTGGTGCCGGCGGACCTCGCCGCCATCCTGGAGCTTCAGAACGAGGACACCCTGCGGGTGGTGGCGGCGGCCGGCCCGCTCGCCTCCCCCCGCCTCGAGGGGCTGCGGATCGACCTCCGCAGCCGGCCCGCCCTCAGGGCCGCGCTCGAGGGCACGAGCCCGGTCGTCCTCGACGACGCGCACCTCGAGCACCACGAGCCCGATCCGTACGCGGAGGTCGTGGCGCTCCCCGGCGACCACTCCTGCCTCGCCGCTCCTCTCAGGGCGAGGGGCCGTCTCGTGGGCGCCATGACCCTCGACGTGGCCCGGTGCGGGGTGTTCGCGTCGCGCAACCTGGTCCGCGCCATCGGGGCCTTCGGCCGGCTGGCCGCGATGGTGATCGCCGAGCGCCGCACGGCGGAGCGCCTCTCGCGCGACCTGGAGTCGCTGGCCGCGGCCACCGCCGACCTGACCCCCGACGGACCCACCGGCGCGGCGCTGGTGGGCCGCTCGCGGCCCTGGCTCGAGGCGGTGGAGCGTCTGCGCCTCGTGGCCCCCCGGCCCACCACCGTGCTGCTGCTCGGCGAGACCGGCACCGGCAAGGAGCAGGCCGCGCGCGCGATCCACCAGTGGTCGCCGCGCGCGGCGCGGCCGTTCCTGGCCGTGAACTGCTCCCTGCTCTCCCGCGAGCTCGCCATGGCGGAGCTGTTCGGGCACGAGCGCGGCGCCTTCACCGGCGCGGACCGGCGCCGGGCGGGCCGCTTCGAGCTCGCCGACGGCGGGACCCTGTTCCTGGACGAGGTCGCCGAGCTGCCGCTGGAGGCCCAGGCCATGCTGCTCAGGGTGCTGCAGGAGGGCGCCTTCGAGCGTCTCGGTGGGTCCACGACCCTCCACGTGGACGTCCGCGTCATCGCCGCAACCCACCGCCACCTGGAGACGGAGGTGGCCGCCGGGCGGTTCCGCGAGGACCTCTTCTTCCGGCTGGGCGCCTTCCCGGTCCGGCTGCCGCCCCTGCGCGAGCGGCCGGGCGACGTCCTCCTTCTGGCCCAGCACCTGCTGGCCAGGCTGCGCGAGCGCCTCGGGATGCCCGACCTGGCGCTGGGAGAGGACGCCGTCCCGCTCCTCGAGGGGTACCGCTGGCCGGGGAACGTCCGCGAGCTGGGCAACGTCCTGGAGCGCGCGGCCATCCTCGCCGGCGGCGGGACCATCCGCGCGCACCATCTCGAGCTCGATCGGGGCGGGGACGGACTCGCCGCCGCGCAGGGGGCCGGCGCCGTCGAGCCGCCCGAGGGCTACCGCCTGCCGGAGGGCCTCCGGCCGCTGGAGCGCGCCCAGGCGCTGGTGATCCTGGCAGCGCTCCGTGACTCGGGCGGCCGGGTCGCCGGCCGGGGCGGCGCCGCCGAGCGGCTCGGGGTTCCCCCGAGCACCCTCGCCAGCACCATCAAGCGGCTGGGGCTCCGCCGGCCGCGGCCATGAGCGGGCGGTGCCGGCCGGTACCCGGATCGTGTAGCCTGGCGGCGCCGTGGTCCCGCGCACGGGGTCACGGCGGGGAGACGTCACATGACCGCGCGACGATCCCGGCCCGGATCCGCGAGACCGCCCTGGCGGGGAAACCCGCGGCCGGGCACCGCCGTAGCTCGCACGACACCGCCGGGCGAGGTGCGCCCGGCGCGCTCGAGGAGGTCCGCATGACACGACAGGTTCTCGCGATGGCTCTGGGGCTCGGGCTGGCCGCGTCCGCGGCGCACGCCGCCCCCACCCCCACCAAGCTGCTCCGCTACCCGGACATCCACGGTGACCGCGTGGTCTTCTGCTACGGCGGCGACCTGTGGACGGCGCCGGCCGATGGCGGCGCGGCGGTGCGGCTCACCGCCCATCCCGGCGTGGAGCTCTTCCCGCGCTTCTCGCCCGACGGGAAGTGGATCGCCTTCACCGGCCAGTACGACGGCGACGAGCAGGTGTACGTGATCCCCGCCGGGGGGGGCGAGCCGCGGCAGCTCACGTACTACCCCGCGCGCGGGCCGCTGCCTCCCCGGTGGGGGTCGGACAACCAGGTGCTGGGGTGGACCCCGGACGGGAGCGCGGTGCTGTTCCGCTCCATGCGGGACGCGGGAGGTGGGAGCGAGGGCCGCGTCTACGCGGTCCCGCTCGAGGGCGGCCTCCCGGAGGCGCTGCCCATGCCCGAGTCCGGGGCGGCGGACATGTCGCCCGACGGGAAGAAGGTGGTCTACTCCCCGCTCGCCCGCGACTTCAGGACCTGGAAGCGGTACGAGGGCGGATGGGCACAGGACCTGTTCATCTTCGACCTGACCACCCACGAGGCGACCCGTATCGCCGCCACCCGGCGCACCGAGCGCGACCCCATGTGGCTGCCCGACGGGATCTACTTCGTCTCCGACCGTGACGGCTGGTTGAACCTCTACCGGTACGACCTCGAGAGCGGCGAGGTCTCCCAGCTCACCCACTCCACCACCTGGGACGTGCGGTGGCCCGGGGACGACGGCGTCTCCCGCATCGTCTACGAGTACGGCGGCGAGCTGAGGGTGTACGACACCCGCGACGGCAGCGATCGCGCCATCCCCATCGTGGTTCCCGACGACGGGCTCTGGAAGCGGCCGCACGAGGTCGAGGCGGCGAAGTTCGTGGAGAGCTGGGACCTCGGACCCACGGGCAAGCGGGCCGTGTTCGCCGCGCGCGGTGACATCCTGACCGTGCCCGCGAAGAAGGGCCCGGTCCGCGATCTCACCCGCTCCCCGGGCGCTCACGACCGCGATCCGGCGTGGTCGCCCGACGGGAAGTGGATCGCCTTCATCTCCGATGCCTCCGGCGAGGACGAGGTGTGGATCGTGCCCGCCGATGGGAGCGGGCCCGCCCGCCAGCTCACCCACGGCGGCGACATGCGCCGTGACCACCCGGTGTGGTCGCCGGACTCCACTCGCATCGCCTTCTCCGACAAGGAGGGTCGGATCTGGGTGGTGACCGTCTCCACCGGCGAGGTGGTGCGGGTGGCGGACGAGCGCAACGGCCAGAGCACCGACTACACCTGGTCGCCCGACGGCCGGTGGCTCGCCTTCTCGCTCTCCGAGCCCACCCGGTACCGCTCGCTGTGGCTGTGGAACGCCGAGACCCGGGAGCTCCACCGGATCACGGGCCCCGACTTCGACGAGCACGACCCCGTGTGGGACCCGAAGGGCCGTTACCTCTACTACCTCGGCGCGCACGGGTTCGTCCCGCAGATCAGCCAGATCGAGTGGGACTTCGCGGCCAACCGGATGGAGGGCATCTACGCCCTGGCCCTCCGCGCCGACACCCCCGACCCGTTCCCGCCCGAGAGCGACGAGGAGAGCGCGGCCGGGAAGAACGGGAAGCCGCGCACCGGCGAGGGCAGTGCGGAGGGAAAGCGGCCGCAGGAGACGAAGGAGGAGAAGATCGAGGTGCGGATCGACCTCGACGGGCTCGCACGGCGCGTGGCGCGGGTTCCGGTGCCGTTCGAGAACTACGTCGGCCTCGCCGCCACCGGGAAGTACCTCGTCTACGTGCGGCGCGGCGCGCCGTTCTACGGCCGCGACCCCGAGATCGAGCCCGAGCTGCACGTCTTCGATCTCGCCAAGCGCAAGGACACGGTGCTGACGTCGGGCATCCGCGGCTACGCGCTGTCGCGTGACGGCAAGAAGGTGCTGGTTCGCAAGGGGAAGCGGTACCTGCTCATGGACCTCGCCCCGAAGGCCGGCAAGGGCGAGCCGATCCCCGTCGAGCGCATGCGGGTGGAGGTGAACCCGCCCGAGGAGTGGCGGCAGATCTTCTGGGAGGTGTGGCGCCGGTACCGGGACTACTTCTACGTGCCCAACATGCACGGGTACGACTGGAAGGCCATCGGCGAGCGGTACGCCAGGCTGCTTCCCTACGTGGCCCACCGCGCCGACCTCAACTACGTCATCGGCGAGATGATCGCCGAGCTCAACGCCGGCCACTGCTACATCGCCGGCGGCGACTACGACATCCCCGAGCGGCCGAGGTACGGACTCCCGGGGGCGCGGTTCGAGCTGGACCCGGCGAGCGGTCGGTACCGGATCGCCAGGATCTTCCGCGGCCAGAACGAGGAGCCGCGCTACCGGAGCCCGCTCACGGAGGTGGGCGTCGACGCCCACGTGGGCGACTACGTCCTCGCCATAGACGGCGAGGAGCTCCGGGCCCCCACCAACCCCTACCGGCTGCTGCGCGGCAAGGGCGACCGTCCGGTGACCCTCACGCTCAACGACCGTCCGGTGATGGAGGGGGCGCGAAAGGTCACCTACGAGCCCGTCACCTCCGAGGCGGCGCTCATCTACAACGACTGGGTGACCCGCAACCGCGAGTACGTCCGGAGGGTCACGAAGGGCCGTGTGGGGTACATCCACATCCCCGACATGGGGGCCAACGGCGCGCGCGAGTTCCTCAAGTGGTTCTACCCCCAGGTGCGCACCGAGGGGCTCATCGTGGACGAGCGCTCCAACGGCGGCGGCAACATCTCCCAGTGGATCATCGAGCGGCTGCGCCGCGTGCTCATGGGCCTCGACTACTCGCGCACCGCGGCGGACCCCGAGACCTACCCCAGCCGGGTGCACGTGGGGCCGAAGGTGTGCCTGATCAACGGCACCACCGCCTCCGACGGCGACATCTTCGCGTACATGTTCCGCCAGGCAGGGCTCGGGCCCCTGATCGGCACCCGCACGTGGGGCGGCGTCGTGGGCATCACCGGCCACGGCCCGCTCATCGACGGGGGTACGGTGTACGTGCCCGAGTTCGGCAACGGGTCGGCGGACGGGCGCTGGGTGGTGGAAGGGATCGGCGTGGAGCCCGACATCGTCGTGGAGCAGGATCCCAGGGCGGTGCTCGAAGGGCACGACCCGCAGCTCGAGCGGGCGGTGGAGGAGGTGATGCGGCGCCTTCCGCCGGAACCGCAGGGGCTGCCGCCGCGTCCCGCGCCGCCCGTGAAGACTCCGCGTCCGGTCGCGCCGTAGCCGCGGCCGCCCGGGCGAGCCATCGCGGCCGGGGGCCCGCACGCCCCCGGCCGCTCCCGTCACGGGGCCGGTGGCGCGGGCCGGGACCCCGGGGGCCTCGCGAGCGGTGCGCCTCCCCTACGACACCGGCTCGTCGCCGCGCCGCTCACGCTCGCGCTCGGCGGCGATCCAGAACTCGGCGTCATCCGCCACGACCCCGTCGAGCCGGGCGCCGTCGAAGGAGGCCCCGGAGAGCCGCGCCGCCAGCAGGTTCGCGCCGCTGAGGTCGGCACCGTCCAGCACCGCCAGCCCGAGGTCCGTCTCGGAGAGATCGGCCCCCGCCGCCCGCGCCCGGCGCAGGTCGGCCTGGACCAGGAAGGCGCCCTGCAGGTTCGCCTCGGAGAGGTTCGCCTCGGTGAGCCGCGCCCCGGCGAGGTCGGCGCCGGGGAGCTGCGCCCGCCGCAGGTCGGCGCCGGTGAGGTCCACCAGCGCCATCGTGGGCGGGGGGGGCCAGGGACCCTCGTCGCCCGCGGGCGGCGGCGGCACCTCGTCCGGCGCCGCCGTGCCCACCACGCCCACCAGCGACGCCCTGGGCATCCTGGCGGCGTGGAGGTCGGCCCCGCACAGACGGGCCCCGTCCAGCGCCGCCTCGGCCAGGGTGGCCCCAACCATGGAGGCCGCCTCGAGCCGCGCGCCGCGAAGGTCGGCGCCGGTGAGGTCGGCGTCGGTCAGCTCGGTGACCTGGTCCCAGCCCGAGAGATCGGCCTCCCGGAGGTCGGCGCCGCGGAGCACGGCGCGCGACAGCGACGCCCCGCGCAGCGCCGTCCGCACGAGCCGCGCCCCCGCGAGGTCCGAGCCGGAGAGGTCGAGCCCGTCCAGCACCAGCCCCGAGAGATCAGCCTCCCTGAGGCGCACCTCGACCAGCTCGATCCCCTCGAGGCGCACCCCGCGCAGGTCGCACCCCGAGAGGTCGCTCTCCTCGATCTGCGCCCGCTCGAGCAGGGCCTCCTCGAGCCTCGCGCCCCGGAGGTCGGTGCGCCACATGCGGACGCCCGAGAGGTTCGCGCCCGAGAGGTCGCCGCCGCGAAGCACCGCCCCCGTGAGCTCCGCTCCGGCGAGGTCGGCCCCGGCCAGCCGGCACCCCTCGAGGTTCGCTCCCCGCAGGTTGGCCCGCCGCAGGTCCAGCCCCGAGAGATCGAGCCCCGACAGGTCCACCCCCGCCAGGCGCACCACGCTCCCGCCCGCCGCCGCCAGGGCGAGAATCAGCTCCTTGCGCGAGATCTCCGCCATCGCCCAGCTCCCCGCCGAGTATCCGCCCCGCGGCGCCGGCGGTCAACCGCGGCGCCGGCGGCGATATCCTCTCCCACGGGCCGTCCGGCCGCGGATCGGGCACACCGTGAGGCCGGTCGCGGCGTGACGGCGGCGCCGCCGCGAGATCGCCGCCGCGACACCACCGGTCCCTCCGCCGTGCCCCGCCGGTGACGGACCGCTCCCCGGAGGCGGAAGGGGCTCGGATGCGACGCGGTTTCCAAATCTCGGGGACGGTCGAGTCCCGCTCGGTTGACGGGGAACGGAGGCGCCGGTAGGATGCGCCCCGTGTGAATTTGAGCACATGGGGGGAGGGCATGGCCCACCAGTTTCTCCCGGTTCTCCTGGCACTCACGGCGGCGGTCCTCATCGCGGGCGGGATGCTCGGAATGGCCGCGATGATGGGAACGCGGAACCGCGAGCGGGGCCCGGCCAAGATGGAGAGCTACGAGAGCGGCATGCCGCTCATCGACCGCTCGCTGAAACGGATCTCGGTGAGGTTCTACCTCGTCGCGCTGGTGTTCGTGGTGCTCGACGTCGAGGTCGCCTTCCTCTACCCGTGGGCCGTGACCTACCGCGAGTTCCTCGCCGAGAACGCCACGGTGGTCCTGTGGGACATGCTGGCGTTCATCCTGCTGCTCGCCTTCGCCTACGCCTTCCTCTGGAAGAAGGGGGTGTTCGACTGGGGGCGGCGGCCCGTGCGACGCGGGCCCGAGGCCGAGGGGAGGTGAGCCATGGGCGTCGCGCACACCCCACCCCTTCCCGTGGCCCCCCCGGAGGAGCTGGAGGAGATCCGCTTCGACGAGGCGATGGAGGCCGAGATCGAGGACATCCTCGGCCGTTATCCCACCAGGCAGGCCGCGTTGCTGCCGGTGCTGTGGCTGTGCCAGCGGCGGTGGGGCTGGATCTCGCCGGGCGTGATGCGGGCGGTGGCCGCGCGGCTGGAGCTCGCACCCGCCTTCGTGGAGGGCGTGGTCACGTTCTACACGATGTACCAGACGGCACCGCCGGGGAAGTACCTCCTCCAGGTGTGCACCACTCTGTCGTGCCAGCTGTGCGGCACGGGCGAGCTGGTGCGCCACCTCAAGGAGCGGCTGGGGGTGGACTGGGGCGAGACCACCCCCGACGGGAGGTTCACCCTGCTCGGCGTGCAGTGCCTCGGCGCCTGCGGGGAGGCGCCCGTGATCCAGGTCAACGAGGACTACTACACCGAGATGACCGTCGAGAAGCTGGACCGGCTGCTCGACGAGCTGGAGTGAGGAAGGGCCATGGAACCCATCCTGCTGCGCGCCAAGGGAGAGCCCAACTCCCGGTCCATCACCACCTACATGAAGCTCGGGGGCTACTCGGCGCTGAAGAAGGCGCTGATCATGGATCCCGCCGACATCCGCGAGGAGGTCAAGAAGTCCGGCCTCCGCGGCCGGGGCGGAGCCGGCTTCCCAACCGGGGTCAAGTGGAACTTCGTGCCCTTCGACTCGCCCAAGCCCAAGTACCTGATCTGCAACGCGGACGAGTCCGAGCCCGGGACGTTCAAGGACCGCGAGATCATCCGGACCGACCCCCACATGCTGCTCGAGGGGATCATCATCGCCGCCTACGCCATCGAGGCCAGCACCGCCTACATCTACATCCGGGGCGAGTTCTTCGAGGAGGCGCGGATCCTCGAGAAGGCGATCGCTGAGGCGCACAAGGTCGGGTACCTCGGGAAGAACATCCTGAAGACCGGCTACGACCTCGACGTGCACGTCCACCGCGGGGCCGGCGCCTACATCTGCGGCGAGGAGACGGCGCTCATCGAGTCCATCGAGGGCAAGCGGGGCCAGCCGCGGCTCAAGCCCCCGTTCCCGGCCTCGGTGGGCGTGTTCGGGTGCCCCACCGTGGTCAACAACGTGGAGACCCTCGCCTGCGTGCCGCACATCGTCGAGCGCGGCGCGGAGTGGTTCGCGGGGATCGGCGTGCCGCCGCGCAACACGGGCCCGAAGCTGTTCTGCGTCTCCGGCCACGTGGAGCGCCCCGGCGTCTACGAGCTCCCCCTCGGCGTCACCTTCCGCGAGATCATCGAGGAGCACTGCGGGGGTGTCCGCGGCGGCCGCCGGCTCAAGGCGTTCATCCCCGGCGGGTCGTCGGCACCGGTGCTCCCCGCCTCGGCGCTGGACACGCGGGCCACCTTCGACGACGTGGCCGAGGCCGGCTCCATGCTCGGCTCCGGTGGCCTCATCGTGATGGACGAGACGGTGGACATGGTGTGGGCGCTCGAGAACCTGCTCGAGTTCTACGCCCACGAGTCGTGCGGCCAGTGCACCCCCTGCCGCGAGGGAAGTGACTGGGCGCTGGACATCGTCCGCCGGATCCGCCGCGGCCACGGGCGTCCCGAGGACCTCGAGACGCTGGAGCGGATCTCCCGTTTCGCCAGCCAGGGGATGACCATCTGTCCCCTGGGAGACGCGTTCTGCGGACCCATCGCGAGCTTTCTCGAGCACTTCCGCGACGAGTTCGAGGCCTACATCGCGAAGGCCACGCCGCTGCCGCCCAGGAAGCTCCCCGTGCTCCCGGTGCGCTGGGAGGCGCGGCAGCAGGCGCTACCCGAGGAGGGCGCATGATCACGGTCACCATCGACGGACGCGAGGTGACTGTCGCCGAGGGCACCAACCTGGTGGAGGCGGCGCGGCGCGCCGGGATCGAGATCCCCACGTACTGCTACCACCCGGGGCTCTCGGTGGTTGGCCAGTGCCGGATCTGCTTCGTCGAGGTGGAGGGGATGCCCCGCCTGGTCACCGCCTGCTCCACCCGCGCCGCCGATGGCATGGTGGTGCACACCGCAAGCGACAGGGTGAAGGAGGCGCGGGCCGCGGTGATGGAGTTCCTCCTCGCCAACCATCCGCTCGACTGCCCGGTGTGCGATCAGGCCGGCGAATGCTACCTCCAGGACTACTCCTTCGAGCACGGGCTGGACACCACCCACATGGTGGACGAGCGCCGCACCTTCCCCGGCCTCGAGCGGCGCCTGATCGGCCCGCACGTGGTCCAGAACCAGAACCGGTGCATCCACTGCACCCGCTGCATCCGGTTCACCCAGGAGATCTCGGAGACCCACGACCTCACCATGAAGTCGCGGGGCAACCACCAGTACATCGACACCTTCGACGGCCAGCCGTTCGACAACCCGTGGTCGGCGTGCGCCGCCGACGTGTGCCCGGTGGGGGCGCTCACCGTCAGGGAGTTCCGTTTCCGGGCGCGGGTGTGGCACCTGGAGCGGACCCCGTCGGTGTGCTTCGGGTGCAGCATCGGGTGCTCCATCTGGATCGACCACCACGAGGGGATCGTGCACCGGTTCGTGCCGCGGGAGAGCCCCGAGATCAACGGCTGGTGGATGTGCGACCACGGACGGTTCCTGTGCGAGGAGCTGAACGCGCGGGACCTGGCACGGCCCGCCGCGGACGGCGACGACATCGGCTGGCCGGAGGCGCTCGACCGGCTCGCGGAGCTTCTCCGCGCCGACCCGAGGCCGCGCGTGGTGCTGTCCGCCAACCTCCACAACGAGGCCCTGTACCTGGCCAAGCGGATCTTCATGGACGAGCTCGGGCTCGAGACGGTGGTGCCGGTGCACGAGGGTCCGGAGCGCAGGATCCGGAACGCACGGCGCGAGTGGATCGTCCGTCGCGACGCCCACCCCAACGCCACGGGCGCACGGCTCGTGGGCCTGCCTCTCTGCGACGTGGAGGGACTGCGCGCCGCCCTCTCCGGCGGCCCGGCGGTGCTGCTCGACGAGCTCGCCCACCCCTGGCTCGCCTCGGAGGAGGCGGCGGCTACGGTCTCCGGACCGGTGGCGGTGCTGGCGCGGCGGGAGACGCCGCTGGTCGCGCGGGCGGCGCTTCGCCTGCCGGAGGCCTCGTGGATCGAGACCGAGGGGACCGTGACCTCGTCCACCGGACGTGTCCAGCTCGCGCAGCGGGGGCTGTTCCCGCGCGGGGAGGCGCGACCCGCGTGGGAGGTGCTGTCGCTGCTCGCGGTCCGGCTCGGTCTCGAGGAGCGCCACGCCGCCGGAGCGCGGGAGGTGTTCGAGGCGATGGTGGCGGAGGTGCCGGCCTTCGCGGGGATGACGTGGCGGCGGCTCGAGCGTGAGCCGTCGGGGATCCCCGCCCTGGAGGAGGTGGCGGATGTGGGCTGATCTCGCGGTGACCGCGATCAAGCTCGCGGTGGTGGTGGGTGCCCTGCTCACCACGGTGCCCATCATGGTCTGGGTGGAGCGGCGCGGCTCGGCGCTGATCCAGGACCGGCTGGGGCCGAACCGGGTGGGTCCGTGGGGGCTGCTGCAGCCGGTGGTGGACGCCGTCAAGCTGATGACGAAGGAGAACCTGATCCCGGAGCGGGTGAACCGCCTCTTCTACTTCCTCGCCCCGGCCATCGCCATGATCGTGGCGCTCTCCACCTTCGTCGTGGTGCCGTTCGGCGATGATCCGGGGCTCGAGCTGTTCGGCCACCGGATCTCCGGGTTCATCGTCGCTCCCGATCTCAACATCGGCGTCCTCTACGTCTTCGCGATCGGGTCGCTCGGCGTGTACGGGATCATCCTCGCCGGCTGGTCCTCCAACAACAAGTACTCGCTCCTCGGCGGGATCCGGTCCTCCGCGCAGATGATCTCCTACGAGCTCGCGATGACGATCTCGGTGGTGAGCGTGCTCATGACCACCGGGTCGTTCCGGCTCGACCAGGTGGTGGAGCACCAGGCGAGGACGTTCCTGTGGGTGATCCCGGGGTGGAACGTGATCCCCCACATCCTGGGCGCGATCACCTTCATGGTGGCGGTGTTCGCCGAGACGAACCGTCTCCCCTTCGATCTCCCGGAGGCCGAGGCCGAGCTGGTCGCCGGGTACCACACGGAGTACTCCTCGATGAAGTTCGCGGCGTTCTTCATGAGCGAGTACATCAACATGGTCACCGCCTCGGCGCTGGTGGTGCTGCTGTACTTCGGTGGGTGGACGCTGCCCCCGATCTTCACCCACGCCGCCGGGTGGACGGGGGCCATCGCCTCCCTCGCCATCTTCGGCATCAAGGTGGCGTTCTTCCTGTGGTTCTTCGTGTGGGTGCGGTGGACGCTGCCGCGGTTCCGGTTCGATCAGCTGATGAGCCTGGGGTGGAAGGTGATGGTGCCGCTCTCCGTCCTCAACTTCGTCCTGGTGGGCGCGCTGATGGCCCTCGGCGTGCCGGTGTAGGGGGGCACAGATGGTGTACGCGTTCCTGATCCTGGCCGTCCTGGCGGTCCTGTTCGCGCTGGTGGCGGTGGCACACCGCAGCCCGGTGGTGAGCGTGCTCTCGCTGGTGCTGGTGTTCTTCGCGCTGGCGGCGCTCTACGCCCTGATCGGGATGGACTTCCTCGCGGCCATCCAGCTCATCGTCTACTCGGGGGCGGTGCTCGTCCTGTTCCTGTTCGTGATCATGCTGCTGAACATCGGGAGAGCCGAGCGCCTCGGGAGCGGGCGCCCGGTCCAGGCCGTCCTGGGCGCGGCGAGCGCCATCGCGCTGGGGGCGCTGGCGGTGTGGGCGGTGCGTGCCCTCCGACCCGGGAGCGTGGGGCTCCTGCCCGGGGCCGAGGCGCCCGGAACCGCCTTCCTCATCGGCAGGCAGCTCCTGACCACCTACCTGTTCCCCTTCGAGCTGATCAGCGTGCTCCTGGTGGCGGCGCTCGTGGGTGCGCTGGTGCTCGCACGGAGGGAGGAAGGATGACCGCGGCGATCCCCATCCCGTACACGTGGATCCTGTTCCTCTCCGCAGCCCTGTTCGCCGTCGGGGCGCTCGGCGTGCTCCTCAGGCGGAACGGGATCGCGATCTTCCTGGCCATCGAGATCATGCTCAACGCCGCCAACCTCGCCTTCGCCGCCTTCGCGGCCCGGTTCGCGGTGACCCGCGGCGCCGACGCCGCGCTGGTCGGCCAGGTGTTCATCTTCTTCGTCATCGGGGTGGCCGCCGCCGAGGCGGCCGTGGGCCTGGCGCTGTTCCTGGCGATGCACCGCCTGAAGGAGACCATCGACGTGGACCGCGCCAACATCCTGCGCTGGTAGGAGGCCGTGATGCTGGGCTCGCTGTGGCTGATTCCCGCCCTGCCCCTCGCCGGGTTCGTGGTCAACATCCTCCTCGGGGCCTCCGGGAGCCGGAAGGGTCCCGTGACGGCCGTGGGGGTGGGCTCCGTCGGGGCCGCCACCGTCGCCGCCTACGTCGCCCTGTGGCAGTACCTCCAGATGCCCCACGGCGCCACCGTGGTGGAGCACTACTTCGACTGGATCGCCGCGGGGAGGTTCCGGATCGCGGCAGGACTGCAGCTCGACCCCCTCTCGGCCGTCATGCTCGCCTTCGTCACCTTCGTGGGGTTCCTGATCCACGTCTACTCCATCGGCTACATGCACGGGGAGTCGGACCGGGGGTACGCGCGGTATTTCGCCTACCTGAACCTGTTCATGTTCTCGATGCTGGTGCTGATCCTGGGGTCCAACCTGCCGGTGCTGTTCGTGGGCTGGGAGGGCGTGGGCCTGTGTTCGTACCTGCTCATCGGCTACTACTTCGATCAGGAGTGGCCCCCGTCCGCCGGGAAGAAGGCGTTCATCGTCAACCGGATCGGCGACTTCGGCTTCCTGCTCGCCATCTTCGTGACACTGGCGGCGTTCGGGAGCGCCGAGTTCACGGAGTTCCTGCCCATGGCGGCGGGGGATCCCGGGCGGTACGCCGGGGTGGCGACGGTGATCGGGATCCTGCTGTTCGTGGGGGCGACGGGCAAGTCGG
>CAYTTB010000042.1:0-25934 GCA_964440565.1 uncultured Thermoanaerobaculia bacterium
GGATCCGGTCCCGGTTCCGGATCCGGTTCCGGATCCAGGCGCGAACGCGCCCGGCTCCGGCTCCGCCAGGACACCCCGGCGCGCTCGCGCTCCGCGGGGCGGCCTCTCGAGCCCGCCACCGCGGTGCGGCCCGCTCCCGGGCGCGCCCCGGGGAGCCCGCCCGGACAGCGGCGGCCCGGCGCGGGAGGGGGCGGCGGCGCGCTCAGCGGAGGATGCCCTGGAGCAGCAGCAGTGCCTTCTCGGGCGTCAGGTCGTCGCTGAACGGGAGCCGGTGCGGCTCGCTCCACTCGTCGCCCCGCGAGACGAGGTACGAGAACGCCTGGCCGTCCTCGTCCGGCCAGTAGGCCAGGATCCGGAGCCCGCTCGCGAGGGTCACCCGCGCGCGGCCCAGGTCGAGCCGGGGCGGGATCGGCACCTGGCCGTCGGTGTTGAGGACCAGGATCGTGCGTCGCCGCTGGCCGGTCACCTGGCCGGGCCCGTCGTCGCCGGGATCCTGGTCCACGAGACCCACGCGGACCACGTTGAGCAGGCACTGCCCGAAGTCCGGGAACAGCACCGCGGGCTCCCCGCTCCCCTCGTCCAGAACCACCTGCGGGTGGGCGAGCTCCTGCCAGTGCTCGCTGGCAGGGCAGACCACGCCGTAGGAGTATCCGGAGCGCAGCTCCTTGCGGAGCCACGCGTCCTCCCGGGGACGCCCCTCCTCGTCCAGCGGCACGGCGAGCACCACGGCGGAGGCGTCGGGATCGTCGCCGAACCCCTCCCACCAGGAGACCACCACCATGCTCTCGGGAACCGCCGCGGGCGCGGCATCCTCCCCGTCCTCACGCTCCGGCGCCGGCGCCGCCGGGGCCTCGCGCACGTACACCACCATGCTCGGGTTGAGGGCGGGGCGCGGAACCGAGCCGCCCAGCCACACCGGGCCGCTCCACAGCCCGTCGCGGAACGTCGCCAGCTTCACCTGATCGAGACCGTCGCCGTCGCTCTCCTGCCACACCACCACCACCGCACCGCTCACCGGATCGCGCTCCAGCAGCGGACTCACCGCGAAGTGACCTGGAGTCACCGGGACCGGCACGACCTCGGGCTCCTCCGCCCCGTCGGGGCGGATCACGAGAGAGAACCCGTCCCCGCCGATCCGTGCCTGGTACAGCGTGCCGTCCGGGGCGAGGGTCGCGTCCAGCGCCCCGGCCGCGGACCAGGCGGCGGCGACGAGGACGAGGGCGAGAAGCGGTACCGTTCGCCGGATCATCGGTCTACCCCCTCAGGTTCACGACCTCGAGGAGGTCCGCCCGGACCAGGAGCTCGAGCAGCGCGTCCGGGTCCGGCGCCTCCGGGTAGAAGCCGTTGAGCTGGGCGAGGTACCAGCGCGCGCGGGACAGCTCTCCCCGCCGCTTGGCGGCCTCGGCCAGCAGGAACAGGCAGTTCTTCACGATGTCGTCGTCGCCCCGCTCGAGGGCGAGCTCCAGCGCCTCGTGGCCGCGCTCCTCCGCGGCCTCGGGCCGCTCCACGAGGAGCTCTCCGAAGCAGAGGTCCTGCAGCGCCTGCGGCAGGTACGGCGGGCGCTCGAAGGTGCGCATCACCGCGAGCGCGTTCTCGCAGTGGGCGATCCCGGCCACCGGGTCGCCGTCGCACATCATGGTGTACCCCAGGTTGTCCTCGACCTGCGCCACCATCAGCCGCTCGTGCGCCTCCCGCCGCGGCAGGCGGCGCATCGCGGCCAGGAACCGCCGCCTCGCCTCGCCGAACTCCGAGCGGAGCAGCGCCACGTTGCCGAGGAGGTTCTCCAGGGCCCCCACGACCTCGCCGTCGCCGGCGAGCTCGGCCTGCTCCAGGGCACGGTGCGCCAGCCTCCGGCAGCGCCCGAGATCGTCCTCGAGGTACGCCGCCTGGGCGGCGTAGAAGCCGGCGAGCGCCCGGTTGGCGGGGTAGGGGCTCGCCAGCAGGATGCGTGCCAGCGGCGCGATCTGGGCCGCGGCGTCGCCGGCCTCGGCCTGGATCCCGTGGCGGATGCAGAGGGCGCGCTCGGCGAGGTCGTCGCGGCCGGCTCGCCGCGCCGCCTCCGCGGCCCGGCCGTACCGGGCGACGGCCTCCGTCCAGTCACCCCGGGCGGCCGCCGCCCGGGCGCGGGCGAGCTCGGCCTCGTAGGCGGCCACGCTCACCGCTCGCCCTCCCCGCGCCGGGCGCGTTCCGCCGCGTCCAGCCGCCGTTCGGTGCGCTCCTTCCGCAGCTTGAACTCGACGAACTCCTGGACCTCGCGGCGCGACTCGGGGCTGAGCTCGCGCAGCAGGTGGAGCAGCCGCAGGTCCTCCTGCGACAGCGGCCGGCGGGTGGCGGGCTCGGGGAGGGGACGGTCGCCGAAGAACTCGGCGATGTCCATCCCGAACACCGCCAGGATCCGGAAGAGGTTGTCGAGGGACACCCGGTACTCGCCCTTCTCCATCCGCGACAGGTCGGACTGCTGGATGCCAATCTGGCGCGCCAGCTCCGACTGCGTCATCCCCCGCGCCTTGCGCAGCTCGCGCAGACGCGGGCCGACGCTCGCGGCCTCGGGCGTCATCCTCCGGGCTCGTCCGCTCATGCGCTCTTCGCCCTCCCGGCACTCGGAGTGTACCATCCGCTCGCTCGCGGGACGGGCGCGGTGGTACGCTCTCCTCCATCTTATGCCGTTGCGGCAAGACCGTCAACGGGCGGGAGGCGGCGGGAGATGGCGCTGATCCGGATGGTGCGCACGCTGTGGGGCAACGGGTACCTCCTGGGGCAGCTGGCGCGGAGGGCCTTCGCGGCCCGGCACGCCGGCAGCCTGTTCGGCTGGTGGTGGTCGCTGCTCGCCACCGGCGTCCAGTTCGCGATCCTGTGGGTGGTGTTCTCCCGGATCCTTGGCATCAGGGTTGCAGAGCCGGCGGGCGTGGGGTTCGGAGCGTACCTGATGACCGGCCTGGTGCCGTACCTGGCGCTCAGCGACGCGGTGCAGCGCGCGGCGGGGCTGTTCCGGGCGAACGCGCCGCTGGTCCAGCGCGTGCGGTTCCCCGTGGAGGTCCTGGTGGTGGGCGAGACCGTCGGGGTTCTCCTCCACCAGGGGCTGGCGCTCGCGCTGGTGGGGATCCTCTGCGCCGCGCTCGGTGTCGTGGCGCCGGCAGCGCTGGCGTGGACGGCTGCGGGCGTGGCGCTGGCGGTGCTGTGGAGCGTGGGGCTCGCGCTGCTGGTGAGCGTGGGCGGGGCGTTCCTGCCGGACCTCGGGGAGGCACTGGGTCTGGCGCTCCAGGTGGTGTTCTACGGGGCGCCCATCGTCTACCCCATGGCCATGGTACCCTCCGCCGGGCTCCGCGCCGCCGTGGCGGCGAACCCGGTGACGGGGATCGTCCGGGCGGTGCGGGCCGGCCTGACCGGGGCGCCGCCGCCCCCGTTCGCGGCGCTGGCCGCGCTGGCCGGCGGGGGGCTCGTCCTGCTCTGGCTCGGCGCGGCGGCGCTGGACCGGTGGCGGCTGCGGATCCCGGACGTGGTGTGAGCTGCCGGGCTCCGCGAACGATGCTGAGGTTGCGAGGGAGGCACGAGCGATGCGACACGTGACGATGGTGACGACGGCGGCCGCGCTGATGGCGGCGGCCCTGGCTGCGGCGCAGAGCGCGCCGGCCCCGACGCCGACCCCGGCCCCGACGCCGGCGGCGACCCGGAAGGTGCCGGAGTGGATGCGGCACGCACCGAAGCGGTTCTCGAGCTTCGACGAGTGGGTGGAGTGGATGCGCATACCCCGCCCGGTCCCGAAGAAGACCATCGTGCGGCTGGACGCGAAGCACGCCTGGCCGCACCCGGCGGTGCGCTGGAAGATGGTGATCGTCAAGGAGGACAAGGACCGGGTGTGGCTGACGTTCCCGCCGCCGGAGGACCCGGACTCCATGCTCCACCAGCTCTGGGTGCGGTACCAGAACGAGGAGATCGCGGAGGAGATGCGGCGCGAGACGATGCCGAAGGAGCACCTGGTGAACTTCTACGCCCCGGTGGTGCCCCCGCCGTCCGTGGACCGCGTCAGGTTCGAGCCGGCGGGGAAGGGTCTCCCGACGGCGGGCCTGTGGCAGGTGGGGTTCGCGCTCGCCGATCTCGACGGGGACGGGCACGTGGACATCGTGAGCCCGCCCGAGCGCAAGGGGCGGCCGCGCCCGCACGTGTTCCGCGGCGACGGCGCGGGGAACTTCGCCGAGTGGAGCGGTCTGCGCTGGGGCAAGGTCCCCTTCGACTACGGTGACGTGGCGGTGGCGGACGTCGACCGGGACGGCAACCCGGACCTGGTGCTGGCTGTCCATCTCAAGAACCAGTACCTGTGCCTGGGCGACGGCGGCGGCGGCTTCACGGAGTGCCGCCGGCTCCCCTCGCCCGATCCGCGCCTCTTCTCGCGCGCGGTGGCGGCGGCGGACTTCGACGGCGACGGCTGGGTGGACCTCGCCTTCGCGGCGGAGCTCGACTACGACCTCGCCACCACCGAGAAGATCGACGCACCCACCGTGTGGATCCTCCAGAACCTGAAGGGGAAGGGATGGCGGATCCACACCGAGCGGATGCCGACCAAGTTCATGTCGGACCGGATCGGGGCGGCGGACGTGGACGGCGACGGCGACCCGGACCTGCTGCTCGCCTCCACGGCGCGCGACTGGCGGTACCCCGTGCTGCTCAACCAGGGAGGCTGGAAGTGGCGGTACCCGGAGCCGGACGAGGTGCTCTCCAGCGGGTTCCACTTCGACGTGACCGTGGACCCGCGCCGTCTCGACACGGGGATCCTGCCGCTGGTGGCGGCGTTCCAGCAGTACGCGGTGGTGCCCGACCTCGCCGGCGAGAAGCAGCCCGAGATGAAGACCCGCACCGGCGTGGTCACCTACATCCTGAACCCGCAGACCCTCCGCTTCCAGGTGGAGCCGCTGGTGCTCGACGACGTGCGGACGGCGCCCGTGTGGCGGCTCGCCGCGGGGGACGTGGACGGCGACGGGCTCACCGATCTCGCCATCGCCAGGAAGAGCGGTCCGGTCCAGATCCTGCTCGGCCGCCCCGACGGCTCGTACGTGCTGGAGCGCACGCCCGAGCTCGACGCGGCGCCGGCGGGCCGGGTGTTCGACCTCGCCCTGCGCGATCTCGACGGCGACGGACGCGACGACCTCGTCCTGATGGCGGCGCGCCTCGAGGGCGTGGGGTCGGGAGGGTTCCGCGTGTGGCTGTCGCGCCCGGCCGGCCGGTGAGGGGCGGGCGCCGCCCGTGCAGGGTGCGGGCGCCGTGGCGGGATGGTGTCCTTCACCGCGGCGCGCCGCGGCGGGGCGACCTCGCGGCTGCGGATCGGCCGGCCCGCACGGACCGGGTTCCGGAGCCGCCCGCCGTCCCGGGGCAGGAACCGGCGCCCCCCCTTCCGGGGGGCGGGCCACCTCCTCCCTGTCCGGCGTCGCCATCGGCATGCCACGGGCCCCGGGGCTCCGGGGATCCCGTCGCGCGAGCGATCTCCAGGGGAAGGGCCGCGCGGCCTTGACAGCACGGGGCGGACTCCCTATCGTGGCCGCGATGCTCGGAAGTGCCAGCGGACCACCGGGTGCGAGCGGTCCGGGCTTGACAGGGCCCCGGGAGCCCGCTATATTTATGCTGCAATGACATGGACTCGATACGAGGTTACTGCTTTTCAATAACTTGCGAGGAGGTGATGGGTATCGGGGAACGAGCAGCGTGCACCGGGTCTTCCCGTAACGGTTTCGTCTTCGAAGGTCGTGTGAGGGAACGGAAGGAGAGGTAGCTATGAAGAAGTTTCTGAGCGTGCTGATGGCGGCCGCGCTGGTTGCGGGCGCGAGCAGCGTCGTGTACGCGAACGTGTGCGCCGTGGACCAGGTCCCGGCGGCCACCCTGCTGTACCCGTTCGTGGTGTACGATTACAACGACGCCACCGGGAACAGCGACACCACCCTGATCGCGGTCACCAACGTGTCCTCGGAGGCCACGATCGTTCACTTCACCCTGTGGTCGGACTACTCGACCCACGTCCTGGACTGGGACGTGATCCTGTCGGGTTACGACGTGCAGACCATCAACATCCGGGACATCCTGCGTGACGGCCAGCTGCCGGTCACCGGCACGGGCGAGGATCCCGACGCCATCGACGGTGTGCTGGACGCCGGGTTCTACACCGAGCCCAACGGCCTGGAGTCGTACGGCCCGATGAAGAACCAGGTGGACACCAGCTACGCCCTCACCGACGCCGAGGCCACCTACGAGACCGACGCCGAGGTGTTCCCGAAGCAGGACGACACCGGGCTGGTCTGCCCGCCCGACGACATCGCCTACCCGGGCCTGTACAAGTACCCGATCCCGGGCTCCACGCTGGCCCTGATCCAGCAGTGGCTGCAGGTCTCCCAGACCGTGCCGCGTGCCCACGACGACTGCGCGGGCGGCCAGGGGACCATCGGCGACTGGTTCGAGAACCGTGACACCACCTCGCCGACCTGGATGTACATCACGGCGGACGTGGTGAACGACTGCTCGACCCTGTGGCCCGACACCGACGCCACCTCGTACTTCGGCGCGGGCGGCATCGCCGAGGAGCGCAACGTCCTCATCGGTGACATCTTCTACGTGAACAACAACCTGAACCTGTCCGAGGCGGTGCCGGCGGTGCACCTCGAGGCCAACCCGCAGTACGCCTTCATGGCGCACCCGATCACCGGCCAGCCGCTCACCTTCTACACCCAGTACTCGGGCGGCCTGGACGCGCGCGAGCCGCTGCCGCAGGCGTGGGCGTTCCGGTACATCGGCCGCAACGACGCCAACATCGGCACCATGGTGCGCGTCTTCAAGCGGGCGTCGCGGAACCCGGACGTGACCGAGACCTGGTGGACCCCGGGCCACACCTCCGACCTGTTCCTCGGCGTCTGGGACGGCACCCAGTACGTCGCCGCGGGCCAGTCGGACCAGCCCGAGGTGCTGTGGGCGCGTGACTGCGAGCCGTACGCCTACTACGCCTGGGACGAGGACGAGAACGTGATCCTCTCCGAGGCGCCGCCGACCTGGACCCCGCCGCCGTACTCCTGCCCGCCGGGCGATCCGAACTGCCAGCCGCCGGTGTTCATCCCGGCCGAGCAGCCGAACCTGCTGCCCCTGGAGACCCAGGAGGTCAGCATCGACTGGTTCACGGCTCCGGACGGCAGCGGCTGGGTCCTGCTGACCTTCCCGTTCGCGAACGGTCCCGGGTACGACGTGTACCAGACCTACGTGAGCGTGAAGTACAACGCCTACGGGAACTACTCGGCCGCGCTGCCGGCCGCGGTGATGGCGAACTACGCCTGCTTCGGCGAGATGCTGCCGGCGCTGAACATCACCGCGTACCCGAACAACTGATCGGCCGAGGCCGAGGTTTCCGGGCCGGCCTTCGGGCCGGCCCGTTTTCTTTCCCTCCCGCCTGTGTCGGGCCGCGGCGGGGTGTCCTGGCTGCATCGGCGGCCGGGCATGCGGGCGCCGGAGACCGTGTCTGCCGGGACGACGGACGTGAGGCGGCTCACGGAACCCCCGGGAGATCCTGGGGTATACTCGCCGCCAGGGATGGAGGGCCGTCCGAGGGCCGCCCGGAGAGGTGGTCGGCGGGGCCCCGGAGGTGAACCGTATGCGTCGATCGATCCGCCGCCTGGGAGTGCTGGCGGTGGCCGCGTGCCTGCTCGTGGCGCCGTCCGCCCTGGCCCAGAGGACCTACGACTTCCAGAAGCTGATCCTGGACAACACGGACAAGCCGGACCCGGACCGACTGTGTTACGAGCGGCCGTTCTGGGGGTGGCCGTTCACCTGGACCAACGGGTCGCGGTTCCTGATGGTCCACGCCGGGGTGGACCTCTTGGTGTACGGGCTCGACGCGCCGGGGACGCTCCCGCTCTCGAAGGGGGGGTTCGGCCTGGGGTGGGGGTGCGTGCCGTCGGGCCCGGAGGCCCGGGACCCCGGGGACACGGGCGCGCGCGGGCTCACGGCGATCCTGAGCTCCATCGACCAGCTGGAGCGGTTCTCGGTCTGCGACGGCTGCCGGTTCGGGGTGCTCTACGACTCCACCGGGGTGGGGCAGATCTTCGACCTCGGGACGGGGTCGGTGCCGTCGTTCACCGGCAAGTGGAGCTACTCGGGGGTGACCTGGGCCGGGGCGTACCGGGTGGGCTCCACCGAGTACCTGGTGGGGATCGACACCGGCACGCAGGGGTGCGGGAGCGCGGCGGCGCCCCAGACGGGGGTGTGGACGGTCACCCCGCGGACGCCCCCACTCTCGCCCACCCTCACCAAGGTTCAATGTCAGGACACCGCGGCCTTCGCGCCCAAGGTGCTGTACCAGCGGGGCGATCTTCTCTTCTACCTCGAGGGGACGCAGCTCGAGGTGGCCACCATCGGTGCGAACGGGGTGCCCGACCCGCCCGCGGCGAGCTTCAAGGTGAACACCCCGGTGGATCCGGGGGCGCCGCCGTTCTCGGTGGACATGGGGGACTACGCCTCGGGCGGCGCGGGCTACCTGCTGACGTTCGACTACTGGGACAGCACGGGCACGGCCCGCCTCTACCGGTTCACCGACGCCAACGGCGACGGGGTGCCGGAGTTCGGCACGCCCCTCGTCCTGAACCCCGGCCGGAGCCCGGCGTGGTGGTACTCGGGGGCGGTGCGCTACCCGTACGTGTTCGTGATGGAGAACGGCACCTACGTCGTCAAGAAGGCGCTCTACCAGGTGAGCTGGGACGCCGGCTCGGGGTGGACGCTCGCCCAGACGCCGGAGGACGACGCCTACTTCAACGACCCGGGCTCGGACTTCAACACCGCCGCCAAGGGGACCGACGACCTCGGCAACCCGCGCGCGTCGGAGCAGGGGGCGGCGTTCAGCTTCGACGGCAACGGGCTGTTCTTCTTCCGCTACTACCAGGCGGCGTACTTCCAGCTCGCGGTGCCGCAGCCGCCCACGGCGTCGCTCGCGGTGACGCCGGACCCGGCGCTGCCGGGGGATCAGATCACGCTGACGGTGACCACGAGCCCAGGGACGTACACGCAGTGGGCGGCGTGGATCACGGACGGAAGCGGGGCGAAGGTGGCGGGGTACGACACCACGAATCCGCAGCCGGCGCCGGCGTCGCCGGTGACGTTCCCGATCCCGCTCGACCTCGCCCTGAGCCAGAGCTACACGGCGCACGTGTGGGTGAAGAACGACCTGGGCACGGACCAGACGGACCAGGCGGTGAACCTCGACCGCACGCCGCAGGTGACCATCGCGGGCGCGCCCTCCTCGGTGCTCACCAACACCACGGTGACGCTCTCGGCGAACGCCGAGGGGACGCCGTCGGCGGCGACGAGCGACCCGTACGGCTGGGTGGCCACGAGGCCCGATCAGAGCACGGTGACGGGGAGCGGGACGTCGTTCTCGCTCGCGCTGGACACCTGGGGCACCTGGACCGTGGACCTGCGCGCCGAGTACGCGCACGAGGCGCCGGCGGGGACGGATCTCGACGGTGACGGGCTGTACGAGGACGACGCGCCGCAGGTGAGCATCTCCGTGTCCTCGGTGGTGCCGGTGGTGTCGGTGGATCCCGCGGCGCCCACGCCGGACGACACGGTCACGCTGAAGGCCACGGGCTCGCAGGTGGCCGAGAACGTCACGGCGGACTACGCCTACCTCCTGGACGGGGCGAGCCAGTGCACGGGCCAGGTGACGGGGGGGCCGGGCGGCTCGGTGACCATCCCGGACTGCGCGCTGGGGACGCTGGCGGAGGGGAGCTACACCGCCGAGCTCGAGCTCACCCCGCACGACGGCTCGCCGGTGGTGACCTCGGACCCGGTGAGCTTCGACGTGGTGGCGGTGGGGTTCACCATCTCGCCCGCGAGCCCCCAGATCGGCGAGGAGGTGACGTTCACGTTGAGCGGCAGTCCCAGTCTGGTCAACGGGTGGGACTTCGGGGAGACCCACTGCGACGGCACGTCGAGCTTCCTCGACTGCAGCCGGGTGGCGTGCCCCGGGACCCTGACCTGGCGGTACCCCACCTCGGGGACCAAGACGGTGACGCTCTACCTGAGGTCCGGCGGGACGATCCAGAAGACGCTGGACGTGCAGCCCACCGGGAGCTGCCCCGCCACCTGCACCCCGGTGCTCACCCCCACCTCGGTGTCGTTCCCGGCCTCGGGCGGGACCAAGAGCGTGTCGCTGAGCGTGGGGGCGACCTGCTCGTGGACGGTGACGGACAGCGCCACGTGGCTCTCGGTGAGCCCCACGAGCGGGACGGGGACCAGGACGCTGGCGCTCGCCGCCACCGCGAACACCGGCGGGACGAGGAACGCCACCGTGACCGTGACCGCGAGCCCCGGGGGGAAGGTGGTCTCCATCCCGGTGAGTCAGGCCGCGGGCGGGGCGGGGTCGGTGGACTTCACCTTCTCGCCCTCGAACCCACAGATCGGGCAGACCGTGACGTTCACCATCACCGCCGGCGGACCGGCGACGCAGTGGAGCTTCGGCGGCGCCGATTGCGACGGGAACGCCGGGTTCGTGGACTGCTCGCGGTTCGTGGGCGGGTGCGGGAACACCTACACCTGGAGCTACGCCGATCCCGGCACGCACACCGTGAAGCTGACCACGGCCAGCGGGACGAAGACCCGGACCATCACGGTGGCCAGTGCCGGCTCGTGCCCGTGCACCTACCAGCTCTCCGATCCGCAGGGCCCGGTTCCCGGCGAGGGCGGCAGCGGCCAGCTCCAGCTCTCGACGGGCGACGGCTGCCCGTGGACGGTGACCTCCGGCGCGGGCTGGCTCGCCGTGTCGCCCCCGAGCGGCACCGGGTCCGCCACCCTCACCTACACGGCCCAGGCCAACGACGACACCAGCGAGCGGCAGGCCGCCGTGTCGGTGAAGGACGGTCAGGGCACCGTCCGGGACACCGTGACGGTCACCCAGGAGGGTGGCAGCGGGTTCCAGGTGGGGCCGTTCCTGGTCCCGGCGGTGGCCTCGGCGAGCGGCGTGGGCGGGATCGCGTGGCGGTCGGACCTCAGGGTGTTCAACCCCTCGGACCAGGCGCAGGCGGTCACCCTCACCTACCTGCCGCGCTACGGCGACGGCGGCAGCGGGAGCACCCAGCGGACCCTCCAGCCCGGCGAGACGTGGTGGGTCCAGGACGCGGTCCAGCTCCTGACCGGCGAGCCCGGGCACGTGGGCTCGGTGAAGGTGGACTTCGCCCAGACGCCGCGGCCGCCGGTGGTGGCCTCGCGCACCTTCACCCCGGTGGGTGACGGCAGCTCCGGCACCTACGGGCAGCTGATCCCGGTGGTCCCCGACCCGGAGCTCGCACGTCCCGGCGAGGTGCTGGTGATCCCCGGCGTTGAGCACTCCGCCGGCTACCGCACCAACGTGGGGCTCGCCAACCCGACGGACACCGGCACGGGCGTGACCGTGCGTCTCTACGATGCGGCGGACGGGACGCTGGTGGGCGAGGCGGGGTACGGCGTGCCGGCGGGCCAGTCCATCCAGCTCCCGCTCGACGCGGTGGTCCCGGGGCTCGTGGACTTCACCGGGTCGGTGGAGGTGTGGGTGACCAACGGCGGTGGAGTCACCGCGTACGGCTCGGTGGTGGACCAGGCCACGGGCGATCCCGTGTACATCGGCGCCGAGCGGGCGGTGAACCCGGCGGCGCCGGAGCAGGTGCAGGCCCAGGCGGCGGCGCTGGCGGCGGACTTCACCATCTCGAACACCACCCCCCAGATCGGCGAGGAGGTGACGTTCACCATCACCTCGGGCGGTCCGGCCCAGCGGTGGGAGTTCGGTGGCTTCAGCTGCGACGGGTACGAGGGGATCCTGGACTGCACCCGCGTCCCCTGCCCGGCCACCGTCACCTTCACCTACCGCGATGCGGGCCCCAAGACGGTCACGCTGACCGCGGCCGGGGGCACCGTCAGCCACACGCTGGAGGTGCAGGCCGCGGGCTCCTGCCCCGGCGGCTCGTGCACCTACTCGCTCAGCCCCACCTACTCCAGCTTCCCCGCCGAGGGCGGGAGCGGTGAGGTGACGGTCACCACCCAGGACGGGTGCCCGTGGACCGCGCAGGCCAACGTCGGCTGGATCCACATCACCTCCGGAGCGTCCGGGAGCGGCCCGGGCACGGTGAGCTACACCGTGGACGCCAACGACGCCACCGGCAACCGGCAGGGGTCCATGACCATCGCCGGCAAGACCTTCGTGGTGAGCCAGTCGGCGCCGGCCGGTGGTGGCGGTGGCGGCGGTGGTGGCGGCGGGACGGCCAGCGAGCTCCTGGTGCCGGCCGTGGCCTCGGCGTCGGGCCTCGGCGGGATCCAGTGGCGCTCGGACCTCCGGATCTACAACCCGGGCGCGCAGCCGCTCAAGGTCCACCTGGAGTTCCTGCCGCGCTACGGGGACAGCGCGGCGGCCGCCACGATCTCCAGGTGGGTGCTGCCCAAGGCGACGGTGTGGATCGCCGACGTGGTGCAGGAGATCCTCGGCGAGGGCGGGCACAACGGCTCCGTGCGGGTGACGTGGGACGACTCCGACACGGTCCCGGTGGTGGTGTCGCGGACGTTCACCCCGGTGGGCGGTGGCGCGGCCGGGACGTTCGGCCAGCTGATCCCGGCGGTGGCCGACACCCGCCTGGCGCGGCCCGGGCGGCGGCTGGTGATCCCCGGCGTGGAGCACTCCTCCGCCTACCGGACCAACGTGGGTCTCGCCAACCCCGGCGATGCGGGCACGGGGGTCACGGTGCACGTCTACGACGCCTCGGGCTCCGAGGTGGGCTCGAACGGGTACGGGATCCCGGCCGGGCAGTCCATCCAGCTGCCGCTGTCGGCGATCGCCACCCTGCCGGCGGAGTTCCGGGGATCGGTGGTGATCGAGGTGACGAACGGCTCGCCGGTCACCGCCTACGCCTCGGTGGTGGACCAGGCCACGGGGGATCCCATCTACATCCAGGCGGTGCGGCAGTAGCCGCGCGGCCGGGAGCGGACGCGGCGCCGGCCCTCCGGGGCCGGCGCTCGTCTATCATGCCCCGGTGAGCCGGATCCGGGTCCTCCCCGACGACCTCGTCAACCGCATCGCGGCGGGCGAGGTGGTGGAGCGCCCCGCATCGGTGGTCAAGGAGCTCGTCGAGAACGCCCTCGACGCCGGCGCGGGCCGGGTGGAGGTGGAGCTCGAGGCCGGCGGGCGGCGGCTGGTGCGGGTGGCCGACGACGGGTGCGGGATGAGCGAGGACGAGGCACTGCTGGCGCTGGAGCGTCACGCCACCTCGAAGATCGCGAGCGCCGAGGATCTCGAGCGGATCGAGACGCTGGGGTTCCGGGGCGAGGCACTTCCCTCCATCGCCGCCGTGTCCCGCTTCGAGCTGCTCACCGCCGCCGATCCCGGGCGGGGCGGCGTGCGCGTGACGGTGGAGGGGGGACGGGTGACGGGCGTGGAGGCGGCGGCGCGGCCGCGCGGGACCACCGTCACGGTCCGCGACCTCTTCTTCAACACCCCGGCGCGCCGCAAGTTCCTGGCGGCGGTGGAGACGGAGCTGCGCCACGCGGTGACGGTGGTGACGGAGGCGGCGCTGGCGCGGCCGGCGATCGGGTTTCGCCTGCGGCACGCGGGGCGGACGCTGGTGGAGGCGCCGCCGGCGCCGGACCGGGCGCGGCGGCTGGCCGACCTGGGGCGGGGGCGGCTCGGCCGGGTGCGGGAGTTCGAGGCGAGCTCGGGGGCGGGCGTGGTGCGCGGCCTCGTCGCACCGGGGACGGGCGGCGGCCGCCCGCGCCTCGCGGTGCTGGTCAACGGCCGTCCGGTGCGCGACCGCCTGCTCGTCTCCGCCGTCCGCCGCGTCCTGCGCGCCTCGGGCGAGCGGCTCGCGGGCGGCTGGCTGGTGGTGGAGGTGGTGGTGCCGCCCGGATCGGTGGACGTCAACGTCCATCCCGCCAAGGCCGAGGTCCGGTTCGGGCGGGCCGGTGCGGTGTTCGCGCTGGTGGAGACGGCGGTGCGGCGGGGGCTGGCCGCCCTCCACGGGACGGTGGCGGTGCGGCGGGTGCGCGCCCCCTCGGGGTATCCGTCGGCACCGCGCCCCGGGCGCGTCGCGGAGCCGCGGACGGCGCACCTCTTCCCGGAGACGCCGCCGCCTCCCCCGCCGCCCGCGGCGGAGGCGAGCGGGGCGCGGCCGGCTCCCGCCGACACCCCCCTGGGGCGGGTGATCGGACAGTACCGTGACTCCTTCATCCTCCTCGACGCTCCCGAGGGGCTCCTCATCGTGGACCAGCACGTGGCGCACGAGCGGGTGCTGTACGAGCGGTTCCTCGAGCGGCTGCGGGCCGGGCGGCCGGTGGCCCAGCGGCTGCTCGAGCCGGTGCTGGTGGAGGTGGAGCCGGAGCTCGCCGCGGCGGTGCCGCGGGTGGCGGTTCTCGCCGCCCGCGCCGGGCTCGAGCTGGACACCTTCGGCGGGGACACGGTGCGGGTGAGCGCGGTCCCGCCCGAGCTGGAGGCGGCCGAGGCGGCGGCGCTGGTGCGGGAGCTGCTGGAGCGGGCGGTGGGGGAGGGCGAGGTGGCGGAGGGGGTCGTGGAAGAGCGTCTGCACGAGCTCGCGGCGGCGCTGGCGTGCCGGGCGGCGGTGAAGATCAACCACCCGCTGGCGCTCGAGGCGCAGCGGGGGCTGGTGCGCGACCTCGCGGCGACCTCCGACCCGTACCGGTGTCCGCACGGACGGCCGGTGGTGCTCACCCTGGACCAGGACGAGATGGAGCGGCGGTTCGGGAGGCGGTGATGCGGCGGGACCTCTGGCACTTCTCCGAGGGGCTGGTGTTCGCGCACTGGGCGGCGTTCCTCCTCACCTACACCCGGCCCGAGGCGCGCGTGGCGCTGGCGCTGATCCCCGGGGCCGTGGCTGCCCGGCCGTGGACGGTGGTGACGTTCCAGCTGGTGCACCGCGGGATGCTGGACGTGGCGCTGTCCACGCTCGTGCTCTGGATCATGGCGCGGCCGCTGGAGGAGCGGTGGGGCTCCGCCCGGCTGCTCGCCTTCTGGGCGGTGTCCACGGCCGGGGCGGCGGTCACCGCCGTCGCCTTCGGCACGCCGCTTCTCGGCGACGTCTTCCTCTCCGGCTCGTTGCTGTTCGTGTTCGCCACGCTGTTTCCGGACACCGAGTTCCTCCTCTTCTTCCTGCTTCCGGTCCGGGTGAAGTGGCTCGGGATCCTGGGCGGTGCGGCGCTCCTCTGGATGTCCGTGAGCGCCTTCGGGATCGCCGGCGGCCTGGTGCGGGCGGCGGGGATGGCCTCGGGGTACCTGTTCTTCCTCGCGACGAGGAGGTTGCCGCCCCGCCGCAAGGTGGCGTGGGGGCTCAAGCGGCTCCAGGGCGCGGCGGTGGACGGGGTGCGCCAGGCCGCGGCCGAGCGGCGCAACCGCGAGTGGGACCCGCGGGTCCGCCGGGCGGTGGCGCGGGCGGGCGAGGGCCCTCTCGGTCCCGAGGACGAGGCGCTGCTCGCCGAGCTCGACGCCGCGGTGGACCCCTCGGTGACGGTGTGCGCCCCGGAGGACTTCGGGTTCGTGGACGACCCGGTGTGCCGGAGCTGCCCCGGCTACGCCGAGTGCGCGGCGCGAGCGATCCGCGCCGCGGCCGGCGAGGGGGAGGCGCCCGGGGGCGAGTGACCCCGGCGGACGGTCCCGCGCCCGGGATCGGCCGGGGTGGCACGGGCCCCGGCCCGAGACGGCGCGACGACCGTGGAACCCGTCACCCCCGCCGCGCCCGCGCGAGGGGGTTCCGTCTCCGGATCCGGACGCGGGTGCGCCGGCGGATCCGGCCGTGGTCCCGGACACCGGGCCCTCGCGCCGGGCGGGCCCCGGCCCGCCCTCCCCCGACGTCGGCCCGCGCCGACCACCGTCCCGTCCGCCCGCCCGTGACGGAAGGGGCGGTAGCGTCAGCTCTCTCCGGACCTTGACATGAGCCGTCCGGTGAGGCAAGGTATGCCGCGACGAGACACTCTCGGAGGGGGTCCGGGTGGAGGACGGCCTGCACTGGGTGAGGGACGGGGACCGCTGGGTGCTGTACGACGGCGAGCGCGAGCTGGGCTGGGTCGGCGAGCGTCTCCTGGGGTGGGCGTGGCTGGTCCGGGAGTCCGAGGGTGGGGCGCGGATGGGGATGGTGGACAGCCGGACGGACGCCATGAACGTCGTGGCGGCCCACGCGGAGGCGCTGCGGTCGGGCGACCTCCGGCACTGAGCGTCCGGCCCGGGGCGTCGCGGCGCACGGTCCCGGTCCGGACCGTCGGTTCCCGGGACAGCGGCGAGGGCGGTCCGGACGCCGGGGTCTCGCCGCGCGCGTCCCGCGAGCGGGTCTCCCGTGCCCCGGGGCGCGTGGGCACCGGGGCACGCCGATTGGCGACCGCGTCTCGTTACGGTGCTCCTTGCCTTGGTGAAAGGGTTCACAATAAACTGCGCGGGCGAAGGGAGGGCCGATGATCGAGATCCGCATCCACGGCCGCGGCGGGCAGGGGGCGGTGATCGCGTCGCAGATCCTGGCCGAGGCCGGCTTCCTCCAGGGGCTGCACGTGCAGGCGTTCCCGTCGTTCGGCTCGGAACGGCGCGGGGCGCCGGTGGCGGCGTTCGTCCGGCTCGGCGAGGAGCCGATCCTGGTCCGGACCGAGATCTACGAGCCGGACGGGCTGGTGGTGCTGGACGAGAGCCTCATCACGCTGGGTCTGGTGGACGTGACCCACGGGCTCAGACCGGGTGGCTGGATCCTGATCAACTCCGCGCACGGGCCGGAGGCGTTCGCGGACCTCGGTGAGTTCCGCATCGCCACCGTCCCCGCCTCGAAGATCGCCGTGGAGCACCACCTGGGGTCGCTGACCGCACCCATCGTCAACACCGCCATCTGCGGCGCGGTGGCGGCGTTCACGGGGATCGTGGGCCTGGACAGCCTGGCCGAGGCGATCCGCCGCCACGTGCCCATCAAGCCGGAGGAGAACGTCGCCGCGGCGATGGAGGCGGCGAAGGCGGTGCGGGAGCTTCAGCCCGCGGGAGGGAGGTGAACGTGGTCGAGCTGAACCCGAAGCTTCTCGACGAGGTGCCGCCCACCTCGTACTCGGACCTCCCCACCACCGGCATCACCACCGGCACCTGGAAGTACGTCGAGCCGCGCTACCGCGACGCGCTGCCCGCCTGCTCGCACCGGTGCCCGGCGGGCAACGACATCTCGAAGTTCCTCGACCTCGTGGCGCGGGGTGAGGTCGAGGAGGCGGCGCGGCTCGTGCGCCGCGGCAACCCGATCCCGGCGACGCTGGGCCGCGTCTGCCCGCACCCGTGCGAGGAGGGGTGCAACCGGGGAGCGCTCGGGGGCGCCATCGCCATCCACATGATGGAGCGGTTCCTGGGCGACGTGGAGGCCGGGGACCTCCTGCCGGAGCGCGCGCCCGCCACGGGGAAGCGGGTCGCCGTCGTGGGCGCCGGACCCGCCGGGATCGCGGCGGCGTACAACCTGGCGCTCGCGGGGCACGAGGTCCACGTCCACGACGACAAGCCGCGCCCGGGCGGGTACCTGCGCACCGGCATCCCGGACTACCGGCTCCCCAAGGACGTGCTCGATCGCGAGCTCGAGCTGGTGGAACGGGCGGGGGTGCGGTTCCACCCGCGCGTCCGGGTGGGTCGGGACGTGACCCTCGAGAAGCTCCGGGCGGAGCACGACGCGGTGGTGGTGGCCATCGGGTTCCACCGCTCGCGTCCGCTGGGGGTGCCGGGCGAGGACCACCCCGACGTGCTGAGCGGCGTCCGGCTGCTGGAGCGGATCCTGGCCGGCGAGCGGCCCGAGCTGCCGCGGCGGGTGGCGGTGGTGGGCGGCGGCAACACCGCCATGGACGTGGCCCGCTCGCTCCTCCGGATCGGCGTCGAGCCCATCGTGGTGTACCGGCGCTCGCGCCTCGAGATGCCCGCGATCCCGGCCGAGGTGGACGAGGCCATCGCCGAGGGGATCGAGATCCGCTTCCTCACGGCACCCGTACGGGTGATCGTGGAGGGCGGCCGGGTGGCCGCCCTCGAGTGCGTCAGGATGCGCCTCGGCGAGCCGGACGAGAGCGGCCGCCGCCGGCCGGTGCCGGTGGAGGGCTCGGAGCACCGGATCGAGGTCGGAGCCGTGGTGACCGCCATCGGCGAGACGGCGGACCTGGAGCCGCTCCCCGAGGCGGCCCGGGACGGCTGGCGGGTCGCCGCCGACGCGCGGTTCGCCACGCCGGTGCCGGGGCTGTTCGCGGCGGGCGACGTGGCCACCGGCGAGGGGACGGTCACCGCGGCGGTGGGCTCGGGCCGCCGCGCGGCGGCGGTGGTGGACCGGTGGCTCCGCACCGGCGAGCTCCCCGCGGAGGCGCCGCGGGTGCAGGAGCTGTGGGAGCGCGAGGTGGACCTGGGCACGGTGGTCCACGTGGAGGAGCTCAACCTCGCCTACTTCCGCCCGGTGCCGCGGCCCGAGATCGAGGAGCTGGATCCGGCGAGCCGCAGCGGCGGCTTCGAGGAGGTGGTGCGCGGGTTCGACGCGGAGCGGGCGGTGGCCGAGGCGCGCCGCTGCCTGGTGTGCGGCACCTGCACCGAGTGCCTCAACTGCCTCCTGTTCTGCCCCGACGTGGCGATCCGCAAGCGGCCCGGCGCGTTCGGGTTCGACATCGACTCCGACCACTGCAAGGGGTGCGGGATCTGCGTCGAGGAGTGCCCCCGCGACGCGCTGACGCTCACGGAGGTGACGCGATGAGGATGGTGGTCAAGGGCAACGGCGCGGTGGCGCACGCGGTGCGCCTGGCGCGGGCGCAGGTGATCTCCGCGTACCCCATCACCCCCCAGACCTCCATCATCGAGGAGATCGCCACCATGGTGGCACGGGGGGAGCTGGACGCGCGGTTCATCAAGGTGGAGTCGGAGCACTCGGCGCTCGCCGGCTGCATCGCGGCCGCCTCGGCCGGCGCGCGGACGTTCACCGCCACCTCCGCCCAGGGGCTCGCGCTGATGCACGAGCTGATCCACTGGGCGGCCGGGGCGCGCCTGCCCATCGTGCTGGCCGACGTCAACCGCGCCATGGCGCCCGGGTGGTCCATCTGGACCGACCAGAACGACTCCCTCTCCCAGCGCGACACCGGCTGGATGCAGATCTACTGCCAGTCCTCGCAGGAGGTGGTGGACTCGGTGATCCAGGCGTACAGGGTGTCGGAGCGGGTGCTGCTCCCCACCATGGTGGTGCTGGACGCCTTCTTCCTCTCCCACACCTACGAGGACGTGGAGGTCCCCGAGCAGGAGACGGTGGACCGCTTCCTCCCGCCGCTTCAGCTCCCTCACAGGCTCGACCTGGAGCACCCGGCGGCGCTGGGGAACCTCGTGTTCCCCGACCGGTACATGGAGTTCCGGCGCAAGCTGGAGCTGGCCCACCGCCACGCCCTGGGCGTGTGGGAGGAGGTGGGCCGCGAGTGGGGCGAGCTCACCGGGAGGCCGTACGGGCTGGTCGAGACCTACCGCACCGACGGCGCCGAGCTGGTGTTCGTCACCGCCGCCACCACCGCCTCCACCGCCCGGGTGGTGATCGACGCGCTGCGCGGCGAGGGGCTGCCCGTGGGGCTGCTGCGGCTGCGGGTGGTGCGTCCGTTCCCGGCCGAGACCCTGCGCCGGCTGCTCGGCGGGCGGCGGAAGGTGCTGGTGCTGGACCGCAACTGCTCCTTCGGGCACCACGGGATCTTCCACCAGGAGGTCAAGTCGGCGCTCTACGACCTCGAGCCGGATCGCCGGCCCGAGGTGCGGGGGGTGATCGCCGGCCTCGGCGGGCGCGACGTCACCCCGGAGGACATCCGCGAGATGATCACCCGCGCGTGGGCCGGGGAGCTCGACGCGCCCACCACGTGGTGGGACGTGCTGCCCGCGGGCGATCCGGTCAGGGCCGCGTCGGTGCTGGCATAGGGAGGGGACATGGCCATCGAGCTCGAGACCTTCGACCCCCGCAACCTCCACCTCCCCGAGCACGAGGGAATGCACTCCGGCCACCTGGCCTGCCCGGGGTGCGGGGCCGCCCTGGGGATGCGCCTCGCGCTCAAGGCCCTGGGACCGGACACGATGGTGGTGATCCCGGCGTGCTGCTGGGCGGTGATCGTGGGGCCGTACCCGTTCCAGGCGCTCAAGGTGCCGGTGCTGCAGGTGGCGTTCGAGACCGCCGCCATCTCCGCCGCCGGGATCCGTGCGGCGCTGGACGTCCAGGGGCGTGACGACATCACCGTGATGGCCTGGGCGGGTGACGGCGGAACCTTCGACATCGGCTTCCAGGCCCTCTCCGGTGCGGTGGAGCGCAACGACGACATCATCTACGTCTGCTACGACAACGAGGCGTACATGAACACGGGGATCCAGCGCTCCTCGGCGACGCCGTACGGCGCCTGGACCACCACCACCCCGGTGGAGACGCCCAAGGCGGAGCCGAAGAAGAACATGGTGGAGATCCTGGCGGAGCACCGGATCCCGTACGCCGCCACCGCCTCCATCGCCTTTCCGGAGGACTTCGTCCGGAAGCTCCGGAAGGCGAAGACGATCCCGGGGGCGAAGTTCATCCATCTCTGGATCTCGTGCCCGGCCGGGCACAAGTCGGAGGAACGCCTGTCCGTGAAGATCGCCCGCCTGGCGGTGGAGACGGGGGTGTTCCCGCTGTACGAGGTGGAGCACGGCGTCCGCTACACCATCAACCACGAGCCGAAGTTCCTCGACGTCCGCGAGTACCTCGCGTTGCAGGGGCGGTTCCGCCATCTCGAGGAGCACCACATCGAGACGATCCGCCGCAACATCGAGTGGGAGTGGGCGCGCCTCAGGGCCAAGGTGGAGATGGGGAGGAAACTGCCGCTGCCGCCGGAGCCGGTGCGCGCTCCGGTGGACGAGGGCGAGCGCGAGCCCGCGGGCGAGTGAGGCGGGGCCCGCGCGGGCGGCACCGCGCCCATCAGCGGGGCCAGCCGGGGGCGGGCACTCCCAGCCCGGCGAGGCGCTCGAAGGCGGGCCAGCGGTCCCAGGTGTGGCGCCCGAGGCGGCGGACGCGGCGGATCCCCACGAGCGCGTTGCTCACCCAGACCTCACCGGCGGCGAGGAGCTCCGCGAGCGTGAGGTCGCGCTCCTCCGGCTCGAGGCCGGCGGCGGGGAGCCGCTCCAGGAGCCACCGGCGCATCACCCCGGGGAGGCAGCGTTCCGGGGCCGGTGGGGTCACGGCGGTGCCATCCACGATCGCCCAGACGTTGGCGATGGAGGTCTCGAGCACGCGGCCTCCGGCGTCCACGAGAAGCGCGTCATCGCCGCCGGCGCGGCGCGCCCGTGCGGCGGCGAGGTCCCAGGACAGGCGGGCGAGCACCTTGTGACCGGCGAGTGGCGGTGCATGCTCGCGGCGGACCGGCTCCAGGGCGAGGGGGGGCAGCGTGGGCCCGCAGGCGGGAAGTGGCCGCGCCTCGGCTCCCACACGCCAGCCGCCCGTGTTCCGCCAGACGATCACCCGCAGGCGCGCGGGCCCGACCAGGTCGCGCTCGAGGAGCAGCCGGGCCAGCTCGGTCTCCCCGGGCAGGTGGACGGATGCCCGGGGGTCGAGTGTCCGGATGTCGTGGGCGAGACGGGCTGCGTGCAACGCCCACAGGAACGGGCGGCCGCCCTCGCACCCGGCGGTGGTGAAGGCACCCGCCGGGGCCCGGCCGGGGCCCGGCGGCGCCCCGGGCTCAGGCCGGACGCCGCGCCACACCCAGCTCACCGGCGCCCTCCACGGTCCGGAGCCAGTGCGCCACCTTGAGGCGCGACTCCGCCTCCTCGCGGTCGGCCCTGGAGCCCCACACGATCCCGCACCCGGCGGCGAGGTGCAGCCACCCGCCAGCTGACCACGCCGTGCGGATGGTGAGCGCCAGTGTGAGGTCGCCGTCCGGCTCGATCACGCCCAGGGCCCCGGTGTACGGCCCGCGGGGCAGCGGCTCGAGCCGCGCGATGGCCGCCATCGCCGCGCGCTTGGGCGCGCCGGTGACGGACCCCGATGGGGCGACGGCACGCAGCAGCTCCCACCACGGGAGCCCGGGCTCCACCTCGGCCGTGACCGAGGCGATGCGGTGCAGCACGGTGGTGAAGGCGTGCACGGAGCCCGGATCGGCCACGCGCACCGAGCCGGTGCGGGCGACGCGGCCCAGGTCGTTGCGCTCCAGGTCCACCACCATGGCCAGCTCGGCGCGCTCCTTGGGGTCGGCGTCGAGCTCGCTGGCCGCGGCACGGTCGGCCCGCGCGTCGCCCGTGCGGGCGCGGGTTCCCTTGATGGGTCGGGTCTCGACGCGCTCGCCCCGGCGCTCGAGCAGCAGCTCCATCGACGCGCACACGAGCTCGAGCCCGTCTCCACGGGCCCAGGCGAGGTACGGTGGAGCGTCGTGCGCCACTGTCCGCACGAGCGGCGCCATCCCGCCGCGCCACGCGACGGACCACCTCCGGGTGAGGTTGACCTGGTACGCCTCTCCCGCCGCCACCAGCTCCAGCACTCGCCCGACAGCCGTGCGGTACGCGGCGTCGGCGAGGGAAACCCGGGCGGGGCCGGCTGGCCCACCGTTCGCCGGGCCGGCAGCGGGCGCGGGCTCCGGGTCCACCAGCAGCCAGGCCGCGGGCTCGCCGGGGGCGTATGACGGCAGCCCCGCGTGCGCCGCCAGGGCCTCGTACCCGATCCAGCCGACGAGCCGCACCCCGGCGAGGTGCGTCGCGGCCTCGGTCAGGGTGCGGAACCGGCGGGTCTCCACGTGGCCGTCGAGCAGCCGCCACCCGCCGGGCCCCGCCACGAGACGTCTCCGCGAGCCCCAGACCCCCCGACGGTGGCGCCACGCCGCACCCACGAGGTGCACGACGCCGGGGGTGGCAGCTCGCGCGGGGTTCGGGTTCCGTTCCGTCACGCGGGGATCGTACCAGCCGCGCTCACCCGGACTCGAGCCGGTGCCACAGGTCGAGGGCGCGCAGCGGCCGGTGGGCCTCGAGGCGGGCGAGGCGCTCGAGCCAGACGAGAAGCGAGGGCGGAGGTTCCTCGCGCAGCTGCCGGGGGGGAAGGCGCCGGATCGCGGCCAGCGCCTCGAGCTCGGTGGGGCCGAGCCGGGCGGCGCCGGGCGGCGCGCAGGCACGGCAGCGCGGATGCGCGTCCGCGGGAGCGATGCGGAGCTCGCCCGGGAGCGGGGCGGCGCAGGCGGCGCAGCGGTCCGTCGCCGGCATCACCCCGCCCAGCCGGAGCACCCAGTGGAGCGCGTAGGTCACGACGGCACGGGGCGGGGCGCCGGCCAGCAGCGCCTCGAGGAGGCCGGCACCGAGCCGGAAGTGGCGCGGTGCGGCCTCTCCTTCCGGGCAGAAGGTGAGCAGGAGCTCCGCCACCACCGCCGCGGCTCCGGCACGGCCGAGGTCGCGGGCGAGCGGGAACGACGACCGCTCGAGCTCGAGCTCCTCGAAGGTGGCGAGCTCCGCCCCGGGCCTCGTGTGCCAGCGGGCGTGGACGTGGGAGAGCACCTGGGCCGCGGCGGCGCGCCGCGCGGTGCGGCGGCCGCGCGCGCCGCGCAGCACCCCGCGCACCACCCCGTGCCGGGGGGAGAGCACGGAAAGCAGCAGGTGCCGCTCGGCGTACGGCCGCGCGCCCAGCACCAGCGCCTCGTCCTCCACCGGTCGCACGGCCCGATGGTAGCGCGGTGCGGCGGCCCGTTCCCGGCGCGGGAGCCGTGGTAGGCTCCCGGCGTGCGGAGGGTTCTCGTCGCGCTGGTGGCCATGACGGCGCTGGTGGCGCTCGACGCGGTGCTGCCGGCGTCCGGGGACGCCGCCGGCTCGTGGTGGAGCCTGCTGCCGCCGCTGCTCGCCATCTCCCTGGCGCTCGCCCTGCGCGAGGTGCTGGTGGCGCTCTACCTGGGGGTGTGGCTGGGGGCGGCGATGGTGAGGGGGGGCCTCGCGGCGGGGGCGCTCGCCTCCATCGACACCTACGTGCGCGGGGCGCTGGCCGATCCCGATCACGTGGCCATCATCGTCTTCTCGATGCTGCTGGGGGGGATGGTGGGGGTCATGAGCAGGGCGGGCGGCACGCACGGGATCGTGCGGGCCCTGGAGCCGCTGGCCACCTCGCCCCGCCGCAGCCAGGTCATCACCTGGGCGATGGGGGTGGCGATCTTCTTCGACGACTACGCCAACACCCTCATCGTGGGCAACACGATGCGTCCGGTGACCGACGCCCACCGGGTCAGCCGCGAGAAGCTCGCCTACCTGGTGGACTCCACCGCGGCACCGGTGGCGACCGTCGCCTTCGTCTCCACCTGGGTGGGGTACCAGGTGTCGCTGCTCGGTGACGCGCTCCGCGAGGCCGGGACCCCGCACAACCCGTTCGCGCTGTTCCTCGGCTCCATCCCGTACGCGTTCTACCCGGTGCTGGCGCTGGCGGTGGGGCTGGTGTCCGCGCTCTCCGGGCGCGACTGGGGGCCGATGCTTCTCGCCGAGCGGCGCGCGCGCCGCGGGCAGCTCCTGGCGCCCGAGGCTCGCCCCCTCGCCGACTACGAGAGCACCGGGCTCGCGCCGGCGCCGGGGACCCCCGCCCGCTGGTGGAACGCGGCCGTCCCGGTGGCCACGGTGGTGCTGGGCACGCTCGCGGGGCTCTACGCCACGGGCCGGGCGGCGCTCCTCGCGGAGGGCGGACCGGCCGGCGACCTGCGGCGGGTGATCGGCGCCTCGGACCCGTTCCGGGTGCTGCTGTGGGCGAGCCTCGCCGGGCTCACGGTGGCCATCGCCCTCGCCGTGGGCCAGCGGATCCTGCCGGCGCGGGAGGCGCTGGAGGCGGCGGTGCAGGGGTTCAAGAGCATGCTGCTCGCGGCGGTGGTGCTGACGCTCGCCTGGTCGCTGGGGAAGGTGTGCGCCGACCTCGACACCGCCGGCTTCCTGGTGCGGGTGGTGGGGCCCCACCTCGCGGCCCACTGGATCCCGGTGGTGGTGTTCCTGGTTGCGGCGGGGGTGAGCTTCGCCACCGGCACCTCGTGGGGGACCATGGCCATCCTCACCCCGCTCGCGGTCCCGCTGGTGCTCCACTCGGCGGAGACGGCGCTCCACCCGCGGCTGCTGTCGGCCACGGTGGCGGCGATCCTGGGCGGCGCGGTGTTCGGCGACCACTGCTCGCCGATCTCCGACACCACCATCATGTCCTCCATGGCCTCCTCGTGCGATCACATCGACCACGTGCGGACGCAGCTGCCGTACGCGCTGCTGGGTGCGGGGCTCGCGGCGCTGGTGGGCTACCTGCCCGTGGCCCTGGGGGAGCTCAGCCCCTGGCCGCTGCTGCCTGCGGGCGTGGCGGCGGTGTGGGCGTGGTTCCGGCTGGTGGGGCGGCCGGTGGAGGGGTGAGGGTGCTGGTCAAGATCTGCGGCATCACCCGCCCCGCGGACGCCGAGGCGGCGGTGGCGGCCGGGGCGGACCTCGTGGGGTTCGTGTTCGTGCCCGGCACGCCGCGGTACGTGGACCCGGCCGCGGCGGGGTGGGTGCGGGAGGTCCGCGGGGCGGGCACGGTGGGGGTGTTCCGGGACGCGCCGCTCGAGGCGATCCTCGAGATGCGGGAGCGCCTGCGCCTCGACTGGGTCCAGCTGCACGGGAACGAGCCGGACGGCTGGCTCGAGCGCCTCGGTCCCGACGTGCTGCGCGCGGTGCGGGTGGACGGCCCGCCGGACTGGGAGCGCCTCGCCCGCCTCGCCGGGCGGGCGCTCCCGCTCCTCGATCCCGGCGCCGGAAGCGGGCGGACCTTCGACTGGTCGCTGCTCGACGGCCGCCCCGAGGGGCTCCGCCTCGGCCTGGCCGGCGGGCTGACGCCGGAGAACGTCGCCGACGCCATCCGCCGCGTGCGGCCGGCGCTGGTGGACGTCTCCTCCGGGGTGGAGGCCGCTCCCGGCATCAAGGACCCCGACCGGATCCACGCCTTCGTGGCCGCGGCGCGGGGTGCGTGAGG
>CAYTTB010000043.1:0-25859 GCA_964440565.1 uncultured Thermoanaerobaculia bacterium
TTCGCCATCGCCGGCGAGAAGGTGATCGTGAGCCAGTCCGGTGTCGGCGAGGGCTCGGAGGCCCATCTGCTGGAGGTACCGGACCTCACCATCCAGCCGGGCAACAGCGGCAACCTGATCCGCTGGTGGATGGAGCTGCAGTGACCCGGACCCGGGAGGGGCTGCCCTCGCGCGGCCCCTCCCGGCGCCTCGCCCTGCCCCGTGCGTTCGGTGCGCCCTCGGGCGTGGCGGGCGCCTTCGCCGCCTGGGCGCTGGGGGTTCTCGCCGTGGCGCTGGCGCTCGCCTCGGTGGTGGTGGTGAGTGCCGAGGAGCGGCGTCTTCGCTCCCAGGCCGTGCTCGACGCACGCCGCCTGGCCCGGGCCGTGGCGTCGCTGGCGGTCGCGGGGAGGGACGACGAGGCGTCGCGGCTCGCCGCGGTCGCGGCGCGCGACGTGCGCCGGATCGTCGTGCGCGACCCCGGGGGGCGGGTCGTGTGGTGGTTCGGGCCGGACCCGGAGGTGGCGCTCGAGGGTGGGTCGTTGCCCGTGAGCGCGGCGATCGAGACCGGTGGCCGGCGGTTCCGGGTGTCGGCGGAGGTGGCCACGGGCCCGATCCGGCGCCGTCTCCTCGACCTCACCGGGCGCATGGTGGGGGCGCTGGGGCTGGCGCTGGGGGCGGCGCTGGCGGTGGGGTTGCTTCTCCTGCGCGGGATGTCGGCCCCGCTCGAGCGGCTCGCCGCCTGGGCCCGGGGGTGCGATCCGGCGGCACCGGATGCCCCGCCGCCGGTGCGCGGGCCGCGCGAGGTGCACGAGCTGGGCACGGCGTTCGCGGGGCTGGTGGCGCGGCTCTCCGCCAGCCGGGCCGAGCTCGAGGCGAGCGAGGCGCGGTTCCGCGAGCTGTTCGCGGTCGCCCCCGCGCCGCTCCTGGTGGTGGACCGGAAGCTGTGCATCGTGCGGGCGAACCGCTCGGCGGAGCCGTTCATCGGCGTCCCGGCCGAGCGCGCCCGGGCGCTGCCGCTGCGCCGCTTCCTGGTCGGGGGTGACGCGGTGGTGCCCGAGCCGGGGGAGACCCCGCCCGGTCGCGAGGTCCGCTGGCGGATGCCGGACGGCTCGGAGGCCGCGGTGGCCCTGCGGGTGCGCCGGCTCGGGTGGCCGAGCGGGGAGGCGTACCTGGTGGCGCTCACCGACCTCACCGACCGGCTGCGGCGGGCGGGGGAGCTGTGGCGGCGCACCTTCGACGCCATGGCCGACGGCGTCGCGGTGCTGGATCCCGGCGGCGAGGTCCGGCTGGCCAACGCGGCCATGGAGCGGGCGCCCGCGGCGGTGATCGCGGCGGCCTCCTCGCGTCTCGTGGCGGGCCGGTTCGGCGAGTGGGAGGCGGAGGAGGACGGCCGGCACCTGGTGGTGCGGCTGGAGCCGGCCCCCGACGACGGTGGGATCCTGGTGGTCCGCGACGTGACGGCGCGCGTCGCGGCGGAGCGGCGCCTCAGGGAGGCGCTGAAGGCCGAGTCGGTGGCCGCGCTCGCCAACGGTGTGGCCCACGACTTCAACAACCTGCTGGCCGCGCTGGAGCTGCACGCACGGATCCTGGAGGCGGACCCGGAGGGGGCCCCCGAGGCGCTGGCCGCGATCCACGAGCTCACCGTCCGCGGACGGGAGGTGGTGGAGCAGCTGCTGGCCGTGGCCCGCGAGGGTGGGGAGCGGTCCGAGCTCGACCTCGCGGAGCTGGTGCGCTCGAGCGAGGGGTTCGTGCGCTTCCTCCTCGAGCCCGGCACGGAGCTGGTCGTCGAGGTCGCGGGGCCGGCGCCGGTGGTGGCGAGCGAGGTGGAGCTGCGGCGCGTGCTGCTCAACCTGGTCCTCAACGCCCGGGAGGCCCTGGCGGGGATCCCGGAGCCGAGGGTGGAGATCCGGGCGGGACGCGAGGGGGGCGAGGCGTGGCTCGAGGTGGCCGACAACGGCCCCGGGGTGCCGCCGGAGCTCGCCGGGCGGGTCTTCGAGCCGTACGTGAGCCGTTCCGGGACCGGCCTCGGTCTCGCCTCGGTGGCCGCCATCGTCTCGGCGCACGGCGGGACCGTGGCGCTGTGCCCCGCGTCACGCGGCGCGGTGTTCCGCGTCCGGCTGCCGCTCTCGGGCGAGGGTGCACGGGCGCGGGGAACGCGGTAGGATGGGGGCAGATCGGGAGCGGTGAAGAGCGACGGCGCCGAGGGCGCCGGGGAGGGCGACGATGCGGCTGAGGGTGACGGCGATGACGGTCGCGGTGGCGCTGGCCGCCTCCGCCTGGGCGGGGACGGTGGTGTTCAGGAACGGGTCGAAGCTCGAGGTGAAGGAGGCGCGTCTCGAGGCGGGGATGGTGATCGTCACCCTGCCCAGCGGGGCGATGCAGGCCTACGCCGCGTCCGACGTGGACCTCGCCGCCTCCGGGCTCGAGCCCAAGCCGGCCGTGGAGCCCCCGAAGGCGCGGCGCACGGGACCGCGCTCCATCGCGCAGTTCGCGCGGGCCGGGGCGGGCACCGCCAGGGTGACGCTCACCGACGCGGACGTGGAGCACGTGGAGAGCGCGTCGGAGGGCGAGGCGCCGGAGGGGGCGGCGACCGCGAAGGGGAAGGTGCCCTCCACCCTGGAGGTCGCGGTCCAGGGGTACTCGCGCAAGGGCGACCAGCTCACCGTGCGCGGCACCGTGGCCAACAGGGCCGGGTTCCCGGTCTCGGCGGTGCGGCTGGAGGCGGTGGCCACCGGGCCGGAGGGGAAGGTGGTGGGCCGCGCCGAGAAGGAGGTGGGCGGGCAGATCCCGGCCGGCGGTGCGGCGGGCTTCTCCATCACCATGACCCTGGCGGGCGAGAAGGTCGCCGGTGTCACGGTGCGGGTGGCGGGTGCGCTGGCCGCGGCGCGGGTGACCCCGCCCCGCCGGCCCGCCGCGGAGGGCGGGAGCTGAGCGCCCGGCCGCCGGTGGCCGGGGCCGCGGAGCTCCGGCGCGCGGTGGCGTGACGCCCCGCACTCAGGGCGCCGTGGCCGCGAGCTCCGGGCGTCGCTCGAGGATCGCCTCGATCTCGTCCATGATGCGCTCCATCCGCCGGACCAGCGCCTCGTACGGGGCCGGCGTCGCGAGGTCCACGCCGGCCTCGCGCAGCAGCTCGTAGGGGTGGCGCGATCCGCCCGCCTCGAGCAGGGCGAGGTAGCGCTCGCTCGCCCCTGGCTCGCCGGCCAGGATCCGCTCCGCGAGGAGCTGGGCGGCGGCGATGGAGGTGGCGTACTGGTAGACGTAGAAGTCGTAGTAGAAGTGGGGGATGTACGCCCATTCCACGGTGTACGCATCGTCCACCGTGAGCACGCCCCGATCGTGGCCGTGGTAGCGGCGGAGCAGCTCGCCGTAGATCTCGCTGAACCGCCGTCCGGAGAGCGCCTCGCCCCGCTCCACCGCCTCGTGCACGGCGAGCTCGAACTCCGCGAACATCGCCTGACGGAAGAAGGTGCCGCGGAGGCCCTCGAGCGCCGAGCCGAGGTAGAACAGGCGCTCCCGGTCGTCCGCCGCATGGCGGAGCGCGGCGTCGAGCAGGAGGGCCTCGTTGAGGGTGGAGGCGACCTCGGCGACGAAGATCGAGTAGTCCGCCGTGGGGTACGGCTGGGCACGGTTGGCGAGGTAGGAGTGCATCGCGTGACCCCACTCGTGGGCCAGGGTCGAGACCGACTCCCAGTCGTCGTTGAAGTTCAGCAGCAGGTACGGGTGGAGGTCGTAGATGGAGCCGTTGGAGTACGCGCCGGACCGCTTGCCCGGGCGGGGGAAGACGTCCATCCACCGGGACTCGAACCCCCGGCGCACGGCGGCCACGTACTCGGGCCCGAGCGGCGCCACCGCCTCCAGCACCAGCCGCTTCGCCTCCTCGATCCCGAACTCCCGCTCCAGCCGCACCAGCGGCGGGTAGACGTCGTAGTAGCGGAGGTCGGGGATCCCGAGGAGGCGGCCGCGCAGGCGAAGGTAGCGGTGGAGCGTTCCCAGGTGGGCCCGGGCCTGCTCGAGGAGCGTGCGGTATACCGCCTCGGGCACGTCGTCGCCGTCGAGCGCCGCGGCCAGGCAGCTCGGGTACCGGCGCGCCTGGGCGTAGAACAGGTCTCGCCTGAGCTGGGCGTGGAGCGCCGCGCCCAGCGTCCTTTCGTACGCCTTCCAGGTGCCGAAGAACGCGTCGAACACCCTCTTCCGGTCGGCCCGGACCGGGGCCGCGCGGTACCTCGTGTAGGCGGCCTGGTCGAGGCGGACCTCGGTGCCGTCGGAGAGGGTCACGGTGGGCCACGGCATCTCGGCGTTGGCCAGCACCGAGTACACGGTGGAGGGGGCGTCGGCCATGAGGCCGGCGGTGGCGACGAGCCGCTCCCCCTCGGGCGAGAGGGTGTGCGGCGCGCGCCGGAGCGTCTCCTCGAGGGTGAACCGGTACGGCTCGAGGCGTGGCTCGGCGGCGATCATGGCCCGCACCCGCCCGGCGCCGAGCTGGAGGATCTCCGGGTCCACCCAGCTCGTGGCCTGGGCGAGGCGCGTCGCCACCGCCCGGAACCGCTGCCGCATCTCGAGCGCCCCGGCCTCGCGGGTGTCCTCGTCGAACCGCATGCCGGCGTACGACCCGAGACGCTTCGCTTCGCGGTCGAGATCGTGCAGCAGGTCCAGGCAGTCCGCGAGCCGTGCCGGGGAGTCGCCCAGATGGCCGCGGCACGCGTCCACCTGCCCGATCCGGGCCTCGAACGCCTCGAGGGCGCGCGTCCACGCCGCGTCGTCGGGGTAGATCTCCGCCAGGTTCCACCGGTACTCCAGCCGCTCGTCCATCGCCGCATCCTCCGTGCCGGAGCTCGCCCCGCCCGTCACCAGCGTGGCCACGAGCACCGCCACCGTCATCGTCGCCGGCCATCGCCCCATGCCCGCCTCCGTGGCCGCCCATGGTACCGGCTCCCGGGCCGCGGCCGGAGTGGCCGGGGACCGGGATATCACCTGGAGCCGTGTGGATCAGCCTCTGTGGGTTCGCTCCTCGGAGTCGTCGCCGGTCTCGCCGAGCAGGCGGGCCATCTCCTGGCGCCAGATCCGCTCGGCCTCCAGGACCTCCTCGGGCCGCTCGTCGCGCAGCGGGGCGCCGACTCTCCCGGCCAGCAGGCGCCCGAAGGCGAGCACCCGCTCGGAATCCGTGTGGCTCCAGACGGGGACGGTCTCTCCGGTTCCCTCAAGCTTCACCCCCACCTCGCAGTGGTGGACCCCCATGACCTCGCCCGGACGCACGCGCACGGCCCGCCGCAACTGCACCACCACCGCCTCCACGGAGTCCAGGGGAACCTCCTCGATCCGCGGCGACCAGAGGAACCCTCGCCGGCGCACGAGGCGGCGGCGGTCGAAGAGGAACAGGTTCTCGTCGCGCCAGGCGAGGGCGAACGCCGCGGCGCCTCCCAGGACCACGGCCGCCGCCACGAGGGTGACCGTCCCGAACTCGGTGCGGTGGAGAACGAGCGGTACCGCGAGCACCGCCAGCGCGGCGAGCGCCACGGCGGCGATGGGCCACGTCGGGCGGTACGTCAGCAGGGCGCCGGGCCGCTCGCGGATCCAGTGCCCGGAGAACGGCGAGTGGAGCTCCCCGAAGGCGGTCTCGGTCATCCGTCGTGCCCCCTCATGGCGATCGGGAATCATTCTACCCGATCGGCGGCGGGTCGTCCCGTGCGCGGGGACGGCTGCCGGGCGGTGGGCCGCGTGGCGGCGGCTCGGGGTGGGGTGGTGCGGTGACACGACGACGCGATGCCCGCATAATGCCCGCGGGAGGGGCGATGCCGGAGGGGTACACGCTGGTCGGGGAGGCGGGCGGGATCCGCGAGTGGCGGCTCGAGAGCAACGGGCTGACAGTGCTCACGGCCCCCACGCCGGTGGCGCCGGTGGCCACCTTCTGCGTCGTGTACCGGGTGGGCTCCCGCGACGAGGCCACGGGCCACACCGGCGCCACCCACCTGCTGGAGCACCTGATGTTCAAGGGGACCGAGCGGTTCTGTGCCCAGCGCGGGACCGAGCCGGCACGGGTCCTCGAGCGGCTGGGGGCGTCGTTCAACGCCACCACCTGGCTCGATCGCACGAGCTACTACGCCACCGTGGCGGTGGAGCACCTGGACGCGGTGATGGAGATCGAGGCCGACCGCATGCGCAACGCCCGGCTCGCGGAGGAGGACGTGGCCTCGGAGCGCACCGTGGTCCTCAACGAGCTGGAGCGGGGCGAGAACGACCCTGCCGACCTGCTGTTCAAGATGAGCTTCGCCACCGCCTACCTGGAGCACCCGTACCACCACCCCACCATCGGCTGGCGCTCGGACGTGGAGGCGGTGACCGCCGCGGTGCTGCGGCGGTTCTACGACACCTACTACCACCCCGACAACGCCACCGCCATCGTCGCCGGCGACGTGGAGGAGGAGGAGGCGCTCGAGCTGGTGCGCGCGCGGTTCGGGGCCATCCCCCCCGCCCCTGCGCCTCCGCCCCGGGTGGTGACGCGGGAGAGCCCGCAGCGGGGGGAGCGGCGGTTCCGGCTCCACCGTGCCGGCGAGGTGGGGTGGGTCGCGCTCTCCTGGCACATCCCGCAGGCGACCCACCCCGACCTGCCCGCGCTGTCGGTGGCGGCCCAGATCCTGGGCGAGGGCGTGACCTCCCGCCTCCACCAGCGCCTGGTGGAGAGCGGGCGGTGCATCGGCGTCCACGCCTTCGCCTGGGAGCTCGCCGACCCGGGCCTGTTCCAGCTGTTCGCGACCCTGGCCCCGGGGGTGCCCCACGAGGAGGTGGAGGCGGCGCTGCGCGAGGAGGTGGCGCGTCTCGCCGGGGAGGGGCCGGGCCCGGAGGAGACCGCGCGCGCCCGGACCCAGGTCGAGACCGACCTCGCCTTCCACCGGGAGTCGCCGGCGGACATCGCCTCCGCCCTCACCGAGACCGTGGCCCAGGGCGACTGGACCCGCTTCGCGCGACAGCTCGACCTGGTCTCGGCGGTGACGCCCGGGGACGTGCGGCGGGTGGCCGCGGCCTACCTGGTGGACACGAACCTCACGGTGGGCTGGTTCGTGCCGGAGGACGGCACCGGCGCGGGGACCACCCCGGCGTCCCCGCGGCCGAGGCCGTGCCACCTTCGCGGGACCTACGCCGGGCGGGTCGCGCGGCGTCCCCTCCCCGGCGGCGGGGAGGTGGCGGTGCTCCCGAACCCCCACGCCCCCACCGTGACGGTGGCGGGCTCGCTGGTGGCGGGCCGGGCGCTGGATCCGGGGTCGCACGGCGTGGTCCCGGCGATGACCGCGGCGATGCTGGAGCGCGGGACCAGGCATCTCGACCGCCTGGGGCTGGCGCGGGAGCTCGAGGATCACGGCCTCGAGCTGGCGGTGGAGGCACCGGCGTCGCTCCCGACCCTGGCGGTGATCACCGCCCACGGACTCGCGCGCGAGCTGGGACGGCTCCTCCGGCTGCTCGCCGAGATGCTGCGGTGGCCCACGTTCCCCGCGGAGGAGCTCGAGCGCCTCCGCGAGCAGGTGCTGGGGCGGCTCGCCCGCGAGCGCGAGGACACGGGAGCGCTCGCCTACGCGGCGCTGACGCGCCTCGCCCTCCCCACGGGGCACCCCCACCGGCGGGCGCCCGTGGAGGAGCGCGAGGCGATCGTGCGCTCGCTCCGGCGCGACGAGCTCGAGCGGTTCCACGCCGCCACCTACGGGCCGGCCTCGCTCCGCCTGGCCGTGGTGGGGGCCGTGGACCCGGACGAGGTGGCGGCCCGGCTGGCCGACGCCCTCGCGGGATGGGAGGGCGGGGTGGCGGAGCCGCCAGCGGCGCCGGAGCTCTCCGCCCCCGAGCCGGGCGAGGCGCGGATCCATCTGCCCGACCGGCCCAACGTGGACGTGATGCTGGGCCACGCCGGGCGCCTGCTGTGGGGCGCCCCCGACCTCCCGGCGGCGGTGCTCGCCAACGCCTGCCTCGGCCAGAGCACCCTCACCTCGCGTCTGGGTCGCGAGGTGCGCGACCGCGCCGGCCTCACCTACGGGGTCTACTCGCGCTTCTTCGGCACCCTGCACGTGCCGGGGCCGTGGGCGGTGGCGCTGTCGGTGGCCCCGGCCAACCTGGAGCGGGCGGTGGCGCGCTGCCGCGAGATCGTGGCCGCGTACGTGGAGGAGGGGCCCACCGAGGAGGAGCTCGCCGGGGAGCGGCTCGCCCAGGCGGGCGCGTACCGGGTCGGGCTCGCCACCAACGCGGGTGTGGCCCGCGAGCTCGCCGCCGCTCTCGCCGCGGGCTCCGGACCCGAGCACCTCGACACGTACCCCGAGCGGCTGCTCGCCGCCAGCCGGGAGGAGGTGGTGGCGGCCCTCCGTCGTCACATCCGGCCCGGTCTCCTGAGCCTCGCCGTGGCGGGCTCGCTCGAGGCCTGAGCCCTCGGGTGTGGTACGATTCGAGCAACCGCGCACTACGGCGGCAAAGGGAGGTGAGGTCATGGCGGATGTGTTTGCGGACGTCACCGTGGAGCTTGAGAACGGGGAGGTCGTCTGCCGTCCGGATCCCGTCCAGCTCTACTACGACCACCCGGAGGGTCCCAACGCCGTGCGCTGGGTGAAGGGCCGGACGCTCGGCGGGGGGATGCGGATCGAGATCGGTCCGTGGCAGCCGGAGAACCCGTTCTCCAGCGTCTCCACCGGGCCGGCCGGCGACGCGCAGGCCACGGGGAACCGGAAGATCCAGGGCGAGTTCAAGTACACCGTCACGATCAAGCAGGGCGACGCGACGGTCGCCACCGCCGACCCCAGGATCACCAACGACCCGGAACCGCCGGGCTAGCGGCGACCCACCGCGCGGCGCGATCCGGGCGCCAGGGCCTGGCTCGTCGCTCCTCGCGGCGTGCGACGCAGCTTCGGGAACGCTCGGGCCACCCGTCGCTCGAGCTCGAGGCTGACACGCATCTCCCGCCGCTCGCGACGGGCGACCGGCCGCGGGGGCGCGAGCGGTCCGCGCCGGCAGCCGGGGTCACGTGCTCCGGCCGGGGGGCGCCGCGATCTCCCTGAGCCACGGCAGCCGGCGCCAGCGGCGGGCGACCCCGCCTTCCAGCGCCCGCGCGAGCGCGGCCCTGGCCGAGAGCTTCTCGCCCACCACCGCGTAGACGATGGCGGCGGTGAGCTGGTTCTCGGGCCCGGGGTCGCGGTCGAGCAGCTCCTGGACGGCGGCCACGGCCTCGGCGCCCCGTCCCAGGTGGGCGAGACACTGGGCCCGTACCGCCAGCGCGTCGGCCTCGGAGCCGGCCACCGCCTCGGCCGCGGCCAGGGCGGCCTCGTACGCCGTCCTGGCCTCCTCCCGCCGGTCCTCGAGCTGGAGGCAGTCGGCGAGGTTGAGCAGCGCCGTGGGCTCGCCGGGCGCGAGCTCCAGGGCCCGCCGGAAGGCGGCCTCGGCGCCCCGGAGGTCACCGAGCAGCATGCGGGCGAGGCCGAGGTTGGAGGCGTAGACCGGGTTCGCGAAGTCGCGGGTGAGGTCGGCGAACAGCCCCTCGGCCCGGGTGAGGTCACCGTGGAGCAGCTCGAGCTGGGCCAGCTTGGCACGCAGGAACCGGTTGCCCGGCGCCCGCTCCAGCCCGGCCTCCAGTGCCTTCCGGGCGTCCTCCGGCCGGCCGGCCCTGAGCAACGCGTCGCCCAGGCGCCACTGGTTGAGCCACGAGGGGTAGGCCCCGGCGAGGCGGCGGTACCCCTGGAGGGCGGCCTCCCGGTCGCCCCGGCGCCAGGCGAGCTCGGCGGCGAGGGCCAGCGTCCGCGGGTCGCCCGGCGCGAGGCGCTCCAGCTTCCCGAGCGCCGCCGCTGCCCCCTGGACGTCACCCGCGGCCAGGGCGACCCCCGCGGCCGCGGCGTACACCCGGGGGTCGTCGGGCGCCGCCTCCTCGGCGGCGCGGATCATGGCCCGCGCGCGGTCGAGGTAGGAGGGGTCCCGTCGCGACTCGGCGAGGTAGCGGGCGATCCCGGCGGCCAGCACCGCCGCCTCGGCCAGGTCGGGATCCCGCCGCGCCAGCGCCTCCGCCTCCTCGAGCAGCGCGGTCGCGTCCGTCCCGGGCCGTGGGTCGGCCCAGGTGGCGGCGAGCCGCGCGTACTCGGCGAACGCCTGCGGGTCCGGCTCCCGCTCGGGGACGCGGTCGGGGTAGGCGCGGGCCACCAGGGCGTGGACCGCGTGGAGCAGCGTCGCGTCGTCGTGGGGCGGGGCGGTGGCGGCGCCGCTCCAGAGCACCCGGCCGGCGGTGTCGACCCGGCGGAGCTCCACCCGCACCGCCCCGCCGTGCGGGGCAACGCTCCCCGCCAGGGCCTCGGCTGCGCCGGCGGCGCGGGCGAGGGCGGCGGGCGGTCCCTCGATCCCACGCAGCGTCGCGGGATCGGCGGGGGCGAGGCCGCGCGCCGCCGCCACCGCCTCCACCGCCGCCACCCGCGCCAGCTCCGCGGCGGGCCGCAGGGCGGGGCCTCCCGCCGTCTCGAACGGGACCACCGCCACCAGCGTGGGCGGGCGTGGTGCCCTCGCCGCGCGGTGGGCGAGGATCGCCGCGGCAGCGAGCAGGAGGGCGACGGGGATCGCGAGCCACCAGCGCCGGCGCCAGCGTCGACGGCGCGCCTGGGCGGTGAGGCGGTCGAGGCTGAGGGCCTCCGACGTCTGCGTTGCCCAGAGCCGTTCCAGCCCCGCGAGGGCCGCGGCGACCTCCTCCGCGGTCTGTGGCCGCCGCTCGCGGTCCTTCTCGAGCAGCGACTCGATGAGCAGCGCCAGCTCCTCCGGAACCTCCTCGCGCAGCTGGTTCGCCGGGGGCGGCCGGTGGCGCACCACCCGCCGCATCGTCTCGAGCGGGGTGGCGCCCTGGAACGGGTGGGTGCCCGTCACCATCTGGTAGAGGAGCGAGCCGAGGGAGAACAGGTCCGAGCGCCCGTCCACCCGCTCGCCGCGCGCCTGCTCCGGCGACATGGCGCGGGTGGTGCCCATGACCATTCCCTCCTCGGTGAGGGAGGTCTCGTCGGAGTCGAGACGCTTGGCGAGGCCGAAGTCGAGGATCTTCACCCGCCCGTCGGGCGTCACCAGCACGTTCTCGGCCTTGAGGTCGCGGTGGACGATCCCGTGGGCGTGCGCGGCGGCGAGCCCCTCCGCGATCTGGCGGCCGTAGCGCACCGCCACCACCGGGTCGAGGGGACCGTGCGCGAGCATGGCGGCGATGGAGCGGCCCTCCACGTACTCCATCACCACCCAGTCGCGGCCGTCCACGTTCTCCACGATGTCGTGGACCTGCGCCACCGCGGGGTGCGAGATCGCGGCCGCCGCCCGGGCCTCGCGGCGGAGGCGTTCCCGCCGCTCCGGCGAGAGCTCGCGGTCGGGGTGGACCGACTTCAGGGCGACCCGACGGCCGAGGCGCTCGTCCATCGCCAGGTAGACCGCCCCCATCCCGCCGCTGCCGAGGCGCCCCTCGATCCGGTACGGCCCGATCCGCTCGAGATCCACCGACCGATTCTACAGCGGCCGCGGCGGCAGTGTCGTCTCGAGATCGGGTGGCGTCCCTCGACCGGCGGGTGTCCCGGCCCTCGCCGCCGGACGGCCGCGGCCGCCCCGCCGGCGTCACTCCCAGTCGGTCATGAGGTGGTGGAGACGGACGCCCTCGGGGAGCGGGAGAGCCTCGATCCGCTCGAGGACGTCGCGGAGGCGGTGGCGCCGGGAGGGGTGCAGCAGCACCAGGTGGCGGCAGCGAAGGCGGGGCGCGAGCGCGACGAGGTCGTCGAGGTGCATGTGGCCGAACTCGCGCGCGCGGTGGCGGTCCACCTCCCGGTAGAAGGTGCACTCGAGGAGAAGGACCTCCGCCTCCAGGAGATCGGGACGGCGCCGGAACAGCCCGGGCCCGGTGTCGGCGGCGTAGGCGAGAAGCGCCACCTCGTCCACGGTCTCCACCGGCCGTCCACGCTCCCTCGCGGCGCGGATGGCCTCGGGCGGCAGGCCGCGGAGCTCGGGCCGGAGATGGCGCCGGCGCCAGAGGAGGGTCGCGCCGAGGGTGGGCACCCAGTGGTGGGTCCGGAACGCCGCGAGCTCGAGGTCGCGCCGGAGGGTGACCCGCTCGCCGTCGGCCAGGCCGCGCACCCGGACGGGGTACGGGCGGCCGCCCTCCAGCCGGGCGTGGAGCCCGAGCAGGCGCTCGAGGTCGGGCGCGAGCTCCCGTGGGGCGAGCACCACCCCCTCGCCGAGGCGGTTGAGCTGGCGCTGCGAGGCCCAGTAGGCGAGCCCGCCGACGTGATCGAGGTGCCCGTGGCTGGCCAGCACCGTGCGGCAGCGGGGGAGCGCCCGGTGCGGCCGTCCGGGGTCGAGCGCGAGCCGGAGCTGGGGCAGCACGATCACGGTGGCCTCTCCGGCGCGCGAGCCCCCGGCGACGGTGAGCGTTCCCCACGAGGTGGACAGCTGGAGCGTGGCCAGCGGCATCGGCTACCGGCGCGGCGACACCAGGCGGAACTCGGGCCGCGCCGCCGCCGACGGCATGTCGATGCGGAGCACCCACTCGCTGTCCGGGGCGAACTCCTCGGTGAACGTGGCGAACCCGATGGGGCCGCGGGTCTCGTCGGTGAGCTGCACCGCCAGCGTCCGCCGCCCCGACGGCACCAGGTACACCCGCTTCACCTGCCCGGTGCCCTTGCGCTTGATCCCGAGGAACCCGCGGCGGGTGAAGTCGAAGGGCACGACCCCCAGCGTCTTCCCCTCCAGCGTGAGCGTGACGGTGCCCGCGTTGATGGGCGAGTCGAAGTACAGGGTGAGCCGCGCCGTGCCCGCCGCCGGGGTCGGGGTCGGGCGCGCTCGGGTGCGGCGCCGGGCGGCGGTTCCGGTGCGCCGGCGGCCGGTGCGGCCGCGCGCGCTCCGCTCGCGCTCCCGGGCGAGCTCGAGGTACGACGCGGCGATCTCGTTCCCGGGCTCCAGCTCGAGCGCCGCCTCGAAGCGCCGCGCCGCCCGGGACCAGCGGCCCGCGCGGTAGGCGGCCCGGCCCTCGGCGATGAGCGCCGCCACCTGCTCCTCCCGGGCGCGGGTGGCCGCCTCGGCGGCGCGGCGGGCGCGGACCGCAGCCAGGATCCGGCGCCCCGCGAGCGAGGCCGGCGCCTGGTCCAGCGCCGCCAGCGCCTCCCGCTCCGCGCGGTCGAGCTCCCCGGCGGCCAGCGCCGCGGCGGCCTCGCGCAGGTGGACGCCGATCGCGTGGAGGTGCGCCACCGCGGGCGCGGGCGGCGCCGGTGCGGGCGGCCGGGGGCGCCGGGCCGCGAGGACCCCGATCACCACCACCCACAGGAGCGCCCACCCGGCGACGATCCGTACCACCCAGGCGGGATGGACCGGCCACCGCCACACGGGAAGCTCCTCCGCCGCGGACACTCCCGGCTCCTCCGCGGGCTCGGGCTCGGGCGGGGGCTCCGGGACGATCTCGGGCTCGAGCTCCGGCTCGGGGAGCGCCCCCGCGGGCGCCTCCTCCTCCCCTTGCCCCAGGTCCCCCGCTCCGGGGGAGGGCGGGGACGGGCCCGAGGGAACCGTCTCGACCTGCGACGCGCCCGTCGCCACGACGGTCTCGAGGGCGTCTCCCGGGGCCTCCTCCGCGGGCGTCCCGGGGGCCTCGGGCGCGGTGGCGGACGCTCCGGGAGCCGCGGGGGGCGGCGTGAACACCCGGGTCGAGAGGTCGGGCGTGAATACCCCCGTCCGCTCGGCATCCTGCGGCTCCCGCTGGACCAGCGAGCGGGCGAGCGCGGCCAGCACCCGCGCCAGCTCCCCGGCCGACTGGAACCGCCTCTCGGGCTCCTTCTCGAGGCACTTGAGGACGATGGGGTTGAAGGCGGCGGGCAGGCCGGGCCGCACGGTGGAGGGGACGGCCGGCGCCTCGCTCACAATCTTGAGGGTCACCTCCGGCAGGCTCCCGCCGGCGAACGGCTTGCGCCCGGTGAGCAGCTCGTAGAGCACCACCCCGAGCGAGAATATGTCCGAGCGGCCGTCCACCGTCTGGCCCTTGACCTGCTCCGGCGACATGTAGTTGGGGGTGCCGATGAACTGCCCCTCGACGGTGAGGTTGGAGGACTCGAGGCGGGCCACCCCGAAGTCGGTGATCTTCGCCGTTCCCGTCTCGGTGAGGATGATGTTGGCGGGCTTGATGTCCCGGTGCACCACCCCCTGCCGGTGAGCGTAGTCCAGCGCCTCGGCCACCTCGGCCACGATGCGGGCGATCTCGGAGAAGCGCGGCCTCCACCCCTCGCGCACGAGATCGCGCAGGTTCCGGCCCCGGATCAGCTCCATGGCGATGAAGACGAGCCCGCTCTCGGCGTCCTCGCCCACGTCGTGGATGGTCACGATCCCGGGGTGGTTCAGGCGGCCGGCGGCGCGGGCCTCCCGGAAGAACCGCTCGCGGAACTCCTCGGCCACCTCGGAGTCGATGTCGAGGCGAAGCGTCTTGAGCGCCACCTCGCGGTCGATGAGCGGGTCGTGGGCGTGGTACACGACGCCCATGGCGCCGCGCCCCAGCACCCCCACGATCCGGTACCGTCCCACCCGCTCCACGGCCATTGCCACCATTGTAGGCGCTCCCCGCCGCCTCCCCGCGGGCGGAGGGCGCCTGGCGGCGGATCGCGCCGATCTGGCGTGGAGGGTTCGCCGGGGGCCGGGGCCGAGAACGGCACGCCGCTTGCAGGGCCATCCCTGGCGCGACGGCGCCGGAGGGGGTCGGCATGGAACGGGCGGAGGCCAGGGCGGCGATCGAGAGCGCGGTGACCCGGCTCGGGGAGCTCGAGCGGGCGGTGGGCGAGGTGATCGTGGGGCAGGAGCGCCTCGTGGAGGGGATCCTGGTCGGGCTGCTGTGCCGCGGGCACGTGCTGCTCGAGGGGGTCCCCGGGCTGGCCAAGACGCTGGCGGTGCGGACGGTGGCGGCGGCGCTCAGGGGCTCGTTCCAGCGCCTCCAGTTCACCCCCGACCTGCTGCCGGCGGACATCACGGGCACGCTGGTGTTCGACCCGAAGCGGGGCGAGTTCGAGGCGCGCACCGGCCCGGTGTTCGCCAACCTGGTGCTGGCGGACGAGATCAACCGCGCCCCGGCCAAGGTCCAGTCGGCCCTTCTCGAGGCGATGGAGGAGCGGCAGGTCACCATCGGTGACCGCACCTTCCCGCTGCCCGACCCGTTCTTCGTCCTCGCCACCCAGAACCCCATCGAGCAGGAGGGGACCTACCCGCTCCCCGAGGCCCAGCTCGACCGGTTCCTCCTCAAGCTGGTGGTGGACTACCCGTCGCCCGAGGAGGAGCGCCGCGTCCTCGACCTGCATCTCGACGGGGCGTTCCCCGAGGGGCGGGCGGTGATGGACGTGGCGGAGGTCCGGGAGCTCGAGCGGGCTGCGGCGGCGGTGTACCTCGACGACCGGATCCGGAACTACATCGTGGCGCTGGTGGGCGCCACCCGCGAGCCCGAGCGGGTCGGCCTCGGCGACCTGCGGCCGCTGATCGCCTACGGCGCCTCCCCTCGCGCCACCATCGCGCTGGCCAAGGGGGCGCGGGCGCTGGCGCTCCTGCGCGGACGCGCCTACGTCACCCCCGAGGACGTCAAGGAGCTGGCGCCGGCGGCGCTCCGGCACCGGCTGGTGCTCAGCTACGAGGCGGAGGCCGAGGGGGTCGGCGCCGACGAGATCGTGGACCGGGTGCTGCTGGCGGTGGAGGTGCCGTGAGCTGGGTCCGGCGGTGGCTGGGCGAGCCGGTCCCGCGCCCGTGGAGCGCGCGCGAGGGCGCCGGGCTGCTCGCCGAGGTGCGGCGGCTCGAGATCCGGGCCCGCAAGGCGATGCACGAGGGGCTGGCTGGCCGGTACCGCAGCGCCTTCCGCGGCCGGGGCCTCGAGTTCGAGGAGGTGCGCGAGTACCGGTGGGGCGACGACGTGCGCACCGTGGACCACAACGTCACCGCCCGCACCGGGCGGCTGCACGTGAAGCTCCACCGCGAGGAGCGCGACCTCACCGTGCTCCTGGTGGTGGATCTCTCCGCCTCCACCCGCGCCGGGTCGGGCGCCATGACCGTCCACGACGCCATCGCCGAGGTGGCGTCGCTGTTCGCGCTGGCCGCCGCCCGCCGCGACCGGGTGGGGGCGGTGCTGTTCGACGGGCGGGTGCGCACCCTGATCCCGCCCCGCGGGGGCTGGCGGCACGGCCTCCGGGTGGTGCGCGAGGTGCTGGCGGCGGCCCCGGCCGGGCGCGGCACCGCCTTCGGCGAGGCGCTCGAGGCTGCGGACCGGCTGCTCCGGCGGCGGGGGGTGGTGATCGCGGTGGTGGACCGTGCCTGCCCGGCCCCCGCCCGCGAGCTGCGGGCGGTGGCGGCGCGCCACGACCTGGTGGCGGTGCGGGTCGCCGACCCGGTGGCGGTGCGGGGCGCGCCCGCGCCGCTGCCCGCCGCCGATCCCGAGAGCGGCCGCGCCGGATGGGTGGAGCGCGCGGTGCCCGCGGCCCCCCCCGCCTGGCCGGCGCGGGCGGACGTGGTGGACCTGGTAGCGGGGGAGGACGAGCTGCCCGCGGTGGCGCGGGTGCTCGAGCGGAGGGAGCGGCGCCGTGCGCGCTGAGGCGGCGGCGGTGGCGCTGCTGGTGGCCGCGGCGGCCTCCGCCGCCGAGCTCCGGGTCCAGGTGACGCCGCGGCGGGCGGCGGTGGGGGACCGGGTGGAGGTGACGGTGTCGGCGCCGCCGGCGGGCCGGTGGACCCGGCTCGAGGTGCGGGCCGGGCGGGACGGGCCGTGGGCCGTGGTGCGCGACCCGGAGCGGGTGGGCCCCGGCGCGTGGCGGCTGGTGCTGGCGCCGCTCGAGGTGGGGCGGCTCCGGCTTCCGGAGCTGGTGGCGGTGGGTCCGGGTGGCGAGGAGGCACGGCCGGAGAGCGCGTCCGTGGTCGAGGTGGCCTCGGTGCTCCCCCCCGGCGAGCGGGAGCCGAGGCCGGCGCCGCTCAAGGATCCGCTCGGGGCGCGCGGGCTGCCCTGGGAGTGGCTGCCGCCCGCGGCGCTGCTCGCGCTGCCGGTGGTCGCGGGGGCGTGGCTGCTGCGCCGGCGCCGGCGGGGGCGCGCGGCCGCCACCCGGCCCGGGCTCCCCCCGCTCGCGGAGCTGGAGGAGGCGCTCGCCGCCGCGCGGCGGGACCTGGACCGCCTCCCGGCGGCCGAGGTGTGCGACCGGCTGGCGTCGGCGGTGCGCCGGTTCGTCGAGCGGGAGGTGGGCGAGCCGGCGGCGGAGATGACCACGCTGGAGATCGCCCGGCTCGCGCGTCGGAGCGGCTGGCCCGAGGGGGCGGCGCGGGGCGTCCGGCGGGCGCTGGAGATCGCGGACCGGGTGCGCTTCGCGCGCGCCGCCGTGCCGCGTGCCGAGCTCGAGTCGGCGCTGGCGGCGGCGCGGGAGGCGGGGCGCGCCCTCGCGGCGTGGCGCGCGCGGGCGGAGGAGGCGGCGTGACGCTCCTCGCGCGTCCCGGGTGGCTCTCACTGCTGGTGCTGGCGGCGGCGTGCGCGGCCCTCTGGTGGATCCGCCGCCGCCGGCAGCGGTACCCGGTGGCGCTGGCCGCGGCGGGAGCCGGGCGCGCAGGGGTGCGGTGGGCGGGATGGGCGCCGGGCTTTCTGGCGGCGCTGGCGCTGGCCGCCACGGCGGTGGCGCTGGCGCGGCCGCAGGAAGTGCTGGCGCGGCGGCTGGTGCGGGCGCGCGGGGTGGACATCGCGGTGGTCCTCGACGTGTCGGGCTCCATGGCGGCGCTCGACTTCAGGCCCGGCGACCGGCTGAGCGTGGCCAAGCGCGTGATCCGGGACTTCATCCGCCGGAGACCCTCGGACCGCATCGCGCTGGTGGCGTTCGCGGGCGCGGCGGTGACGGTGTGCCCGCTCACGCTCGACCACCGGGTCGCCGGGTCGCTGCTCGACCGGCTCCGGATCGGGGCGCTCCCCGACGGCACCGCCATCGGGATGGGCCTCGGCGTGGCGGTGAACCGGCTCCGCCGCTCGCGCGCCGCGTCCAAGGCGATCGTGCTGGTGACCGATGGCGCGAACAACGCCGGCGAGCTCGACCCGATGACCGCCGCGGAGCTCGCCGCCCGGGAGGGGATCGCGGTGCACACGGTGCTGGTGGGGCGGGGCGGGGTGGTGCCCATCCCGGTCACGGTGCGCGACCCGGTGAGCGGGCGCGAGCGGAGGGTGGTGCGGCGGATGCGGGTGGAGACGAACCCCGGCCTGCTGCGGGAGATCGCCCGACGAACCGGTGGCCGGAGCTTCTCGGCCGAGGACCCGGAGGGCCTCCGGCGGGTGTTCGCGGAGATCGACCGGCTCGAGCGCACCGAGTTCACCTCCACCCGCCTCGTGCGGACGCGGGAGCGGTTCGAGCCGTGGGCGGCGCTCGCCGCGGCGCTCGCCGCGGCGGCGGTGGGGGTGGAGGCGGCGGCGGGGAGGACACCGTGGTGAGCTTCGCCGAGCCCCGGTGGCTCTGGGCGCTCGCGGCGCCCGTGGCGCTGGCGGCCGGCGCGTGGGCGCGCCACCGCTGGCGGCTCGAGCGGCAGCGGCTTCTCGCGGCGCCGGGCGTGTGGCGGCGGGCGATGGGCGGTGCGCCGGCGACGGGGCTCGTCCGGATGTGGCTCACGTGCGGGGCGCTGGCCATGCTGGTGGTGGCGCTGGCCCGGCCGCAGTGGGGGGAGGTGCGGCGGGAGGCGCCGGTGCGCACGCGCGACGTGGTGGTGGCGCTCGACGTCTCGGACTCCATGCGGTGCCCCGACGTGGCGCCCTCGCGGCTCGCCCGCGGGATCGCGGTGGTGCGCGGGGCGCTCCCCGCGCTCGCGGGCGACCGGCTCGCGGTGGAGGTGTTCGCGGGCGAGAGCTACCCGCTGGTCCCCCTCACGGTGGACCTCGACGCGGTGGCCGCGTTCCTGCAGTCGGTCGAGCCGGGGATGGTGGCGCTGCCCGGCTCCGACCTCGAGCGCGCCGTGGAGGGAGCGCTGGAGCTGCTGCCGGAGGAGGGGACGGGGCGGGTGGTGGTGCTGGTGAGCGACGGCGAGAACCTGCAGGGGAGCGTGGAGGAGGCCCGGAGGCGTCTCGAGCGGGCGGGGGTGCAGGTGGTGGGCCTGCTCGCGGGCACCGCGGAGGGCGGGCCCATACCGCTGCCGTCGGGGGGCGGCACCGCGTACAAGCGCGACCGGTCGGGACGTCCGGTGGTGACCCGGGCGCGCCGCGACGTCCTCGAGCGGCTCGCGGGCCCGCGCGGGGCGCTGGTGGACGCGGCCGCGCCGGACGCCCCCCGGCGCCTGGCGGAGGCGGTGGCGGCGATCCAGTCCCGGGCGGGGCGCGAGGCGCTGCCGGTGGAGCGGGTGGAGCGGTTCCCCCTCGCGCTCGCCGCCGCGGCCGCCCTCCTGACCCTCGCCTTCGCGGTGCCGCCGTGGCGGCGGCTGGCGGCGGCGGCGCTCCTCCTCTCGCTGACCGTCCCGGCGGGCGCGCAGGCGGTGCCGGGCCCGCCGCCCTCGACCCCGCCGCCCGCGCCGGCGGCGGCGCCCTCCCCGGGACCGGCGGTGCGGCCGCCCTGGTGGCAGCGGTGGATCCCCGGGGGCGTGCGGCGGCTGGCGAGGTCGGGCCTGGCCGCGTGGCGGCGGCACCAGCTGGACCGAGCCGCGCGCCGCTTCGCGGAGGCGGCGGCGCTCGCCCCGGATGACCCGGAGCGCGCCTACGACCTGGGGACGGTGCTCGCCGCCCGGGGGAGGCTCCGGGAGGCGGAGCGGGCGCTCTCGCGCGCGGCGGTGGGGGGGCTCGAGGCGGCAGCGGCGTACAACCTGGGCACCGCGGCGCTCGAGGCCGGCGACCCGGGCACGGCGGTGCGCTGGCTGCGGCGGGCGCTGCTCGCCGACCCGGACGATCCGGCGGTGAAGCGCAACTACGAGCTCGCCCTGCGCCGGCTCCGCCGGCGGGAGGCGGGGCGGCGAGATCGGCGCGAGGAGCGCCGGTCCCGGCCACGGCCCACCCCGACCCCCCGGCCGCGGGCGGCCCCGCGGCCCACCCCGTCACCGCATCCCGGGATCTACGCCGCCATCGAGCGGGCCGAGCGGGAGGCGCGGCGGCGCATGGTGCGCGGCACCCCGCGTCCGGTCACGGTGGAGAGGGACTGGTGAGGCGGGCGGCGCTCCTCGCGGTGGCGACGCTGACGGCGGCGGTGGCCGCGGCGGGCCAGCCCACGCTCGAGGTGCAGCTCGTGCCGGAGCGGTTCGGGGTGGAGGACGTGGCGCGGCTGGTGATCCGGATCGAGGGGGGCGAGCCCGAGGGCGGGCCCCCGCGCCCAAGCACTCTCGAGAACCTCGAGATCGTGGGCGGTCCCTCGGTGAGCCACGAGTTCAGCGTGGTGAACGGACGGGTCTCCTCGGCGGTCACCTACACCTGGCTGGTGCGTGCCAGGGAGGTGGGACCCGCCGCCGTGGGCCCGGTGGAGGTGACGGTGGACGGGACCCGGCTCGCGTCATCGTCCATCGTCACCCAGGTCGCCGAGGGGTCGGTCGCGCCCCCGCGCCGGGTGCCGCGATGGCGTGATCCGCTCGAGGAGCTGTTCGGCGTCGGCCGGCCGCGGCGGCCGGTGCGGGTCGCCCTCCGGTACGTGCTGGGCCGCCGGCGTGCGGTGGTGGGGCAGGTGGTGCCGGTGGCGGTGGTGCTGGACACCACGGCCGGCGTGGAGGGGTTCGAGTGGGTGCGGCCGTGCTCGTTCCCCGGCTGGTGGAGCCAGGAGGTCCCGCGCCCGGAGCGGATCGAGGGGACGTCCGTGACCGTGCACGGGGTGCGGTACCGGCGCTACCCGGTGGCTCGTTACGTGCTGGTGCCCCTCTCCGCGGGGAAGCTGGAGCTGCCGCCGTGCACCGCCCGGATCGGCCTCGCCTCGGGCGGGATCTTCGCCCCGGGCCAGGTGGTGGAGCGGAGCACCTCGCGGCGGATCGTCGAGGTGGCGGCGCCGCCCGAGCCCCCGGAGGGTTTCCACGGGGCGGTGGGGGACCTCCGGTACTCCGCGCGCATCGAGCCGCGGCGGGTGGGGTGGGGGGACTCGGCGATGCTGGTGGTGCGGCTCGAGGGGCGCGGCAACCTGCCGCTGGCCGAGGCCCCGCTGCCGTGGCCGGCGCCGGAGGGGTGCGAGATCTACCCGCCGGAAGAGAGCTCGAAGGTCACGGTGACCCCGGCCGGACCTCGCGGCACGCGGGTGTGGCGGTCGGCGGTGGTGCCGCGGCGTCCGGGGCGGATCGTGCTCCCCGCGGTTCCGGTGGCGGTGCTCGACCCGGAGAGCGGGCGGTACCGTACGGCGCGCCTGGGGCCGCTGGCGCTGGAGGTGGCGCCGCCGCCGGCAACGCCCACGCCGCCACCGACGCCGGCGCCCGCGCCCGCCGAGGCTGCCGGCGCGGCGCCGGCGCCCCGGCCCGGGGCCGCCCCCGGCGCCGCCGGTGGCGGGGTGCCGCCGTGGGCGGTGGTGGCCGCGGCGGCGGCGGGGGCGCTGGCCGGGGCGCTCCTGGTCGCGCTCCTCTTCCGCCGCCGGCGTCCCGCGCTGCCGCCGCGGCTGCCCGGCCGGAGCCCGGCGGAGCGGGCTCGGGAGCTGCAGCAGGCGCTGGAGGGGTGGTGGGCGGCGCTTCCCGAGCGCCGGCGCGCGCACCTGGCGGCGGAGGTGGAGGCGGTACGCCGGGAGCTGGAGGCGGTGCGGTTCGCCCCGGGCCGGGCCGACCACACCGAGACCGTGGCCGCGCTCGAGCGCCGGGTCGCAAGGCTCCTGGGCTCCACGTGATACACTCCCGCCGTGGCTGACCCGGAGGTGTATGCCCTCCCCGCGAGCGAGATCGAGCCGTTCCTCGACCGGCGGCGGTACGCGGCGTTCGTGCCCATCCGTCTCAAGGTGGACGCGTTCCTCAAGGAGATCCTGGCGAAGGCCAACGAGTTCGTCCCCTCGGCCGCGGGCTCCATCCTGATGGACAAGCCGCTCGAGCGGGGGCCCACGCCGGAGGAGACCCGCCTCTACTTCGTCGCCACCTTCGGGCCCGCCGCGCGGGGGCTCCTGGGGCGGAGCATACCCGCCAGCCAGGGCGCGGCCGGGCGCGTGTACCGCACCGGCGAGCCCTACCTGATGAACGACCCCGAGACGGACCCCGTGTTCTACGCCTCGCTCGACCGCGAGAACCGGTTCAGGACCCGGAGTCTCGTCGCGGTCCCGATCCGGATCGAGCGCACGGTGTGCGGGGTGCTCGAGCTGGTCAACCGGAAGCGCCGCGGGACCTACAGCCCCAAGGATCTCGAGCTGCTCAAGATCTTCGCCCGCTACACCTCGGTGTCCATCGAGAACCTGCTCGACGCCCAGCGCGCCAACGAGATGGCGAGGCTGGACGATCTCACCGGCCTGTACAACGACCGGTTCTTCCACCACCGGCTCAGCGAGGACCTGGAGCGGGCCGACCGCGAGCACGGTTCCGTCGCGCTCATCTTTCTCGACATGGACGACTTCAAGTCCGTCAACGACACCCACGGCCACCTCGCCGGGAGCCAGGTGCTGAAGGAGTTCGGCTACCTGCTGCGGCGGACCGTGCGCGAGCCGGGGGCCACCCTGGCCCGCTACGGGGGAGACGAGTTCGTGGTCATCCTCCCCGGGGTCGGGCTCGAGGGGGCGCTGGCGGTGGCGGGCCGGATCCGGGAGGCGCTCCGGGGGGCGGTCTTCCTCCAGGGGAGCTTCACCTGGTCCGACGGCCCCGTGCGGTGGGAGCGCACCATGACCTGCTCGCAGGGGGTGGCGGTGTACCCCCTGCACGTGCCCCGCGAGGGCAGCACCGACCTGAAGAAGAACCGGCTCCTGTGGGCCGCGGACCAGGCGATGTACGCGGCCAAGGCGAAGGGAAAGGACCGGATCCAGGTGGCGGTCCCGGTTTCCTCCGAGCAGCGCTTCGTCCGGTAGGCGGGCGTCAGTTTGACGCCTTCCCCCGGGCGGGGGGTGCGGGGAAGATGGCACGCGGGTTGCACGTTGCCCGGGCGGGACGCGGCCGTCCCACGGGAGGTGAGCGGGATGCGAAGCGAGAACCAGAAGCTGTTTTCCCTCGCGGCGATCGTGGTCGCCGCGGTGCTGTTCGGGATGGTCCTCTCCGGGGGGCTCGACCTCACCGCACCGGCGGACGCTGGCAAGCCGGAGGCGCGGGAGGCGCCGGCCGTGCCGCGGATGGTGGCGCCCGACTTCGCGGACCTCGCGGACCGGGTGGTGCCGTCGGTGGTGAGCGTCTTCACCACCGATGTCGTGACCGCGGAGGAGCGCGAGAAGGGGCGCCCGCGCGACCCGTTCCACTTCTTCTTCCGCTTCCCCGGACCGCGCGACGACGAGCCGGAGGTCCGGCCGGGCGCCGGCTCCGGGTTCTTCATCACCCCGGACGGCGAGATCCTCACCAACAACCACGTGGTGGAGGACGCCGACGAGGTCGAGATCGAGCTCGCCGACGGCACCCGCTACGAGGTGAAGGTGGTCGGGACCGACCCGGCCACGGACATCGCGCTCCTCAGGGTGAAGAAGGCGGACCGGACGTTCCCGGTGCTCGCGCTGGGCGACTCCGACGCCACCCGGGTCGGCGAGTGGGTGATGGCGGTGGGCAATCCCCTCAACCTGGACCACACGGTCACCGTGGGCGTGGTCTCGGCCAAGGGTCGGCGCCTCGGCCTCGCCGACACGAGCTTCGAGAACTACATCCAGACCGACGCCGCCATCAACTTCGGCAACTCCGGGGGGCCTCTCGTGAACCTGCGCGGCGAGGTGGTGGGGATCAACACCGCCATCAACGTGCGCGGCGAGAACCTGGGCTTCGCGGTGCCCATCAACACCGCCAAGACGGTGCTCCCGCAGCTGCGTGAGCACGGCAAGGTGGTGCGTGGCTTCCTCGGCGTGACCGTGGGCGAGGTCACGCGCGAGGTGCAGGAGGCGTGGGGCCTCAAGGAGCGGCGCGGGGCGCTGGTGGAGCAGGTGCTCGAGGGCCACGCCGCCGACAGGGCCGGGATCCGCCACGGCGACGTCATCGTGGCCGTCAACGGCAGGCGGGTGGACACCACGCGCGATCTCATCGACACCATCTCGTCCTACCCGCCGGGCACCAAGGTGGAGCTCGAGGTGATCCGCGACGGCCGGAAGCTGCGCATCCCGGTGACCCTGGAGGAGCGCACCGAGGAGGGCGGCGAGCCGCCGGCCGAGGAGGAGAAGGGCGGCGAGGAGAGCGTCTCCAAGCGCACCGGTCTCACCGTGACCTCGGTGACGGCGCGGATGCGCCAGTACTACGGCCTCGACGAGGACGTGGAGGGCGCCGCCGTGGTCCGCGTCAGGCCCCTCTCCCCCGCGGCCAGGGAGGGCCTGATGCGGGGCGACATCGTGGTCGAGGCCAACGGCGAGCCGGTGCGGTCGGCGCGCGACTTCGTGCGGGCGGTGAAGGCGGTGAAGAAGGGCGGCTACCTGCGCCTCTACGTCTACCGCCCGCGGGTGGACCGGTCCTTCTTCGCCATCCTCAAGCTGGACGACTGAGCGGGAGCCGGAGCCCGCGGAGGGGGCGCGCCGCCGTCGGCGCGCCCCCTCCTCGTGCGCCCGGTGCGGTACGCTGAGGGCGGGGGACGCGGCGTGAAGGTGGTGGTGGGCCTGTCGGGGGGGATCGACTCGGCGGTGGCGGCGCTCCTCCTGCGGGAGCAGGGCCACGACGTGGTGGGGGTGTTCCTGCGCCTGTGGGACCCGCTCGCGGGCCGTGCCTCGCGCTGCTGCTCGCCCGAGGACGAGGCGGACGCGGCGCGGGTGGCGGCGGCGCTCGGGATCGGCTTCGAGGTGGCGTGCGCCTCCCGGGAGTTCTTCGACCGGGTGTTCCTCGCCGCGCTGGAGGCGTACGCCGGCGGTCTCACCCCCAACCCGTGCGTGGTGTGCAACCAGCGGGTCAAGTTCGCGGAGCTCGAGGCGGTGGCGGCGCGCCTGGGCGCCGACGCCGTGGCCACCGGCCACTACGCCCGCGTCGCGAGAGACCCCGGCGGGCGGGTCCGGCTCCTGCGCGGCGCGGATCGGGCGAAGGACCAGTCCTACCACCTGCACCGGCTCACCGCCGCCCGCCTCGGGCGCGTGCTCCTTCCCCTCGGCGAGCTCGGCAAGGACCGCGTGCGGAAGATCGGCGCGGCCGCCGGCCTGTCCGTCGCCGGCAAGCCCGACAGCCAGGAGCTGTGCTTCGTCCCGCCGGGCTCGTCGTACGCCGAGCTCGTGGAGGGGTGGCTCCCCGGCAGCGCGCGCCCGGGGCCGATCCTCGACCTCGAGGGCCGCGAGCTCGGGCGCCACGGCGGGATCCACCGGTTCACCGTGGGCCAGCGGCGGGGCCTCGGCGTGGCCGCCGGCCGCCCCCTCTACGTCGTCGCCCTGGACCCCGCGCGGGCCGCCGTGATCGTGGGCCCGCGGGAGGCGCTGGAGGTCCGGCGGTTCCGGGTGGACGACCCCAGCTGGATCGCGGGCGCGCCGCCCGCGGCCCGGTTCCGCTGCGAGGTGCAGGTCCGCGCCCGGCACCGTCCCGTGCCGTGCACCGTCTCGGTCGGTGGGGCTGCCCTCGTGGTGTGCACGGAGGAGCCCGTCGCCGCCCCCGCCCCGGGCCAGGCGGCGGTCCTCTACCGCGGCGACGAGGTGCTGGGCGGCGGGTGGATCGCCCGCCCCTGACCCCCGCCACCCGCGTGGGGGCCCGCCCGATCTCCGCCCGCCGTCTCGGCCACCCGACGCCCACCGGTGAGGTCGAGCGGGGAGGCCGGCCCGGTGCGCCGGCCGGAAACTTCGGGCGTCGGCAGGGTCGTGCGACGTCGTGACAGTTCTGGCTTGACGGCGGGTCGGGCCTTCGGCTATCGGTCTTGCATCGGCGGTCGGTGATGGTTCGTGCGATGGGGTCCT
>CAYTTB010000044.1:0-3948 GCA_964440565.1 uncultured Thermoanaerobaculia bacterium
AAGTCTGCCTCGCAGGGGGGAGCTGTACAGAGAGCCGGTGCGTCCCCGTCCAACCCTTAACTGTGGAGAACGTGACCGTGCTGACCGAGGAGTTATCGGAAGGCCTCGTCCGGGTGACCGCGACCCAACTCCCGGAAGGCGCCGCGGCGGCGGACCCCGGGCGCGTCGTGGGGGCGCGCGTCCCCGCGCGTCGTGGGCGGCAGGCGCCCCGGGGAGCGCGGACCTCGGTCCGGTACGCCCGCCAGGGAGCGCGGAGCTCGGTCCGCAACGGCGTCGCGGCCGTGAAGCCTTCCACCTGCGCCTCGCCCGTGCCAGCTCGCAGGGGCGTCGCGCCCGATGCGAGCCGAAGGCCCCGCTCCCTGGAGCGCGCCCGGTGCGGGCGGGTCCGCCCGCGACGCGCCCCCGGAGGAGGGGCGTTTCCCCCCGGAAGTGGGGAGGCACCGCTGCCGCCGCGCGAGCACGGGCGCACTCCGGAGCTCCATGGCGGGAACCGGGTGTCCGCAGCCCCGGGAACCCGCGCCCGGTGAGAGCCGGGGCTCGTGCTGCGGACCCGATCCCACGCTACACTAGCCGCGGAGGCGAGGCGATGGGGCGGTTCCTGATGCACTGGTTCGTGACCGCGGTGGCGCTCGGCGTCGCCGCGTGGATCCTGCCCGGCGTGACGGTGCGCTCCGTTCCGGCCCTGCTGGTGGCGGCGCTGGTGCTCGGGTTCGTCAACGCGGTGGTGCGGCCGGTGCTGGTGCTCCTGACGCTCCCCATCACCGTGCTCACGCTGGGCCTGTTCTACCTCGTGGTGAACGGGCTCGCCTTCGCCCTCGCCGCCGCGGTGGTGCCGGGGTTCGAGGTGCGCTCGTTCGGCTGGGCGGTGCTGGGGGCGCTCGCGGTGAGCGCCGTCTCCTGGTTCATCGGCGCGTTCTCCGAGGAGGCGTGATGGGGCTCAAGGTCCGCCGGGCCCACCGCGAGGAGCTGCCCGGCCTCCAGGTTCTCCGCGAGGCGGTGCGCGGGGCCGGCAGCGCGCGTGGGCGCATCCGTCTCGACCTCGAGATGGGGGCCGACCCGACCCTGGTTCACCTCCAGACCCACGACCCCGACGGCGTGCTCGTGGTCCTCGACCGCGACGAGACGCTGGGGTTCGCCGCCGCCCACGTCAGGTCGCGGCAGTGGGTGCTGTCGGACCTCTGGGTCCTCCCCCAGCACCAGGGGCGCGGCGCCGGCGGCCTCCTGCTGCGCAAGGCGATGGCGTACGGCGAGCGGTCCGGGGCGCGCGAGCGGCTTGCCCTGGCCCCCGTGGAGCCCGCGATCCAGGCGGTGCTCCTGCGCGCCGGGCTCGGGCCGCTCCAGCCGGTCTACCTGGTACGGCTGGAGCGCGAGGCGGCGCGGAGGGTGGGTTCGGCGCTGGCCGGCCTGCTGCCCGGGCAGGACGTCACCGACGACTTCCTCAAGCTCCGCGGCCACGCCGACCTCGACCGCCTGGACGGCCTGGTGCGCGGCATCCGCCGGCAGGTGGACCACACCCACTGGGTGAAGGAACGGGGGCTCGAGCTCGCCTTCGTCCGGCAGGGGAACCGGGTGGCGGCGTACGGGTACGGGGGACAGGGCCAGGTGGGCCCGGTGGCCGGGGCCACCCGTGACGCCGCGCTGGCCGCCCTGGGGTGGTCGCTCCGCGCCGCCGCGAGGAACGTCGAGAGCGTCGAGGTGCAGGTCCCCGCACCCTTCGCCGAGGCGCTGGAGGCGCTGCTCGACGGGGGCGGCCGGATCGTGGGCACCTCCCTCCTCTACGGCGCGGAGGGGCGGCCCAAGGCGGACCGCTGGATCCCCGGCCCGCCGAGCCTGCCGTGAGCCGGGAGCGGCCGAGCCGCGAGGCCGGAGGGGGCCGGCTGGCCCGCCGCGTCCGGTACGAGGACGAGCTCAACCCGCAGCAGCTCGAGGTGGTGATGCACCCCGGCGGGCCGATGCTGGTCCTGGCGGGGGCGGGAACGGGGAAGACCCGCACCGTGGTGTACCGGGTCGCCCGCCTCATCGAGGACGGCGTCTCGCCCGCCTCCATCCTGCTGCTCACCTTCACCAACAAGGCCGCCCGCGAGATGCTGGACCGCGTGGAGCAGCTGCTGGAGCGCGGCGGGAGGCGGGTGGTGGGCGGGACGTTCCACTCCGTGGGTCACCGCATCCTCCGCCGGTACGCCGCCCGCCTGGGGTACGAGCCCGGCTTCTCCATCCTCGACCGCGAGGACTCCGCCGACCTGATGGGGGCCGCTCTCGCCGACGTGGCGCCCCAGCCGCCGCGGCGGCGCCAGCCGCGGCCCGCGCTGCTGGTGGACCTGTACAGCCTGGTGGTCAACACCGGACGGGCGCTCCCGGAGGTGCTGGCCGAGCGGGCTCCCCAGTACCTCGCGGATCAGGAGCTCATCACGGCGGTCTTCCGCCGCTACCTCGAGCGGAAGCGGGCGGCCAACGCCATGGACTTCGACGACCTGCTGCTGAACTGGCTGCTGCTGCTCACGCGGGATGCCCAGGCTCGCGCGGAGCTCTCGCGCCGGTTCCGCCACATCCTGGTGGACGAGTACCAGGACACCAACCGCCTCCAGGCCGACATCGTCGAGGCGATGCTGGGACCGGAGCGCAACCTGACGGTGGTGGGCGACGACGCCCAGTCCATCTACCGGTTCCGGGGCGCGGACTACGCCAACATCCTCGAGTTCCCCAGGCGCCACCCGGACTGCACCGTCTTCCGGCTCGAGCTCAACTACCGGTCCGTGCCGCCCATCCTGGAGCTCGCCAACGCCTCCATCGCCCACAACCGCGAGCAGTTCCCGAAGGCGCTCCGTCCGGTGCGCTCCGGCGAGCAGAGGCCGTACGACGTGGCCGCGCCCTCGCCCGAGGCGCAGGCCGCGTGGGTCGCCGACCGGATCCTGGAGCTGCGGGAGGAGGGATACGCCCTCGAGGAGATGGCGGTGCTGTACCGTGCGCACAGCCACTCCCTCGAGCTGCAGGTGGAGCTCGGCCGGCGGGGGATCCCGTTCCGGGTCCGGTCCGGGGTCCGGTTCTTCGAGCAGCGGCACGTCAAGGACGTTCTGGCCCACCTGCGCTTCCTCGACAACCCCAGGGACGAGGTGGCGTTCGCGCGGATGGTGCGGCTGCGCGAGGGGTTCGGGCCGCGGCTCGCCGCGCGGCTGTGGGAGGCGCTGGGCGCCGACCCGGTGAGGTCGCTCGCCCGCCTCGACCCGGCGGCGCTGCGACTCGGGACCCGCGCGCGGCGGTCCCTCGAGGAGCTCGCCGCCCTGCTGCGCGATCTCGCCCGGCCCGAGCTCCGGGAGCGCCCGGGCGAGGCCATCCGCGCCGTGGTCGGTCGCTTCTACCGCGAGTACGCGCGCGACGCCTTCACCAACGCCGCCGCGCGGCTGGACGACCTGGAGGCGCTGGCCCTGTTCGCCGACGGCTACCCCGACACCTCCGCGTTCCTGGGCGAGATCACCCTGCTCGCCGAGCTCTCGGGAGAGGACGTGGTGGGCGGCCCGCCCGACGAGCAGCTCACGCTCTCCACCGTGCACCAGGCCAAGGGGCTGGAGTGGCGGGTGGTGTTCGTGATCTGGCTCGCCGAGAACCACTTCCCCTCCGCGCGCGCCGAGGACATCGAGGAGGAGCGGCGCCTGTTCTACGTCGCCGTCACCCGCGCGCGGGATCTGCTCCACCTGGTCCGGCCCCAGCTCGCACGCGACCGCTACCGGGTGGACGTGGTGCTGCGCCCCTCGCCGTTCCTCGCCGAGCTCCCGGACGGGCTGTGCGAGGCGGTGGTGGTGCACGCCCTGGAGGGTGACGACGCACCCGCCGCCCTGGGACCCGGCCGCTACCGCCTGCCCGGGTTCCTCGACCCCGGCGACGACGAGGTCAACTGACTCGAGAGACCGCACCGTCCTTCCCGTGGGTCGGGTCCCTCGTCACGGCCCTCCG
>CAYTTB010000044.1:4048-25828 GCA_964440565.1 uncultured Thermoanaerobaculia bacterium
CTCGAGAGACCGCACCGTCCTTCCCGTGGGTCGGGTCCCTCGTCACGGCCCTCCGCCGCTCCCCGGGATGACGGGGGCTCCGCACGGCCCACCGCCGGGCCGAGCCCGGCGTCCGCCCGGGCCCTGGCCCGGCCCGGCGCCGGAGCGCGGCGGGGCCGCCCCGCGTCCCTGCCCCACTCCTGCGGCGCACCCGACGACGCCGGAGGCACCTCCGCAGGAGAGAGGGCGGGAGCCGGGACACGGGTGCAGGAATCCCGGGAAGCGTCCTGCCGGTCGAGGGGGTTGACAGGACCGAATGCGGTGTTTAGGATATCACTGAGTGGTTATGGAGCGACACGCTCCGGCCACGACATGGAGGAGACCATGGCTGTCATCGAGCTGACGCAGGACAACATCGAGCAGGTGATCGAGAGCAACGACATCGTGCTCATCGACTTCTGGGCGCCGTGGTGCGGGCCGTGCCAGGCGTTCAAGCCGATCTTCCACGAGGCGGCCGAGCGGCACCCCGACATCGCCTTCGCGGCGTGCAACACCGAGGAGCAGCCGGAGCTGGCGGCGATGTTCCAGGTGCGGGCGATCCCGACCCTGGTCGCGTTCCGGGAGCGGATCCCGATCTTCGCCCAGCCCGGGATGCTGCCCCCCGCCGCGCTCGAGGAGCTGATCTCCCGGATCCGGGAGCTCGACATGGACGAGGTCCGCGCGGAGGTGGAGACGCGCCGCGCGGCCGCCAACGCCTGATCGGGACGCATCGTCCTCTCTTCTCTCCTTCCCCGCGAGAGGGGTGGGATCGTTCGGGGGACCCCGGGGCGCGACGACGCGCCCCCCTTCTTGTGGATCTCCGCCACGGTGCCACACGTCCGGCGCGGCGAGGTGGTCGCGCTCGCCGCGGTGGTCCGCACGGGCTCCCCGAGGAGGGGCCCTCGCCCGGCCGAGCCGGGGCCGGACGACCGGCCAGACCCCACGGCCACGCCCGGAGCCGCACCCGCGGCCGGGCCGCGACCCCGCCCAGGCACGGCGGGGACGGCACGCCTCACGACTGCCTCGCCTCCGCCCGGCGAGGTCAGATGAGCCCCCTGTCCGGCAGCTCGGGCCGCTCCAGCGGCACCCCGGCCTCGAGGAGCTCGGGAAGAGCCGCGGGATCGGAGGGGAGCCAGACGGCGTCGGGCTCGCCCCGGGAGGGGTCCGCCCCCGTGTCCACCGCTCCCACCCGCAGCGCCACCCCGCGCCGCCAGGCCTCCCGCGCGATCCGGACCGCCAGGCGCAGCGTGCGGGTCCGCGATCCGACCGGCCACGCCCCGACCTCCTCCAGCTCGCCGTCACGGAGGGCTGCGAGCGCGATCCCGTGCCGGAGCCTCCCCCCGATGGGCCTCGAGGCCAGGCACAGCGCGGCTTCCCCGCGCCCCTCGCGGCCGAGGAGCGAGAGGATCCGCCGCCCCAGCAGCGCGGCGCCGAGCGCCGCCGGACCCGAGGCCGCGGCCACGACGCCGGCCACCGACGCCCCGATCACGGCCAGTCCACCCCACAGCTCGATCTCCCCGGCCAGCCAGTCCGGGAGCGTTCCCACCGCCGTCCGCAGGAGCGCGAACGTCCGCCCGGCGGCGACGGTGCCCACGGCGATCACCGCGAGAGCCCAGCACACCCCGGCCACGCGCCGCCCGGGCGGCGGCACGGCCGCGGCCCGGCGGGCGAGCCCGAGGAGCGCGTCCCGCAGCGCCGGATCCTCCACCCGGCGGACCCCGCGCGGCACCCGCCGTGGCCCGGCGGCGAGAGCCCGCACCCTCTCGCGCACCGCCTCCTCGAGGCCGGAGCGCGCCGCGACGGCGCTGCGCTCGGCCTCCCCGTCGCGGACCACCGCCGTCTCCAGGCGGCAGGCGATCCCGCGCCGGTCGAGCCACCCCACCGCGCACCGGGCCACGGTCAGGGCGGCAGGGAGGTCCCGGGTGACCAGGAGGGGCGTCCGCCGCCCGCCCGCCTCGACCACCACGGCCAGACGGACACCGCGGGCTCCGGCCCGCACCGCCGCCACCACGAGCCCCACCGGAGCGCCGGCACCGGCCACCGCCGCCGCGAGCGCCCGGCGCGCGGCGATGCACCACCCGGCCCGCCAGGCGAGCAGCCAGGCGCCAGCGAGAAGGAGCAGCAGCAGCGCGCTCCAGCAGAAGACCGCGAGGTGCCACGTGGAGGTGAAGGCGCGGTACGCCATGCTCGCGGGCCAGCGTGGCGGCCGCGGCCCCACCAGCGCGAACAGCGCGGCGCCGCCCTCGAGGTGCAGCCAGACCAGCACCGCCGCGGCGGGGAGGACGACGCCAGACCCCACCGCCAGGCGCACCGCCGGTGCCGGCCGCCGGTCGGGACCGCGCACGATCTCGACGAGCTCGGCCCGCTCCATCGGACACCCCCTCTCCCACGCCACCCCCACCCGCTCGGGTGGCCGGGCGCCGGCCCCCGCGTCCCGGCTCCCGCGCGCCCGACGGCCACCCCACCCCATCGTAGCGCGCACCCGTGGACCCCCGGGCGGCTCGCGACACCGCCCGCTCGCACCGCCGTGGGCGCACGCCCACGATCCCGGAGCCGGCGGCCCGCTCCGCCCCGACGCCGCCTGTAGGATCGGGAGGCGCCGCCCTTCACGCCCCGGCCCCGACGAGCTCCCCCGCACCCCGCTCCCCGAGGATGGCGCTGGCCGCCGGGCCCGGGGGCGCCGCCGCGGCGGGACCGCGGCCGCCTCGCCGGGCTCCGCCGGCCAGGAGCGGATGCCGCACACGCCGGCTCAGCCGGAGCCCAGCGTCGCCGCCAGCCGGAGGAGCGAGGGGTCCGTGGGGAAGCGGTCGAGGGCGTCGGAGAGGGTCATGGCGGCGTCCACGATCCGCCCCTGCCGGAGCAGCAGCCGCACCAGGCGGACCCGCAGTTCCGGCCGGTCCGGCTCCAGCTCCACCGCCCTCCGCAGCGCGAGCCGCGCGTCCGCGTCGCGCCCCGCCAGCTCGGCCAGGCGCGCCACCCGCACCAGCACCCCGGTGTCGGTGGGCGCCACGCCCCAGGCACGTCGGGCGTGCTCCAGCGCGAGCTCGATGTCGCCCCGACGCTCCGCCATGTCCGCGAGGGCGAGGTACGGCTGGGGCGACCGCGGCTCGAGCCGCAGGGCACGCTCCGCCGCCTCCAGCGCGCCGTCCTGGTCGCCCAGCGCCGCGCGCGCCCGGGAGACGAGCGCCCAGGCGGCCCCCCGGAGCCGGCGGGGCGCCGACGCCGACCCCGTCACCGACCCCGCCTCCGCCAGCACGTCGCCCCACCGCCCCTCCTCGGCCGCCCACCTCGCCAGCTCCAGCGCCGCGCCCGGACCGCCCAGCCCGGCGACCAGCCCCCGCGCCTCCTCCTCGCGGCCCAGCGATCGCAGCTCGCGCGCCAGCTGCAGCGTGGTGTCCACCGCCAGCCGCGGATAGAGCCGGGCCCGGCGCCGGAGACCCTCGAGGCGGACCCATACCCGGTCACCGGGCAGCACCTCCACTCGCGGCCGGTCCCATCCCGGCGCCACCGCCGCCGCGTCGGCGAGGAGGTCGAGACAGCGCGAGTACTCGCCGAGCTCGCGGGCCACGTAGGCTCGCAGCCGCAGGAGGTACGGCGAGGTGGGCCAGCGCCGGACGGCCTCGCCGGCCCACCGGTCGGCGCGGCGCGTCTCCCCCCGCAGGAGCGCCGCCTGGGCGAGCTTGGTCGGTCCTTCCGGGTCGGTGGGGAGCCACCGCAGCAGCCGCCGTCCCGTGGCCTCCAGGGCCGCCGCCACCGCTGCCCGCGGCTGGCCGTCGAGCTCGGAGCCCGCGAGCCGGCGGGTCCACCACACGCCGGCGGGAGTGGCGAGCAGCGGCGACGCCGCGAGCCGCGTGGCGGCGCCCTCCTCCCGCCGCTCGAGCGCCGACACGGTACCGCGCCAGCCCCACCACCCCGCGACGCCGAGGGTCTCCACCAGGAGCGCCAGGCAGGCCGCCGCCGTCGCCGCCGCCCGCCAGCCCTTCACGGCGTCACCCTCCGGCCCCATGGGTCCACGATCCTGAGCTCCGGCCGAAGCTCCACCCCGAACCGCTCGCGGACCCGGCGCGCCATCTCCCGGATCAGCGCCAGCACGTCCGCCGCGGTGGCCCCGCGGTCGGTCACCACGACGTTGGCGTGCCGCTCCGAGACGCGGGCCCCTCCCACGCGCAGGCCCTTGCACCCCGCGGCCTCCAGCAGACGCCCGGCCGCCTCCCCCTCCGGGTTCCTGAACACCGAGCCCGCGGACCGGGCGGCGGGGAGCTTCGTCCGCCTCAGGCGGCCGATCTCGCTCAGGCGCCGGTTCATCTCCCCCAGGTTACCCGGTTCCAGCCGGAGCCGCGCCCGGACCACGAGCTCGCCCTCGCCGATGGCGCTCCACCGGTACCCGTGCGCGATCTCCTCCGCCGCCCGCCGGACCGCCTCGCCGGCCGGGGTGACCACCTCCACCCAGTCGAGGAGGTCGAAGAGCTCGACACCGTACGCCCCGGCGTTCATCGCCACCGCTCCGCCCACGGTCCCGGGCACGCCGAACAGCTCCACGAGGCCGTCGAGCCCGGAGCGGACCGCCGCCCTGGCCACCTGCGTCAGATTGGCACCCCCGCCCGCCACCACGCCGTCGATCTCGAGCTCCCAGCCGGCGAGCTCACCGGCCAGCGTGAGCACCGGCACCCGCAGCCCCTCGTCGGGAACCAGCAGGTTGGACCCAGCCCCCAGGACGAACCAGGTGGCCCCCGCGTCGCGCAGGGCGCGCACCGCCCGCATCGCGCCGTCCTCGGTCGTGCAACGGATCAGCAGGTCGGCGGGCCCTCCGACACGGAGCGATGTCCACGCCGCCAGGTCCACCCGCTCCAGGACCTCCAACCCGCCGCGCCGCGCCTCCCGGCGGAGCACGGCCCGCAGCTCCAGCCTCGCGTCGGCCCGGTCGGGCGTGGCACGCATCTTGCTTCACCTTCCGCGGGAGGCGAAACCTGCTTCCCGGCGCACGCATCATACCTCCTCCTTCTTCCTTCGGCGGGCCCCGCGGGGCCCGCTCATCTTTCGGCTCTCCCGCCCCTTCTGTCGCGGTGGGCCGTCGGCGAGGTCGGCGGAAAACGAGGTGGCGGCGTGCGGCCTCCCCGTCGCGCCCCGGCGCCCGGCGTCGCCTCAGCTCGGGACGGGACCGCCACCCAGGCCCAGGACCCGCATGTGGTAGAGGAGCGTCTGCCTCGAGATCCCGAGGAGCCGGGCCGCCCGGGACCGGTTCCCGCCCGCGGCCTCGAGCGCCTCCCGGATCAGGTCACGCCGCAGCGCCGCCACCGCCTCGTCCCAGCGGCGCACCGCGGGCGCGCGGCCGCCCTCCCCGCCCGGAATCCCCAGGTGCCCGGGGAGAACCGGCCCCCCTCGCGCCCGCGCCAGCGCCGCCTCCACCACGTGCCGGAGCTCGCGCACGTTGCCCGGCCAGGCGTGCCCGAGGAGCGCCCGCTCCGCGGCCGGTGACCACCCTGACGGCGCCGGGGCCCCGGCCCGCACCGCCTCCGCCTGAAAGATCGCCACCAGCAGCGGAATGTCCTCGCGCCGCTCGCGCAGCGGCGGCACGCGCACCACCGCCGTCGCCAGGCGGTAGTACAGGTCGGCGCGGAAGGTGCCCTCCGCCACCATCCGCTCCAGGTCGCGGTGGGTCGCGGTCACCACCCGGACGTCCACCCGCTCCGCCCGGTCCGACCCCACCGGGCGCACCTCGCCGCTCTCCAGGAAGCGCAGCAGCTTGGCCTGCAGCCGCGGCTCCAGCTCCCCGATCTCGTCCAGGAACAGGGTGCCCCCGTGCGCCGCCCGCACGAGCCCCGCGCGGTCGCCCACCGCGCCGGTGTAGGCACCGCGGACCGCGCCGAACAGCTCCGCCTCCACCAGCGTCTCGGGGAGCGCCGCCACGTTCACCGGGACGAACCGCCCGCGCCGCCCCGAGAGCCGGTGCAGCGCCCGCGCCGCGAGCTCCTTCCCGACGCCGGTCTCCCCCTGGACGAGCACCGCCAGCCGACCCGGCGCCAGCGACCGGAGGTCCTCGCGCAGGCGACGCATCGCCTCGCTCCGGCCCACCAGCCCGAGGTCGTCCTCGCCCGCCGTCGGCTCCGCGGGTACCGAGGCCGCCAGCAGGTGGACGAGCAGCCGCCAGAGCGCCTCCTCGGCAGGCTCCCCGCCCAGCGCCACCACCCGCACCCCGCCGCGGACCGTCTCCGCCGCAGGCTCGCCGCCGCCCAGCCGCAGCGCCACCGCCCCGTCGCCGGGCGACCGTACCTCGACGCCGCCGAGCCCGAGGGCCTCGAGCAGCGGACCCACGCCACCGCCGCCGTCCACGCCCGCGAGCCCCTCCTCGGCGAGCCGCACCAGCGGGCGCAGCACCCCGTCCAGGTCGCGCGCCGGCCGCAGCCGCCGTGCCCACCCCCGCATCCCCGCCCGCTCGAGCCGGCGGGCGGCCGCCGCCCGGACCGAACCGCTCACCTCCCCCCCGGCTCCCAGCCGCTCGAGCAGCGCCACCGCGAAGGCGTCGCGGAGGTCGAGACGCGCCGCATCGAGGGCGGCGGGGCCGCCCGGTGCCGCCAGCCACCGCGCCGCCCGCGCCACCCCCCAGCCGTCGTCGCCGGGGTCGGGCCCGGGCGCGTCGCCCTCGAGCGCCCGCAGGAGGGCCGACCACACCTCGCCCTCGCTCCCGCCCCCGGCGAGCGCCTCCCGTGCCACCGCCCGCCGGCCCTCGAGGAGGGCGAGCACGCCGTCGAGCAGCGCCACCGCCTCCGCGAGCGGTGCGCCATCACCGACGGCCGCCACCCGCCGCCGCCACCGCCGGCACGCGTCCTCGTCCCCGCGCGCCAGCGCGAGGCGCGCCCGCTCCGCCGCCACGTACGGGTCGTCTCCGGGCAGCCGGGCGAGCTCGCCCGCCGCGCTCCCGAGGTCGAGACGGTCGAGCGCCGCCACCGCGAGGTTGAAGCGGGCCACCTCGGTCCGGCCCTGGAAGCCCGCCACCTCCAGCAGGCGCAGCGCCCGCAGGTGGTGAAGCTCCGCCTCGGCCGTCCTCCCGGCCGCGAGGTCCACGGCGCCCAGGTCCAGCTCCAGCAGCCCCGCCCACCCCGGCGTGATGGGGGGCACCTCGAGCGCGGCCCGGAGCGCGCGGCGCGCCGCACGCAGCCGCCCCAGCTCGCGCGCGGCGAGGCCCGCAAGGTGCAGCCAGCGCCGCACGAGGAGCGGCTGGCCCGTCACCACCCGGCGCCGGAACTCCCGGTCGAGGAGCCGATGCCGGTCGCCGGCCCAGGCGGCGCCGAGTTCCGCCCAGCGACGCGCGGGGCCGTCGAGGCGCTCGGCCGCCGCGCGCAGCGTGCGAGCGAACGGGCCCGCGTCCCCGCTCCCGCTGCGGGCGCACCGGATCCACGCCTCCACCGCCGCCCCCGCCGCGGCGAGCGGGTCGGCCTCCACCGCCTCCGGGGGGAGCGCCCGCGGCCTCCACCGCGTGTCCCGGTCCACCCCCTCGAGCCACGCCCTCGCCGCCGCCGCGCGCGGCCCCTCCAGCCCCTCCAGGGCGCGGCGCGCCCCGCCAGGATCCAGCTCCAGCAGGCATGCCGCCGCGAGGGCCGTCCGCGCCGCCGGCGGCAGGTCCTGCGGCTCGCACGGATCCAGGAGCTCCCGGACACGGCGCGTGTCCAGCGCCTCGATCCGCTCCTCGAGCCAGCGCTCGAGCGGGCGAGGGTCGTCGCCCGCGAGCGCGGCCCGGAGAGCCCGCGCGGGCGACCCCGGCGGCTCCGCCTCCGCGAGCAGCCGGTGCAGCGGATCCCGCCGCAGCGACCGACGCCGCAGCGGCCGCCACCGTCCTCCGTCGCGAACGGCCTCGCCCGCCTCCTCGAGCGCCGCCAGCGTCCGGGGCCCCACCCCCGGCACCGCGAGAAGCACGCCCTCGGGGAGACCCTCGGGCGCCAGCCGGAGGAGGCGCGCCGCGATGCCGCCCTCCTCCGCGGCGGCCGGTGGGGGCTCGAAGCGGTGGCTCGCGAGCCAGTCCAGCGCCTCGCGGTCCGCCGGGTCGGAGGGGTCGAACCGCCCCGGCAGCTTCGGACGCGCGATCCCGGGAGCGCCCGCCGTCACCACCGCGTCACCCGGCAGCGCCGCCACCGCCGGGGGAGGGTCCCATCCCGCCGGAAAGCCGCCCACCACGACCACCGCGCTGCCCGCCGTGGCGGCGCGCTCGGCCGCCGCCAGGTCCGCCTCGGTCACCTCGCCGTGGATGGCCACCAGCCCCCCGCCCACCACCGCCGGCCACGGGGCCGTGTCGTCCTCGCGCCCCGCCGCCACCCGCCACGCCCGCGCCCCGGTGGCCCGGACCCGGGCCACGAGCTCCGCCGCCAGCCGCTCGCCGACCTCGTGAGCCCGGCACGCCAGGAGCAGCAGCTCCCCCGGCCGTGGTCGCGGCAGCGGCGGGAGGCGCACCACCCACAGCGATCGTGCCACCGCCGTCCCCAGGGGGCGGTCCAGCCGGTCGAGGAGCCACCCCAGGTACGCCCCGACGCCGGTGACGGCGGGCAGGTCGGGTGGCCGGCCCAGCCCGCACGCGGACCACACCAGCTCCATCCCCCGGCGGCACAGCCGCTCGAACGCCGGCCGTCCCCCGCCCAGCCTCGCGCACACCGCCCCCAGAGGCCGTGGCCGCCCCCACAGGCCCGCCCGGACGGCTCCCCTCTCCCGCCGCATCCGGGGGCGCCGCAGCGGCGCCGTCCCGGCCCACAGATCGTGCTCCACCAGGACCGCCACGGCCGCCACCAGCTGGGCCGCAACGGCCAGCCGCTCGCCGGCCTCGAGCCGGGCGTGCCGCGCGGGACCCGCCGGGGCGTCGGCGAGTGGGATCCCCGGGTGGTCCAGCAGCGCCGCCGCGCCCGGCCTTACCCCACGATCCCCTCCCAGTCGCTCCAGAACTCCGGGTACGACTTGGCGACGCACCCTCCGTCGTCGAGCGCCGCCGGCCCCGCCCTGAGCGCCGCCACCGCCATCGCCATGGCGATCCGGTGGTCCCCCGCCGCGGTCACCGCCACCGGGCCGCCGCCCGGCGGCCGCAGCGGCCGCAGGACCTCCAGCGTTCCGGGCCCCACGACCACCTCCGCACCCAGGCGGGAGAGGTTCGCCGCCATCACCGCGAGGCGGTCGCTCTCCTTGAACGCCAGCGTCTCGAGCCCCTCGAGCCGCGAGCCCGGCGGTGCGGCCGCGGCCACCGCGGCCAGCGCCGGGAACAGGTCGGGCGTGTCGCGGAGGTCGGCCTCGAGCGGCGCCAGCGCCGGCCCCCGCACCGCCACGGCCCCGTCCTCCCAGCGGACGGAACATCCGATCCGCCCGAGCAGGTCCACGACCCTCCGGTCGCCCTGGGCGCTCTCCGCGCTCACGCCCCGCACCCTCACCTCGCCCCCCGCCACCGCGGCCGCGGCCAGAGGGAAGGCTGCCGCGGACCAGTCGCCCTCGACCCGGTACACGGTGGGCCGCGCCCCACCCGCGGACACGCGCCAGCCGCACCCGTCGGCGCGCCGCGTCACCGCCGCCGCGAACGCCTCCAGCACCGCCTCCGTGAGGCGCACGTAGGGACGCGACGGGAGCGCCCCCTCGAGCACGAGCTCCAGCCCCCGCGGCATCGCCGGCGCCGCCAGCAGCAGGGCCGAGACGAACTGCGACGAGACGCCGGGGTCGAGCGTCACCCGCCCGCCGGCGACCGGTCCCCCGCGCACCCGCACCGGGAGGCGGTCGGCGGACGCTGCCTCCACCTCCGCCCCCAGCCGCGCGAGCGCCGCGAGCAGCGGCGCCATGGGCCGCTCGCGCAGGCGCGGCGAGCCGTCCACCAGCGTCTCCCCGGGCACCACGGCGGCCAGCGCCAGGACGAACCGCGCCCCGGTCGCCGAGTCGCCGAGATGGACCGCGACCGGTCCCCGGGGGCGACGCCGCGGCCCCACCCTCACGGTGTCGCCCTCCCACGACACCTCCCACCCCATCGCCGCCAGCGCCTCCGCGAGCCGGCGGGTGTCGTCGCAGTCCAGCGCCCGTTCCACCGTGCCACCACCCGCCACCGCCGCCGCCACCAGCGCACGGTTGGTGAGGCTCTTGGACGGCGGCACCGACACCGTGCCGCGCGCCGGCCCCCGCGCCGGCTCGAGGCGCACCGGTCCGCGCCGGGGGTGGACGCCCTGTTCCTCGGGACGGCTCATCCGCGACGATTCTCGACCACCCCGGCGGCGACGTCAACGCCGCGGGCAGGACCTTCCACGAGAAGGCCAGGACGTCAGGGCCGACGCGGCCAGGAGTTTCGCCACCACTTCGACCCGAGGAGCCGGAAGCGACCGACGCGCCGGCGGTGGGCGCGGGGGCAGGTGCGACGGGCGGCGAGAGCGCGCGCGATCGTGCGGGCGGGGCCGGCGCCGGCACCACGACGGGACCGCGGCGGGGTGCGGACCGCGCCGGGGCTGCCCGGCGCTTCCGCCCCACCTCCACGGGTTCCAGCCTGGGGCTCCCGCGGGGCGTCGCACGGTGCCGGCGGCATCTCCGCCGGGGAAAGGGCTCCCACGAATATCGAGGAAGCTCCAGTCACCGGGCCGCCGCCGTCCCCTCCCCGCCCACGCCGTCCGGCCGGGGGCCGGTGGGCACCAGCCGCCAGGAGCCGTCGGGCTCGATCACCACCGCCAGGCCGGTCTCGAGCCACGCGGGGACCACCAGCGCCCGCCGCCCGCCCTCCGCGATCTCCCACGCGGTGTGGAAGTGACCCCAGAGGAGCACGTCCACGCCCTCCGACCACGCCCGCCGGGCCGCCCGCTCCAGCGCGCGGACCGGCTTCCGGTACCGGAACCTGAAGTTGGTGGCCGCCAGCCGCCGCTCCATGGAGGCGACGATGGACCGCGCGATCCCCCGCGGCAGCAGGCGCGCCCACCCCCGCGCGACCCGCGACTTCGAGACCGCCCGCCAGAACCGGTAGTTGAGGTCGCTCCGGTTCACCGTGTCCCCGTGCACCATGCGGAAGCGGACCCCGCCCGCCTCCACCTCGTACACCGCCGCCGACCGGTCGCGGTGCTCCGCGATGTCCGGGGCGTCGAGGAAGAAGTCGCGGTTGCCCTCCACCAGGACCACGCGGACCCCGGCCGCCCGTGCCTCCGCCCACGCCCACAGCACCCGCCGCACGCCGACGGTCCAGAACTTCTCCATCCCGATGAGGTACTGGAAGACGTCGCCGAGGTAGACGAGCTCCCCGAACCCCTCCCCGGGGAGGGAGCGGACCAGGGCGACCATCTCCTCGACGTCGCCGGCGCGCTGCCCCAGGTGGGCGTCCGCGATCACCATCCGCCGCACGGCGCGATGGTACACGCTCGCCGTGGCGTTCCCCTCAACCGGGGGCGTCCGCCGCGAGCGCCCCGTGCCTCCGCAGGATGGCGAGCACCCGCCCGACGGGGAGCGCCTCGGCCCGGTGGCCGCGGTAGCCCACGGTGGTGGTGGCGGTGAAGAGCGAGTCGAGGATCGCCTCCTCGGTGGCCTCCACCACCGCGAGCAGCAGCGGCGACAGGTCGTCGTCCGCCAGCACCGGCCGGTCCGAGACCCCGCGCCCGCCGCGGCGGACCCGCACGCCGGGGTGGGTGGCGAAGGCGATGGCGTAGTCGCCCGAGCCGTGGCTCGCGAACCCGCCGGTGCGCGCGATCCCCATCGGCGCGCGGGCGGCGAGCCGGCGCAGCTGGCGGGCATCGAGGGGCGCGTCGGTGGCGATCACCACCATGCACGACCCGCGTTCGCGCCCCTCGAGGGCGTCGTGGAACGCGTACACGCCCAGCTCCCGCCCCACCGGCACCCCGGCGATGGTGAGGACCCCGCCGAAGTTGGTCTGCACGAGCACCCCCACGGTCCAGCCGCCCAGCGACTCCGGAAGCCGCCGCGAGGCGGTCCCGATCCCACCCTTGAAGCCGAGGCAGCGGGTGCCGGTGCCGGCACCGACGCACCCCTCGGCGACCGGGCCGCCGCGGGCGGCGGCGAGGGCCGCCCGTACCTCCCGCCGGCCCACCGGCCGGCGGCGGATGTCGGAGAGGTGGCCGTCGTTGCACTCGCCCACCACCGGGTTGACGGAGACCACGTCGGAGTTTCCCGGCAGCTCCAGGACCCACTCCGCCACGGCGTCCGCGACCCGCCAGGTGGACAGCGTGCCGGTGAGGGCGATGGGCGTCTCGAGGGTGCCGAGCTCGCGGATCTGGCTGATCCCGGTGAGCTTGCCGAAGCCGTTGGCCACGAACACGGCGGCGGGAACCTTCTCGCGGAACGGGTTCCCGGGGTGCGGGAGGATCACCGTGACGCCGGTGCGAAGGTCGTCGCCACGCACCACGGTGGCGTGTCCCACCCTGACCCCCGCCACGTCGGTGATGGCGTCGAGGGGACCCGGCGGCAGGATCCCGGTGACGATCCCGAGCTCGCGCGCGCGCGGCCTCCCGCCGCCGGCCGCGGGGACCGCAACGGCCACGGCCAGCGCCAGCGTCGCGGCCCGCCTCATCGTGACGCCTCCGGCAGCGTCACCGGCTCGGCCGCGGCCAGGTAAAGCGCGTTCCACAGCGGCTTGAACGTGGCGTGGGTCTGGGCCCGGTACTGGGGCCGGAACCCGAACAGCACCACCCGCCCCCTCCCCACCCGCAGCTCCACCAGCGCCGCCCGCCGCGCCAGCCGCTCCCCGCCCTCGAGGTCGCCGCTGACCAGGAGGTCCCGCGGGTCCTCGGGGTAGCGGGCCACGACCCGGCGGCGGAACCTCGGGTCGGGCGGGCGGGTGGCGAACGCCGGCGAGCTCGCGAAGAACACCGGCGTGCCGGGGGCCACCCCCCACGCCAGGGGGCTCGCCGCCTCCCACCGCACCCGCAGCATGGAGCCCGGGCAGCGGAACCCCTCGGCCTCCTCGACCACGTCGCGCACCGGCAGCTCCAGCAGCTCGATCAGGTAGCGCGAGGAGCGGTTGAGCGCCACCACGGTCCCGCCGCCGCGCACCCACCGGGCGAGCGCCTCGCCGCCCCGGGTCCCGATCCCCCCCTGGTACCCGGGAGGCAGTGGCCGCCACCGCTGCCGCCGGTCCGGCCCCGGGCGGCCGTCGCGGACGATGGCGGGGGCGATGTCCGGGAGGATCAGGACGTCGATGGAACCCGCGTAGCGGCCGTCGCGCATGGCGGGGTTCTCGAGGCCCTCGAGATGGAACCCGTACCGCTCGAGGAGGAACCGTGTCCATCCCTCGTCCATCGAGGCCATCCACGGGCGGTACAGGCCCACCCGGGGCGCCGCGAGGCGCAGCGCCGCACCCCGCGGCGGCTCCGGGAGCGGCCGGGGCGCGAGGTGGTGGCGGCGGGCGAGCGCGGCCAGGCGGCGGGGGCTCGCCGCCTCCGGCGGGATCCACACGGCCCCGCCCGCCCGGGCGAGCCGGTAGAGGCGCACGCCCTCGCCGAGCAGCTCGTTGACGGCCGCGGGCAGCGAGTCGGCCGCCGGGTCGAGCGTCCAGCCGCCGGCCGCCGCGGCGACCTCCGGCTCCGGCCACACCGCGCCCGGGACACGTTCCGTGCGCGCGTCGAACCGGACGCCGGCCACCTCCACCGACACGCCCATGGAGATGGGCAGCGACCAGTGGGTGGCGTCGTACGGGGGCAGCGCCGGCCCTCCCGGGTACGCCCGGACGCGGGGGTACCGCTGCGGCCGCAGCATGGTGAGCAGGAACCCGCGGTACGGCTGCGCCGCCGGGACCACGTACGTGCCCACGGGGTAGCCGACCCGCCCCACCGCGAACCGCGCCGTGGCCCGGCGAACCTCGACGCCGTGCTCCACCAGGAGGTCCACGAGGCGACCCGCCGCCACCGGGTCGTGCTGGTCGGGCGGGATCAGGAAGGCGAACGGCGGCTCGCGGCGTCCGGCGGCCACCGCGTCCCGCGCCATCCGCGCCATGTTCCGCAGCACCTCGCGGCGGTGGGCGGCCACCCCCTCGAGCAGCGCGCGGGTGGCCACCAGCTCGTATTCCACGATTTCGCGCAGGCGCCACCAGCCGCCCGGCCACGGTGAGGGGAAGTTGGCCCGGCGGGCGTACTCGGGGAACCCCTTCGCCCCCCCGGCGAGCTCGCCCGGGTCCACGTACACGGGGGACGCCACGTTCACCGACGCGACCTCGGTGAGGAGGCCCACCACGTTCTTCCACCAGGCGGTGTTGCGGGTGCCGCCGGGCCAGTAGGCGTCGAAGATCATGTTGGAGCCCACCCCGGTCTTGCCCGCCTCCTCGAGGCGGAAGGCCATGAGCGTGCCGAGGAGATCCGCGGTGCGGAAGATCAGCGGGTGGACCTCGGGTGCCAGCGGGTCGGTCTGGGGCGGCACGAACATGCGCGGGCCGGTGGCACCCATCTGGTGCTCGTCGAGGTACACCTGCGGGAACCAGCGGTGGTAGAGCACCCGGTTCACCGCCCGCGTCTCGGGCTGGGTGAGCATGTAGAAGTCGCGGTTGTCGTCGTGGCCCACGTAGTGGTGGTACAGCCACGGCATGGGGGCACCCTCCCACTCGGTCCCCAGCCAGCGGCGGTACCAGTCCACCACCATCAGCTGGCCGTCGGGGTTGATGGAGGGCATGAGCAGGAGCACCACCTCGTCCAGCCACCGGAGCGCCGCGGGATCGTCGCGGGTCGCCAGCTCGTGCACCAGCTCCATCGCCATCTGCGTGGAGCCCACCTCGGTGGAGTGGATGGTGCAGGTGACCAGCACGATGGCGCGCCCCTCCTCCACCAGGGCGTCGAGCTCCCCCGGCGCGAGGCCGCGCGGGTCGGCGAGACGGCGCGCGATCTCCCGCAGCCGCCCCGCCCGGGCCAGGTTCGCGGGCGAGGAGACCACGACCAGCGGGATGTCGTTGCCCAGCGTCGAGGTGCCGGCGCTCTCGATCGTCACCCGGTCGGAGGCGGCGGCCACGCGCTCCAGGTAGGCCACCACCTTCGGCCACGGGGCGAGGTACCGGTCCTCGCCGATCCGGTGGCCGAGGAACTCCTCGGGCGACGGCACCGTGCCGGCCGCCGCCGCGCACACTCCCACCGTCAGGACCAGCGTTCCGAGCAGCCTGCGTCGCATGGTGCCCTCCGCGCGGTGCGCTCGCCCGACCTTAGCAGACCCCGCACCGAGCCGGCAGCGCACCACCGCACCGGCCCCGCTCTCCCACACCGCTGCAACCCTCCGCCATCCGCGACGTATACGTCCCCGATGGCTGTTCCTGGGGGGTCTCCGCCGCGGGTCGAGTACCTCCGGCCGCTGGAGCGGGCGTGGGCACGCGCCCGGCTCATCCTGTTCACGCCCTTCGACCTCGGCACGTGGCTGGGGATCGGGTTCGCCGCCTGGCTCGCCAACCTCGCCGGAGGAGGCGGCACCACGTTCTCCTACCGCGGCGACCACGGCCTGCCCGCCGGTACGGACAGCCTCGGAGCGGCCGTGCGGCAGGTGACGCGGATCCTGCCGTGGCCGCTGCTCGCGGGGATCGGTCTCTTCGCGGTCGCGCTGGCGGTGCTCCTCCTGTGGCTGAGCTCGCGGGGCAAGTTCGTCTTCCTCCACGATGTCGTGCACGACCGGGCCGAGATCGCGGTGCCCTGGCGGGAGTACCGCCGCGAGGGCGACTCCCTCTTCCTGTTCCGGCTCGCCCTCGTCGCCGGCCTGCTGCTGGTCGCCGGGGGCATCCTCGGAATCGCCCTGGTCACCGAGGGCCTCGGCCGGACGGGCACCGCGCTCCCGCCCGTCCTCCTCGCCAGCGCGGTCCTGGTGGCCGGCATCGTGGTCGTCTTCGCCCTCGTCGCCCTCCTCACCGAGAACTTCGCGGTGCCCATCATGTACCGGTTCAGGATCGGTGCGCTGGACGCGTGGCGCGTCCTCCTCCGCTGGATCTGGGCGTACCCGTGGGCGTTCGTCGCCTACGTCCTCTTCGTGATCGGCCTGACCCTGGCGGTGATGATCACGGTCGTGGTCCTCGGGCTCCTCACCTGCTGCGTCGGGCTGCTGCTCCTCGCCATCCCGTACCTGGGGACCGTGCTCACGCTCCCCATCTGGGTCACCTACCGCGCGCTGGGCCCCGAGTTCCTGGCCCAGCTCCACCCGGGCTTCGACGTCTTCGCCGCCGCCGCGGGCACCGGGCCCGAGGGGGCACCTCCGCCCGCGCTCGGGCCCGCCCCGGAGGGGCCGCCGCCGGCGCCACCGGCCTGAGCTATCCTGCCGGCGGAGGTACCGTTGGCCGAGGCACCGCTCGCCGGCACCGTGGTCCTGGACCTGACCCGGATGCTCCCGGGCGCCGTGCTGGCCCGGCAGCTCCTCGACCTCGGCGCCCGCCTGATCAAGGTGGAGCCTCCGGGGGGCGATCCGTTCCGGCACGCGCCGCCGCTGCTCGAGGTGGCGGGAGCCGGGTTCGCGTGGTGCTACGCCGGGGCCGAGTCGGTCGTCCTGGACCTCTCCACCGCCGAGGGGATCGCGACCCTGGAGCGCCTCGCCCTCCACGCCGACGTCCTGGTGGAGAGTTTCCGGCCCGGAAGGCTCGAGTCGTGGGGGATGGACCGGGCCCGGATCCGCCGCCGGAACCCCGGGCTCGTGTGGTGTTCGCTTCCCGGCTACCCCTCCGCCAGCCCGCTCCGCGACCGCCCGGCCCACGACCTCGACCTGGTCGCGGCCAGCGGCGCCCTGGCGGCGATGGGTGGCGAGCCTCTGCCCCGGATCCCGCTCGCCGACGTGGCCACGGGCCTGCTCGCCGCCACGGCCGTGCTCGCCGCCCTGCTCGCCCGCGAGCGCACGGGAGCGGGCGCGGACCTCGAGCAGCCGCTGGCCACGGGTCCGCTCCCGTTCCTCGCCTGGACCCTGGCCGAGCGCGCCGGCGGCGGCGCCGGGGTCGCGGCGACCCTCCTCTCCGGAAGGCTCCCGTGCTACCGGACGTACCGCACCGCCGACGGCCGGCGCGTCGCGGTGGCCGCTCTCGAGCCCAAGTTCTGGGCCGCGCTGGTGGAGGCGCTGGGGCTGTCCGGAGAGGCGGCCGCGGCCGCCTTCGGCGAGGGCCCCGAGGCCGAGGCGGCGGTGCGGGAGCTCGAGGCGCGGTTCGCCGGGTGCCCCCTCGCCCACTGGCTCGAGCTCGCCGCCCGGCGCGAGCTCCCGCTCGCCCCGGTCAACGAGCCGGACTCGGACGAGGCGGCGGCCCACTGGCGCCGGCTGGGGCTCTCCGACGACCGGGGACTGCCGGGGCCCCTTCACCCATCCCTCGCCGGACCGGAGCGCGGACCCGCTCCCCGGCTCGGCGAGCACACCGCGCGCGTGCTGGCCGAGCTCGCCTGAGCCCGCCGCGGGCCTACGGCGCGCGCCGGAGCGCCTCGAGCAGTCGCCGCTCGAGCTCGCGCGCGAGCCGGAGCCACGCCGCCACGCCCCCGGCGTCGAGCCCCTCCTCGTGCACGCCGGCGCTCACCACCACCGTCCCACCGGTGGCCACGGCGAGGGCCTCGGCCAGCGGCCGCGCGATCGCCTCCTCCTTGTGGGGCGGGATGGCGAGCACCGAGACCGTCGCCGAGGTCCGGCCAGGGTCGGCGGTGGAGGGACGCGGCCGGGCGAGGACGACGCACCCCACGTGGGGCCGCTCGCCGCCACCCACGGCGACGACGAGGTCCCGGCCCTGGCGGCTCACCTCGGCGCGGAGGATCCGTCCCCCGCGCCGCACCTCCACCACCAGCGGTTCAGCCCCCGGCGGCATCACCGCCCTCCCCCTTCCCGGCGGCGAGCGGCTCCACCAGCTCCGCCGGGCGGCCCGCGGCGACGAGCAGGGCGACCTCCCCCTCGAGCTCGCGCACGTCGAACCGCACGTCGCCCTCCACGATCCGGAAGAGCGGGACGATCCCCTCCGGCTCCTCGCGCAACACCTCCCGGAGAGCCGCCGCGACATCCGGGTTCCCGACCCGGACGGTGACCACCCGTGCCTCTCCCCGGTCGAGACGCCGGATCCACGCCGGGACGGGCACGGCCCGACCGCCGAGGAGGTCGAGCCAGGCGCGCGACCGCCGGCCCAGATCCTCGGGGGGCCGCTGCAGCGCCACCACCGGGTGGTCCACCCCGAACTCCGCCCGCACCTCCTCCGCCACGATGAGGTTGAGCTCGTCGTTGGTGGTGAGCGCCACCACCGTGCTGTCCCGTTCGACCCCGGCCTCCTCGAAGGTGATCGCCTCGCGGGCGTCCCCGCAGACCACCGTGAGCCCCGCCTCGCGGAACGGGTCCAGCCGCCACGAGGTGCCGTCCACGACGACGAGGGTCCTCCCGACCCCGGCCAGGGCCCGGGTCAGGGCCTCCGCCAGCGCGTTGGCCCCCACGAGCACGATCCGGCGGCGCGCCGGGTCGCTGGTGTAGCCGAGCACCCGGGGGAGCACCACCGCCATCGCGGTGGCCCACCCGCCCGTCGCCAGGATGGTCAGGTACACGAGCCCCTCGAGGGCGCCGCTGCCGGGGATCCCGGCGCCCGCCAGCTGACGCGCGGAGAGCGAGGCCACCGCGGCGGCCACGATCCCGCGCGGCGCGGTGAGCGCCAGGGCCACCCGTTCGCGCCATCCGATCCCGCCGCCCCACGCGGACACCGCCGCGGTGACCGGACGCGCGAGCAGGATCAGGCCCGCGGCGACGGCCGGCCCCCGCCACCCGAGCGCCGCCACCTCGCCCAGGTCCAGCTGCCCGGCGAGCAGGACGAACAGCACCGAGATGAGCAGCGTCGTCAGCTGCCCCTTGAACGCCTTGAGCGAGACCAGGTCCGGCACCTCCGACGCCGACACCGTGAGACCCATCACCACCGCCGCGAGGATCCCCGACTGCGGTGCCTGCGCCTCCGAGGCCGCGAACGCCACCATCAGCAGCGCCAGCACCGAGAGGTTCCGGAGCTCGCCCGCGATCCACCGCCGGCGCAGGACGAACCGCGCCGCCGCACCCGCGGCGAACCCCACCACCGCGCCGGTGGCGGCGAGGCGTGCCAGCTGCCCGAGCAGCTGCCCCCGCGGGACGCCGGCGTTCTCCACCCACTGCAGGACCAGGTAGGCCGCCACGGCGCCCACCGGGTCGATGAGCAGCCCCTCCGACACCAGGATGGTCTTGAGCTGGCGTGGCGCCACCATGTGGTGCAGCAGCGGCACCACCACGGTGGGTCCCGTGACCGTGAGGATCGCCCCGAGCAGCACCGCCACCGGCCACTCGAGCCCGGCCACGGCGTGCCCCAGCCACGCGGTCACCGCACCGCCGGCCAGGGCGCCCACCGTGACCAGGTTGCGCACCACGGGTCCCACCTCGGCCAGCCGGCGCGGGTCCAGCGAGAGACCGCCCTCGAACAGGATCACCGCGACGCCCAGGTGGACCAGCACCTCGAGGCCGTGCCCGAGGCTCTCCGGGCGGAACCAGGCGAGCCCCGCCGGCCCGCACAGGATGCCGAGCAGGAGCAGCGGCAGGATCGCCGGGAGCTGGAACCGGTCCGCGACGATCTGGGCCGCCACCCCCAGGGCGATGGCGACGACGACGGTGGTCAGCAGCACCCGCCGAGGATATCGCACCCGGGCACCCGCCCGGGACCGCGGTAGACTGCCGCCCGGGCATGCCCGCCGCACGCGACGGGTTCCAGCCCGTGGAGGCGACGATGGAGCGTCCGCACCGCATGAGCACCCACCGTGTCCGCGTGGGCCGCGTCCTCATCGGCGGCGGCGCGCCGGTCGTGGTGCAGAGCATGACCGACACCGACACCGCCGACGTCGCGGCCACCGTGCGGCAGGCGCTCGAGCTCGCGCGGGCCGGCTCGGAGCTGGTGCGGGTGACCGTGAACACCGAGGCGGCGGCGCGCGCGGTTCCCGAGATCCGGCGCCGCCTCGACGACGCGGGGTGCGGCGTGCCGCTGGTGGGGGACTTCCACTACAACGGGCACACCCTGCTCCGGGAGCATCCGGAGTGCGCCCGGACCCTGGACAAGTACCGCATCAACCCCGGCAACGTCGGCCGCGGCCGTCGCCGCGAGGACAACTTCGCCACGATCTGCCGCATCGCGCGGGATCTCGGCAAGGCGATCCGGATCGGGGTCAACGTCGGCTCGCTGGACCCCGAGCTCGTGGAGGCGAAGATGCGGGAGAACGCCGGGCGCGACCTCGGCCGGAGCTCGCAGGAGATCCTCGAGGAGTGCATGCTGATCTCGGCGCTCGCCTCCACCGAGCGGGCGCTGGAGCTCGGCCTCGGCGAGGACCGCATCGTGATCTCGTGCAAGCTGTCCGAGCCGCCCCAGCTGATCCGGGTCTACCGCGAGCTCGCCCGCCGCACCCGTCAGCCGCTGCACCTCGGCCTCACCGAGGCCGGGATGGGGCGCAAGGGTCTGGTGTGGTCCACCGCCGCCATGGCGGTGCTGCTCGAGGAGGGGATCGGCGACACCGTCCGCGTCTCCCTCACCCCCGCCCCCGGTGGCGACCGCCGGGAGGAGGTGTACGCGGCGTGCGACATCCTCCAGGCGCTCGGGATCCGCTCCTTCGCGCCCTCCGTCACCGCCTGTCCGGGGTGCGGCCGCACCACCTCCACGACCTTCCGCGAGCTCGCCCAGCGGGTGGAGCGACACCTGCGGGAGCGGCTCCCGGAGTGGCGCGAGCGGTTCCCGGGCGTGGAGGAGCTCACCGTGGCGGTGATGGGGTGCGTGGTCAACGGGCCCGGGGAGTCGCGCGCGGCCGACGTGGGGATCTCCCTGCCCGGCACCGGCGAGGAACCGAGGGCACCGGTCTACGTCGGGGGCGAGCGGCGCGCCACCCTCCGGGGCAGCGCCGAGGAGCTCGCCGTGGCGTTTCTCGAGATCCTCGACCGCTACGTGGAGGAGCGGTTCGGGGGCGGGGAGCGCGCGTGACCTTCCTCTTCGTCCTCGCGGGCTGGATCTTCTCCCTCTGCCTGCACGAGTTCGCCCACGCCCGCGTGGCCTACGCGGGAGGCGACACCTCGGTGCGCGACAAGGGGTACCTCGACTTCAACCCGCTCCGGTACGCGGACCCCGTCCACTCCCTGATCGTCCCGGTCGTGTTCCTGATCCTGGGCGGGATCGCCCTCCCCGGGGGCGCGGTATACATCGAGCGCCACCGGCTGCGCGGCCGCGGCTGGGAGGCCGCGGTGTCGGCCGCGGGCCCGGCCGCCAACCTCGCGCTCGCCGCCGTCATCGGCCTCGCGGTGCGCTCGCTGCCGCCCACGGCCGCCACCGCCGCTCTCGCCTTCCTCGGCTACCTCCAGGTGATGGCGGTGCTGTTCAACCTGCTTCCCTTTCCGCCGTTCGACGGCTTCGGCATCCTGGAGCCGTACCTGGGCCCCGGCATCCGGCTGCGCGCCCGGCGGTTCGGCCGCTGGTCCATCTGGGTGATCCTCGCCCTGTTCTGGTTCGTGGACCCCGTGGCCCACGCCTTCTGGTCGCTGGTCTCCGGCCTCGCCGCCGGGCTCGGGATCCCGCCCGACCTCGTGGCGGAGGGGTGGCGGGCGTTCTCCTCCGTCACCCGGGGGCTGTGAGGCCGCCGCCCGCGGGAGCCACCGACCACGCCACCGTCGCCACCGCGGCCGGGGCCGCGGCCGCATCGGCGACCGGATCCCGATCCGCGACGGCGGCCGCATCCGCGATCCCGCCGCGAACCGGCGCCGGGCGCCGCGCGACCCCCCACGGGGCCCGCACGCTCGCCACAGCCGTGGGGCCCGCCACCCGCGCCACGCCGGTGCCAGGTCGCGGTCGCGGCCCCGCCTCCGGGTGCGGACGCGGTCCCG
>CAYTTB010000045.1:0-4829 GCA_964440565.1 uncultured Thermoanaerobaculia bacterium
GCGGCGCGGGAAGCGGCTCCCTCAGCTGCCGCTCGAGGAGCCGCAGCTGTCGGTGGGCGACTCCCCGCAGTCCACGCTGTGCTGGGACCAGTCCACCTGGCCGATGCCGAACTCGGCGTCGCCGGTGGCGTTGTCCACCTTCGAGTAGTAGGCGAGCAGCGCCGGCGCGGCGGCCGTGCCCATGAACCCGTAGCTCACCCCGCACGGGTCGTACCCCTCGGTGGAGGGGTCCACCCTCACCTCGACCCGTCCCGCGGTGAGGTTCGTGACACCGAGGTCCTTCTCGAGGTTCCACTGGCGCAGCGAGAGGCTCTCGATCTCCTTCACCCCGTCGAAGACCACCGAGCCGTCGCCGTCGTAGACGGTGATCCTGGCCTTGAGCCGCGGGAAGTGCGGGGTGGGGAGCATCGCCACGGAGAGGTTCACGACCCCGATGTTGGTGCGGAACCGGTCGTCCTGCCGCACGCCGGTCATCACCGCCACGCCCTCGCCCGAGACGATGCCGAGCTGGGTCGAGGGGACGGTCTGGCCGTAGGTCCGCTCGGGGTCCGCCGCGTTGTAGGCGCGCGAGGTGACGGCGAGGCGCGGGGACTCCGTGCCGCCGCCCGAGTTCTCCACCATCACCAGCAGCGCGCCCTTGGTGCTCGAGCCGTAGCTCGGGAAGAGGCTCCCGATCACGTCCTGCACCGCCAGCGTGCCCCTGGCGCCGATGTTCACCGTGACGGGGAAGGTCATGTCCCACGTGTTGTCCCGCTTCTCGGGGAAGTACGCGAGCCCCACCGTCACCGCGGCGTCGCCCAGGTTGGAGATGGCCAGGTCGCTGCGCCAGTCGGTCCCGGCGTAGCCGCTCGCCTTCACCACGACGGGAACGATGTGCACCGACATCGCCATCTGCGCGGCCGCCGGGCCCGCGATCAGCGCCGCGGCCAGGGCCGCGGAGGACAGGAAGGTGATCCGATTCCGCATGGGCAAGATCCTCCTTTCCGGCGTCGTCGCCACTGAATCTAGGTAGCGCTCCCGCCGCGATCCGTCAAGTCGCACCGCCTCCGCCGGGCCGGGGCGTCCTTCCCGTGGGTGGGATCCCTCGGGCCTGCCCTCGGGATGACGTTCGGCGACGCGAGCCGCTCCGCGGCTCGCTGCCTCACGTCAACGGTGCCGTATGCCGGCCCTGCGGCACCTGCGCCCCTCACCCGCTGCCGTCGGGCCTCGCAGCGCACCGGGCGCGGGCCGGGCTGCGGTTCCGGGGGGCGCGGGCTTCGGCCCGCACCGGGCGTTGGGGGCGCTGGTGCCTGCCGGCTGCGCGGCGCCGGCAGCCTCCGGAGGCGTCAGTACCGCGCCCCGGGGTGGTGGAGGACGAGGGCGGAGACGGAGGCCTCGGGGTCCATCATCAGGCCATCGGTGAGGAGCACGCCGATGGCGGCGGGCTCGAGGAGCTGGAAGATCGCCCGCTGGACCTCGAGGTCGGGCAGGGCCGGGTAGCCGGGCGAGAGGCGGATCCCGCGGTAGCGGCCGCGGCGGAGGTCGCGGGGGCCGAGACCCGCGGGGTCCGGGATCCCCCACAGGGAGCGGATCCGGCGGTGGAGCCACTCGGCGGCGGCCTCGGCGGTCTCCAGGGCGAGCGCCTCGAGGGCGAAGGCGTCCAGCAGCCGGCCGGCCTCCCGCAGGCGGCGGGCGGCGTCGCGGTAGGCCGCTCCGGCCGTAACCACGAGGAGCGCCACGCTGTCACCGGCCGACGGGTCGGGGTGGATCCAGCCCGCGGCGGACGGCCGGGACGGCCGCGCGGGCAGGGCGAGGCGCGCGAGCTCGCGGCCGTCGGCGTCGGCGAGCACCGCCGCCTCGCCCTCCGACCACGCGCGCAGGAACCGGAAGATGCCCGCGGGCGCGAGCCACCCGCGGGCGGCGGCCTCGTCGCTCAGCGTCTCGACCCGGGCTGCGAGCTCGGCGGCCCTGGCGTCGCCGCGCTCGAGCAGCCGCCGCACGGGGCCGCGGAGACCGAGGTGGCGGCCGAGGAGCGCCTGCAGATCGAGCAGGGGCAGCACCTCGTCGAGGGGGATCGGGTCCACCACGTGGCGCTCGAGGTCGGGCGGCCGCGGCAGCGCCTCCGGGGGCAGGGGGGTGGGCGGCTCCGGCGCCCGGTGGGGAGCGGGGTGGGGCGAGGGGGTGGCCGCGGGCGCCGCGGGCGGCGCGGAGGTGCCGGCGTCGCGGCCGGAAAGTAGCGCCTCCGCGAGCCGGAGCCCCTCCATCGCGTCGCGCGCGTAGCGCACCGGCGCCGCGTGGGCGGGGGCGATCCGCTCGCGCACGAAGCGGGGGTTCAGGGCGGCCCCGCCCACGAGCACGGGTACGCGCACGCCCTCCGCGGCGAGATCGGCCACGGTGGCCGCCATCTGCCGCGCCGAGCGGACGAGGAGCCCGGAGAGGCCGACGAGATCGGTGCGCTCGCGCCGCCACGCGGCGACGATCCGCTCCGAGGGGACCTGCACCCCGAGGTCCACCACCCGCCAGCCGCCGGCCTCGAACACCATCCCCACCAGGTTCTTGCCGATGTCGTGGACGTCGCCGCGCACGGTGGCGAGCAGGATCGAGCCGCGAACGGCGCTCTCCCCGGGCGCCAGGTGCGGACGCAGCAGCCGCACCGCCGCCTGCATCACCTCGGCCGAGACCAGCACCTCGGCGACGATGAGCTTCCCCTCGCCGAAGAGGCGGCCCACCTCGTCCATCCCCGCCATCAGCGGCCCCTCGACGATCTCGAGCGGCCCCATCCGCTCGAGCAGCTCGGCCACCGTCGTCTCGAGGCCGGTGCGCACCCCCTCCACCACCATCCGCCGCAGGCGCTCCTCGGGCGGGAGCGCCGCGAGCTCCCCCCCGCGGCGCTCGCGGCGGCCCCGGAACCGCTCCGCGAGGGCCTCCACGGCGGCCGGGTCCCCCTCGAACAGCACCGCCTCGGCGAGGCGGATCTCCTCGGGGTCGAGGGCGGGCAGCCGCGCCAGCGCCTGGGTGTTGACGATGGCGGCGTCGAGCCCCGCCTCCACCAGGTGGTGGAGGAACACCGCGTTGACCACCTTCCGCGCCGCCGGCGGCAGGCCGAAGGAGACGTTGGAGACGCCGGCCAGGGTGAGGACCCCGGGGAGCTCCCTCCGGATCCGCCGCACCCCCTCGACGGTCTCCCGCGCCGCCCCGGCGAACCTGGGGTCGCCGCTGGCGGCGGGAAACACCAGCGGGTCCACCAGGATCTCGCCCCGGGACAGCCCGTGCCGCTCCAGCCGCTCCACCAGGCGCGTCGCCACCTCGAGCTTGCGTGCGGCGGTGCGCGCCATCCCGTCGGTGGGGTGCTCGTCGATGCACCCCGCCACCACCGCGCACCCGAACCGGCGGGCGAGCGTGGCCACCCGGTCGAGCCGCTCGCCCCCGTCCTCGAGGTTGACGGAGTTGAGGATCGGCCGGCCGGGGACCAGCTCCAACGCCGCCTCCATCGCGTCCGGATCGGTGGTGTCGAGCACCAGCGGCACCCGGACGACCCGGCGCAGCTCGCGCACCACCGCCGTCAGCCGGGCGGCCTCGTCGGCGCCGGGCGCGGCCACGCACACGTCCAGCGCCTGCGCGCCGCGCCGCACCTGGGCGCGGCCGATCTCCGCCGCCTCCGCCCACCGCCCGGCCTCCACCGCCTCGCGGAACCGGCGCGACCCCAGGACGTTGGTGCGCTCGCCCACGAGCAGGGGCGGCCGCTCCTGGCGGAGGCGCACGGCCACCCCACCCGCGATCCAGCAGCGATCCGCGGCCGGCGGGCGGCGGGGCGGGTGCGCGTCGGCCACGGCGCGCAGGGCGCGGATGTGCTCCGGAGTCGTGCCGCAGCAGCCGCCCAGCAGGTTGACCCAGCCGGCGGCGGCGAACTCGCCGAGCACGCGCGCGACCTCCTCCGGGCCCTCCCGGTAGCGGCCGGCGGCGTCCGGCATGCCGGCGTTGGGCACCACCGCGACGAAGCTCGCGGTGAGCGCCGCCAGCGCGCGCACGTGCTCGCGCATCGGTCCGGGGCCGGTGGAGCAGTTGATCCCCACCCAGAGCGGCTCGTACGGCGCCACCGTCACCGCCACCGCCTCGATGGTCTGGCCGCCGAGGGTGGTGCCGCCGGCCTCCAGCGTCGCCGAGACGGCCACGGGGATCCCCGGCGCGGCCTCCCGGCAGGCGACGAGCGCCGCCTTCATGTTGAGGGGGTCCTGGGCGGTCTCGATCAGGAGGACGTCCACCCCACCGTCCGCCAGCCCCTCCACCTCGACCCGGTACGCCTCGACCAGCTCGCCGAAGCCGATGCCGCCGGCGAGCGTCAGGCTGCGGGTCGTCGGGCCGATGGAGCCCGCCACCCAGCGGGGGCGCTCGGGCGTCGAGGCCGCCTCCGCCGCCTCGCGCGCGAGCCGGGCGGCGCGACGGGCGATCTCGCGCGCGCGGTCGGCGAGCCCGTACTCGGCGAGGACCACCGGCGTGGCGCCGAAGGTGTCGGTCTCCACGATGTCGGCCCCGGCCTCGAGGTACAGCCGGTGCAGAGTGCGGACCGCCTCCGGGGCGTGGAGCACCAGCGCCTCGTGGCAGCCCTCGAGCGTCTCGCCGCCGTACGCCTCCGGCCCGAGGCCCATCGCCTCGAGCGCGGTGCCGGTGGCGCCGTCGAGCAGCAGGATGCGCTCCCCCAGCGCCTCGCGCAGGGCCCGAACGCGGTCCACGGGCGGAGTGTACGCCATCGGCCGCCGGGGACCGCGGCCCCGGGCGGCCGATGGCGGAGCGGCGTGCGGTCTGCCCGGCCGCCGTCACCACCTCCTGCCGCGCACCGGCGGGGTCCACGG
>CAYTTB010000045.1:4929-25443 GCA_964440565.1 uncultured Thermoanaerobaculia bacterium
CGGCGTGTATCATGCGCCCCCGGCCCCGGGAGGGGTACGATGTGACCGTCTGGAGGGGACATGACCGAGCGGACGCTGACCATCATCAAGCCGGACTCCGTGGAGAAGGGCAACGTTGGCGCGATCATCGCCCACCTGGAGCGGGAGGGGTTCCGGATCGTGGCGGCGAGGATGACGCGTCTCTCCGAGGCCCAGGCGCGGGAGTTCTACGCGGTGCACCGGGAGCGCCCGTTCTACGACGACCTGGTGGCGTACATGACCTCGGGTCCGGTGTGGCCCATGGTGCTCGAGCGGGAGAACGCGGTGGCGTACCTGCGCGAGGTGATGGGAGCGACGAACCCGGCGGAGGCGGCGGAGGGCACGATCCGGGCGCTCTACGGGGAGTCCATCGAGCGCAACGCGATCCACGGCTCGGACTCGCCCGAGAACGCGGCCAGGGAGATCGCGTTCTTCTTCCCCACCGCCGAGCTGGTCTGAGGGAGGCGGCGTGGCGCGGGTGAGCTGGGATCGCTACTTCATGAACCTGGCGATCCAGGCGGCCACCCGCTCCACCTGCCCGCGCAAGCACGTGGGCGCGGTGATCGTGCGCGACCGGACGGTGCTCTCCACCGGCTACAACGGGTCGCTCCGGGGGGCGCCGCACTGCGACGAGGTGGGGTGTCTGATGGAGAGCGGCCACTGCGTGCGCACGGTGCACGCGGAGGCCAACGCCATCGTCCAGGCGGCGCGGCACGGGATCCGGATCGAGGGTGCGGAGATCTACGTCACCGCATCGCCGTGCTTCGCGTGCTTCAAGCTCATCGTCAACGCCGGGATCGTGGCGATCCACTACGGCGAGTTCTACCGCGACGAGCGGGTCCTGGAGTTCGCGCGCGAGCTCGGGATCCGCATGAACCACCTCGGGCTCGAGGAGGGGGAGGGCGGCCATGGCTGAGGTTCGCCGGATCGGAATCCTCACCGGCGGGGGCGACGCCCCCGGCCTCAACGCGGTGATCCGGGCGGTGGCCAAGTCCGCGATCCTCGAGCACCGGCTGCGGGTGTTCGGGATCCTGGACGGGTTCAGCGGCCTGGTGGAGAACCACGTTCGGGAGCTGGAGCTCGCCGACGTCCGCGGGATCCTGCCCAAGGGGGGGACGATCCTGGGCACCACCAACCGCGGGAACCCGTTCCGGTACGTGGAGCGCCTCAAGGACGGCACCGAGCGGGTGGTGGACGCCTCGGGCATCGCCAGGGAGAACTTCGAGCGGCTGGGGCTCGACGCGCTGGTGGTGATCGGGGGCGACGGGTCGCTCACCATCGCCAACGCGCTGATGCAGCAGCACGGGATTCCAGTGGTGGGGGTTCCCAAGACCATCGACAACGACCTCGAGGCCACCGACCGGACGTTCGGGTTCGCCACCGCGGTGGAGGTGGCCACCGACGCGCTGGACCGGCTGCACACCACCGCCGAGAGTCACCACCGGATCATGATGCTGGAGGTGATGGGGCGCGATGCGGGGTGGATTGCGCTCCACTCGGGTCTCGCGGGCGGGGCGGACGTGATCCTGATCCCCGAGATCCCCTTCGATCTCGAGCCGGTGGTGGCCAAGGTGTGGGCGCGCCAGAACCGCGGCTCGGCGTTCTCCATCGTGGTGGTGGCGGAGGGGGCGAGGCCCCGGGACGGTGAGCAGGTGTTCCAGGCGGTGGACCCCACCACCGGGTGGAAGCGGCTCGGTGGGGTCTCCTACCGCCTCGCGCCGAAGCTCCAGGAGAGGACCGGCCTCGAGGTGCGGGTGACGGTGCTCGGCCACATCCAGCGGGGCGGTACGCCCTGCGCCGAGGACCGGATCCTCGCCACCAAGTTCGGCTGCGCGGCGATGGAGCTGGTGGTGGCCGGGCGGTTCGGGCACATGGTGGCGCTCAAGGGGGAGCAGGTGGTGCCGGTGCCCATCGAGGCCGCGATCAACCGGCTGAAGCGGGTGGATCCCGAGGGGCAGGAGGTGCGCGCGGCGCGGCGTCTCGGCATCGTGTTCGGCGACGAGGACCCGGACGAGGTGCTGGACTCCGAATGATCGCGATCGACCTCGACGCGGTGTCGGTCCCGCTCCGCTGGGAGGAGATCTTCGGCCGGCGGGGGGAGGTGCACGTGGACATCGGCGCCGGCAAGGGGCGCTTCCTCCTGGAGCTGGCCGAGGCGCGGCCCGGGATCGATCTCCTGGGCGTGGAGCGGGCGGGCACGTACTACCGGCTGGTGTGCGAGCGGGCGGCGAGGCGCGGTCTCGCCAACGTCCGCATGCTCCACACCACCGCGGAGGATCTCCTGTTCCGGCTCCTGCCCGACGCCTCGGTGGACGTGCTCTACGTGCTGTTCCCGGACCCGTGGCCCAAGAAGCGCCACCACAAGCGGCGGCTGTTCAAGCCGGAGCACGTGGCCCGGATGGCCGAGGTGCTGGTGCCGGGTGGGCGGCTGCTGGTCAAGACCGACCACCCCGGGTACGGCGAGGTGATCGAGGAGGTGCTGCGGGGGACGCCGGGGCTCGAGGCGGTGGACCCCGAGGCCGCCTTCGCGGGGCTTCCCGAGACCGGGTTCGAGCGCAAGTACCGCGAGGCGGGCCGCCCGATCCGGGCCTGGGCGCTCGAGAGGCGCTGAGCGCCGGCCGGGTGGCGGCTCAGCCGCCGCCCCGGAGCTCGCGGCCGTCGCCCAGCACCAGGTGCCAGCGGACCCGCACGGTGTCGCGCCGGGAGCGGAGGCGGAGCGTCCCCGAGGTCACCTCCTCGCCGGGCGCGAGGTAGAGCTCGTGGAGGCGCACGGCGTCGATCCGGTCACCGGTGTCCCGCCGGAACGTGTCGCCGTCGCGCCGGCCGAGGACGATGGCGTCGAAGGCGCCGCGGTTCTCCGCCACCAGGCCGCGCGGGGCGGCGAGCTCCACCCAGTTGCCGAAGCGCGAGACGGCGGTGGGGAACGGCGTCGGGTTGGCGAGCGTGACCCGCACGGTGAGCCCGGACCGCTCCACCCGCACCGCAGGCCGCGGCCCCGGCCCGTCCCCCCGCAGGTACGCCACCAGCGCCTCGCGCGAGATCCCGAGCGCCGGCGCCGGCGGCGGCAGCCAGAGGAGGTCCCAGCCGTCGAGCGGCGGCACGACCACCCGCTCCGCCCGGCCCAGCGCCGCGTCGAGCTCCGCGGTGTCCAGCCAGGAGATCGCCACGGTGGTCCCGGCCTTCCAGTCGCGCCCCGACCAGCGCACCGCCCGCCGCAGGCGGAAGCTCCGGTCCAGCGGCGACCGGGTGAGCACCTCGGCGACCTCCGGCTCGGTGAGGGGGTCGAGGTCCTCGCCCCACACCTCGAGGGAGGGGTCGGTGCGCGGGCGCAGCACGACCCCGAGCCGCCACGGCACCCCGGCGGCCGCCAGCGGTTCGAGCGCCACGTCCCACGGCGGCGGCAGCGCCTCCTCGCCGGGCCGCCACGCCGGCACGTCGCCGGCGGCCACCACCAGCACCCGCCCGCACCCCCTCGCCACCGCGGGGAGGCGGGGATCCGCCAGCTGGCCCGGCGCCACCGCCGGGACGATGGGGACGCCCGCGGCGGCCGCGAGGCGCTGGAGGAACGCGTCGGTCCCCTCCGCGATCCGGGCGAGATCCACCACGACCTGCTGCGGCCGGCCCACCGCCGCGGCCTGGTCGGAGACCGCGCGCCACACGGCCGGGGCGAGATCCGGGTCGAGCTCGCCGCCCGGGACGTCGAGCCGGAACGCCACCGCGAGCGGGGCGCCAGGGGGGACGGGAGGTGGCGTGACCCCGCGAAGGACCGGGACGTCGTCCGCGAGGGTGACGGTCCCGAGCGGCGCCACGAGCCGGTCCACCCCGGCGTGGCGGAGCTCCCCCAGGGTGAGCTCGTCGAGCCCCCCGGCGCCCACCCAGACCGCCAGCGTGCGCGCCGGCCAGCGGGGGCTGGGGCGCTGCGGCGCCGTGCCCCCGCACGCCCAGGCGAGCGCGGCGACGACGAGGATGGCGGCGCGGGCGGCCCTCATGCCGACATCGTAGCGCAGCCCGCTCACGCGGCGGGCAGCTCGAGGCGGACCACCAGCCCACGGGGTCCGTTCCTCGCCGCCACGGTGCCGCCGAGGCGGGAGGCCACCATCCGCACCAGCGCGAGGCCGAGGCCGCTGCCGCCGGAGGTGGTGGAGAAGTGCGGCTCGAACAGCCGTTCGAGCCCGTCCTCCGGGACGCCGCCGCCGGTGTCCTCCACCTCGAGGGTCACGCGGTCGCCGCGCCGCTGGAGGCGCACCGCGATCTCCCCCTCCCCCTCGCCCACCGCCTCGAGGCTGTTGCGGACCAGGTTGCTGAGGGCGCGCCCCAGCCAGGTGGGATCCCCCACGACGCTGCACCCCTCGTCGGCCACCAGGCGCAGCCGCACGCCGCGGCGCTCCGCCACCCGGAACGCGTCCAGGACCCCGGCGGCGAGCTCGGCCAGGTCCACGGGCCGGGCCTCCCACCGCTCCAGCGCCACCAGGTTGGAGAACGCCTGCGAGGTCGCCTGCAGGCGCTCCACCGCCTCCCGGATCTCGCGGCAGGCGGCGGCCACCGCCTCGCGCAGCTCGCCCTCCCCGCGCTCGAGGGAGGCCTCGATCTCCTGGACCCAGAGCCGGATCGGCGTGAGCGGGTTCTTCACCTCGTGGGCCACGATCCGCGCCAGCTGGGTGAGCTGGCGCAGGCGGTCGGCGCGCACCAGCTCCGTGACGTCCTCGATCACCGCGACCGTCCCGGGGACGCCGCCCGGCAGCCGGGCGTGGGCCACCGCCACCCGCCAGGTGACGTCGCTTCCCGGGTGCGGCCGCACCGCGTCCACGGCCGCGCCGCCGCGCCCGGGCGCGACCCGGCCCACCGCGTCGAGCACCTCCGCCCGGTGGCGGGCGAGCAGCCGCTCCGCGGAGGGGTTGGCCAGGCGGACCTCGCCGTCGTCGCCGAGCAGGAGCACCGCGGGCTCCACCGTGGCCAGGGTGGTGCGGAGGAGCTCCTCCTGCTCGCGCAGGCGCGCCTCGCGCCGACGTACCTCCTCGCTCATCCGAACCACCGCGTCCAGCACCTCGGCCAGGTCGCGCTCCGGCGGACGTCTCGGGTGGCCCAGCGGCTCCCCGGACTGGACGCGCCGGGCCACGGCGATGAGCTCGCGAAGGGAGGCGCCCAGCCGCGCCTCCACCGGGCCCACCAGCGCCAGCGCCAGCAGCGCCGCCAGCGCCGCGCCGGCGAGCTGCCAGTCGGCCGCCGGCGGACCCGGGCCGGCGCCGCGCGGCACCGGGACCACCACCTGCAGGAGCACGCGCTCCCCGGCGAGCGGCACCGGCGCGGAGGCCACCACGGCCCCGGGCCGCAGGGCCACCGCCGCCTCCGTCCGGCCGAGGAGGTGGTTCGCCCAGGCGCTCGCCAGCGGCCGCGCGGGCACGAGGCCGGCGACGAGGCGGTCACGACGGGAGGCGGCCACCGGCTCGAGGCCGCGGAACACCGTGACCTCGGCGCCCACCGGCTCGGCGAGCGAACGCGCCAGCCGGTCGTCGAGGTACACCGGCGGCTCGAGATGCTCCAGGGTCCATCGCACGGCGGCGAGGGAGCGCATCCCCAGCTCCCGCCGGCGCCGTGCCTCCTCGCCGCGGAGGCCTTCCTGCATCGCCGCCGTGAGGATCACGAGGGGAACCAGGACCCCGGCCGCGATCACCAGGCGCAGGCGGCCGCCGAAGGTGGCGAGGGAGAGCCCCAGCCGGCGGGGCGGCGACGCCACGGCACCGGCGGCGGCCCCGAGCAGCAGCGAGAGGGTCAGGGCGAGCGCCCACTCGGGGGCGGTGGGGAACGGCGCCACCTGGAGCACGAGGTGCTCGCCGCGCACCTCGCCGCGCGCCGGCCTCGGCTGGCCGCCCACGCGCACCCAGCACCAGCCGCCCCCGTCGTGGTAGAGCCTTCCGGCGGTGGCGGCGGAGATCCCGCCGAGCTCCGGGTGCAGCGACGCCTCCACCGCCCCGGTGCGGGTGAGCACCGCGGTCCACACCCCGGCGGGGTCCGGGGTGGCGTCGCGCAGCCACCCCCACGGGGCGGCGGCGCCGACGATGTCCACCTCGTACCCGGCCCAGCGCCACCGCCGGAGCAGCCGGCGCGCCTCGTCGGGCACCGGGAGCGTCCCCCACCGGCTCGCCTCGGTGCCGTCCGCGGCACGGACCACGAGGGTGACCGGCGCCCGCCACCGGTGGAGCCCCGAGCGCCGCGCCAGCGCCACCGCCAGGTCCTCCACGCGGCACCGTGAACGCGGCACGGGCAGCAGCTCTGCCGCCTCCGGGATGCGGCGGGGCAGCGGCGGTCCGGGAGGGGGCAGCGGCGCCGCGACCAGTGCCAGCAGGCGCGCCGTCTCCAGCGCGGCCAGCCCCACCGCTCCCGCCGCCGCCACCGCCAGGCGCCGCGCGAGCGGGGGCGCCGCGGGCCGGGCGAGGGCGAGCCACGCCAGCCATCCCGCCGCCACCGCCACCGCCGCTCCGGGGCCGGGGGCGAGGGCGGAGCGCGGGACGAGCCCCCCGGGGATCGCGCGCGGGGCGGTCACTGCCAGCGCCGCGAGACCGGCGAGGCCGAGTCCGGCCAGGGTGCGGCGCCACCTGGCCTGGAGCGGGGCGCCGGCGCGGGTCACGGCGGCGGCGGCGGCGAGGATCCACACCGCCGTCCACCCCGGCGAGGGCGCCACGAGGGGAAGCCACGCCCCGGCGAGGGCAGCGGCGGGCGCGACCGCGGGTGCGGCGGCGAGGGCGGCCGCCAGCAGCGCGAGCCAGGCGGCGACGGCGAGCGGCGGAGGGAAGGGCGCCGGGGAGGGGATCGGCCGCACGGGCACGGCGCGCCCGCCGAGCCCCTCCGGGGCGAGACGGACGGCGCCCCCGCCCTCGCCCAGGCGCAGCCGCCAGCCGCGCGGCGCGCGGATCCCGAACGCCTCGCGCGTCTCGAGCGGTGCCCGCTGCAGCACGAGCAGCGACCCCACCAGGCGTCCCTCCGCCACCACCGGCTCGCGCAGCGTGAGCACGGCGGCGGTGGCGGTCCACTCCAGCGACCACTCGCGCAGGCCGAGCGGGCGGACGTGCGGCAGCGGGGCCGTCTCCTCGCCGGCCCAGGCGACGACCCGGCCGCGGTCGTCGGCGAGGAGGACCGCGTCCACGAGGTCGCGGCGGAGGCGGTGGGCGAGCAGGCGGAACGGCTCGAGCGGGTCCACTGCCTCCCCGGTCACCGCGAGCAGCCGCTGGAGGCGCGGGTCGCGGGCGAGCCCCGAGGCGAACTCCAGCACCGCGCGGCCGTGTCTGGCGAGCTGGCGCTCGAGGTCGCCGGGATGGGGGGCGGGCGCCCGCGCGGGGATCGCCGCCGCGACGCCCACCGCCGCCGCGGCGCCCCAGGCGGCGAGGGCGGCCCCGCGCGGCCGGGCGACCGCCGCGAGGCCGGCCACGGTGACCGTCACCGCCCACCAGGGCGGTGACCACCCTGGCCACGGAGCGCACGCCGCGGCGGCGGCGACGGCGAGCCACCAGGCGCGGGCCGACGCCGTCGCGGTCCTCGACGCGTGCATGGGGCGAGTATAGGGCAGGGCCGGTGGGATGCTCCGGGCCGGATTCCCGGCGAGGCTCCTGGAGAGCCGGCGCGCCGAGGGCCGGCGGCCGCTGGTACACTCGGGGCGATCGGACGATGGCATCGGGGTGGCAGCAGGGAGGCCGGGTCGGGCCGTTCCGGCTCGAGCGGCTGCTCGGGTCCGGGGGAGGCGGCGAGGTCTGGTGTGCCCTGGACACCCGCCTGGACCGTCGGGTGGCGCTGAAGCGGCTGCGGCGCTCGCCGAGCCCCGAGGCGTGGGACCGGTTCCTGGCGGAGGCGAGGCTCCAGGCGCGGATCCGGAGCCCCAACGTCGCGACCCTGTACGACGTGGAGCTCGACGCCAGCGGCGAGCCGTACCTGGTGATGGAGCTGGTGGAGGGCCGTCCGCTGAGCGATCTGCTGCGCGAGGCCCCGATGCCGGTGGAGCGGGCGCTGGGGCTGCTGTCGGGGATCGCCGCCGGTCTCGCGGCGGCGCACGACGTGGGGGTGGTCCACCGCGACCTCAAGCCCGCCAACGTGATCGTGCGGGACGACGGTGTCCCGGTGCTGGTGGACTTCGGGATCTCGCTGCTGGCCGGCGGGGGAGAGGGCGAGCACCGGGAGCGGGCGCCGGTGGAGGGAACCCTGGACTGGATGGCGCCCGAGCACGCGGCGGGGGAGGAGGCACGACCGGCGGCCGATGTCTGGGCCGCCGGGGTGATCCTGTTCCAGCTGCTCACCGGCGAGCATCCGTTCGCCGGAGCGACCCCGATGGAGCGGCTGGGGCGGATGCTCGCGGGGAAGCCGCGGGAGCTCCGGCGGCTGCGCCCCGAGCTTCCCGCCTCCGTCGAGCGGCTCGTCGCGGGATGCCTGGAGCGCGATCCCTCGCGCCGCATCCGCTCCGGGAGGGAGCTCCTTCAGCGGATCCCCGTGTCGCGGCTGCCGGTGGCGGCGGCGACGCCCCGCCTGTGGTCGGCGGAGGTGGTGGTGGAGGCCAGCGTGCACCGGCCGCTCGGACGCGGGCAGCTGCTCGCGTCCCTGGCCACGGCCGCCGCGGGCGTGGCGGCCGTGGCCTGGCTCGCGGTGGCCGCGTGGGGCCCGGTGCGGCGTCCTTGGCTCGCGCCGGCCGAGGCGCTCGCGCTGGGCCGGTCGCTGGCGGAGCGGGCCGGGGCGCTGCCCTCGCCGGTGCACGGTGCGGCGGGCCTCGCGCCGGGGCCCACGGTGTGGGTCCGGCTCTCGCCGGCATCGCTGCTCGACCCGGACCGACCGCCCGGGCCGTCGTGGCCGCCACCGCACCGGCCGGGCGAGGTGCGTCTCCTCCTCACCGCCTCCGGTGACCTGCTCCGGTGGGACTGGTGGCCCGACGGGCACCGCAGGGTGGACCGCGAGGCGGTTCTGGCGGCGTTCGGCGGCGGTCCGGGGAAACGCGGGCGGGCGCGGTCCGCGGGCGTGGACCCGCGCGGCCTCCGTCTCGAGGCGGTGCGGCTCGGCGACGGCTCCACGGTGCTGCTCGCCCCCTCCCCCGACGGCCCGGTGGTCGCGACCCGGGAGGGCGTCGCGCCGCCGCCGGAGCCGGAGCGGCTGACCTCGCCCGCCGCTTCCCTGCTGCTCCTGGCGCTGGTGGTGGCGGCGACGGTGGCGGCCTGGCGGCGGTGGCGGGCGCGGGAGGCGGACGTGGCGGGGGCGGTGACGCTGGCCGCGGCGACGGTGGCGCTGCACTGGGTGAAGCTCCTCGCCAACCCGGTGACGCTGATCAGCGGGATATGGCTCGATCAGACCCTCGTGGCGGCGGGAGCGGGGGTGGTTCTCGCCGTCGCGTACGCGGGCCTCGAGCCCGTGGTGCGGGCGTCGTGGCCCGGGGCGATGGCGTCCTGGCTGCGGCTGCTGCACGGGCGTGCGGCGCATCCCGAGGTGGCGCGCGAGGTGGCCGTGGGGGCGGCGTCGGTGCTGGCGGTGGCGGCGGCCGTGGCGGCCGCGGCGCTGGCGGCACCGCTGCCGCCGCCCGGGGCGGCCACCCTGGGAGCGGGTTCGTGGGGGCTGTGGGTGTTCGCGCTGGCGACCCAGGCCGAGCGGGGCGTGATCCTGTCGCTCCTCGTGCTGCTCGGCGCGGCGGCCCTCTCGCGGCTGGTGCACCATCCCTGGATCGCGCTGGGCGCGGCGGGGGCGGTCCTGGGGCCGGGGCTGCTGTGGCCGGGCGCCACCGGCGGGGCGCGGGCGGCTCTCGTCGTGGCGGGTGCGGTGCTCGTTCCGGCGGTGGTCCGTGTCGGCGGTGCGCTGTCGCTGGCCGTGATGGTGTTCGCCTCGGGGTGCGCGGCGCAGGCGCTGCCGGCGGCCGCGGGCGCGTGGACCCTGCCGTTCACGGCCTCGGCGGTGGCCGTGGCGGCCGGACCGGCGATGGTCGCGCCGCTCCTCGCCCGCCGGGCTGCGGCGGACACCCCCGCCGTCAGCCGCCGGTGACCATCGCCTCGACCGCCTCCGGCGACGTGGGGAGGTCGGCGGAGAGGTTCTCCGCGCCGTCCTCGGTGACCAGGAAGTCGTTCTCGATCCGGATCCCCGTGGCCTCCTCGGGGATGTAGATCCCGGGCTCGTCGGTGATCACCATCCCCGGCTCGAGCGGCGGGTCCTCGCCCCCCGCGTCGTGGGGCTCGAGCCCGAGGAAGTGGCCGATCCCGTGGATGAAGTGACGGCCGAGGCGGTTCCCCGCCGCGTCGCGGACCTCGGAGGACTCGATGGTCTCGTAGGCGATGCGCCTGAGCTCGCCCAGGGTGACGCCGGGCCGGATCGCCGCCGCCACCGCGTCGTGGGCGGCGAGCACCACCTCGTAGTAGGCGCGCTGGCGGGCGTCGAACCGGCCCGACACCGGGTACGTGCGGGTGAGGTCGCCGCAGTAGTGGCCGTGGCGCGCGCCGATGTCCACCACCACCAGCTCGCCCTCGCGGCAGACGCCGGTGTTCTGGTCGTAGTGGAGCACGGTGGCGGCGAACCCGGAGCCCACGATGGAGGGGAACGCGACCCCCTCGGCGCCGGCCGCGGTCATGGCCGCGAACGCCGCACCCTCCACCGCCTTCTCGCGCACGCCCGGGGCGATGGCCGCGGCGGCGGCGCGGTGGCCGGCGACGGTGGCGGCGACCGCACGGCGGATCAGGGCGATCTCGCCGGGGCCCTTGACCAGGCGCATGCGATCGAGGTGTGGCCGGGCGTCGCGCACCGCGAAGGTGGGCAGCCGGTCGCGCAGGCGGGCGAGCAGCTCGAGGCCGGGTGGCAGCGGGTCGTCCGGCCCGAGCGAGGGCAGCGGCGTCCACACCGTCCCGGCCTCGCGGATCCACCCGGCGAGACGCCCGGCGAACCCCGGCACCGGCCGGCGCCTGGCGTCCACCACCGTCTCGGTGGGCTCCACCGCGTACACCGCGTCGAACCCCAGCGCCCCGGCCGCCTCCTCGCCCGGGCCCCACTTGGGGCCCGTCCAGCGCTCGAGGTTCGGGTTGCGCGAGGGGAGGAACAGCACGTGGCGGGGCTCCTCGCGCCGGAGCACCAGCACCGCGTCGGGCAGCTCCACCCCCGTCAGGTAGAAGAAGTCCGGCGCCTGCCGGAAGGTGCCCACATCGCCGTAGCCGCGGGCATCCCCGGCGCCCCAGACGACCACGATCCCCTCGCCGGTGGCCGCGAGCAGGCGCTCCCGGCGCTCGCGGTACACCGCGGGCTCCTCGAGCTCGGCCGCGTAGCCCCCGCCGCGCAGGTCATCGCCGCACATGTCCCCTCCCGGGGCGATTGTAGGCGTTCCCGCGGCCGGGCTCCCCGTGCGGCGCGGCGGCCGCCGCCCCGCTACAATCGGCGCGCGGGGGTGGGATGAAGGAGAAGGTGCTCATCGGCAACGGGCAGGGGTTCTGGGGCGACAGCCCCGACACCCCCTGGGAGATGGTGACCCGCGGGCCCCTCGACTACCTGACGCTCGACTACCTGGCCGAGGTCACCATGTCCATCATGATGCGGCAGAAGCTGCGCGACCCCGAGCGCGGCTACGCCACCGACTTCCTCACCTTCCTGGAGCGGGCTCTGCCCATCCTGATGGACCGCGGGATCCGGGTGGTGACCAACGCGGGCGGCCTGAACCCCGCCGCCTGCCGCCGCCGCATCGCGGAGATCGCGGAGCGAACCGGGGTGTTCGGGCTCAGGGTGGGTGTGATCGAGGGGGACGACATCCTGCCGCGCCTGCCCGAGCTCATGGAGGCGGGCCACGAGCTCCGCCACATGGAGACGGGCGAGCCACTGTGCGAGCTGCGGCCCAAGGTGCTCTCCGCCAACGCCTACCTCGGCGCGGCGCCGGTGGCCGAGGCACTGGACCGGGGGGCGCACATCGTGCTCGCGGGCCGCGTCACGGACACCGCGCTCACGCTGGGGCCGCTGGTGCACGAGTTCGGGTGGGCGCCCGACGACTGGGACCGCCTCGCCGCGGGGATCGTCGCCGGCCACGTCATCGAGTGCGGCGCCCAGGCCACCGGCGGCAACTTCACCCGCTGGTGGGAGGTGCCCGAGCTGTGGGACATCGGCTACCCCGTCGTGGAGTGCTACCCCGACGGCCGGTTCGTGGTCACCAAGCACCCGGGCACCGGGGGGATGGTGACGGTGGCGACGGTGTCGGAGCAGCTGCTCTACGAGATGGGCGATCCCGCCGAGTACATCGCGCCCGACGTGGTGGCGGACTTCACCAGCGTACGCCTCTCGCAGGACGGTCCCGACCGGGTGCTGGTGGAGGGCGCCAGGGGGCGCGAGGCGACCCCGTTCTACAAGGTTGCGGCCACGTACCACGACGGCTACAAGGCGGTGGGCCACCTCACCATCTCCGGCCCGCGCGCGGTGGAGAAGGCCCACCTGTGCGCCGACATCGTGTGGCGGCGCCTCGCACGCGCCGGGATCTCGGTGCCGGTGGAGGACCGGCTGGTGGAGATCGTGGGGGCCGGGGCATGCCTTCCGGGGATCCTCGAGGCGCCGTGCGATCCGCCCGAGGTGGTCCTCCGGATCGGGATGCGCTCCCGCGACCGGCGCAAGGTGGCGCGGTTCGGGATGGAGCTCGCGCCGCTCATCACCTCCGGCCCTCCCGGGGTCACGGGCTTCGCCGGCGGGCGCCCCAAGCCGCAGGAGATCGTGGCCTACTGGCCGGCGCTCCTCGACAAGAGGGCCGTGGATCCCCACGTCCGCGTCTCGGTGGAGGAGGTGTGACGCCTCCGCCCGGTGCGGGGGGTCACCGGGTGTCCGTCGGGCGCGGAGGCCCCTGACCCCGGGCGCTCTCGCGGCCCATGCCCAGGATCCGCTCCCGTGGGAGGGTCACGAACAGCCCCTCCGCCTCGGCGAGGAGGGTGCCGTCGGCGGTGAGGCGGGCGGCGATGCGGACCTTGCGCCCCTCGACACCCACGACCCACGCCTCGGCGGTGGCGACGGTTCCCAGGGGGACGGGGCGGCGGAAGGCGACCTCGAGCCGGGCGGCGAGGGCGGGGTGGCCGCCGAGCCAGGCGCAGACCCCCATGGCCTCGTCGAGCACCGAGGCGATGCTCCCGCCGTGGGCGTGCCCCGGCGGACCCTGGCACCCCGGTCCGAAGCGCACCCGGGCCAGCACGCGGTGCCCGTCGTCGGTGTAGTAGCGCACCGCGAGCCGCTGGGGCTCGCCGTCGGCCGAGAGCCAGCTCGGCCCGCGTTCGAGGTCCTCCGGCGGCCGGAGCTCCCGCCAGCCGGGGTCGCCGGCGAGGGGGTCGGAGCGGCGGGGGGTGACGGTCACGGAGCACCTCCCTCTTCAGTGGATGGGACCCCGGGGGCGGCCGTGGGTGCGGACGCGCACCATGAGGACCACCACCGCGGCGGCCACGGAGAAGAGCGCCAGGTGGCGGTAGGTGGCCTGGTAGGCGTAGGCCGCGGCGCGGCGCAGCATGAGACCACGGGCGCTGGCGAGCAGCAGGTGCCAGGCGTCGGGGTCGAACGCCCGGCCCGCCGTGCCCCCGATCGCCTGCCCGAGGCGGGTGGCGAGCTCCGCCACCCGCGCCCCGCCCTCCTGGAGGTTGGCGGTGAGCCCCTCGTAGAACGCCTGGGTGCGCGCGCTCATGGTGGCGGTGGCGTAGGCGGTACCGAGCGAGCCCGCGACGAGGCGAACGACGTTCAGGAGGGTGGAGCCGTCGGCGATGTCGCGCTCCTCCAGGGTGCCCAGCGCGATGAGCGTGACGGGGGCGAACACCGCGCCCACCGAGATCCCGAAGAGCACGTTGTCCAGGACCAGCACCCGGCGCGGGGTGTCGGGATCGGTGTGGAACACCCAGCAGGCGAGGGCGGTGGCGAGCAGCGCGGTGACCGCGATCCACTTGGGGTTGACACGGTCCGCGAGCGCCCCGGAGAGAGCGGTGGTGACGCCCGAGAGGAGCGCTCCCGGCAGCATGATGAGACCCGCCTGGAGGGTCGTGTAGCCGTGAACCCGCTGGAGGTAGACCGGCAGCAGCAGGAAGAACCCGTAGGCGGTCACCGACAGCAGCACCATGGCGAGCAGCCCCAGCCGGAACGGGCGGTGCCCCAGCACCCGGCGCGGATAGAGGGGGTCACGGGCCAGCGCCAGCCAGGCCACGGCGGCGGTGCCCGCCGCCACCATCAGGAGCAGCGCGTGGAAGATGAAGTCGGAGTCGAGCCACCCCATCTCCTGCCCCTTGCCGGTGAACACGATGAGGGCCGAGAAGGCGGTGGCCAGCAGCGCGAAGCCCACCGCGTCGAACCGCTTCGCGGCCCCGGAGCGGACGTTGCGCAGCAGCGCCCAGACCAGGAAGATGGTCACGATCCCGGTGGGCACGTTGATGTAGAACACCCATCGCCACTGGAGATGCTCGGTGACGAGCCCGCCGAGCGTGGGGCCGATGGCGGGGGCGAAGGAGGCGGAGAGACCGTAGAGCCCCATGGCGAGCCCATGCTCGGAGGGCGGGAACGCCTCGTACAGGATCACGAGGCCCACCGGGATCATGAGCCCCTCGCCCATCCCCTGGAAGAGGCGGGCGGTGAGCATCACCGGCAGCGACGGGGCGGAGCCGGCGAGCGCCGACATCGCGATGAACAGCACCGTTCCCAGCAGGAACGCGTCGCGGTGGCCCAGCACCTCGGCCAGCCAGCCGGCGGCGGTCATGGCGACGGCGGAGCCCAGGAAGTAGATGATCACCACCCACTGCACGCCGTAGATGTCGGTGTCCAGCGACGACATCATGTGCGGCAGCACGATGTCCACGATGGTGGTGTCGAGCAGGGCGAGGAAGATGCCCACCGACACCAGCGCCGCCACCACCCACTTGCTGGGCCCCACGGGCGTCCGCGCCGCGCTCATCGCCGCCCCCATCTCCGGGTCGTCCGACGTCCCGGCACCTCGCGCCCTCCCCTCTGCACCCCGTCACCCCTGCACCCCTGCACCCCCTCACCTCCTGGCCACCGCCACCTCGACGGAGAGCCCGGGGACGATCTCGGGGTGGCGGTCGAGGTCGTCGATGCGGATCCGTACGGGGACCCGCTGGGTCACCTTGGTGAACTCGCCCGCGGTGATGTCACGGGGGATGAGGGCGAACTCGGCGGCGGAGGCGGGAGCCAGGAGCTCGACGTGGCCGGTGAACCGCTGCCCCGGCAGCGCGTCGATGGTGAGCTCCACCTCCTTGCCGTTCTCCAGGAACCGGAGCTTGGTCTCCTCGAACCGCGCCTCCACGTAACGGGTGGCGGGGTCGTAGATCCCCACCACCGGCCGTCCCGGGGTGGCCAGGTCGCCCGGCTGGGCGAGGAGGCGCGCCACCACCCCGTCGAAGGGGGCGGTGATGTCGCACCACGACCGGGCGAGCCGGGCCTCGGCGAGGGCGGCCTCCGCCCTGGCCACGGCCTCCTCCGCCTCGCGGAGGCCCGCCCTGGCCTTGGCGATGGTGGCGCGCGCGGCCTCGGCCTCGGCCAGGCGGGCCTCGGCGAGGCGCACCTGGGCGTCGGCCGCCTCGGCGTCGGCCACCGCCTTCGTCCACGCCGTCTCGACCTCCTCGAACCGCGAGCGGGCGATCGCCCGCTCCTCGAGGAGCCGGCGGAACCGCTCGTGCTGCCGCTCCCAGTGCTCGCGGTTGGCGCGGGCGACGGCGACCCTGGTGCGTGCCGCCGCCAGGGCCGCGCGGGCGGCCTCGATGGCGGCCGGGACCTTCCGCCTGGCGAGGTCGAGGTCGCGCGCGTACCGGTCGCGTGCGGCGCGCGCCTGGGCCAGCGCGGCCTCCGCCTGCGCCACCTTCCGGTCGTAGCGGGAGGGGTCGATGCGCAGCAGGACCTGGCCGCGGCGCACCCGCTGACCCTCCTGCACCTCGATGGCCACGATCCGCCCCGCCACCTGGGGTGCCACGTCGGCGATGTCGGCCTTGACGTAGGCGGCGTCGGTGGTGGCGTGGCCGAACCGCCAGATCACCCAGCGTCCGGCCACGACCGCGCCCGCCGCGAGGGCCACGATCCCGATGGCGATGACGATGCGCCGGCCGCGGCCGGCCGGGGTCCGGGGCTCGCGCTCCTCGGGTCGCTCGATGCGCTCGGTGTCACTCATCGCGGGTGTCCTCCGTGGTGGTGTCGGGGGCGCCGAGCCGGGCGAGGAGATCGCCGCCCGAGACGGCCTCCAGGGCGAGCCGGGCGGCGGCGAGGTCGGCGCGGGCCACGGCCAGGGCGCGGCGGGCACGGATCGCGTCCGCCTCGGCGTCCAGCAGCTCGCGGTTGGTGATCAGCTCCTCGCGGTAGCGGAGCCTCGCCTGGCGAAGCGCCTCCTCGGCGGCGTCGCGCCCCGCCCGTGCCGCGGCGAGGCGCTCGCGGGCCGCTTCGAGGGCGGCCACCGCGTCCCGGACCTCCCGGCGGACGCGCCGCCGGGCGGCCTCGAGCTGCGCGCGGGCCTCGCGGGCGGCGGCGCGGAGCTCGGCGGCGCGGGCGCGGGAGCGGCCGCCGTCGAGCAGGGGCAGGGTCAGCGCCACCGCGACGCTCGCGTTGTCCTCGTGCAGCAGGTATCGGTCGTCCACGCGCTGCGCGGAGGCCTCCGCCACCAGCGCCGGACGGGTGCCGGCGGCAGCCGCCCTGGCCCGCGCCTCGAGCGCGGCCGCCCGCGCCGTCAGCGCGGCCAGCTCCTCGCGGGCCGCCAGTGCTCGCTCGATCCGCTCCGCCTCGGGAGGGGTGTCCGCACCGTCGCCCGGCGGCAGGGGGGCGACGGCCTCCACCCGCTGGCCCACCAGCTCCTCGAGCGCCGCCAGCGCCCGGCGGCGCGCGGCGCGCACCTCGGCGAGCTCTCCGCGCGCGGCGGCCAGCGCGGCCCGCGCCTGCAGCTCGTCGGCGAGAGGGAGCTGCTCCGCCTCGACCAGCGACCGGACCTGGTCGAGGAGCGCCCGGTACTCGCGCACCGCGTGCTCCGCCACCACCACCAGCTGCTGGGCGGTCCAGGCGGCGCGGAAGGCTTCGAGCGTGCCCAGGTCCAGCGCCCGCCGCACCGCGTCGCGGCGGGCACGGGCGGCGGCCTCGGCGTGGCCGGCGGCCTCCAGCAGGGCGGAGGTGCGCCCGGCGTCCCACAGCATCTGGCGGACGGTGACGGCGGCGGTCCAGACGTGGCGCTCGCCGGCGACCAGACCGAGCTCCACCGGGTTGCCGAGGGCACCGCGCGGGATCGTGAACCCCGGGTCCGACGCCAGGAACCGGTCGGCCAGGGTGGCCTCCAGGTGGGGGCGGCGGGCGGAGGCGGCCAGCTCCCGGCCGGTCGCCGCCCGCTCCACCACGGCCTCCGCGGCCGCCACCGCGGGGCCGTGGCGGGCGAGCTCGAGCGCCCGGGGAAGGGTGAGCGGTCCGTCCGCGGCGGCGGGAGCCGCCACCAGGAGGGCCGCGGCGAGGAGCTCCCGCGCCCTCATGGCCCCGCCTCCGCCTCGCGGCGGACGATGCCGTAGAACAGCACGTCCAGCATCTCGTCCACGGCGGCCTCCGGGTCGCGCCCGGGCTCCTCCAGGCAGCCGGCGACGAGGTCGGCGAGGCCGCTCTGGATGGCGCGGGCGAGCCGCTCCCGCGGCGCCGCGCGGAACACGCCGGTCTCCTGGCCGCGCGCCAGGATCTCGGCCAGCAGCCGCCGCTCCCCCTGCTTGAACCGCCACTCGTGCGTCTCCCACAGGGCGCGCAGCTCCCTGGTCACGCCCTCGCCCAGCTCGAGCACCTCCCGCCGGCCGCGGACGTGGCGCACCTTCGCGAGCACCGCCGCCCGCAGCTGCCGACGCGGGTCGTCCTCGGCGGCCACCGCGGCGCGCATCGCCTCGAGCACCGCCTCTCCCTCCGCCTCCAGCACCGCCTCCAGGATCTCGCGCTTGCCGCCGGGGAAGTGGTAGTAGAGGGCTGGCTTGCTCACCCCGAGCGGCTCGGCGATGTCGGCGAGCGATGTCTTGCGCGGGCCGTACCGGGCGAGCGCCCGGCGTGCCGCCTCGAGGATCGCCTCCCGGGTCAACGTGGTGGGCATCTCGACCTCCGGAGCGTTCGAACAGACCGCTCGAACGTTAAAATACTGCCGGGCGGGCCCGCTGTCAACCCCGGGAGCGGGGGCGCCGCTCGGGACGCGGGACCCCGCGATCGCGTCTCGGGATGGCGGGGACTGTCCCCATCTCGATGCGATCTCGTCTCGCGACGGTGGGGACTTCCATGAGAAGGCCAGGGGTGGGCGCGGTCGGGGACCGCGTGGGCGGCGGCGGCAGCGACGGACGTGGGGCGGGAGCGCTCCGGCGGGGGCCGGGCGGTCTGGCGGGGGCCGCGCGGCCGCGGCTGCCTCCCGGTGCGAGCACCGGCGGAGGGGAGCGTCGCCGCGTCGGCGGCCGGGCGTGGACCGCCGGGGATACGCCTCAGCGGCCGGAGCCGCCGGGCGGGGTCCCCTCGCGCACCTCCCACGGGAACCGCTGGCGGCGCTCCTGGTCCTCGGGAAGGGCCCACTTCTTCACCGCCACGACGTCCTTCATGTGCGCGATGACGGCGAGGGAGATCTCGCGCGCGAGCGCCTCGGTCTCCGCCACGGCGGGACCGGCGAGGAGCTCCTCGAGCGCGGCGTCCACCACCTCGGCGAGGGCGGCACGGCCCGCCTCGCCGGAGAGGGTCTCCCCAACCGTCTCCACCACCGTGTCCAGCACCACCTGACCGATGGTGCGGGCGACGGGACGCACCACCACCGCGGGCAACGGCAGCGACCGGAGACTCTCGGAGCGTTCGATGGCGTTGTCGAGGTTGAGACGGAGGAGGCGCCGCAGCCGCTCCAGCGTCTCGCGGTCGCTGAGCAGATCGGCGAGCTCCCCGGCGATGGCGTCGCGGATCCGGGCGCGCCGGGGCTGCACCACCGCACGCGCGATGCGCACGTGGGTCCCGTCGCGGATCTCCTCCTCGAGCTCCGAGAGGATGCGGAGCGCGACCCGGTCCGACACCTCCTCGGTGAGGATGCCGGACACGTAGGCCACCGTGCGGCTGACGACGTCGCGGCCGATGGACGAGAGCTCCGAGCGCCTGAGGCGCATGTACACCGAGACCAGCCGCAGCAGCCGGAACACGCGGAAGTAGGCCGTGGGCAGGAGGCCGAGCACGTCGTACCAGTTGAACAGCGGGAAGAGGTACCAGCGGGCGTGCTCCCGGCGGCGGACCGCCAGCGCCCAGCGGACGCAGAACTCGATCCAGAACACCACCAGGAACGGGAGGTCCAGCTCCCAGAACCGGTCCAGCAGCCGGCCGCGCCGGTCGAACCCCCGGTAGAAGTTGAGGGCGAGGGCGCGGTCGAGGCGTGGGTCGAGGTGATCGAGGCGGTAGCGGAGCGCGGCGGGGTCCCCAGGCCACATGGCCGTCACCGCCTCGCGCAGCCGCTCCGGGTTGCGGAGGGCGTCGGCGGTGGTGCCCGCGGCCCGGGCCACGTCCTCCACGAGGAGACGGTACGCCCGCTCCTGGCCCGAGCGCTCGAACGGGTTCTCCAGGAGGACCCGGAGCGTGAGCCCTCTCAGCTCCTCCACCCGGGCGGCGAGCTCGGGCGGGGGCGGGGTCCGGGCGGCGAGCTCGCGCACGGCCAGGAGGGTGCCGCGGAGCGCCTCGGTGAGCGGGTGGGGCTCGATCCCCTTGACGGGGTCGTAGATCCGGCTCACCGCGGGCAGGTAGCGGACGTACACCGGGCGCAGCCACAGGTAGGTGAGGTCGAACACGATCAGCCACAGGTTGAGGAGCGCCACCCAGACCATGAAGAGGTCCCAGGCGAGGCGCAACCTCTCCCGCCGTCCGAGCCCGCGGATGTCGCGGAGAAACCGCCGCAGCACGGCGCGATTCTACCGGGCGCGGCGCGGCCGTGATCGTGACCCCGCTCGGTGCCAGCTCCCGTCGCCCGGGAGAGGCGGGAGGTACTCCGGCAGCGGCCGGGTCCCGGCAGCGGCGGGCCGGCTTCACGGCCGGGTCTCTCGGATGCCCCGGCCTCGGCCCGGATGCGGGTGTGGCCGGCACCACGGTGACGGTACCCGGGTGGCTCCCATCCCCCGCCCACGGCGCGCGGGGACGCGCGCCGCCACAACGGGAGATGGGATCCGCTCCGGAAGGCGAGAGCGGTGGGGTCGGCCGCTCCGCGCATCGCCGGCCGACCGGCTCCCATCGCTGGAGAGGGTACGGAGCGGGCTGCCGCGGTGGGCAGCCCTGGCGTGTGCAGGAAGGAGATGGTGGAGCCGATGGGTCGCACGGGTGGCGGGGAGCGGTTTGCGGGCGTGGCCGGGGGGGTGCGTCGCTCCGTGGCGCCGGCGCCACGGAGCCGCGACCCCTCGGAGGGCGAGGCCGCTCTACGCCGGCCTTCCCCCACTCCGGCGCTTCGCGCCTGCGACCCCCTCGGCGAGAGCGGCGGCTCGCCCTCCTTCGGGGTTCGAAGGCCCTGGGGGGTGGTGGTGGGGGAGGGCCGGAGTGGGCGGGAGTGCCGGC
>CAYTTB010000046.1:0-25058 GCA_964440565.1 uncultured Thermoanaerobaculia bacterium
CGGGTGGTGACGCTGGCCTACCCCGACGGGCTGGGGACGGTCGAGCGCCTCCGCGATCCTGGGGATCGCGTGGTGTCGCTGGTGCTGGAGGGCTCCGGGGTGTGGCAGGCCGCGTGCGAGGGCGGCGGCTCGTGCGGATCGAGAGCGGGCGTGCCCGGGCGATGCCGGCTCGCACCGCGCCGGGCCCACCGGCGGGTCACTGCTCGCGGCCCTGGATCTCCTCCAGCGCGCGGCGCAGGTCGGGGAAGCCGGCGATCCAGAGGCCGCCGTCCACGGTCCAGCAGTCGCCCGTGACGTAGGGGTGCCGGTCGCCGGCGAGGTCGGCGGCGAGGCGGGCCACCTCCTCCGGTGTGGCCAGGCGGCCCAGCGGCACCCGAAGGGCGAGCCGCGCCTGGACATCGGGGTCGGCGAAGCCCAGGTTGCGGGCCGCGTTCTCGGTGAGGACGATACCCGGAGCGAGGGCGTTGACCCGGATCCGGAACCGGCCCCACTCGAGGGCGAGGGCGCGCGTCATGGCCAGGACGCCCGCCTTGGCGGAGACCGAGTGCACCACGCCGCCGGCGCCGGTCCGGGCGTAGGTGGCCACGACGTTGAGGATGGAGCCCCCGCGGCCCGAGGCGATCATCCGGCGGCCGACCTCCTGGGAGCAGTTCCAGGTGCCGTCGAGGACGATGCCGCGCACCGCCTCCCAGCCGCCGGGGGAGAGCTCCTCGGCGCGGATCACGAAGTTGCCGGCGGCGTTGTTGACCAGGATCTCCACGCCCCCGAACGTCTCCTCCGCCCGCGCCACCATGGCCCGCACCGCCTCCCGGTCGCGGACGTCGCAGCGCACGGCGAGCGCACGCCCGCCCCGGTGCACGATCTCGCCCACCGTCGTCTCCAGCCGGTCCGCGGTCCGCCCCGCCGCCACCACCGGCCAGCCACGGGCGGCGAGCTCCAGGGCGATGGCACGGCCGAGCCCGCTCCCCGCCCCGGTGACGATGGCGGCGGTGCGCTCCCGCGCGGCCTCGGGGCGCTCGTCCGGGTCCTCGAGCCAGCCGGGGCGGATGGCGGGATCCCCGTGCGGGGCGACCTCGGCCTCGGAGCGCCGCGTCATTCCGGACAGTCCATCCCCGCCGGCGGGAACTGCCGTGGCGTCGCGTAGATGAACTCCGCGTCCCCGGTCCCCTCGGGGTTGCCGTCCACCTTCGAGAGGTACGCGACGAAGTAGGTCACCTGATCCGCGGTGCACGGGTCCGGGGTCACGTCGGCAGGATCGAGCCAGAGGTCGGCGCTCATGGCGCCGTCGCTCTCGGGGACGCCGAGGCTCGAGAGCGACCACTGGCGCATGGAGGCGGGCGGGATGGTGCGGCTGGCCGAGGCCACGGGGGTGCCGTCGGCGGCGTAGAAGATCATGTGCACCGTGATCTCGTCGAAGCTGATGTTCACGATGCCGAGGTTGCTCCGGTAGCGGCCGCCATGGCGGATGCCCGTGATCTGCGAGGGTTCGGGACCGCCGTTCCAGTAGAGCATGTTGGGCGCGATGGTCTGGCCGTAGGTGCCGCGGGGGTCACCGGTGTTGTACGTGCGGGAGGTGACGAGCAACCTGGCCTCGGCGGGGTTGGAGGGGAAGTGGTCGTCGGAGGCGGAGATGAACAGGATCCCCTTCTCGTTGCCGGTGATCCCGAACCAGGTGCCGAGCACGTCCTCGACCAGCAGCGTCTGGTTGGGCTCGAGGGTGAACGTCACCGGGAACGAGCCGTCCCAGGTGTTGGCCCGGTTCGCGGGGAAGTACACGGCGCCCACGGTGACCTGCACGTCCTCGAGGTTGCGGATCACCACGTCGCTGATCCAGTAGGTGGGCGGGCTCCCGGCGCCGGCCGTGTGGGCCACCACCGGGACGATCTGGTCGGGCCCGGGGAACTGGGCCGCTGCAGGGGGAGCGACCACCAGCATCACCAGGAAGCACCGGACAGCGGTTCGCACGGCTCCTCCTCCGGATGCGATCTATCCGAAATGTAGCGCCGGGCCGTCCGCGCGGCAACGCCCGGCGCGCGCCCGCGGTATGATCCGCCCGTGCGACTGCAGGCGACCCACGGGGTGCCGCGGGCGGAGGTGGGATCCGACCGGAGGTCGCTGCGGGCCGCGTCGGGCGCGGTGCCGGCCCCGGGAAGCGGGGAGGTGCGCCTGCGCCTCTCCTGGTGCGGCCTGTGCGGGACCGACCTCCACAAGCTCGCGGTGGGCTCGGAGGAGCCCGGCACGGTGCTGGGTCACGAGCTGGTAGGGGTGGTGGAGTCGGTGGGCGAGGGGGCGGGGGTTTCGCCGGGCGAGCGGGTGGTGGTGACCCACCACGTGCCGTGCGGGCGATGCCGCCTGTGCCGTGCGGGGTCGGCCACGCAGTGCCCGGAGTTCCGCGCGAACCACCTCGACCCGGGCGGGTTCAGCGAGCTGGTCCGGGTGGGGGCGCCGGCGGTCCGGGAGACCCTGTGGCGGGTGCCGCCGGGGGTGCCGGACGCGGCGGCGGTGTTCCTGGAGCCCGCCGCGTGCGTGCTGCGCGGGGTGGACCGGGCGGGCCTTCCGCCGGAGCCGGTTGTGGTGGTGATGGGCGGCGGGGCGATGGGGCTGCTGCACCTGCTCGTGCTGCGGGCGGAGCTTCCCTGCGTGCGAGTGACCGTGGTGGAGCCACTCGCCGGGCGCCGGCGGCTGGCGCTCGAGCTCGGGGCCGATGCCGCGGTGGCCCCGGGCGAGGCGGTGAGGGAGGGCGCGGACGCCGTGTTCGACACGGTGGGCGGGTCGCGGGCGCTCGCGGAGGCCGTGGCTCGGGCGCGGCCGGGCGGCACCGTGGTGGCGTTCGCACACGCCGCGGACGGCGAGGTGGCCGGATTCGCGTTCAACCCGTTCTTCAGAGCGGAGAAGCGCCTCGTGGCCACGTACTCGGCGACGCCCGGGGAGCTGCGGCGGGTGGCGGCCCATCTCGCGGAGGGCCGTCTCGACCCCTCGCCGCTGGTCACCCACCACCTGCCGCTGGAGCGCGCCCCCGAGGCTGTGGAGCTGGTCCGCGCGCGCCGGGCGCTCAAGGTGCTGCTCGGCCCGGGGGCGGCGTGAGCGAGGGGACGTTCCCGGCGGCGTTCCTGGTGGGCCCCCGGCGGCTGGAGATCCGGGAGCTGCCGGTTCCGCAGCCGGGCGACGGGGAGCTGGTGCTCCGGGTCGAGGCGGCCACCACCTGCGGCACCGACCTCAAGGTGTACCGCCGCGGCGGCCACCCCCGGATGCTCACGGTGCCGGGCCGGTTCGGGCACGAGATGGCGGGGACGGTGGCGGCCGTGGGACGCGGGTGCCGACGCTTCCGCGAGGGCGATCGGGTGGTGGTGCTCAACTCGGCCTCCTGCGGGGAGTGCGCCGCGTGCCGCGCGGGGCGGGAGAACCTGTGCCGCGATCTGGTGTACCTCAACGGGGCCTACGGGCGCTACGTGCTGGTTCCCGGGCGGTTCGTGCGGCGGAGCACGTACGCGGCCGGTGCGCTGCCCACCGAGGTGGCGGCGATGACCGAGCCGCTCGCGTGCGTGCTGCACGGGCTGGAGCGGGTGGCGATGCCGGCCGGCGGGGCGGCGCTGGTGGTGGGGCTGGGGCCCATCGGGCTGATGTTCGTGGCGGTGCTCGCGCGGCGCGGCCTGCGGGTGGTGGCGGCGGATCCCAACCCCTCCCGGCTCGAGACGGCGCGCCGGCTCGGGGCGGCCGCCGCGGTGGCCGTGGACCGCGGGGGGAGCTGGGCTCGGGAGCTGGAGGAGCTCCCCGGACTGGTGGTGGAGGCGACGGGGAGCCCCGAGGGATGGAGCGCGGCGCTGTCCGCTGGCGCACCCGGCGGCGACGTGCTGCTGTTCGGGGGGTGCGCGCCGGGGACGACGGTCCCCCTGGACGCGCACGCGCTGCACTACGGTGAGCTTCGGGTGGTGGGTGCCTACCACCACCGGCCGGCCACGGCGCGGGCGGCGCTGGAGCTCCTCGCCGGGGAACCCGGCGTGCTGACCCCGCTGCTCTGCGGCGAACGCCCGCTCGCGGGGCTCGAGGCGGCGCTCCAGGCCATGGGGCGCCGCGAGGCGCTGAAGGTGGTGATCCGGCCGTGAGCGGCCCCGACGTGACGGCGCTGCTCGAGGCGGTGGCGGTGGGACACGCCGACCCGGTGGCGGCGTGGCGGGAGCTCGCCGCGGCCGGGACGGCGGTCCGGGCCGGCATCGAGGCGCTCCGCGAGGCGGTGGCCGTGCTCGACGAGGCGGGGCCGTGGGCGGCGCTGGGGGCGGTGCCGCTCGGCCTCGAGCTCGGGGTGCCACCCGGAGAGGTGGCGGGCTCCGCGCTCGAGGCGTTGCTGCCGCCGCTCTCCGCCGCCCGGGTCCGGGTGCGGCTCGCCGCGCGGGGGTGGCGGGAGACGTCCGGGGGCACCCTCACGGGTCCTGGGGGCGCGCGCCTCGCCGTGCGTCCCGGACTCCTGCCGCGGGGGTGGGGAAGGGTGCCGGTGCTCCCGTTCCTGGAGGGGACGGCTCCGGTGGGGGGCGATGTCCTGCGGGTGCCGGTGCCGCCGCCGCCGGCGGCGTGGGCCGCGGAGGCGCTCCGGCTGGGGGTGGAGCGGCTCGCCGGGGGGGGCGGCACGCGGCTGCGGGCGGCGCGCCTGGCCTGGCTCGCGGCGCGGGTACCCGCCGCGGAGCGCGAGAGATGGCTCGGACGTCTCGGCCTGTGGGGAGCGCGCCGGCTCGCGGCGTGGGCGATCGGAGGAGGTGCGCGGCCCTCCGGCGGCAGGGTCCGGGCCGGCGCGCGTCTCCAGGACGGGGTCGGCGGCGCGGTGCGGTTCGTTCTGGCGCAGGCGCTGGGGGGCGACGACCCGGCCTGGGCGTGACCCGGCGCGGCGCGGCTCGCCGCGGGTCAGGGGCCGTCTCGCTCGAACCAGACCACCACCTCCTCGAGCGGGCGACGGCGGCGCGCCCCCGGGCGCTCCGCCGGGACCCCCACCGGAACCAGCGCCACCGGCCGCCAGCCCTCCGGCAGGCGAAGGTGGTGCGCCACCGCGCCCTCGTCGAACGCCCCCACCCAGCAGGCTCCCAGCCCCTCGGCGGCGGCCGCGAGGAGCAGGTTCTCGGTGGCGGCGGCGGTGTCCTGGAGGCAGTAGAGCTCCGCCCCGCGCCGTCCGTACGCCGCCGCCGACTCCGCGGGGACCGCGACCACGCACACCACGGCGGGCGCCTCGGCCACGAACCCCTGCCCGAACGCCGCGCGGGCCAGCGCCGCCCGCGTAGCCCGGTCGGTCACCACCACGAACCGCCACGGCTCGATTCCGCCCGCGGTGGGCGCCCAGCGGGCAGCGTCGAGGAGGCGCTCCAGGGTGGTTCGAGGGACCGGGTCCGGCGCGAACCGCCGGCAGGAGAAGCGGCGGCGGAACGTCGGGGCGGTCATCGCTTCATGATCGAGTCCAGGATCAGCATGAACGCCGCCTGCTGCTCCGGCTCCGCCTTCTCGATCACCGCGAGCACGCCCGTGCCGTCGAACACCTCGTGCAGCTCGCTCGCCGGGTGCGAGGAGGTGACGATGATCCGCTTGAGGTTCACCCCACGCTCGCGGGCGGCCTCCAGGACCTGGCGGCCGTCGAGGCCCGGCATCTCCCAGTCGAGGAGCATCAGGTGGATGTCGGGCGCCAGCGCCTCCACCGCGCGCCGCGGATCGGTGTAGGTCTCCACCGCGGCCCGGCCCGGGTAGCGGCGCTCGAGGAGCGCCCGCCAGGCGGCGCACTGCACCGCGGAGTCGTCCACGACCACCACCCGGCGACGCCCCGCCCCGGCCGGCATGGTCCGAGGATACCACCTCCGGGACGCGTCTTTGACAGCGTGAGCGCCCGCCGGCACACTGGCGCGGGAGGGCCGATGCGGCTCGAGGACGTGCTGCGAGCGGACTGGAGGCCCGCGCTCGGATGCACCGAGCCGGCCACCGTCGCCTGGGCCATGGCCACCGCGGCGCGCGAGGCGCGGGGCGAGGTCCTGGAGGCGGTGGTCCGCTGCGATCCGCGGATGTTCAAGAACTGCTTCGCGGTGGGGATCCCGCACGCGGGGGGACGGGCGGGGATCCGGTGGGCGGCGGCGTTCGGGGCGTTCCTGCCCGATCCGGACCGGGAGCTCGAGATCTTCCGCGACCTCGACCGGGAGGTGGCGGTGCGGGCGGAGGCGCTCCTCGCGGCCGGCGGGGTGCGGGTGGAGGTGCTGGACGAGCTCGGCGAGCTCCTCGTGGACTGCACGGTGCGCGGCTCGGAGGGCAGCGGACGGGCCGTGATCGCGGGCGAGCACACGCGGATGGCGCTGGTGGAGCGCGACGGCGTCGTGGTCCGGGTCGCCGAAGCGGAGGACGGCGGCGACGGGGTCGCCGCCCTGCGGGCGGAGCTGGCGGCGATGCCGCTCGAGGAGCTCGTGGCGCTCGCCCGCCGCCCGTCGCCGGCAGCGGCGGAGGCGCTCCGGCGCGGCGCGGAGACGAACCTCGCCATCTGCCGCAGGGGGCTCGAGTTGCTCCCCGGGCGGTTCGTGGCGGCGGCGGGCGGAGATCGCCTGGCGCGCATCGGGTGCCTGGTGTGCGCCGGGGTCCACGCGCGCATGAGCGGCGAGGACATGGTGGTGATGACCGCGGGCGGCTCCGGGAACAAGGGGATCACCTGCTCGGTGCCGGTGCTGCTGTGGGGCCGCGAGCGCGGTGTCCCGCGGGAGCGGCTGGACGAGGCGCTGGCGCTCGCGGTGCTCGTGACCTCGGCCGCGACCCATCACCTGGGATCGCTCTCGGCGATCTGCGGCTCTTCCAACGCCGCTGGGCTGGGGGTGGCGGCCGGGGTGGTGTGGCTCGAGGGGGGCGGGGTGGAGGAGATCTCGCGCGCCGCCACCAACATGGTGGGCAACGTGGCCGGCACGATCTGCGACGGCGCCAAGATCGGGTGCGGCCTCAAGGCGCTCACCGCGGTGGACGCGGCGGCGCGGTGCGCGCAGCTCGCGCTCTCCGGGATGGCGATCCCGGAGACGGACGGGATCGTGGGTGCGGACGGGCCGTCCTCCCTGGCCAACCTCGGGCGCCTGGCGCGCGGCGGCGGGCCGGCGCTGGATCGCGAGATCATCGCCATCATGCGGGCCAAGCTCGACTGAGCTCAGCGTCCGCAGCCGGAGCAGGAGCTGGCGGCGCACCCCGAGCAGGAGCCGCCCGCCGACGGGCGCGCGTCGCCGCCGAGGCCGAAGGTGGACCACCGGCGCTCGGTCTCCGGCGCCCCGCACGAGGGGCACGGCACCCTCTCCGGTGGCCGGCCCAGCACCAGCCGCTCGAACTCCGCCCCGCACGACCGGCACCGGTACTCGAACACGGGCATCGCACGTCCTCCGCGTCCGTCCCGAGATGTTACCCAACGCCGGCCCCCGGCGCACCGTAGAGAGGGGTACGAAGAGCGTACCTCCTCCTTCCTCCCGCCGCCCGCCCCGTGCGGGCGGCCCTACCCCCTCACCCCCTCACCTCCTCACCTCCTCACCTCCTGACACCCTCACCCCCTCGTCGCCCAGCAGCTCCGCCACCGCCTCCCAGGTCCGCTGCCGGAGCGCCTCGAGCTGCGACCTGTCCATCCCCTCCGTGAGGATGGGCCGGCCCACCCGGACCACGACCCGGCCGGTGCGCCGGATCCGGGCCGCACCCTTCGGGAGAATGGCGTGGGTGCCGCACACCGCCACGGGAACCACCGGGACGCGGGCGTCGAGGGCGAGGTGGAAGCCGCCCTTCTTGAACGGCTGGAGACGCCCGTCGGGCGAGCGCGTCCCCTCCGCGAACACCAGCACCCACAGGCCGGCACGGACCCGGTCCACCGCCCGGCGCATCTGCGCCTTGGCCCGCTCGGTATCTCCCCGGTCCACGCGGATGAACCCGAGCGCGGCGAGCGCCCATCCGAACACCGGGATCCGGTACAGCTCCTTCTTGGCGACGAAGGAGAGGGGCTCGGGCAGCGCCACGGCGAGGGCGAGAGCGTCGAGGTGGCTCGTGTGGTTGGAGACGATCACCGCCGGCCGGCCCCGCGGCAGCCGCTCCACGCCCTCGGCGAGGACGTCGGCACCCGCGAGCCAGAGGAGCACGGTGGACCAGAGGCGCGCCAGCGGCCACGCCGCCGCCGTGCCCGCCGCCAGCGAGAGGACGATGACGAAGGGCGCGAAGATCACGGTGAGGGCAGCGATGAGCAGCCAGCCGAGCGGCCACAGCGCCCGACGGCACGCGGTGCCGGCCGGCCCCGGCAGCGGTGCCCGGACGACGGTCCTGGGTCCCCTCACTCCGGCACCTCGTCGCGGTCCGCCAGGTGGCGGAAGAAGTGGCGGGCGATGCGCCGGAACACCGCAAGGTGCGAGCCCTCGGCGCGCAGGCCGTGCTTCAGGTTGGGCAGGAGCATCAGGTCGAACGTCCTCCCCGCGCGCCAGGCGCGATCGGCGAGCTGGAGGGTGTTCTGCAGGTGGACGTTGTCGTCACCGGTGCCGTGGATCACGAGCAGCGCGTCGCGGAGGTCCGACACCTTCTGGAGCACCGAGCCCGCGGCGTACCCGTCCGGGTTCTCGGCCGGGGTGCCCATGTACCGCTCGGTGTAGATCGAGTCATAGAGCCGCCAGTCGGTGACCGGCGCCACCGCCGCGCCGGCGCGGAACACACCCGGGGCATGGGTGAGCGCGTAGCAGGTCATGTACCCCCCGTACGACCACCCCCAGATACCGATCCGGTCGGGGTCCACGAACGGCTGCGCCTTCAGCCACCGCACCCCCGCGAGCTGGTCGGCGAGCTCGGTCTGCCCCAGGCGGTGGTCCACCGCCCCCTCGAACTCGCGTCCGCGCGCCGCCGACCCGCGGTTGTCCAGCGCGAAGACCACGAACCCGTGCGCCGCGAGCCAGCGGTGGAACAGGAGGATGGAGCGGCCCCACGCGTTCCGCACCACCTGGGCGTGGGGGCCGCCGTAGACGTACACCACGGCGGGGTGGCGCTCGCCGGAGCCGCCCGGGGGCACGATGAGCATCGCGTGGAGCGGCGTGCCGTCGTCGGCGGGGACCGTGAGGAACCGCGGCTCGGGCAGCCCGCCCGCGTCGAGCTCGGCGGTGTCGGGCTCGTGGAGCGATCGCAGCCGCCGCCCCCCGGAGGTGACGAGGTCCACGCGCGGGGGCGTCGCGATCGTGGAGGAGGTCACGAGCAGGAACCGGTGGTCCGGCGCGGGACGGGCGGCGTGGGTGCCGGGCGCGGGGGTGATCTCGTCGGTGCGGCCGGTGGCGAGGTCCACCCGGTACACCCGGCGCTCGAGCGGCGAGGGACGCGCCGCCACGTACCAGGCACGGCCGCCCTCGGGGTCCACGTCCACCAGCTCCGTGACCTCGTACGGTCCCGGGGTGAGGTCGCGCTCGAGGGTGCCGTCGGCCCGGCGCAGCTCCAGGTGCATGAACCCCGACGCCCGGCTCCCCCACAGGAAGCGTCCGTCGGGCAGCGGCCGGAAGAGGTCCACCGGCTCCACCCAGTACGGGTCGCGCTGGGTCAGCACCGTGCGGAGGTCGCCCGAAGGCAGGGCGACGCGGACCAGCCGGAGCGTGTCCTGGGCCCGGTCGAGCAGCTGGCACCAGAGGGCGGTGCCGTCGGGGGTCCAGCCGAAGCGCGGGAGGTACCCGCCGCCCACCCCCGGATCGAGGGCGAGGGTGGCGCGGGGCGATCCCGATCCGTCCAGGTAGGCCACGTGCAGCGAGACCTCCGGGGCGGGGTCGCCGGCCTTGGGGTACCGCTGCCGGATCAGGCGGCTGTGGGTGGCCAGGAGGTCCACGATGGCGAACTCCGGGATCGCGGCGTCGTCGGTCCGCAGCCAGGCCAGCGCCCGTCCGTCCGGAGACCACGCGAACGCCTTCCCGGACCGGTTGGCGAGCTCCTCCCAGTACACCCAGTCGAGCTCTCCGTTGCGGACGGTGTCGGAGCCGTCGCGGGTGAGCCGCACCTCGCGCCCGGTGGCGAGATCGAGCACGTAGAGGTCGTGCTCGCGCACGAAGGCGAGCCGGGACCCGTCCGGCGAGAAGGTGGCGAACCGGCCACCGGCGCTCTCCAGCACCCGCGCCCCGCCACCCTCGAGCCCGGCGAGCAGCAGCCGCTCTCCGGCGTGGAGCACCGCCCTCTGCCCATCGGGCGACAGCAGCAGGGCATCGAGCGATGGCCGCTGCGCCCCCTCCGGCAGCTCGAGGGCGGCGGGGTCGAGCAGCACCCGACGGGCGCCGGTGGCGGCGTCCTCGGCCACGAGCACCTCGTGCGCCGCGTCGCCCTCGCCCCGGCTCTCGATCCAGACGAGCTCGGCGTGGGCCGGCCGCCAGGCGAGCCCCTCGGGCGGCGAGCCGCCCAGCGGAGGGGGCGAGAAGATCCGTTCCAGCGTGAGCCTCCCGCCCGCCAGGGCGATCGAGGCGAGGGAGACGGCGACGAGCAGGCAGCGGGCCACGGCCTTCGGTCGGATCACGGAACCCTCCACGCCACGCGATTCTACCGGGTGTCGCCGCCGGCGGCGGTACGCTGGGGAGGTGAGCGCCCTGGACGTGGGGATCGTGGCGGCGTCGCTTCTCGGCCTCGTGGTGTGGGCGGGCTGGCTCGCGCGGCGCCAGCGGGGGGCGGGCGACCTGTTCCTCGCCGGGCGCCGGCTGCCGGCGTGGGCGCTCGGACTGTCGCTCGCGGCCAACCAGGCCAGCGCCATCTCGCTCATCGGTGCGCCGGCGTTCGTCGCGCTGCGCGATGGCGGGGGCCTGGTCTGGCTCCAGTACGAGCTGGCGGTGCCGCTGGCGATGGCGGCGCTGGCGCGGTGGGGCGTGCCGGTGCTGCGCCGGGCCCGGGGCGCCGAGGTGTACGCCGCGGTGGAGGGGCGTCTGGGGAGGGGGGCGCGGCGGACGCTGGCGGCCCTGTTCCTGGTGGGGCGCGGGCTCGGGGTGGGCGTGATCCTGTACGCCTCGGCGCTGGTCGTGGAGGCGGTGACGGGCCTCGGCCTCGGGGCGGCGCTCCTCGTGGTGGCGGGGGTGGCGCTCGCCTACACCGGCCTCGGTGGCCTCACCGCGGACGTGGTCACCGACGTGGTCCAGCTCCTGCTGCTCTGGGGCGGCACCGTCGCCGGGGCGGTGGCGGTCGCGCTCCGGCTCCCGGCGGGCGCGCTGGCCGGCGTGGAGCGCGCGCGCCTGGTCGCGCTCGACCTCGCGCGCACCGGGCTGGGCGACGGGGCCACCTTCGCCCTGTGGCCGATGCTGGTCGGGGGGTTCTTCCTCTACCTGTCGTACTACGGGTGCGACCAGACGCAGGCGCAGCGCCTGCTGGCCGCGGCGGACGAGGGCGCGGCACGGCGCGCGCTGCTGTGGGGCGGGCTGGTGCGGTTCCCGCTGGTGCTGACGTACTGCGGGCTCGGGGTCGTGCTCCTGGCGCTGCTCGCCGAGGACCCCGGGCTCGCCGCGGCGATGGCCGGGCAGCCGCCCGATGCGCTGGTGCCCCAGGCCCTGGTGCGCCACGTGCCGGCGGGCGCCCTGGGGCTGGCGGTGGCGGGGATCCTGGCGGCCGCGCTCTCGTCGGTGGACTCGGCGTTCAACTCGCTGGCGGCGGTGACGGTGGCGGAGCTGCTCCCCGCCCGTCTCGCCGACGGCGGCCGGCGGGAGCTGCTCGCCGGCCGGGCGGCGACGGTGGGGTGGGGTGCGTTCGCGGCCGCGGCGGCGGCCGGGTTCGCGCGGGCGGGCGAGACCACGATCGAGCTGGTGAACCGGGTGGGCAGCGCCCTGTACGGGCCGGTGCTGGCGGTGTTCCTGCTCGCGTGGCGGTCGCGCCGCGCCGACGGGCGCTCGGCGGTGGCGGGCGCGCTCGCCGGGGTCGCGGCCAATCTGGCGGTGGCTTGGGGGCTGCCGGGCGTCTCGTGGATGTGGTGGAACGTCGTGGGCTGCGGGGTGACGCTCGCCGTGGGCGTGGCGGCGGGCCGCTCGCGGAGGGCGCCGGAGCCGGTGGCGGCGGGCGGTGGGCGCGAGGCCGGCCTGCTGACGGCGTGGTTCGCGCTGGTGCTCGGCGTGCTCGCGGCGATCACGGTGGCGGCGGGATGAGCGCGGCGCCCCGCGTCTCGGTGCTGCTGCCGGTGCGGGACGCGGGGCCCTACCTCGAGGCGTGCCGGAGAAGCCTCGAGCGCCAGACGCTCGCCGATCACGAGGTGGTGGCGGTGGACGACGGCTCCACCGACGGTTCGGGCGAGGCGCTCGACCGGTGGGCGGCGCTGAATCCGCGGGTGCGCGTCGTCCACCTGCCGCCCTCGGGCCTGGTGCCGGCGCTGAACGCGGGGCTCGCCCTCTGCCGGGCGCCGCTCGTCGCGCGCATGGACGCGGACGACGCGTGTCACCCGAGGCGGCTCGAGCTCGAGGTGGCGCTGCTCGATGAGCGCGCGGAGGTCGGTGTGGCGGGGTGCCTGGTGCGGCACGTGCCGGTGCACCGCGTGGCGGGAGGCACGCGGCGGTACGAGGCGTGGCTCAACGGGCTGATCGAGCACGAGGCGATGGCGAGGGAGCGGTTCGTGGAGAGCCCGCTCCCGCACCCCACCGCGGTGGTGCGGCGGGAGGTCCTCGAGCGCGCCGGCGGCTGGCGCGACCTCGGCTGGCCGGAGGACCACGACCTGTGGCTGCGCCTGTTCGCGGCCGGGGTCCGGTTCGCGAAGGTCCCCCGCGTTCTCCACTTCTGGCGCGACCATCCGCGGCGGCTCACCCGCACCGACCCGCGGTACGCCAGGGCGGCCTTCCTGGCCATGAAGGCGCACCACCTGGCGCGGGGGCCGCTCGCGGGCGGGCGGCGGGCGGTGATCTGGGGCGCCGGGCCCACCGGCCGCCGCCTGGCACGCGAGCTGGAGCGCGAGGGGGTGGTGCTCGGAGGGTTCGTGGACATCGACCCCCGCAAGGTGGGCCGCGAGGTGCGCGGCGTCCCGGTGGTGGACCCGGGGGGACTGGACCGGCTGCTGGTTCCGGGGACGGTGGTCCTCGCCGCGGTGGCCGCCTGGGGTGGCCGGGAGCGGGTCCGCTCGGCGCTCGCCGCGCGCGGCCTGGCGGAGGGGCGCGACTTCTGGTGCGTCGCGTAGCCCGTGGGCCGGTCCCCGCCGCGGTCAGCCGATCCGGCGGGCGATGGCCTCGAGCGCGTCGCGGGCGCCGAGGGGGATGGCGATGGTGCCCCGGGGGCCCCAGGCCTCGCGGGGGTTGATGCGCACGAGGGGGGCGCCGTGCGCGGCGGCGATCCGCTCGCAGGTCCAGCGGACGGTGGGGACGGCGGTGCCGGCGCCGATCTCGATCACGGCGAGGCGCGCCCCCCCGAGCCCGTCGAGGAACGCTCGCAGCCGCCGCTCCTGGGCGGCGGTGCGGTGGGGGATCCAGGCGGCGTCCCCGAACATGAGCACGTTGGGGCGGGCGAGGCGGCCGCAGCGCGGGCAGGTGGGGAGCGGCTTCCGGGCCCGGAACGTCTCGACGTCCACCTCGACCTCGACCCCGTCGGCGGACCAGATGGCATCGGAGCACGGCGCGGTGCACTGGAGGTGGTGGATGGAGCCGTGGCACTCCACGATCCGCTCCTCGGGGAAGGCGGCGCGCTGGAACTGGCCGTCCACGTTGGAGGTGAACACGAAGGCGCCGCGGGGGAGGCGCCGGGCGAGGCGGAGGAGGATCCCGAACCCGGCGTGAGGCTCGGTCTCCCGGTAGAGGCGGAGGCGATGACCGTAGAACCCCCACGCCAGGGCCGGGTCCCGCTCGAACCAGCGGGGGTTCGCCATCTCCACGAAGCGGATCCCCAGCCGGGCCATGGGCGGGTACGCGCGCCAGAACCCCTCGTCACCCCGGAAGTCGGGCAGCCCGGAGTCCACCCCGATCCCCGCCCCGGCACCGATCAGGAGCGCCTCCGCTCCGGCGAGGGCCTCCGCCGCCCGTTCCACCGCCGCGTCAGCCATGCTCCCGTGGCCCCCCGAAGGCGCCCGGAAGCTCGATCGCGACGACGGTGCCGCCGCTCTCGCCGCGTTCGACGTGCACGGTGCCTCCGTGCTCCTCGATCACGGCGCGCGCCGAGGCGAGGGCCAGGCCGCTGCCGTCGAGGAGCTGATCGTGAGTCGCGAACGGCTCGAACATTCGGTCCAGCTCCTCCTCGTCCGGCGGACGCCCCGTGTCCACGATCTCGATGCGGACCATGTCTCCGGGCGCGGGTGCCGCGCGGACGCGGAGGTGCCCCCCCTCGGGCATCGCCTGGGCTGCCCGCATGCCGAGGGCGAGCAGCGCGTCGAGCAGGTAGCGGCGGTCGGCCCGGATCACGGGGTCGCCGGTCACCTCGAGGACCAGCCGCACCCCCTGGGGCAGCCCGGGGCGGAGCGCGTTGGCGAGGTCGCCGAGGATCGCGGCCACGGTCACCGGCCGCTTCCGCATCGCCTGCACGCGCGCCACCGTGAGCAGGCCGGAGGTGAGGTCGGCGGCCCTCCGTACCGCGGTCCGGATCGCGTCGAGGTTGGCGGTGGCGGGATGGTCGCCACCGAGCTTGAGCTCGGCCATGTCCACCTCGGTGGCCACCACCTGGAGGAGGTTGTTGAACGTGTGGGCGAGGCCGCCGGCCATGCGTCCCACCGCCTCCATACGGCGCACGTGCTCGAGCTCCCGGCGGAGCTTCAGGTGCTCCGTCACGTCCACGCCGAGCACGATACGCTCCTCCGACGAGCCGAGCTCCGCCGCCCCGACGAACAGCAGCACCCGCCGCGACGACCCGTCGCGGCACCTCAGCGTCGCCTCCAGGCCCGAGGAGCCTCCGCGGGGGAGGCGGCCCGTGGAGAGCGCCTCGAGGAGCCGGTCGCGGGTCTCCCGGTCGGGCACGAGCCGCTCCCACGGACGGTCCAGGTCCTGGATCGCGGCCCGCTCCCACCCGGTGAGCTCCACGGCGCCACGGTTCCAGGACACGATCCGGCCGGACGGCGTGACCCGGGCGATGAGCGGCCCGGGGGCGTCCAGGACCGCCTGCTGGAAGCGGACCAGCTCGCGCAGCTCCTCGGTGGCGTGTTCCAGCTCGCGCCGCACCTGGCGCTCGCGGGTGAGGTCCGCGAGCGCGAGCTGGAGCTCGCCCTCGCCGCCGGCGGCGGTGGCCGAGACCTGGAGCTCCCGTACGCCGTACCGCGTGCTCCAGCGGAGCACCGGCGGCGGCCCCTCGTGGCGTCCCGCGAGGAGCCTCTCGAGGACCTCCCGGCCCGAGGGTTCCACGAGGCTCGCGACCCGCGGGGGCGTGGCCGCCTCCGGCTCCCAGCCGAGGAGCTGGCGGGCGCGCCGGTTGCCCCAGGTGACGACGCCATCCCGGACGGTGAGGACGGGGAGCGGGGCTTCCTCGAGCAGCTCGTGGTAGCGGCGGGCGAGGCGGAGACGGGTGGCCGACCGGTACCACAGCGCCGCCAGCGCGGCGACCAGCACGAGGGAAAGCACCACCGGGAGCCCGCGCCGGGCGAGCGTGCGCGCGTCGGGTGGCAGGGGGGCGTGCAGCCACCGCTGCCGCATCTCGTCCAGGACGCCGCTGCGCTCCAGGCGCGCGAGGGTGCGGTCGAGCCGCGCGGCGAGCTCCGGGCGCGCCGGGCTCACCGGCATCGCGATCCGGTCGTGGGTGAGCAACCGGGGAAGCCCGAAGAGCCCGCCGCGCCGGATCGCGAGGCGTCCCGGGTACCGCTCTGTGAGGAGCGCCACGGTGTTGATGTAGTCGTTGAGGACCCAGTCCACCCTGCCCGCGAGGAGCGCATCGAAGCTCGCCTCGGTGGTGGGGAATGCCACCACCTCCGAGGCGTCCCCGCGGGCCAGGAGCCGGCGCGCCACCGCCTCTCCCGTCGCGTGCCGCTTGACGCCGATCCGGGGCACGGGAGGGCTCCTGCGGTCCGCCCGCTCCACCACCACCAGCCCGGTGCGGACGTACGGCCGGGTGAAGAGCATGCGCCGCTCGCGGCCGGGGGTCCGATAGATGGCGCCGATGGCGACGTCCACGTCCCCCGACGCCACCGCCTCCAGCAGCTCCTGGAACCCCATGATCCGGAACTCGAGGTGGAGCCCCTCGGCCGACGCCACCGTCCGCAACAGGTCCACCTCGAGCCCGGAGAGCGAGCCGTCCGCGTCCACCATCACGAACGGGGGGTAGGGAGCGGCACCCACCACCACCCGCCGGGCCGCGATGCCGGGCGCGGCGAGCGTCGCGGCGGCGAGGGCGGCGGCGGCCAGGCGGCCCGACATGAAACCCAGTATAGGCGAGCGGGGTACACTCGACCGGGAGGCGGACGTGCCGGTTCGGATCCGGTCGGCGCGAGCGGAGGAGCGGGTGGAGGCTCCGGTCCTGTGGCAGGGCTGCCCGCTGCGGCGCGGCGTGACGCTGGGTGGCCGGGTGGGTGGCGCGGCGCTCGCTGCCGCCGGCGTGGCGGCCATGGTGGCGGGGGCGGGCGGGGCGCTCGAGCTCGTCGGGGCCGCGGCGGCGACGGCGGGCGTCGTGGCCCTCGCCGCGAGCTTCCGGTGCCGTCGCCTCGAGGTGGCGCTGGGCCGCGAGCGGCTGCGGGTGGAGCTGGGGCCGTTCCGGCGCACCCTGGCCGTGGGGCTGCTCGGGAGCCCGGAGGTGGCGGGGTCCAGCGGGTGGAGGCGGTGGTTCGCGGGCCACGAGGTCCGGGTCGAGGTGCTGGCGAGCGGCGAGGTGCTCCGGATCCCGAGCCGGGAGCCCGAGGAGCTGGCGGCGGCGCTGCGGGTTGCGAGCGGGGAGCGCACGGCCGATGTTGGAGGGGGGCGGGGGAGGCCGCCCGACGACCGACCGGACGGGAGGTGATGGCGATGCGTGGAATCGCTCGTGGACTCGTGGCGCTGGCCGTGGCCGCCGCGCCGGCTACGGTGGCGTTCGCCGGTGGACCGGCGCAGCAGGTGTTCACCGCCAGGACCGACGAGGGCCAGGTGTGGGTGAGCGTGGACCTGGCCCGGTTCCGGACCGGGGAGACGTACCTGCCCTTCGTGATCGCGGTGTACAACCGGAGCGACAGGAGCGCGACCCTGACCCGGAGCTCCTTCGCGCTGGTCGCGGAGGGGAGGACCCTGCCGGCGCCCTCCGTGCCCCGGCTGCGGGAGGCCTACCCCAAGGTCAACCTCGACCAGACCATGGTCCGGGTGTACGCGATCCCGTTCGGGACCCGGCTGGATGTGGGGCACCTGGTGCCATCCAACTTCTACCCGCCGGTGCTTCCCGGCGGCGGGGTGACGATCCAGCGGGTCGAGCTGCCACCGCTGTACTGGACCGTGGACATGATCTACCTGCCCAACCCGGGCGGGCTCGACGGCGGGAAGGCGTTCTCGATCCGGGTCCATCCGGAGGGGTGGTCCCGGGCCATCGAGGTCGAGGTGCACCTCTGAGGCGGCCCGCGGCCTCCGTCCCCGGGTTGGTCGGCGCGCCCCTCTTGTGATACGTTTCACGTGGCCGGGATCCGCCGGCCGGATCATCCGGAGGGAGTGCGACGATGGCGCGAATCGAGCCGTTCCGGGCGTGGCGTCCCCGACCCGAGCTGGCGCCGCGGGTGGCCAGCCCGCCGTACGACGTGGTGAGCACCGAGGAGGCACGGCGCCTCGCCGAGGGCGAGCCGCTCTCGTTCCTGCACGTGGTGAGGCCCGAGATCGACCTTCCCCAGGGCACCGACCCGTACGCACCCGAGGTGTACGCGAAGGGGGCGGAGAACCTCCGGCGCCTGATCGAGGACGGGGTCCTGATCCGCGAGGAGCGCCCTGCGCTCTACCTGTACCGCCAGACGATGGGCGATCACGTGCAGACCGGCGTGGTGGCGGGGGCCTCGGTGGACGAGTACGAGGCCGGGCTGATCAAGAAGCACGAGCACACGCGGCGGGCCAAGGAGGACGACCGCACCCGCCACGTCGAGGCGCTCGGCGCCAACACGGGCCCGGTGTTCCTCGCCTACCGCGCGCGTCCCGAGATCGATGCCCTCGTGGAGCGGCTCGCGGCCGCGTCACCCGTATACGACTTCACCGCCGAGGACGGGATCCGGCACACCGTGTGGGTCGTGGACGATCCTGGCGATCGCGAGGCGCTCCAGGCGGCCTTCCGCGAGGTGCCGGAGCTGTACGTGGCCGACGGTCACCACCGCTCCGCGGCGGCGGTGCGGGTGCGGGCGGCGCGGCGCGCGGCGAACCCGAACCACACCGGGGACGAGCCCTACAACTTCTTCCTTTCGGTGATCTTCCCGCACGACCAGCTCAGGATCCTGGACTACAACCGCGTCGTCCGCGACCTCGCCGGAATGGACCCCGCCACCTTCCTCCGGCGGGTCGGGGAGCGGTTCGAGGTGGAGCCGACCGACGCGCCGCGCCCCACCCGGCCGCGCACCTTCGGGATGTACCTGGACGGGCGCTGGTACCGGCTGCGGGCGCGGCCGGGCACCTTCCCGGAGGACGACCCGGTGCGGGGTCTCGACGTGGCGATCCTGCAGGAGAACCTGCTCGCGCCGGTGCTCGGGATCGGCGATCCGCGCTCCGACGAGCGGATCGACTTCGTCGGGGGGATCCGTGGCCTCGAGGAGCTCGAACGGCGGGTGGGGTCCGGCGACTGGGCGGTCGCCTTCGCCATGTACCCCACCTCCATCGAGCAGCTGTTCTCGGTGGCCGACGCCGGCCTCGTGATGCCGCCCAAGTCCACCTGGTTCGAGCCGAAGCTCAGGTCCGGGCTCATCGTGCGGCCGCTCGAGGAGTGAGACGAGGAGACGGCCGCTGGCGGGGTGCCGCCGGGGCCGAGAGGGGAGAGGAGAGAGGAGGCGACGATGAAGATCCTGATCTCGGATGCGTTCGACCCGAGCCTCCCCGAGAAGCTCGCCCGCTTCGGGGAGGTGACCGAGGACACGGACCGGCTGCCCGAGGTGGACGTGGTGCTCGTGCGGTCCCGGACCAAGTGCACCAGGGAGTACATCGATCGGGCCGCCAACCTCAAGCTCATCATCCGTGGCGGCGTGGGTCTCGACAACATCGACCTCGAGTACGCGCGGTCCAAGGGGATCCAGGTGTTCAACACCGCCGAGGCGTCGGCCATCGCGGTGGCCGAGATGGCGTTCGCGCTGATGCTGGCGGTGCCCACGCGGCTCGTGGAGGCCCATACCTCCATGGCGGAGGGGAAGTGGCTCAAGAAGGAGCTGAAGCGCACGGAGCTCCACGGCAAGACGCTGGGCCTCGTCGGCACGGGCAACATCGGGACGGAGGTGGCGCGGCGGGCGCAGGCGTTCGGGATGCGGGTGATCGGGTACCACCCGCGGCGGAGCACCCACCCGTTCCTCGAGATGGTCAACGACCTCGGCGAGTTCCTGGGGCGGTGCGACTACGTGTCGTTGCACGTGCCGCTCAAGGACGACACGCGGGGGCTCATCGACCGCGAGGCCATCGCCCGGATGAAGGACGGCGCCGTCCTGGTGAACACGGCGCGCGGGGCCATCGTGGTGGAGGAGGACGTGGCGGAGGCCCTGCGCTCGGGCAAGCTCGGCGCCTACGCCACCGACGTCTGGCTGTCGGACCCGCCCGACCCCTCCTGCCCGCTGCTTTCGGCCCCCAACGTGATCATGGCGCCGCACATCGGCGCCTCCACCAGGGAGAACATGCTCCGCATCGGCGACGTGATCGTCCGGATCCTGGACGACTTCGTCCGGAGCACCGGGAACTGAGGAGGGCACCATGAGTCGAGTCTGGAACTTCTACGCGGGTCCCGCCACGCTGCCGCTGCCCGCCGTGGAGCGGGCCAGGGCCGACCTCCCGGAGTGGGAGGGGACGGGGATGTCGGTGATGGAGATCTCCCACCGGTCCAAGGAGTACGACGCGCTCCACCACGAGGCCATGGACCTCATGAAGGAGCTGCTCGGGCTCGACGAGGACCACGAGGTGCTCTTCCTCCAGGGGGGCGCGTCGCTCCAGTTCGCCATGCTCCCGATGAACTTCATCCCGCCCGGCGGGTCCGCGGACTACGTCATCACCGGCTCCTGGTCCAAGAAGGCGCTCAAGGAGGCGCGGATCGTCGCCTCGGCGCGGGTGGCCGCCACCACCGAGGAGGACGGGCGGTTCACCCGTGTGCCACGCCCGGAGGAGCTGGACCTGGACCCGAACGCGGCGTACGTGCACATCACCTCGAACAACACCATCGCCGGCACGCAGTGGCACGAGTTCCCGGACACCGGCGACGTGCCGCTGGTGGCGGACATGTCCTCCGACCTGCTGTGGCGGCCGTTCGACGCCAACCGGTTCAGCCTGATCTACGCCGGGGCGCAGAAGAACCTCGGGCCATCGGGCGTGACGGTGGTGATCGTCCGGAAGTCATGGCTGGAGCGGGCCAACGAGGGGCTTCCCACGCTGCTCAGCTACGCCACCCACGTGGAGAAGCAGTCGCTGTACAACACCCCGCCCACCTTCGCGATCTACATGGTGCGCAACGTGCTGGCATGGGTGAAGGAGCGGGGCGGGCTCGAGGCGATGGAGCGGCGCAACCGCCAGAAGGCCGACCGTCTCTACGGCGTCATCGAGGCGTTCCCGGAGTTCTACCGGTGCCCGGTGGAGAAGGCCAGCCGCTCGGTGATGAACGTGGTGTTCCGGCTGCCCACGGAGGAGCTCGAGGCGCGGTTCGTCGCCGAGGCCAGGGATGCCGGGTTCGTGGGGCTCAAGGGCCACCGCTCGGTGGGCGGCTGCCGTGCGTCCATCTACAACGCCATGGAGCCGGAGGGCGTCGAGGCCCTGGCCCGGTTCATGGAGGAGTTCGCGCGCTCGAACGGCTGACCGCGTCCTGACCCGCGGGCCATCCGGCCGGCCCGGCGGCGGCGAGGCCCGGCGCCACCGCCGGCCGATGCCGCCCGCCGGGGAGCGAGCGCCCCGGCCCGGGCCGTGGCCGGGGCGCTCCCGCGCCTGGCGGCCCCACCGGATCCCGGCGTGGGCACGGGACCGTGCCCCGGGACCGTGGAGCCGGGTTCGCGCCCGGGACCGGGCGAGTGCCCGAGGGCGGAAACGCCATCGGAGGGGGAGCGGCCGCCCCCGGTCGTCGCGGATCGCGGCCGGAAGCCCCGTGGAATGAGTGTTTCACCTGCGAATCGCGGCTCGGGGCGGGAGGGGCAGAAGTGATTTCTTGACACGATCTCAGAAGTCTGGTATCCTTCCTGCAACATGGAGGTCGGGATGCCAGAGACCGGATCCGGAGCGTGGGACTTCTCCAGCGGGGAGCTGCCGTACCGGGAGCAGCTCTACAGGAGCGCGTTGCGGCTGACCCGCTCCCGCGACGACGCGGAGGATCTCCTCCAGGAGACCTACCTCAAGGCGTACAAGTACTACCACCGGTTCTCGGAGGGCACGAACCTCAAGGCCTGGCTGTTCAAGATCATGAAGAACACCTTCATCAACGGGTACCGCAAGCGCAGGCTCGAGCCGGCGCAGGTGGAGTTCGGCGAGGTGGAGGACGTGCTGGAGCGGCTCGTGCTGGACGAGTCGGGGGACGCCGCCGACGTCGAGACGGCGTACCTCGACGCGGAGATGGACCACGAGGTGCGCGAGGCGCTGCTGGCGCTCCCGCACGACTACAAGGTGGTGGTCCTGCTCGCGGACCTCGAGGGGTACGCGTACAAGGAGATCGCCGAGATCCTCCAGATCCCGGTGGGGACGGTGATGTCCCGCCTGTACCGCGGCCGGCGGCTCCTGGAGCGTGCTCTCCTCAGCTTCGGCGTGCGCTACAACTACATCCACGAGGTCCCGGAGAAGCTGCGCGACCGGACGCTGGACGCGGCGGCGGTGATGTCGCGGCCGCGCGGGCCCGTGGCCGCCGCGGTCTGAGGCGACGCCGGCGGCCGTTCACGGCGGCCGGGACGGACCGGGGGACGATACCGAGCGTTGCCGGCGTCACCGGCTCCCGTCCGCTCGCGCGTCGCGGGCGGGCAGCAGGCGGGACGGCACGATGAGGCCGCCGGAGATCACCAGCTTGATCCCCTCCTCCACCGAGATGGGAAGGGGCTCCACCTCGTCGAGGGTGCACACCAGCAGGAACCCGGAGGTCGGGTTGGGCGTCGTGGGCACGAACACCAGGACGCCGGGGACCGGCGACAGGGAGGAGGGCTCGCGGAGCTCGCGCGTGACGAACCCCAGCGCCCGCCCCGCGCCGGCCGGAAAGCGCACCATCACCACGCGCCGGAACTGGTCGGCCGAGCGCACCTGCAGCGCCTCGGTCACCTGGCGGGCGCCCTGGTAGATGGGGGCGAGCAGGGGCACCCGGGAGATCACCGCCTCCACGAGCGCCAGCACCCGCCCGCCCACGACGTTGGTGGCGAGCAGCCCCACCAGGTACAGTCCCAGGAGGGCCAGTGCGGCGCCGAGGCCCGGGATGGTGAAACCCACGAGGCGGCGGGTGATGGGGTACGCCCAGCGGTCGAGGGCGACGAAGGAGATCCGCACCACGAGCACCGTCACCACCAGCGGAAAGGTGACGAGGAGCCCCACCAGGAGCCGGGTGCGGAGGCGGGTCCAGCCCCGTCCCTGGCGCTCCCGCGAGGTTGCGTAGTCGCGGAGGCGGCGGAAGAAGCCCGTGGACTCGACCATGCCACGATTGTAGGCCGTTCCCGCCGGGGCGTGGCGGGCGACGGGCCCGGACCATGCATCGCGACCCTCGCGAGCGGCGGGACTCGAGCTCGAGCGACGGGCGGCCCGAGCGTTCCCGGAACCGCGCCGGAGGCTGGCAGGAGCGACGAGCCAGGCCGTGGCGCCCGGATCGCGCCGGGCAGCAGGTCGCCGATGGACAGTCCGGGCTACGCGGTGGCGGCCACGGCGCGCGCCACCGCCCGGCGCAGCGGCTCCGCCCACGGGCCGTCTCCCGGGATCACCGTCTCCTCGCGCCGTGGGCCGGTGGAGACGAGGACGACGGGCACGCCGATCTGACGCTCGAGGAAGCGGACGTACGCCCACGCCTCGGCGGGGAGGGCATCGGGATCGGTCGCGCCCGAGGTCGTCCCGGACCAGCCGGGCAGATCCTCGTACACGGGCCGCACGCGCGCCAGCGCCTCGGGGTCGGCGGGGGGAGTGGCGAGGCGGTGCCCGGCGGGATCCTCGTAGGCCACCGCCACGCGCACCGCCGGGAGGCCGTCCAGCACGTCCAGCTTGGTCAGCGCGACCGCGTCCACCCCCGCCACGCGCACGGCGTACCGGGCGGCCACGGCGTCGAACCAGCCGCACCGGCGTGGCCGGCCGGTGGTGGTCCCGAACTCGCCCCCGCGCCGGCGGAGCCGCTCGCCCAGCTCCCCGGCGTCCTCGGTGGGGAACGGGCCGCTGCCCACCCGCGTCTCGTAGGCCTTGAACACCCCCAGCACCCTGCCGAGGCGGCGCGGCGGGATCCCGCACGAGACCGCGGCCAGGCCGGGCAGGCACGAGGAGGAGGTCACGAACGGGTACGTGCCGTGGTAGACGTCGAGCAGCACGCCCTGCGCGCCCTCGAACAGCACCGCCTCTCCGGCCGCGAGATGGGCGCCGAGGGCGGCGCTCACGTCGCCCACCAGGTCGGCGAGCCGCTCCGCGGCGCGGCGCAGCGCCTCCGCCTCCGTCTCCACGTCCACCGGATCGGCGCCGTGGAGCCGCTCGAGCTCCCGATTGTGCAGCTCCATCAGCCCGGCGGCGGCCGCCGAGAACCGTTCCGGGTCGCGCAGCAGGTAGGCGCGGAGCCCCCGCCGGTGGGCCACGTCCTGGTAGGCCGGACCGATGCCGCGCCCCGTGGTGCCGATGCGGTCGCTGCCGCGGGACGCCTCGCGCGCCAGGTCGAGGGCGCGGTGGCTCGGCAGGATGAGCGCCGCACGTTCGGACAGCATCACGCGCCCGGCCGGGTCCACGCCCTCTGCCGCCAGGGTCTCGAGCTCGGTCACCAGTGCCTGGGGGTCCACCACCATCGCCGCCCCGAGGTAGCAGCGGGTCTCCGGCCAGACGATCCCGGAGGGGACCAGATGGAGCGCGAACCGGCGGTCGCCGAAGCGCACCGTGTGGCCGGCGTTGTGCCCACCGTTGAAGCGCGCCACCGCGTGGAAGTCGGGGGCGAGGAGGTCCACGACCTTCCCCTTCCCCTCGTCTCCCCACTGCCCCCCGATCACCGTCAGCGAACCGAGCTCCACGTCACCCTCCGGGTCTGCCATCTTACCGGGCGGCCCCGATCTCGCCAAACCCGGGCGCTCCGGCGGAGCCGGGGCCGGGCGCAGGCGCCGCAGAGCCGGCACTGCCGGCGTGGTTGACGTGAGGCAGCGGCCCGCGAAGCGGCTCGCGTGGCCGGACGTCACCCCGAGGCCGGAGGCCGAGGGGTCGCATCCCCGACACGCTGCAGCGTGCTTCTCGAGGATGGGATCCCTCGTCGCGGCCGCCGGCCGCTCCTCGGGATGACAGGGGCTCCGCACGGCCCACCGCCGAGCCGGGCCCTGGCGCCCGGATCGCGCCGCGCAGTGGATCGCCGATGCACGATCCGGGCTCGCGCGGTTGACCGTCACCGGGACGGACGCTAGACTCGCCGTGACCGTGGGGGCCGTTAGCTCAGCTGGTAGAGCGGCGGACTTTTAATCCGCGGGTCGCAGGTTCGAGTCCTGCACGGCTCACCAGCCGCCCCCGTGGAAATGTCCCGGGGCCGGCGCCGGTTGCCCGGGGCGTGAACGCGACCCCGTCGTCTAGCCAGGCCTAGGACTCCGGCCTTTCACGCCGGCAACACGGGTTCAAATCCCGTCGGGGTCGCCATCTCGGTCCTCCGGGCGCCGCCCGGAGGCGCGCCGAGACCACACGATGCAGAGACGCCCGCCACACCCCGCCGTCCGCCTGCTCCGGACATACGCGTGGCGGTACCGCTGGTCGTACCTGGCGGGTACCGCCTTCCTGTGGCTCACCAACGACCTCACCGCCCGCATTCCCCTCGAGCTCGGCGCCGCCGTGGACGCGCTCACCGGTGGCGGCGCGGTGGGCCGGCACGCGGCCGCCATCGCGGCGATGGGCGCGGCCATCGTGGTGGTGCGGACGCTCTCCCGGGTGCTCATCTTC
>CAYTTB010000047.1:0-24872 GCA_964440565.1 uncultured Thermoanaerobaculia bacterium
GACACCGGCCACCGAGAAATCGCCCCCCTCAGGCCTCGAACTGTCGAACTTGGGGTCCCCGGCCCGTCCACCTCCCGTCCCACGACATCCCTCAGGAAGGCCCTGGCCGCGCTCGACATGGGGGGAATCCCGTCCGGCATCGTCACCCTCGGTGCACGCCTGCTCCGGATCGTACCAGATCGCACCAGCCGTCCCGGTGCCGTGCCGGCGGGGGATCTCCCGGCCCGGGCGGGCGCCGCGCCGAACGAGCGGCCCCGCGCGGCACGCTCCGCCACGGACCGGCGCCGCGGCGCCGCCACCCCGGCCGGCCGCCCCTGCCGCGGCACGGCGCCCGGACAGCTCTCCATCGGAGGACCCGGCCGTCCTCCGACCGGCGGTCTCCATCGAGGATCGCCCGACCCGGTCCCCATCCACGCCCAAGAGCCGCAATGCCTTCTCTGGCCGTTCCCATTGGAAGTATGAAATTATTGGTGATGATAGAATTAGAGGGGCAAGAAGTCGCAATGCCTTCTCTGGCCGTTCCCATTGGAAGAGGACATACAATTTCCCGCGAATCAACGATTATACAAAGTCGCAATGCCTTCTCTGGCCGTTCCCATTGGAAGCTGGGAGCAGGCGAATGCCCGCGCCTCGTTTCTGAGTCGCAATGCCTTCTCTGGCCGTTCCCATTGGAAGTGGAGGAGCTCTTCGGCGCCGACACCTCCGTCCCCAGGTCGCAATGCCTTCTCTGGCCGTTCCCATTGGAAGGGATGTGGAGGAGATGTTTGGGCCCGACCCCGACGAGTCGCAATGCCTTCTCTGGCCGTTCCCATTGGAAGCTGGAGCTTCCCGCTCCGACCGGAAATCAGTTTGATTAGTCGCAATGCCTTCTCTGGCCGTTCCCATTGGAAGTTTTAATCTTATCGGTGATATTGTTGATAAGATTAAGGTCGCAATGCCTTCTCTGGCCGTTCCCATTGGAAGCCGCCGGCGCCAGGTGGTTGAGGTCGGGAAGGAGAAGTCGCAATGCCTTCTCTGGCCGTTCCCATTGGAAGTGTACCTCCGGCGAGCACGTGAGTCAAGGTGTCGTGGAGGCGCGCTCCGGGGATGGCGGGACGCCGGGCTCCGAGGGGGCATGGCAGCGGCCGCATGGGGGCTCCGTACCGTGGACAAACCACCGTCCGTGCGGGAGATCGGGGACGAGGAGGGCCTCCGGGGGATCCCCGGCGACGGAAACCGCGATCCTCCCGCAGGTTGGCCCGTCTCGAGACGGCCTCGCGAGAGGTCCCCGGAGGGATGCGCATGTCCGTCACACCACCAGGAAGCGGTCCGCCGCAGGGGTCCTGACGGCGCGTCCGATGCCGAAGGACTGGCCAAGGCAGCCCGGGCACAGCCGGTAGATCCGCACCTCCGCGGTCTCGGAGACGTCGCACGCCTCGACGAGCCCGGCGAGGCGGCGCGTCAGCTCCTCGAGGTCCCCCTGCCGGAGGGCGCATTCGAAGACCGATGCCTGGACCCGGACGCCGTAGCCCTCGAGGACCTGGGACACCCGCTGACGGGTGGCGTCGTCGCCGATGTCATAGGTGATCACGTACCTCATGCGTGCGCCCTGTGTGCAGGATAACCCTCCACCCGCCCCAGCGCCAGGTCACGCAGCCTCCGCGCCTGGCACTCCATGTGCGCGCGGTACGTCACCGGTGCGTCGGCGCCCGGCGGGGTGAACGGTTGCAGAAGACGCCGCTCGAACCATTCGACGAAGCGCCGGCGCAGCTCGGGGGCGAGCAGGCAGGGGCGGCCGTCACCCCCCCGAAACTGGTCCGGCTTCACCTCCCGCCGCCGGATCTTGGCCCACACGAGGGCGTCCACGAGGTAGCGGAACTCCTCCTGGAGATCGGCGGCCAGCGGGAGGAAGGTGCCGCGGGGGCGGTGGTAGAGGCCGATGCGCGGGTTGAGGCCGGCCACCGCCAGCGCGGTGGCCACGTGATTGTAGAGAAGGGTGTACCCGAACGACAGCATGGCGTTGACGGGGTCGGTGGGTGGACGCTTGCGGCGCCCGGGAAACCGCCAGCCCGGCGGGAGGCTGTCCCGCAGCGCCTCGAAGAAGACGGCGGCGCCGCTGCCCTCGAGCCCGCGCAGTCCTTCGAGGGTTCCCGCGTCGAGGCAGCGCCGCTCCAGCTCGCGGAGCCGGGCGGCGACCCGCGCGGCGTCCTGGAAACGGAACCGGACGGCCAGGGTGGCGGCGTTGTGCAGCTTCGCGGCCACGATGGTGCGCGCGAAGGCGAGCCGCGCCGCGTCGTCCGCCGCGAGACGGGCCTGGGCCATCCAGCAGTGCCAGTCCGGCTCCGGCGGAAGGAAAGCGCCCTCCAGCCGGCCCGTGGCGCCGCAGAAGTAGCACGGCACACCGAGCCGCGCGAGGCGAAGCACCAGGGCCAGGGTGGCGCGGGGACGCCCGAGGAACGTGACGTGACGGAGCTCGCGGATCGGCACGGCCCTCGGCTCGGCCTCGGGATGCTCGACGACGAGTGCGTCGTGGGCGAGGTGAAGGGTGGTGCGGGCGTCGGCGATGTAGAGGGGGATGCGTTCCGGGGCGGGCCCGCCGTGATCGCCGCCCAGCGGCACGACCGCGACCTCGGGGCGCGGGCGGGCGGGCTGGGGAGCGGGGCGCACCAGCTCGCGGATGCGCCGGAACGGGACCTGGGCGAGCCAGGAGAGGGGGGGAACGGCGGCGGGCGCCAGCTCGCACGCGGCTGCGTTCGGGGCCTTCTTCCTCTCGAGGACCAGTGAACGGCAGAAGAGGTAGCCGAGGTACGAGAACCCGGCGTCGAAGGTGACGATCGAGGTCTTCTCCGGGTTGAGCTCGAGCCCCAGCGCCTCCACCGCCTCCCTGGCGTCACGCCACGCCGCCTGCGCCTCCTCCAGGTCACGGCAGAGAACGAGAAAGTCGTCCGCGTACCGGACGAGGCGGTACCCCTCGCCGAGCAGCTCCTCGTCGAGCTCGTCGAGGTACAGGTTGGCGAGCATCGGGGAGATCACCGCGCCCTGGGGCAGGCCGCGATCGCGTTGCAGGATCCGGCCGTCGAACGCCACCGGGGCCCGGATCCAGCCCTCGAGCAGGTCGACCAGCGGCTCGTGAGGAAAGAGGGCCCGGAGCTTGGCGGCGAGCCGGTCCCACGGCACGGCGTCGAAGAAGGACGAGATGTCCGCGTCCAGGACGTACCGGAACCCTTCCTCGTACGCCCGCTGGACGGCGAAGGCGGCGCGCGAGCGGGAGAACCCCTTGCGGTAGGCGTAGGAGCAGTCCTCCAGCAGCGCCTCGATGGGCGCCTCGAGCACCGCGCACGCCGCCTTCTGGGCGACGCGATCGCGGATGGTGGGGATGGCGAGGGCCCGGAGCTTGCCGGGGCCCTCCTCGGTGACCACACCGAGCAGCGGTGCCGGTCGGTACTCTCCCCGGCGCAGCGCGCGGGTGAGCTCGGCCAGCTCGGCCGCCATGTTCTCCGCGAACCGGTCCGGACCGACGCCGTCCACCCCGGGCGCCGTGGTCCGGCTCACGACCTGGAGCGCCGCCTCGCTCAGGGTGTCCTGGTCGAGCATCGCCTCGAGCAGCGTCCTGCTTGGACGGAACGGGTCGTCCCGCAGGGGCCCCGCCTCGAGGATCCGGTAGCGGCCGAGACCGTAGTGGACAGCGGCACCGGCGTGCGCGTACTGGCCCGCGACCAGCGCGTCGAGCCACGGCCCGAGGTCGCCGCGGAACACGACCCTCCCCACCACGCCCCCGGGGGTCTTGCCGCCGGGCCGTGCCGGATCCGCACCCCGCCGGCCCCTGATGGGGACGTCCAGCCAGAGCAGCTCCGAGGGGTCCGCCGTGACCTCCTCGGGCAGCTCGGGGCGCGCTCCCTCCCGCTCCTCGAACCGCGGATACCTCCCTACGGCCAGGAGGAAGAGCCGCCGCCAGAGGCGGTCGAGGAAGTGCCCGGCAGGGAAACAGCGGGCGTCCGCGAAGGTGGCGCCGGGGCGCTGGAGATCCCGCGGGAGGCCCAGGCGGAGCGGGGAGAGGAAGTGCAGCGTGATCTCCTCGCGTCCGGCGAGCGCGGCAGCCTCCGCCGCGAGGTCGGGCGCTGCCAGGGCCTCCACCGATTCCAGCACGAAGTTGCCGGCGAGCGTGGGCAGCGGCCGCGACGGATCGGGACGCCTCCGGCCGATCTCCCGGATCCCTCCCACCAGGGGATCCAGGAGGGCGCGCGCGTCGCCGAACAGGGTGACCCCGAACCGGTACGTGTCTCCCGGCTCGAGGCGCACCCGCCCCATCTCGCACACCACCGGCACGACCCGCCGCCAGGTGCTCTCGCCGATCCGTCCGGGGGGGTGACCTCCGAGCGCCGCGGACACGAGACCCATCAGCGCCCCGCCGTGGAAGAACCGGAAGCGGGCCGGCCGGGTCATGCGCAGCGTCAGCCGGTAGCGCGAGAAGCCCGGGTCGGATCCGTGGCCGCCCCGCACGGGCGAGGGCCCCGCCGGGACGATGGGCGACCGGCCCGGTCCGTGGGAGGTCCGGGCGCTCATACCCCGGTCCCCCCCGGCGTACGGCCCGTGTCCCCTTCGCGTCGGGCGACCGCGACCAGGGCCTCCACGAGCCCGCGCAGCCAGGAGAGCCACGGCTCGCCGACCTCATGCCACCGCTCGCGATCGATCGGGATCAACCCGTGGGCCATCAACGAGCCGTTGCGGGCGGCGATCCAGTGCACCAGGACCTCCCTGCCGTCACGGTAGATCTCTCCGATGGGGTCGCCGAGCGTGGCCAGGAGCTCGTACGCCCGGATGAGCCCCAGCTGGACGGTTCCCGAGGGCGAGACCGGGAGGGTCCGCAGCCAGGCCGACGCCCGTGGCGGCAGACGCCCGGCGGCCGCACCCGCGTCGGCCGTGTCCACGCCCCAGGCCCGGGCCAGACGGGCCTGGGCCACCAGCTCGGTGGCCCGATAGAGGCGGGCCACCGCGTCGTCGTACAGCCCCCGCGCCGCCCGCCGCTCGGCGCTCCCGAGGAGATCGGTGATCAGCTCGGCCTCCGGCACCTCGCCGGGCCTCCAGCGGTCGCTCCCCTCGAGCTGCCTGCGGGCGCGCAGGAGCGTGCGCAGCCGTCGGCCGTGGCGCCGCAGGAGGTCCGGGTCCTGGCGGGCGAGGTCGAGCGCGCCCGCGTGGTCGAAGCGGTCGGCCGCGGCCAGCACCATGGCCTCGAGCTTGAGGGCGCCCAGCTCGCGGGCAGCGCCCGGCCCGAGCTCGCGCATGGCCTCCTCCAGGGTCGCGACAGCGGCATCGAACTCGAACGCCGCGAGCAGCCGTTCCGCCAGCGCCCTCGCCGCCATGGTCCGCGCCGCGGCCGCGGGCTGGACGAGGGCCGTGTCCCCGGCGGTCACCCGGATCATGTCGGCGCGCCCCCGGCCGGTGGCGTTGACCTGCAGCTCCCACGGTTTCCCCCCGAGCAGTGCGAACAGGCCCAGCCCCAGGGTCATGGTCTTGGTTCCGCCCGAGTAGTTGGCGATGATCTCGGCCTGTTTCCCGGGAAACCTGGAATCCACGATCTCCTGGACCCTGCGGCAGGCATGCAGCACGGCGTCGAGATCGTCGGGATCGGGGATCTCGACGATCTCATAGGCGCTCCCGTCGAGGCCGGCGTCTCCGGCGATGGGCCCGGCCCGCAGCTCCGATGCCCACCTGTGGCCGCATGCCGGACAGGTGCTGGTGATCCGACCGGTGGTCACCCTGCGCGTGATGGTCCCCGCCGAGGCTCCGGGCGCCGAGCCCCCGCTGCACAGGAAGACGACGAAATCGGGCTCGTTCTGGCGAATCGCGTTGACGATGGGCCGGTCCGAGCCACCGACGGTCAGCACGAGGACCCTGGGCATCGTGGACATTCCCATCCCTGAGCTCCCGGTCAGCAGTATAGCCTCCAGCGACGGGCCCTCCCCCTGGCCGCCGCTCACCCGGCAGCCGACGTTGACACGCCGGGTGCCCGGTGGTACGGTGTGCTCAACATCGGGAGGAGCCCACGGGTGGGACACGCTGTCCACGGTCGGAGGCAGGGGCGGTGGAGGTCTCATGCCGGTCCCGGCCCGCCGCCGGCCCCGGACAGGAGCGGGTAGGGGTGGTGAACGACTTCGGGATCACCGTCGAGCTGGACTCGCCGCTGCTGCTCGGCGGCGCCTTCTCGGGCCGGATCGATCCCGCGCGAATCATCCGCCCGGCCTCGGTGCGCGGCCTCATGCACACCTTCGCGCGGGCGCTCTTCGGACCGCTGCTCGGAAGCGATGGCCGCCGGACCCGCGACGCCGAGCGGCGCCTCCTCGGCGCGCAGGGTGGCACGACCGATGCGAACCATCACGAGTACGGCGCGACGTTCCGGCTGGAGGCACCGCCCATTGTGCTGGGGGACGGCACCTTCCCGAACTGCCCGCACGACCAGCGGAAAGGGGCCCGCCCCGGCTTCCGGGAGGGCCAGACGGCGCGGCTGATCGTGCGTCCGCGGCCCGCCGCCGCCGCGGCCGATCCCCACCTCCCGGCCATGCTCTGGGTGGTGCTCTGGACCGGCCTGACCTTCGGCGCGCTGGGCAACCGCAGCCGCCGCGGCTACGGCTCGCTGACCGTGACGGGAGTCGAGGGCGTGGACGGCGGCAAGGCGCCGGGCCTCGCGGGGCTTCTCGAAGGCGCGGGGAACGGCCCCGCGGGGGAGCTGCCAACGTGGCCGGCGCTGCCGTCGAGCCGGCAGGCGCTGGCCGACGGCCTCTGCCGCGGCCTCGAGACCGCGCGGGCGGCGGCGAAGACGTGGCTCGAGGTCACCATTCCGCCAGTGGTCCCCGCCGGCGCGCCGGAGTTCTTCCAGCTCTTCGGGCCGGAGCGGGTGTACGTCGGGAGGATGTTCTCCTCTTCGCAGGCAGCCATGAGCACGTTGATGCAGGCGTGCAGCCGTGCTCTCAACAACAATGCGCCCCTGTACCGGAGAACCCTCGGCGCCGGGGGTAGGAACCGGCTGGCCTCGCCGCTCTGGGTGCGGCTCTACCGGACGAAGGCGGGCTGGGTGCCGGTGGCGACCTTCTCGGGCGATCCCGGGCACCGGACGCTCGTGGACCGGGTCCTCAGGGCCATCGGCTGCATCGATGCCAACGGCACCCACCAGACGCTCAACGCCGTGGCGGGTGGAGGAGGCTGCTGATGGCGAAGTGGCTCCTCAAGGCCGGGCTCGGCGGCGTGCAGGAGCTGATCGCCCAGGCGCGCAGGACGCGGGACCTGGCGGCGGGATCGGCCCTGGTCAGTAACACCATGCGCGCCGTCATCCACGCGGCACAGCAGCGGGGCGCCACCTGCCGGATCCCGGCCAGACCCGACGTCGCCTGCCCGCACCTGGCGATCTTCGAGCTGGAGGCAGCAGACGAAGCCGCCGTCAAGGACTTCGGCGAAGCGCTCCACACGGCCGCCCGCGACTTCCTCGTGGCCGCCCTCGTTCCAACGGATGAGAAGCTCGGCGGGATCCCGTGCGTCGCCTCCGGGGACGAGCGGCGCGCCCAGGTCGAGGCGAGCGTCGAGCTCTACTGGGCGTCGGCGCCCCTCGACGGTGACTACGCGACGGCGTTCCACCGGGTCGGGGAGGCCTTCGCCGCCCGCAAGCTGACCAGGACCTTCGCGCAACTCGGCAAGCTGAGCAACGCGCGGCAGGAGACCTGCGCCCAGTGCGGCGCGCGGGTGGCCGTGGTGCAGCCGGCCGCGGGAACGCGGCCGAAGATGCCCCGACTTTCGAGGGGCCGGCTGGACTCCCGCGACCGGCTGTGCGCCGTGTGCCTCGGCAAGCGGCTCTGGGCCTTCGCGAATCTGGGAGCGGCCTACCCTTCCACCGTCAGCCTGGCGCGCGACCGCTTCTTCCGGATGGCGGCGTTCGACGGGGTGCGGAGGGCCTTCCAGCAGCAAGGGCTTGGAGAGAAGGACAAGATCGAGGTCCTGGCGCGGTGGGACGAGCTGGCCGAGCTCGACGCCGCCGGCGGCGACCAGGCCGGTCCAGGAGACGACGGCCTCGACAGGCTCCTCGAGGGTTTCCGCCTCCTGGCGACGGGTGGCTCCGATTTCAACGAGGCGGTAGAGGCCTTCGGCAAGCTCTCCCCCTACTACGCGGCGGTGGTGCTCGACGGCGACCACATGGGCGACTGGTTCGGGGGCGAGGGTGGGCGGTACACGGCCGCTCTCGACGATGCCCAGCAGCAGCTGGGCGAGGCGCTGGCGAAGTTCTCCGAGGCTCTCCGGGACCTCGATCTCTCCGGCGGCCGGCTGGTCTACGCCGGCGGCGACGACGCCTTCGCCCTCCTGCCCCTCGACCGGCTGCTGCCGTTCATGGAGCGCGCCCGCGAGCTCTGGGAGGAACACGTCCAGGCGCCGCTGCGGTCCATCCTGGCACAGGGCTGGGATCCACCGACGCTTTCCCTGCACGCCAGCGTGCTCCACGAGCATGCGCCGCTGCAGCCGGCCGTGCGCCGCCTCCACGCGCTGCTCGACGAGGCCAAGGAGCGGGCGAACCGGGACGCCTTCTCGATCCTCGCCGACGTCCGTGCCGGCGCTCCCGCCCACCTCATCGCCCGCTGGGAGGAGCTTCCCGAGCTGGTGGCGGCCGTCGAGCTGTTCTGTACCTGGAGAGTGAACGACGGGAGGCCCCCGTTCCGGGAACCCGATGCCAGCACCCTGAAAGCACGAGCCGCGAGCAGCCTTTCCGGCCGCCTTCCGCACCAGATCCTGGGTGTCCTTCCCGGGTACTTCGACGATCAGGGGCGCCTCCATTCCCGCCGGGCGCTCACGCTCGAGCTCGGGCGCCTCTGCGGCCGCGGCCCCTCCGGGGCCGCCGGCGCGGCCGCTGCCGCACGGTTCGTCGCGTGGCTTGACAGGCGCGCCGGGGCAGCCATGGCGCCGGCGACCGGCGCGAGGCCGGTGAGCGGGCGGGAGGCCGTCGAGTCGGCCCTGGAGGTCACGGCCTTCCTCGCCCGGCAGCTCGACTGGGGGGGTGGATCGTGAGCCGGCGCCTGGTGACCTTCGAGGCCCTCGACGTGCTGGTCAGCGCCGACGCGCGGCCGCTTCCCGACGGTGGCTTCGGCCACGACGGCGAGATCTCTCCCGCGGCCTTCGCCGGCTGCCTCCGCACCCTGATCCTGCGCCGGGCGGGCTTCGACTTCCGCGCGTCATCGCAGACGCCGGAGGCCGAGCGTGCCGCCAGAGTGGTGGGCCTCGGCCTCGACTCGGGTTTCGAGTTCCGTTTCGCCGGCCCGCTGCTGTGGTCGGCAGACCGGCTGCTGTTCCCCGCACCCCGCCACCTGGTCACGGCCGGAGACGGCTTCGTCCTGGGAACGCTCGCCCCGCACAACGACGACGGCATCGTGTGTGACGCGGCGATGGGAGAGCTCGACCTGCTCCGGGCCGGCGGCGCGGAGGGGGAGCCGGCGGCGGGGTGGGTGACCGCTGCGGAGCTCGCCGAGGCCCTGGCGCCGGAGGGCGGCACGCCGCCGGTCCCGTCGGTGAAGGTGATGCGAACGGAGGATCTCCTGGCCCGGGAGCGCCGCTTCGGGCACGAGCGCGACCCGCGGCGCGGCGTCGTCGCCGAGGGCCGCTTCTTCAGCCGCGGCGTGATCCGGTTCACGGAGAAGCCCGGCAGGAGAGGCGTCGAGGCGGTCCGCTTCGCGGGGCTCCTGGACGGTGTCTCGAAGGATCTTCTCCCGGAGGGCATGTCCAGTGCCCGGCTGGCTGGCGACGGGCACGCCGTGCGGATCGAGCTCTTCGAGCCCACGGAGACCTCCGATTTCCTCGGCCCGCTGAACGGGCTCCGTGACTCGCTCCCGGCGTTGCTCGACGAGCAGCGCGGGCTGGTGCTCTACCTGGCCACGCCGGCCATCTTCAATGACGGCTGGCGCCCACGATGCTTCGAAACGGCCACCCGCCTCGTGCTGCGCGGCGCGGTGGTGGGTCGGCCGCGGCTCGTCGGCGGCTGGGACTGGAAATACCAGCGGCCGAAGCCGCTCCGGCGGGCGGTGCCCGCCGGGTCCGTGTACTTCTTCGAGCTCCCCGAGGGGCATTCCGAGGACGATATCAGGAGTCTCGTAGGACGGTACTTCCTGGACGAGGCGGTGACCGACGAGTACGGCAATCTCGGCTTCGGCCTGGCGGTGCTCGGCGCGTGGGACGCCAGGCGAGCGGACGAGGAGGCAGGGCATGGGTGAACGCAGCCTGATCTTCTTCCACTGCATGACGCCGCTGCACAACGGCGCCGGCCAGGGGCTGGGGGCCATCGACCGCCCGATCATCCGGGAGTCCACCACCGGCTACCCGTTCATCCAGGGCTCGAGCATCAAGGGCGTCCTGCTGGCGGAGGCCACCATCCTGAAGGGCAAGAGCGACCCGGTGGTCCGGGCCACCTTCGGGACCGGCGGGACCACCGGTTACCAGGGCTGCGCGGTGATCACCGACGCCTTCCTGCTCCTGCTGCCCGTCCGCTCCCTCGCCGGGACCTTCGTCTGGGCCACCTCCCGCCTGGCGCTGGCCCGTCTCGGTCGCCTGCTGGAGAACGCCTCGGACGCGGGGGATCTCCGGAAGGCCGTCACCGCGGTCCTCGAGGCGAGCGCCGGGCTCGGCCGCGGCGAGGCCCTGGGGCCGGGGACCTGGGCGCCGGCCGGCGGGGAACGGGCCGGCGGCGACGAGGGGCCGTGGGACGCCGCCATCCGGCTCAACGGGAACGGACCCTACTGCATCGAGCAGCTCGTATTGGAGTCCGAGGGCGGCGACGGACGTGACGCGGTCGCGGAGCTGGCCGTCCGCCTCGGCGAGATCCTCTTCCCGGAGGACGGCACGGGGGACGCCGCGTTCTGGCGGGAGTTCTTCAGGCGCCGCCTCCTCGTCCTGCACGGGGACGATTTCCGCGAGCTCGCCGAACATGCCACCCAGGTGGAGGCCAACATCCGGATTGGTGAGCAGGGCGTCACCGAGGAGGGCTCCCTGCGCTACACCGAGTACCTGCCGGTGGAGACGGTGCTCGTCAGCCTGCTCGAGCTCGGGGTGCCCCGCAACGGCGTGAACCTCACGGACGCGGAGTCCCTTGTCGGTGATGTCGTGTCGCGGCCGCTCCAGATCGGGGCCGACGAGTCCACGGGCAAGGGCCTGGTCCGGGTGGTCCGTTATGCCATCGGCCACGGGGAGGAGGCCGGCCATGGCGAATCTTGACCGGGAACGCGGCCAACACGCGGCGAGGAGGATCCTCGACACGAGGTTTCCCCACTTCGACGCTGCTGCCAAGAAGGCCTTGAAGGAGTACCGCTCGGTGGTCCTGGGCGCCGTGCCCTACCTGCGCCAGGCCGGCCTGCTCCAGCTCGCCGCCTTCTGGCTGGGCAAGCGCGATGTGGAACGCCAGGTGCTCGAGGACCTGCTCCTGTGGCTGTCCACGTCGCGGGTGACCTCGAATGTATGCACCCAGCGGAACGGCCTGCCCACCCACGCCGAGCCCGCCTCGCTGCAGTGGCTCCTCGGCTGCTCGGCCCAGGAGATCGCGTTGCTCGAAGCGGAGGCCGAGGCCTACCTCGGCTGGCTCAAGCGCGTCGCCGAGGGCCTGTGGAAGGAATGGGACCAGCAGCAGGCCGCCGCAGGAGGGCACGGTGGCGCCTGATACGAACCGTCTTCTCGGGCCCCGACCCCTCAGCCAGATCCAACGGGCCGCCGTCTGGAGCAGGGCGCCCAACGTCTCGCTCGTGTTCCTCCGCTTCATGCCGGACCACACCACACTGGACGATGCGTTCCTTCTCGGGTGGTTCGCCGGGAGCGCCAAGCCCTCCGCGTTCCCCAAAGGGTTGCTCACGCAGATCGAGACGCGGCGGGCGGCCCTGCTTTCCAGCGCCCGTCACGTCGAGCTGCGGACCGTCTACCGCCTCGCCGTGGGCCTGGCCAACCCCGCGCCCATGGAGAACAGTGGCACGAGCTGGAACCCGACCTACGGCATCCCCGTCATCCCCGGCGCCTCCCTCAAGGGCGTCGTGCGGCACTACCTGGAGGAGGAGCTGGCCGGCGGCAAGGATCCGGCAGCGGTGGCGGCCATGGACGCTCTCCCCGAGCGGGACGGCGGCTGGTCCGAGCTCCTGGCCCGCTGCCGCGGAGACGAGGGTGGCAACGTCTCCGTCGCCGCCCTGTCGGAGCTGCTCTTCGGCGGGGGCGGGGTCCAGGGCAACGAGGGTGCGCTGGTCTTCTTCGATGCCTGGCCGGTGCTGAGCCGGAGTCAGGACGGCCCCTTCGAGGTGGAGGTGCTGACCCCCCACCACCGGGAGTACTACGGCGACAGGGCCCACGTCGCCGCGGACAAGGACGAGCCCAACCCGGTGCACTTCCTCTGCATCCGGCGAGGGGTGCGGTTCGACCTCGCCGTCGGCCTCAGCCGCTCCGGCAGGACGCTGGATGCCACCGCGGGCGAGCAGGCCGTGGAGCTGGGGCTGCGGCTGCTCGAGGAGGCGCTCGAGCGCTGGGGCGTCGGCGCCAAGACCGGCGCGGGCTACGGCCGGCTGGCGAAAAAGATCGCGGCGACGGCGCCGAAAGCCCGAAAGAAGCCCTCGGTCACCCAGACCGGCGGCGGCGGCCACGGGCAAGCCCAGCCCGCCCAGCCCCAGCCGCCGCCGGCAGCGCCCGCGCCGGTGGACGTTGGCGCCCTGGCGGCCCGCCTCGCGGCGGCGGCCGGGCAGGGGCTGGATGTTTTCAAGAAGACCCTGCGGCAGGACGCGGCCGTGATCGCCGCCCTCAGCGACGCTCAGAAGGGTACGATCCTCGTGGCCGCCCGGGAAGCCGTTGCACCAGGTGACTGGCCTCGATTCCATCGGCTGTTGCTCCGGGCCTTTCGTGAAGGGACCGGCCCATGACCACCTGGTACATCACGACGGGGATCTCCACCACCAAGGACTCCCGCTGCTGGACCCTCTTCCACGACCGGCGGCAGCAGACACTGGCCGACCATGACCACGAGCCTATCGGTACCTTACGGGAAGACGAGAGACTGTGGCCCTTCCTCGCCTCGATCGACCAAGCCCGTGGCGAGCTGCTCAGGCCCGCGTCCCGCGATCCCGGCGACCTCAAGAAGTGGGCAGCGCAGCTTGCCAGGGGGAAACTCCGCGAGGAATGCTGGACCGATCCCACGCGCCGCCACGCGCTGCCGGCGGAGCTGGCGACCCTGTCCGTGCTCTCGAACAGGGGCCTCATCACCGCCGACGACACCCTGATCCTCATCCTCGGCGAGAGCAACATTGTCGACGGGTACATCCTGGAAGCGATTCTTGAACACCTGGCACGCGCCCACGGGCCACTCGCCGGCGTCACGATCGAGACCGTGGGGCCCTTCGCGCTCGACCCCAGGGAATCCGGTGTATTCAACACGAACTTCCGGAACTTGGTGGCCGCGCTCCGTGTCAGCACCGACACCCGCTTCGTGCTGACCGGCGGCTACAAGGCCCTGCTCATGGCGATCACCCACTGGCTGGCGATCACGCACCCGGCCGTGCCCGTCTACTCGCTCCACGAGTCGGGCGCGGAGGTCATCGAGATCAAGGGCGGTGCCGGCGGCGGAGCGAGGGCGAACGCCGCGCCTGCGATACCCGACATCGACACCGTGGTATGAACCTCACCGGGGCCCTTCCAGTGGACGATCCGCTAGCGCTCGATCCGAAGTCGAAGAAGGAGGAGGACCTCATCGCGGCCGTCGCGAAAGCCTTCAAGAACCCCGCTCCATCGGCTCCGCCGCCCATCGCCGGGAAATCGCATCTCGTGGACTGGCTGAAGGTCTTCGAGTCCAGGCCCCCGGCCAGTTCCCACCGGCTCCTCCTCCTCCGCTACGTGACCTGGCGTCTCCAGAAGCGGCCCGACCAGGCCGATGTCCGCGAGCTGGGCCGCGAGCTCGCCTATTCCTGGCTCCAGTTCCTGCTCGGAGACGCGGCGGAAGGACGGTCCTTCTTTCTCCAGCACTTCCTCCTCTGCTATGCCGAACCCTTCTATTACGGCGGCAGGCCCGGGGAACTGAGGCCCTCACCGAAGAAAGATGGCTGGCAGGAGATCCTTCCCTGGCTGCGCCGCCCGCAGAACCTGACGATCCTCGAGATGGAGATCGCCCTGGCGATCTTCCGGTGGGATGCCACAGAGCCGGAGCTGGTGTGGTGGATCCGGGAGTACCCGCACATCCTGCGGCGCGTGCACGGTCTGCTCCTCAGGACCTACGGCTTCGCCCTCCTGGGCGCGCTGACCCGGGCGATGAAGGCCGCACGCGAGGACCACGGTCCGGGGACATCCGGGGCAGAGGGCGGTTCACCGGTCACCGGCGACGCGGGCCAGAGCGAATACACGGCCAGCACGAACGGTGTCCTATCCCGCTCGCTCTATCAGGCGCCCTATCTGGCCAGTGTCGGGTGGCGGGTCTACCCGCGGCTGGGCGGCCTCGTCCTGATCGGGCTTCTGGGAATCCTCAGCATCAACTACCTGCTGACGCCGCTCTACGCCGCGCCGTTGTGGCTGGTGCTCACCGGGGGGCTGGCGGCCCTGGCGCTGATCCACCGCCTCATCATGATGGACGTGTTCAAGCAGAACCGGGGGGTCCTCGTGTCCGCCCGTCATGCCCAACCACGGACGCTGGGAGTCCTGTGGCGGGCCCTCGCCTGGGGCTGCGCCGGGACCCTCGCCGCCTGCGCTGTTCTCCGGCTGATCCTGAGCCACCTGGTCCGCCGGCCCAGCCTCGAAAACTGGACCGCGTACCGCCAGCTCCCGGACATGGCCCTCCCCCACCTTGCCGCGCAGCCGTGGTGGCACTGGCTGCTACGCTTCGCGGTCATGGGCCTCGGTGCGGTCCTGCTCGGCCTCCTGCTGCAGTGGTTCTGGGAGGACCGCTCCGTCATCGAGCCGATCTGAACACGCCCGAGCCCCGCCGGTCGCCGCAACCGGTCGGGGAAGCGGAAGGGGTGTCCGCCCCGAGGCGACCGCTGCCACCTCCCCACCGTCAACCCCCGGGCGGCGACCGCCGTCCAAGCTGGCGGATCGTGACCGGGCTGCCGGGGAGACCCGGAAAGGAGGCGACGATGCGGAGGTGGTGGATCGTGGCGTGTGTGGCGGCACTGGCCCTGCCGGCGATGGCGCTGGAGCCCGGCGCGCCGGCGGCCCCGATGGGGGCCCAGGCGGTGGCCCTCCAGGCCGGGCCCATCGACGACGCGGCGCGGGGGGCCGTGGCGCGGTTCCTCGAGCTCTCCGAGGACCAGATGGCCACCTGGGACCAGCTCATCGCGGACCGCGACGCGGCGGCGCAGCCGATCCTGGAGCGGCTCGCCGAGATCCGGCAGGAGCTTGCGGACCTGTTCGCCGGGGGCGACCCCGATCCGGCGGAGGTGGGGACGCTGGTGATCGAGCGGCACGGCCTCGTCGGCCAGCTCGGCGACATCCACCGGACGTACGTGGAGGGGTTCGTGGCGATGCTCTCGGACGAGCAGGCCGCGAGGTACGGCCTGGTGCGCCGGGCCGAACAGGTCCTGCCCGTGATCCCGGCCTTCCGGCGCACGGGACTGCTGCCGAGGCGCTGACCCCGGAGGCCGCCCGGACCGCGGGCGGCCTCCTCCGCCCCGCCGCCCGCCCGCGAGGGCGGGCGTCTCTATACTCGCCGGGTGCAGCGTCTCGTGCGCCCGTCGCTGGCCGCGCTCTCGGGCCTCGTCCTCGCCCTGGCCCTGCCCGGGGCCGGGATCTGGCCGCTCGCGCTGGTCTTCCCCGGCCTGCTGCTCGAGGCGATCCACGGGAGCCGCCGCGTGCGCGCCGCCGCCGGCCTCGGCTGGCTCGCGGGGACCGTGCACTGGGCCGTGGCGGTGCACTGGGTGGTCCCGGTGATGCACCGCTACGGCGGGCTGCCGATGCCGGCGGCGGTGGCGTGCCTGCTGGGGATGAGCGCGATCCTCGGCCTCACCTGGGCCGCGGCGGCGGCCGTGGCCCGCCTCGCCCCGTACCGCCTCGCGCCGGCGGCGCTCGCCTTCGCCTGGGCGGCGGCGGAGGCGGCGCGGCAGGGCCCGCTCTTCCGCTTCCCGTGGAACCCGGTCGCCGCCGCCTTCGTCCCGCACCCCGCGCTGCTCGCCTCGCTGCCGGTGTGGGGGGCCACCGGCCTCGGCTGGGCGGTGGTGGCGGTGGGCGGCGGGGTGTGGGGCCTCGCGCGCCGCGAGACGCGCGCCGGCGGACGGTGGACCGCGCTGGCCGCGGTGGGGCTCGCCGTGGCGGCGGCGGCGCTGGCGCCGCCCGCCCGCCCGGGGCGCGAGGTGCGGGTGGGGGTGATCCAGCCCGGCACGACCCTCGAGGAGCGGTGGGAGCCCGCCCTGGCGGGGGAGCTCGAGGCGCGGGCCGAGCGCCTCACCCGGGCCGCCGCGGCGGCGGGGGCGCGGCTCGTGCTGTGGCCCGAGAGCGCGGCGCCGTACTCCATCGAGCGCGATCCCGTCTACCGCCGGCGCCTCGTCTCCCTCGCCCGCGAGCTGGGCGTCACCCTGGTGGTCAACGCCGTGGGGTGGACCGCCGACGGGCGCCCCACCAACTCGGCGTACGTGGTGACCGCGGGCGGCGTCGGCCCGCGGCGGTACGACAAGGTGCGGCTGGTGCCGTTCGGGGAGTTCGTCCCGTGGTGGGCGCGGCTCGCCTTCACCGAGACGCTGGTGCGGGAGGTGGGCGACTTCGCCCCGGGCCACCGCCTCGCGCCGCTCGACACCCCCGAGGCGCGGCTCGGGGTGGCGATCTGCTACGAGATCGTCTTCCCCGATCTCGTCGCCGAGGAGGTCCGGCGTGGAGCGGAGGTGCTCGTCACCCTCACCAACGACGGATGGTACGGCTACTCGTGGGCCCCGGCGCAGCACTTCGCCCAGGCGGCGCTCCGGGCGGTCGAGACCCGGCGCTGGGTCGCCCGCGCCGCGCTCACCGGGATCTCGGGCTTCGTCGCCCCCGACGGCCGGGTCGCGGCGCGCCTCGAGGTGGGCGACCGGGGGATGCTGGCCGCCCCTCTCGCCGCCTGCTCCGGCCTCACCCCCCGCGCCCGCCGGGGCGACTGGTGGGGGTGGCTGTCGGGGCTCGCGGCGCTCCTGCTCGCGGCGGCGGGCGCGCACGGACGCCGAGCCGCAGCGGCCCGGAAGGGCGAACCCCGGGCGTCCTGAAGGCGCCTGGCGGATCGGGACGGCCACCCGCGAGATCCCGCTCCCCTCCGCATCGTCCGGGTGCGCGCCGCCATCGTTCCGACGCCACCGGGCTCCCGCCGCGCGGGCCTGCGGGCGGTGGCTCCGCCCCGTGGAGCCACTCCCGGGCGCGATCCCCACCCCGAGATGGTTCCCATCCCCATCCCGCCCACGTGCCAGGCGAGCCAGGGACTGTCCCCATCTCGCCAGGGAGCCCAGGGAGCCGGGGACTGTCCCCATCTCGCCCGCGCGGGTGCCGCGAGGATTGACACCGGTCGGCGGCGGCGACTACCCTTTCGGCGAGGAAAGGAGGAGCCGAGATGCGACGTGTGGCGATCGTGGCGCTGGTGCTGGGGCTGGCCGCGGCGGTGCCGGCGGCGGCACAGGAGACCCACTTCACCGCGGCAGTCCTGGTTGGCGAGCAGCTCAACTACAACGGCAACCTCGACGGGGACTCCACCGTGGGGTTCCAGCTCGGGGTGAACCTGGACCAGTTCTGGGCGGTGCAGGTGGAGGGTGCGTTCTCGAACCCGAGCGTGGACACCCCGCTGGGCATGGGCGAGGTGCCGCCGGGGCTGATCCGCGAGGCGGACGCGACCCTGGTCTCGGCCAACCTGACGTACAGCTTCGCCCGCGAGGGGCGGCGGCTCGTCCCCTTCCTCTCGGGCGGCCTCTCGTGGCTCGGGATCGACTACAACGATCCGTTCCACCAGGGGGACGATCCCAGCGCCTGGGGGTTCAACGCCGCGGCCGGTCTCCGCTACGACTTCACCGGCGGCGCGTTCGCGGTGGGCCAGGTGCGCTGGCACGCGCTGTTCCAGGAGGCCCAGAACGCGCTCCAGATCTCGCTCGGGTTCGGGTTCGGGATCTGAACGGCACCCGTCTGCTACCATGGCGGCCCGCCCTCGCGGCGGGCCGTCACCGTGCGTGGAGGGAGAGATGCTCGAGGAGCTGAAGGGCAAGGCGGCCGGGGAGCTCGAGCGCATCCAGCGCCTCAGGGGGTACCTTTGACCAGGAGGGGCTCGAGCGCGAGCTCGCCGAGCTCGACCGGAAGGCGCAGGACCCCGGCATCTGGAGCGACCAGGAGCGCGCGCGCGAGGTGATGCAGCGGCGCGGTGCGGTGCAGCGCCAGCTCGACACCGTCCGCCGCCTGGCCGAGTCCGCGGAGGAGCTCGAGGTCCTGCTGGAGCTCGCCGACGAGGGCGAGGGCGGGGCCGAGCGCGAGCTCGAGCAGGCGCTGGCCCGGATCGGGCCGTTCCTCGACCGGGTGGAGCTCACCACCATCATGACCGGGGAGCACGACGCCTCCAACGCCTACGTGGAGATCCACCCCGGCGCCGGCGGCACGGAGTCGCAGGACTGGGCCCAGATGCTGGAGCGGCTCTACCTGCGGTGGGCCGAGCGGCACGGGTTCGACGTGGAGGTGCTGGACGAGCAGCCCGGAGAGGAGGCGGGGATCAAGAGCGCCACCCTGCTGGTGAAGGGGCCCTACGCCTACGGCCACCTCAAGGCGGAGAACGGGGTGCACCGGCTGGTGCGCATCTCCCCCTTCGACGCGGCCGCCCGGCGCCACACGTCCTTCGCCTCGGTGCACGTCTACCCCGAGGTGGACGAGGAGGTGGACGTGGAGATCGAGGAGAAGGACCTCCGGATCGACCGCTACTGCTCCTCGGGCCCCGGGGGGCAGGGGGTCAACACCACCTACTCGGCGGTGCGAGTGGTCCACATCCCCACCGGCATCATCGTGACCTGCCAGAACGAGCGCTCGCAGATCAAGAACCTCGCCACCGCCATGAAGGTGCTCAGGGCCCGGCTCTACGAGCTGAAGCGGCGGGAGAAGGAGGAGGAGCTCGAGAAGCTCAAGGGGCCGAAGAAGGAGATCGCCTGGGGCAACCAGATCCGCTCCTACGTGCTGCAGCCGTACCGGATGGTGAAGGACCTCCGGACCGGTCACGAGGTGGGCGATGCCGACAGGGTGCTCGACGGCGACATCGACGGGTTCATCGAGGCGTACCTGAGGTGGCAGGCGGAGCGGGCGCGCGGGCAGCGGGAGGCGACGTGAGGCGCGCCGCGCTGGCGCTGGCGCTGGCGGCCGCGCCGGCCCTCGCCCAGCCCCCCGTCGGCTACCGGCTGGCCGTGCCCCATCCGGCCAGTCACCGCCTCGAGGTCACGGTGACGGTTCCGGCGGAGCTGGGCTGCCCGGAGCTCGCCATGGCGGTGTGGACCCCCGGCGGGTACGTGCTCTCCTGGCACGCGGCCAAGGTGGTGACGGCCTCCTTCGCCTCCCTCGACGGCGTCTCCCTCGCCGCCACCAGGCCCGATCTCGACCGCTGGCGGCCGGCGTGCGGCGACGCCTCGGGCTACGCCGCCCGCCTGGTGCTCGAGGTGCGGAGCCCGCGCGAGCCGTACTCGGCGCACGTGGACGACCGGCTGCTGTTCGCCAACCTGGTGACCGTGCTGCCGTACCTCCCGGAGCACCGGGACGTCCCGGCGCGGCTGGAGCTCGTCCTCCCCGAGGGGTGGCGTGCGGTCTCGGACCTGCCCGTCGGCGCCGACGGCGCCTGGACCACGCCCGACTGGGACCGGCTCGCGGACGGGATGGTGGCCGCGGCGCCGGGCCTCGCGGTGCGGAAGGTGGACCTCGACGGGACGGAGCTCGACGTCGCCTTCACCGAGCCGCCGGGCGACGCGGTGGACCTCGAGCGGCTGGACGACGTCCACCGTCGCCTGGTGGAGGCGGCCGGCCGCACCTTCGGCGGGATCCCGTTCGGCCGCTACCTGTTCCTGTACAAGGTGGGCCCCGAGGGCTCCCATGGCGGCCTCGAGCACGCCCACGGCACGGCCATGGGGATCCCGCGCTCCGCCCTCGCGAGCACCCGGGCGTTCCTGGACCGGATGGGGCTGCCGGCGCACGAGCTGGTCCACGCCTGGAACGTGAAACGCGCCCGGCCGCGCCAGCTCCGCCCGTACGACTACGCCCGGGTCCAGCGCACGGAGCTCCTGTGGGTGGCCGAGGGCTGGACCAGCTACTACGGTCCGCTGCTGCTGGTCCGGGCCGGGATCCGCACCCCCGAGCGGTTCTACCGCACGCTGAGCGAGCGCATCTCGGCCCACCGCGCCAACCCCACCAACCGGTACCGGTCGCTCGAGGCGGTGAGCCTCGACTCGTGGCTGCGGCCCACGGCGCCGTTCCTCACCTTCCGCACGTACTACACCAAGGGGAGCCTCGCCGCCCTCGACCTGGACCTCGCGATCCGGAAGGCGAGCGGGGGCCGCCACACCCTCGACGAGCTGGTGCGGACGCTCCTTCACGATCCCGACCTGGCGCGCTCCGGCTACACCACCCAGGACCTGGTGTTCCTCGCCGGGAGGCTCGCCGGCCACCCCATGGACGGGTGGTTCCGCCGCGCCGCCGGCGAGCCCGGGTACCTCGACCTGGCGCCGGCGCTCGCGAGCGTGGGCCTGCGGCTCGAGCCCGATCCGGAGGGACCCCGGGCGTGGAGCGGGCTCCGCCTCGCGCCCGCACCGGAGGAGCGGGGCGCGCGCGTGCGGTGGGTCGAGCCGGGCTCGCCGGCCGAGGCCGCCGGCCTCGGCGCCGGCGACCTCCTGCTGGCCGTGGACGGCCGCACGGGGGAGCTCCCCGACCTCCGGAAGGCGCTCGCCCGCCTCCAGCCCGGCGCCACCGCCCGCCTCGCCGTGGTGCGCGGCGACCGCCTGCTCGAGGTCGAGCTGCGACCGGCGGCGTGGGAGCCTCTCCGCGCGCCGGTGCGGGTGAGGGAGGATCCCGAGGCGCCGCCGGAGGCGGTGGCCGCCCGCCGCGCCTGGCTGTGGCTCGACGGGCCGGAGGCGGCCGCGAGCCGGTAGGCCGCCGGTCGCGGCGGAGGGCGGCACGGCGGCGGGACCGGGAGCCCGACCGCACCCGCGCGAGGTCGTACCCGCGGCCCCGGGCGCACGGCGGACGCCCCGACCCACCGCCGCGGGGAACCGTACCCTACGGGCTCCGGAGCCACTGCACCGCCACCGCCACGGTGCCCGGCCCCGCGTGCGCCCCCAGCGCGGGCCCGATCTCGACGGTCTCCACGCCGGGCAGGCCGAACCGCCGCGCCAGCCGACGCGCCAGCAGCCCCGCCAGCTCCGCCGAGCCCGCGTGCGCCACCAGCGCGCGCACCTCGCGGCCAGCGGCGAAGGCGACGGCGAGACGGACCAGCCGCCCCAGCGCCCCACGGCGGCTCGCCGCGACGCCGGCGCGCACGATACGGCCGTCCTCGGCGAAGGTGATGATGGGGACGAGCCCGAGCCGGCGGGCGATCCGCGCCATCCGCGGGCTGACCCGGCCGCCGCGGACCGCGTGCTCGAGGTCGGGGATCGCCGCCCACACCCGCGTGCGGCGCGCCGCGTCCCGGGCCGCGAGCTCCGCCTCGTCCAGCCCCGCCCCGCGCGCGATGGCCTCGCCGGCGGCCTCGACGACGAGGCCCAGGGCGACCGAGACGTGGCCGCCGTCCACGACCCGGATCCGGTGCGGGTCGACCCGCTCCGCCGCGCTCCGCGCTGCCCGCACCGTCCCCGAGTGGCGGGCCGGGAGGTGGATCGAGAGCACCGCATCGTACCGCTCGAGCAGCTCCGCGAACAGGCGCCGGAAGCGGGCCGGCGGCGGCTGGGACGTGGTGGGGCGCTCCGCCCGCTCGCGGAGCAGCCGGTAGAACTGGCCCGGGGTCAGGTCCACCCCGTCGCGGAAGGTGTCGGCGCCGAAGTGAACGCCGAGCGGCACCGTGAACAGCCGGAGCGCGTTGCGCCGCTCGTCGGGCAGCTCGCACCCCGAGTCCGACACCAGTGCCACCCGCCCCGTGTGCGCCTCGAGCTGCTCGAGCAGCATGTCGTCTACCTTGGTCCGCTCCGGCCGCCCCAGCCCTCCGAGCCGCTCGAACAGCGCCTGCGGCCGGTTGGTGTGCAGGTGCACCCGCACGCGGCGGCCGCCTCCCGCCACCACCAGCGAGTCGCCCAGCCCTTCCACCGCGGCGGCGACGCGTTCCGGATCGAGCGCCTCTCCCTCCAGGAGCGCCTCCGCGCAGTACCGGTAGGCGGTGGCTCCCTCGACCCGCACGTGCACCGCGGGCCCGGGCCCGCGCTCCACCGCGACGTCGGCCCGGCGCCAGTCGGCGGCGCGCCGGCTCGCGAACAGCGCCGAGATCCCCTCCAGGAAGTCCACGAAACCCTGCGCGCCGGCGTCCACCACGCCGTGCCGCCGCAGCACCGCGAGCTGCCGCGGGGTGTCCGCGAGCGCCCGCCGGGCGCGATCCAGGGCCCGCTCCAGCAGCACCCGGATGTCCTCCACGCGCGCGGCGTGCTCCTCCAGCGCCGCCGCCCACTCCCGGAGCACGGTGACGATGGTCCCCTCCCGCGGGGGGTGCAGCGCGCGCTCCGCCGCCGCGGCGCCGCAGCGGGCGGCCGCGGCCAGCTCGCGCCCGGTGACCGCCGCCCGGTCGCGGAGCCCCTCGGCGAGGCCGTGCAGGAACTGGGCGAAGACGGCCCCGGAGTTGCCGCGGGCGCCCTCCAGCGCCGCCTCGGCGGCGGCGCCCGCCACCTCGGCCACCGGCACCCCGGGGCAGGGCCGCACCCGCTCCGCCGCCGCGGCCAGGGTCGCGGCGAGGTTGCTGCCGGTGTCGGCGTCGGGGACCGGGAAGACGTTGATGGCGTTCAGGTGCTCGCTCCTCGCCAGCACCCTGAGCGCCCCGGCCCGGATCGCGCGGGCCAGCCGCGGGCCCGTGAGCCGCTCCATCCCGGTCCCCCGTCCAGCCTACCAGAGGGGGCCCGCCCGGCTCACCGCAGCGTGGTCAGCACCTTCTCGATCCGCTCGATGGCCCAGTCCAGCTCCTCGCGGGTGATCACCAGCGGCGGCGCGATGCGGATCACGTGCTCGTGGGTCTCCTTGCACAGGATCCCCTCCTCCTGGAGCGCCTCGCAGAACCGCCGCGCGCCGCCCGCCTCCGGGCGGAGCTCGATCCCGATCCACAGCCCCTTGCCGCGGACCTCCCTGACGTGCGGCGACTCGACGGCGGCGAGGCGCTCGAGCGCGTACGCGCCCAGCTCCGCGGACCGCTCGATCATCCCCTCCTCGAGGAGCACCCGGAGCGCCGCGCGCGCCACCGCGGCCGCCACCGGGTTGCCGCCGTAGGTGGAGCCGTGGTCGCCGGGCCGGAACACGTCCATCACCTCGTCGTCGGCCAGGATCGCCGACACCGGGTAGAGCCCGCCCGAGAGCGCCTTGCCCACGATCACGATGTCGGGGCGGATCCCCTCGTGCTCGTAGGCGAACAGCTTCCCCGTCCGGCCCAGGCCCGACTGGATCTCGTCCACGACGAGCAGTGCGCCGGCCTCCGCCGTGATCTCCCGCAGACGCCGGAGGTACCCCTCGGGCGGGACGACGATGCCTCCCTCGCCCTGGATCGGCTCCACCAGCACCGCCGCCACGTTGGGGTTCATGGCCCGGGCGACCGCGTCGGCGTCGCCGTACGGCAGGAGCCGGAAGCCGGGAGTGAACGGCGCGAACCCGAACCGGTACTGCTCCTCGGAGGAAAACCCCACGATGGTGGTGGTGCGGCCGTGGAAGTTGTTCTCGAACACCAGGATCTCGGCCTGGCCGTAGGCCACGCCCTTCTTCGTGTAGGCCCACTTCCGCGCCGCCTTGATGGCGGTCTCCACCGCCTCGGCACCGGTGTTCATGGGCAGCACCTTCTGGAACCCGGCGAGCTCGGCGAGCTCCCGGCAGAACGGGCCCAGCTGGTCGTTGCGGAAGGCGCGCGAGGTGAGCGCCACCCGGCACGACTGCTCCACCAGCGCCTTGACGATCCGCGGGTGACAGTGCCCCTGGTTCACCGCCGAGTAGGCCGCGAGGCAGTCGAGGTACCTCCGGCCCTCCACGTCCCACACCCACACGCCCTCGGCGCGCGTGATCACCACGTCCAGCGGGTGGTAGTTGTGCGCCCCGAAACGCTCCTCGAGCTCCACGTACTCCTCGGTCCTCACGATGGCTCCTCCCCTGGATGGGCTCGGCCCGACCCCGGGCCGGGCGCCAAGCCTAGCGCCCGGGCGCCGCCCCGGGCAAGGCCCGGGCACGCCGTCCGCGGCGGGATCCGCGGCCGCATCCGGAGGCGGACCCGGGGCCGGGAGCACGACCGGATCGGTGACCGCGGCCGGGGCCGCGGATCCCGTGCCGCGTCGTGAGGACGGCCGTCCCCGGCCGTCGCGCTCCTGTCATCCCGAGGGCGAAGCCCGAGGAATCTCACCGACGCAGCGACGCCCGCCCGCCTCCCTCTCGCCGCGGACGCCCACGAGGCAGTGGCCGCTCCGTGCTCCCCCTGGATGAGATCCGTCGTCCGGGCCTCCGCCGCTCCTCGGGATGACAGGGGGCCCGCAGCGCCCACCGCCGGGCCGGGCCCGGCGTCCGCCCGAGCCGAGGCCCGGTTCAGCACCGGAGCCGGGCGCGGCCGCATCCGCGACCGGATCCGGAACCGGGACCGGATCCGGGACCGGATCCGGAACCGCATCCGTGGCCGCGACCGTGGCAGTCGCCTGCGGCGGCTGCCCGCGATCCGGGCCGCGCTGCCCCGTGGCCGGGGAATCGGCGACGGCGCCGCGAGGGGGCCGGGGCGGGACGAGGCGAGGGCCCGCCGGGCGCAGGCC
>CAYTTB010000048.1:0-24702 GCA_964440565.1 uncultured Thermoanaerobaculia bacterium
CTCGAGCAACGGCCCCACGTGGTACCGCTTGGCCGCCGCGAGGGCCGCCGGGGGCCGGGACCCGAGCGAGGCCGCCTCCGTCACCGCCGCCTCCTCGAGCCGCTCGCGGTCCGCGAGCACCCGGTGCACCAGCCCCATCTGGCATGCCGTCTCGGCCGGGAACCCGCCGCCCTCGTACAGCAGGCGCTCCACCACCCGGGGCTCGAGCCGTGCCTCCAGCAGCCGCACGCACCCGGGGGGCACCGGCACCCCGAGGTTGATCTCGGACAGGCCCATGCGTGCGGTGTCCGCCACCATCAGGCGCCGGTCGCAGGCGAGGGCGAGCAGGCACCCGCCGGCCACGGCATGCCCGCCGATGGCGGCCACCGTGGGGCCGGGGTAGCCGGTCAGGGTTCGCACCAGGCGCTCGAACGCGGCGAGGAACCGGCCCACCTCGTCGCGCCCCTTCGCCCACAGCCAGCGGACGTCCCACCCCGGCGAGAAGATCCGCTCGTGCGCCGAGGCCAGCACCAGCGGCGGCGCCCCCTCCCCGGAGAGCGTCTCCAGAGCCTCCTGGAGCGCGGCCACGAGGGTCGCGTCGAGGGCGTTGGCGCCGCGCCGCATGACCAGCCGCCGCACGCGGCGGCGGGTCTCAAGGGACAGTGGCTCGGGCATGGACCTCCTCCAGCAGCAGGCGGTGGACCCTGAGGTCGGGGGTGAGCTCGGGGTGGTAGGTCGCGGCGAGGACGTGCCCCTGCCGCACCAGCACCGGGTCCTCCTCCCGCCACCCCAGGACCTCCACCCCGGGCCCCACCGCCTCGATCCGCGGCGCGCGGATGAACACCCCCTCCACCTCGGCGGGCTCGCCCAGCGCCTCGGCGAGACGCACCGGCGCCACCGCCGAGTGCACCTGCCGCCCGTAGGCGTTGCGGCGGACCGCGACGTCGAGCAGCGCGAGGGAGGGTTGCGGCGGCTCCACCCGGCGGGCAAGGACGATCACGCCCGCGCACGTCCCCAGCACCGGCATCCCCTCGCGGACCCGGGCCGCGATCGCGGCGTCGAGGCGGTCGGGAGCCATGAGGCGGAGCATGGTGGTGGACTCCCCGCCCGGGATCACCAGCGCCTCCACCTCCTCGAGGTCCCGCGGGCGGCGCACCTCCACCGCCTCCGCCCCGGCCCGCCCCAGGGCCGCCGCGTGGGCGGCGAAGTCCCCCTGCAGGGCGAGCACGCCGCAGCGGATCACCACCCGCGCCTCGACAGCATCTCCTCGGGGGTGAGCTTCGCCACGTCGAGGCCAGGCATGGGTTCGCCCAGCCCCCGCGAGATCTCCAGGAGCCGCGCCGGATCCTGCCAGTGGGTCACCGCCTGGACGATGGCGCGGGCGCGGCGTTCGGGGTCGGACGACTTGAAGATCCCCGATCCCACGAACACCGCCTCGGCCCCGAGCATCATGCACAGCGCCGCGTCGGCCGGGGTGGCCACTCCCCCGGCCGCGAAGTTGGGCACCGGCAGGCGGCCGTGCTCCGCGACCCAGCGCACGAGCTCGAAGGGGGCCGCGAGCCGCTTCGCCTCCGCCATCAGCTCGTGCTCGTCGAGCACCGTGAGGGTGCGGATCTCGCGCCCGACGGCCCGCAGGTGGCGCACCGCCTCCACGATGTTGCCGGAGCCCGCCTCGCCCTTGGTGCGGATCATGGCCGCTCCCTCGCCGATCCGGCGCAGCGCCTCACCGAGGTTGCGGCAGCCGCAGACGAACGGAACCTTGAAGAGATGCTTGGCGATGTGGTTCTCCTCGTCGGCGGGGGTGAGGACCTCGCTCTCGTCGATGAAGTCCACCTCGAGCGCCTCGAGGATCCTCGCCTCGGCGATGTGGCCGATGCGGCACTTCGCCATCACCGGGATCGACACCGCCTCCTGGATCTCGCGGATCTTCTCCACCGACGCCATCCGGGCCACACCGCCCTGGGCGCGGATGTCCGCCGGCACCCGCTCCAGCGCCATCACCGCCGCGGCCCCCGCCTCCTCGGCGATCCTCGCCTGCTCCGCGGTGGTGACGTCCATGATCACGCCGCCCTTGAGCATCTCGGCGAGCCCCACCTTGACGCGGAAGCTCTCGGTCTCGAAGAACATGGATCCTCCCCGCGCGGCCCGGCCGCGCACTCTCTATTCTACACCCCGGCCCGCGAGCCGGAGCAGGGCCACCGCGTTCGCGGCCGCGTGCGCGGCGGCCGCCGCCGGGTACCCCCACCGCGTGAACGCCCACCCCAGCGCCAGCCCGGCCCCGAACGCCAGCAGCGGCCACGCCCACAGCCGCCGGTCCGGCACCACGTGGAGCACGGCGAACACCGCGGCGGCCGCCCACACCCCGACCAGGGGCACGAGCAGGGCGCGCGCCAGCGCCTCCTCGGCCGCGCCCGAGAAGATCGCCACCGCGGCCGCGTCGGTGCGGCTCCACCGGCCCACGAGCCGACCCTGCCAGCGCTCCACCGCCGCCACCGCGGGGAGCCGGCGGAGCGCCCACCCCACGGCCGCCAGGCCCACGCCCAGCGCGGCCCCGGCCGCCACCGCCACCGGCCAGGCCTCGACGGGCCGGAGGCCGGCCAGCGACCCATCGCGGAGGAGGAGGCCGAGGAGCGCCAGCGCCGCCACCACCCCCTCCTGGTGGACCAGCGCGGTGGGTGGGATGGGACGCGCCTCCACGGGCTCAGCCGTCCTCCTCCTCCCCGCCCTCCTCGCGCTCCACCAGCTTGGCCACCGCCACCACCGAGTCGTCCTCCTCGAGCCGGATCAGGCGAACGCCCTGGGTGGCGCGGCCGATCCGCCGGATCTCGTCCACGTTCATCCGGATCAGCATCCCGCGCCGGGTGACGAGCAGGATCTGGTCGTTCTCGTGCACGTGCCGGATCCCGGCCACCGGCCCCGTCTTGTCGGTGAGGCGGGCGGCGGTGAGACCGAGCCCGCCCCGGTTCTGGACCCGGAACTCGCCCACCGGCGTGCGCTTGCCGTAGCCGAGCTCGGTCACCACCAGGATGTCGCCCTCGTCGTCGGGGCGGAAGGTGGCCACCTCCTCCACCCAGTCGCCGTCGCGCAGCTGGATCCCGCGCACGCCGGCGGCGGTGCGCCCCATGGGCCGCACGTCGGTCTCGGCGAACCGGATCGCCATCCCGTTGCGGGTGCCGAGGAAGACGTGCCGCTCACCGTCGGTGAGGTGCACCGCGAGGAGGTCGTCGCCGTCCTCGATGGTGATGGCACGGATCCCGGTGGAGCGGATGTGGGCGTACTCGGCGAGGCGGGTGCGCTTCACCCGCCCCAGGCGGGTCGCGAACAGGAGGTACGCGTCCTCCGCAGGGTCGAACTCCCGGATGGGCAGGAGCGCCGTCACCCGCTCGCCACGCTCGAGCTTGAGGAGGTTGACCAGCGCCCGCCCCCGCGCCGAGGGGCCCACGTCGGGGAGCTCGTGCACCTTCTTGGCGAACACCCGCCCGGAGGAGGTGAAGAACAGCATCGTCGCGTGGGTGGACGCCACGAACAGGTGCGCCACCACATCCTCCTCCTTCGTGGTCATCCCGCGCCGGCCGCGGCCGCCCCGGCGCTGCGCTCGGTAGCTGGAGAGCGCGGAGCGCTTGATGTAGCCGCCGCGGGTGACCGTGACCACCATCTCCTCCTCGGCGATGAGGTCCTCCACCGAGAAGTCCCCGGCCTCGTCGAGGATCTCGGTGCGGCGGGGGTCCGCGTACCGCTCCTTGATCCGGAGGAGCTCCTCCACCACGATCTCCAGCACCAGGGCCTCCGACGCGAGGATGCGCTCCAGGCGCTCGATGAGCGCCAGCAGCTCGCGGTACTCCGCCACGATCCGGTCGCGCTCGAGCGAGGTGAGCCGCTGCAGCTTCATGTCCAGGATCGCCTGCGCCTGCACCTCCGAGAAGCCGAAGCGCTCCACGAGGCCCGCCTTGGCCGCAGGAGGATCCTCGGCGGCGCGGATCAGCGCGATCACCTCGTCCAGGTGATCGAGCGCCCGCACCAGGCCCTCGAGGAGGTGCGCCCGCTCCCGGGCCCGCGCGAGGTCGTAGCGGGTGCGGCGGACCACCACCTCCTTGCGGTGCTCCAGGAAGTGGTGCAGGAGGTCCTTGAGGGGGAAGACCCGGGGCTGGTTGTTGAGCACCGCCAGGAAGATGATCCCGAAGGTGGTCTGCAGCTGGGTGTGCTTGTACAGGTTGTTGAGCACCACCTCCGGGACCGCGTCCCGCTTCAGCTCGATCACGACCCGGATCCCCTCGCGGTCCGACTCGTCGCGGAGGTCGGAAATCCCCTCGATCTTCTTCGCCTGCACGAGTCGGGCGATCTGCTCCACCAGGCGCGCCTTGTTGACCTGATACGGCAGCTCCCGGATGACGATGGCGGTCCGCCGGCCCTTCTCCTGGTGCTCGATCACCGCCCGCCCGCGCAGGCGGATCGTCCCCCGGCCGGTCTCGTACGCCTGCCGGATTCCCGCCCGCCCCTGGATGAACGCCCCGGTGGGGAAGTCGGGCCCGGGCAGGATCCGCATCAGCTCGCCCACGGAGATCCCGGGGTCGCGCGCGTACGCCACCAGCGCGTCCACCACCTCGCCGAGGTTGTGCGGCGGGATGTTGGTCGCCATCCCCACCGCGATCCCCGCCGACCCGTTCACCAGCAGGTTGGGGAAGCCGGCGGGCAGCACGACGGGCTCGCGGAGGGTGCCGTCGTAGTTGGGCACCCAGTCCACCGTCTCCTTCTTGAGGTCCTCCCCCAGCAGCTCCTCGGCGAGACGGGTGAGGCGGATCTCGGTGTAGCGCATCGCCGCCGGCGCGTCGCCGTCCACCGAGCCGAAGTTCCCCTGCCCGTCCACCAGCGTGTGGCGCATGGAGAACGGCTGCGCCATCCGGACGATGGTGTCGTAGATGGCGGCGTCGCCGTGGGGGTGGTACTTGCCCATCACGTCCCCGACGATGCGCGCGGACTTCTTGAACGGGCGGCCCGAGGTGTTGCCCGCCTCCCACATCCCGTACAGGATCCGGCGGTGCACGGGCTTGAGGCCGTCGCGCACGTCGGGCAGCGCCCTCCCGATGATCACCGACATCGCGTAGTCGAGGTAGGAACGCTTCAGCTCCTCCTCGATGGCTATGGGGATCCGTTCCTCGGAGGCGAAGACGCGGTACTCGCTCATGTCAGATGTCCAGGTTCCTCACGTTCAGCGCGTTGTTCTGGATGAACTCCCGGCGCGGCTCCACCGCGTCGCCCATGAGCACGGTGAACAGCTCGTCGGCCTCCGCGGCGTCCTCGACCCGGACCTGGAGCAGCCGGCGGCTGTCCGGGTTCATCGTCGTCTCCCACAGCTGCTGCGGGTTCATCTCGCCGAGGCCCTTGTACCGCTGGATCGAGAGCCCCTTCTTGGCCACCTCGTACACGTGCGCCACCAGCTCCTGCAGGGAGTCCACCGCGACGCGCTCGCCGTTGCGCTCCAGGACGTACGGGCCGGCACGGAGCGGGTCCACCGCCGGGAGCAGCTTCACCAGCTCTCCGTAGTCCCACGACCCGAGGAGCTCCCGCCCAACCCGGACGCTCCAGCTGCGCCCGTTCTCGGCCGCGGTGGCCACCACCTCGTGGACCCCGTGCTCCTCGTCGTGCTCCACCACGGGGTCGCGCAGGCCGGCCTCCGCCAGCGCCTCCGCCAGCGCCTCCGCCTCCTCGCGCGAGGCGAGGTCGACGGGGCGGGTGAGCCCCTGATCCAGCGCGGTCAGCACCGCCGCCCGCGCCCAGCCCCGCATCCGCAGGTGGCGCAGGTGATCCAGCCACCGCTCCGCCGCCAGCACCGCCGCGCGCAGCTCCCCGCTCGCGAACTCGGCCCCCGTGGCCTGGACCCTGAGGCGGAACTCGTCCTCCACCCGATCCAGGAGGAACCGGGAGAGCTCCTGATCGTCCTTGAGGTAGACCTCGCGCTTCTTGTGGACCACCCGGTAGAGCGGCGGCTGGGCGATGTAGAGGTGGCCGCGCTCCACCAGCTCGCGCATCTGCCGGTAGAAGAAGGTGAGCAGGAGGGTGCGGATGTGCGAGCCGTCCACGTCGGCGTCGGTCATGATGATGATCCGGTGGTATCGGAGCTTGGCGAGGTCGAACTCGTCCTTGCCGATGCCCGTGCCGAGACACTGGATGATGGTGCGGATCTCCTCGGACGAGAGCATCTTGTCGAACCGCGCCTTCTCCACGTTGAGGATCTTGCCCCGCAACGGCAGGATCGCCTGGAACCGCCGGTCGCGTCCCTGCTTGGCGGACCCGCCGGCGGAGTCACCCTCCACCAGGAACAGCTCCGCGTGGGCGGGGTCGCGCTCCGAGCAGTCCGCGAGCTTGCCGGGGAGCGACGACGCGTCCAGCGCGCCCTTGCGCCGGGTGAGCTCGCGTGCCTTCCGCGCCGCCTCCCGCGCCCGTGCGGCGTCGAGGCACTTGCCCACGATCCGCTTCGCCTCGGCCGGGTGTTCCTCGAGGTAGGTCGCGAGGCGGCCGTTCACCACCTGCTCCACCCATCCCTTCACGTGGGCCGACACGAGCTTGTCCTTGGTCTGGCTGGAGAACCGCGGCTCCTGGATCTTCACCGCCACGATCGCGGTGAGCCCCTCCCGCACGTCCTCGCCCGAGAGCGAGCCCTTGTAGCCCCGGAGCAGGTTCTGGGCCTGGGCGTACGCGTTGAGCGTCCGCGTGAGCGCGGCGCGGAACCCGGACACGTGGGTGCCGCCGTCGGAGTTGAACACCGTGTTGGTGAAGGCGAGCACGTTCTCGTTGTAGCCGTCGTGCCACTGGAGCGCGACCTCGACCACCTCGCCCCTCTCGTTCTGCTCCATCAGGTAGATCGGCCTCCGCGAAAGCACGTTCTTGTTGCGGTTGAGGTAGGCCACGAACTCCGCCACCCCGCCCTTGAACCGGAACCGCTCCTCGCGCCCGCTGCGCTCGTCCTCGAACTCGATGGTGAGCCCGGCGTTGAGGAACGCGAGCTCCCGCAGGTGCTTCACCAGCAGGTCGGCGTGGAACTCGCGCACCGAGAAGATCTCGGGGTCGGGCCGGAAGTGGATGGTGGTGCCGGTGCGCCGGGTCCTGCCCACCGCCTGGAGCGGTCCCACCGGGACCCCGCGCTCGTACCGCTGCTGCCACACCCTCCCCTCGCGGTGGATCTCGAGCTCCAGCCACTCGGACAGGAAGTTCACGACGCTCACGCCGACCCCGTGCAGGCCGCCCGACACCTTGTAGGAGTTGTGATCGAACTTTCCGCCCGCGTGCAGCTCGGTCATGATGACCTCGACGGCCGGCCGGCCGGTCTCGCGATGGGTGTCCACCGGGATCCCACGCCCGTTGTCCACCACCGTGACCGAGTTGTCCCGGTGGACCACCACCCGGATCCGGTCGCAGAACCCCGCCTGTGCCTCGTCCACGGAGTTGTCCACCACCTCCCACACCATGTGGTGGAGGCCGCTGATGTCATCCACGTCCCCGATGTACATCCCGGGACGCTTGCGCACCGCGTCGCGGCCCTTGAGGACCTTGATCGATTCAGCCGTGTACTGGTTCGTCATACCCGTTCTCCACCGGCAGCGAACGGAGCGCGCTCCCGTCCCGCAGCCACACCCGCGCGGCCCCGGGACACGCCGCACCGAGCCGCGTTCCGCTGGCGCTCGCCGCCACCACCTGACGCCCTCGACCCGCCCGCCCGAGCAGCCGCTCGAGCGCGCGGCCGTCCAGCTCCGAGTCGGCGTCGTCGAGCAGCACGGTGCGCGCGGCCGCCCCGCCCGCCGCCTCGGCCGCCTCGAGCGCCGCGAGCCTGAGGGCCGCGGCGACGAGCTTCGCCTGGCCGGCGCTGAGCACCTCCCGCGCTGGCCTCCCCCCGAGACGGAGGACGAGATCGTGGCGGTGGGGGCCGCTCAGCGTGAACCCCAGCGCCAGCTCCCGCTCCCGGGCGCCAGCATAGCGTGCCCGGTAGCCGGCCGCCACCCCCTGCTCGTCCGCCGCCCCGGCGATCTCCGCCTCCTCCCGGTAGGCGAGCTCCAGATCGCGCACCGCGCCCTCCAGCAGGTCGCCGGCCACCCCCTCCCACGCCGCCGCGAGCGCCGCCAGGGCGCGGCGCCTGAGCGCCACCACCCTCGCCGCCGCCGCGGCAAGCCCCTCCTCCCATACCTCCAGCGCTTTCCGCTGCCCGGCCTGGAGGGCGGCGTTGCGCTGCCGCAGGAGGTGGCGGTACCGGCGCAGGGCGGCGAGCGCGGACGGCTCGAGGGCGAACGCCAGCCGGTCCAGGAGCGCCCGCCGACCCTCCGGGCTGCCGCGCACCAGCGACGCCCCGTCCCCGGTCAGCACGGCCACGGGGAACAGCCGCAGGTACCTCCCGAGCGGCACTTCCGCGCCGTCCAGCTCGAGCCGACGCGTCCCCTCGGCGACGTCCACGGCCACCGCCAGGGAGCGCCGCCGCCCGTCCCCCTCGCCCACCTCCCCCTCGATCCGGAGCCGGGAGCGTCCGTGGCGCACGACCTGCCGCCACCCCGCTCCGCGGTGCGAGCGGAGGTTCCCGAGCAGCGCCACCGCCTCCAGGAGACCGCTCTTCCCGGCGCCGTTCGGGCCGAGCACCAGCGTGCACCGCGGGTCGAACGGGATCTCGGCGTCCGCCAGGTTCCGGACGCCCGCCAGGCGCAGACACAGGAGCGCCACCTCGTTCAGACCCGCATCGGCATCAGCACGTAGACGTACTCCTCGAGCCGGGGATCGTCATCCACCGGAACCACGAGGCACTGGGTCTTCTCGTCCCGGAGCTGGATCTCCACCGTCTCGCAGTCGAGCGCCCCGAGCACGTCGAGGAGGTACGCGGCGTTCACCGCCATGCTCACGGGTGCGCCGTCGTACTCCACGGACAGCGCCTCCTCCGCGGATCCCAGGTCGGCTCCGATGGAGGAAAGCACGAGCTCCCCCTCGGACGCGAACGCGAGGCGGATCCCCCGCGCCCTCTCGCTCGCCAGGAGGCTGACACGGCGCAGCGCCGCCTGCAGCGCCTCCCGGCGGATCCGCGCCCGGTTCGGGTTGTCGCGCACGATCACCCGCTCGTACTGCGGGAACCTGAGCTCCACGATGCGCGAGATCAGCGAGCGGTGGCCGAGCCTGAAGCCGAGGTGAGCGCCTCCGGCGGTGATCTCCACCCGCTCCTCGTCGAACTTGAGCAGTTCCTGGATCAGCTTGCGCGGAAACAGCTGCCGCTCGAACGGCGCCGCGCCCCCGTCGCGGGGGGCACGCACCACCGCCAGCCGGTGCCCGTCCGTCGCCGCGATCTCCAGCGCCTGCGGGAGCACCTTCACGAGGGCCCCGTTCAGCTGGAACTTCGGATCCTCGCGCGTGATCGCGAACGCGACACGCGCCAGCATCAGCTTGAACAGCGGCAGGGGCAGCACCAGCGGCTCCCCCTCGGGCTCCTCCGGCAGGGTCGGGAACTCCGCCGCGTCCATGAGCGGCATCCGCGATCGGAAGCGTCCGCTCTCCAGCGCCACCGCCTCCCCGTCCACGCGCAACGAGAAGCCCTCCTCCGGCAGGTTGCGCACCAGCTCGAGGAACACCTTGCTCGGCACCGTCACCCGCCCCTCCGCGCGCACCTCGGCCGGGCAGGAGGTCCGGATCGTCATGTCCAGGTCGGTCGCGGTGAGGTGGAGCCGGTCGCCACGCGCCTCGAGCAGGATGTTGGTGAGCACGGGAATGGTCGCCCGGCGTTCCACAATCCCCTGCACAAGGGAAAGCTCCTCTACGACGTCACTTCGCGCGAGTTTGCAATCCATCGACAGCCCCTTCGAGGAGGACTAAGTTATTCACGTGGTGAAAAATACCATATCTCGTCGTCGTCGTCGAGCCTGTGAAGATGTGGACCGCGCGCCGGTCGTCCCCGCCCCGGCGGGCCGGGCGCCCCACGGGCGGCTGTGGACGCTCCTGTGAATCGCTGTGGATCGCTGTGGGGACCGCGGCGGGCCGCCGGCTCAGCTGAAGTGCTCGAGGAAGGAGGTGACCGTGGCGTCGAAGTCCGGGTTGGACTGGCGCAGTGTGTTCACCGCGTCCACGGCGTAGATCACCGTCGAGTGGTGCTTGCCGAACAGCCTGCCGATCTCCGGGTAGCTGAGACCCAGGACCTCGCGGATCAGGTACATGGAGACCTGCCTCGGCAGCGCCACGGAGCGGCGGTTGGACCGGCCCTTGAGGTCCGAGACGCGGACGCCGTAGTGGTGGGCGACGAAGCGGATGATCTCGGAGGGCGAGGCGTTGCGCTGGTCCGGCAGCAGGTCGGAGAGAGCGGTGCGGGCGAGCTCCACCGAGAGGGGCATCGTGGTCAGCTGGGCGTAGGCGAGGATCCGGTTGAGCGAGCCCTCGAGCTCGCGGACGTTGCGCTGCACCCTGCGCGCGATGAAGAGGACGACCTCCTCGGGAAGTTCCCATCCGGCGGCGCGTGCCTTCTCGCGCAGGATCGCGCAGCGCGTCTCGAGATCGGGCGGCTGGACGTCGGCGAGCAGCCCCTGGAGGAAACGGGAGCGGAGGCGCTCCTCGAGCCCCGGGAGGTCGGCCGGCCGCCTGTCGGCCGTGAACACCACCTGGCGGCCGGCGGACTGCAGGGTGTTGAAGGTGTGAAAGAACTCCTCCTGCGTGCGCTCCTTGCCGGCGATGAACTGGATGTCGTCGAGGAGCAGCACGTCGAGGGCCCTGAAGGCGCCCCGAAACTCCTCCATCTTCTTCCTGCGGATGGAGTTGATCAGCTCGTTGACGAACTGCTCGGTGGTCAGGTAGCGAACCTTGAGCTCGGGCGCGCGTGCGTGCACGCGGTGGGCTATCGCGTGCAGGAGGTGCGTCTTGCCGAGGCCGGATCCCCCGTAGATGAACAGCGGATTGTACGTCTGGCCGGGACGCTCCGCGACCGCCTCGGCGGCGGCGTGGGCGAACTGGTTCGAGGGTCCCACCACGAACCGCTCGAAGGTGAAGTTCGGGTCGAGGTAGCCGCAGGGCGCGGACGTGGCCGGGGCGGGCGCGAGCGGCGTCTCGGGGCCGAGCAGATCCACGGTGAACGTGTGGCCGAACTGCGAACGGGCGACCGCCTGGATGTCGCGCAGGAGGTGGTCCTGGACCCACTCGGCGACGATGGCGTTGGGGCACCGGAGGACGATCCGGGTGGGGCCGTCCTCCACCGGCTCGAGGGGTTCGATCCAGCTTCCGAAGTCCTCGTCGCCGAGGAGCTGGCGCAGGTGCGGGCGTAGCGTGTCCCAGCGGCCCATCGCAAGACGGTAGCTTAGCACGCCTTGACACCCGCGGCGGGGTGCGATAGCGTACGCCGCCCGAGAGTCGAGGGGAGTGGTGTGTCATGAAGCGAACGTATCAGCCGAACAACCGCCGCCGGAAGAAGACGCACGGCTTCCGCGTGCGCATGCGGACGCGCGGCGGCCGCCGGGTGCTGAAGGCCCGTCGAAAGAAGGGCCGCAGGCGCCTTGCGGTGTGAGCGGTGCGCGCCCGGCCCGGTTACGCCGGAGCGAGGAGTACCGCCGGGTCTACCGCGACGGGGTGCGGGTGGCCGGGCGGTGGCTGGTCCTCTTCGCGGCGAGGGGGCCGGGCCCCGGGTACCGCGTCGGGATCACGGCGTCGCGCCGGGTCGGACGCGCCGTGGTGCGTAACCGGTGCAAGCGCCGCGTGCGCGAGCTCGTCCGGCTGCGCCTGGCCGGCCAGGCGACCCCGCTGGACGTCGTGGTGAACGTCCGCCGCGGGCTGGAGGAGGCTCCGTGGAACGACCTCTGCGCGGAGTTCGAGAGGTGCCTCCGGACCGCTCGTGGGCGGCTCGGGCTGCGGTGGTGATCCTCCGGTCGTACAAGCGGTTCGTATCCCCGGTCCTGCCGCCGGCCTGTCGCTTCCACCCCACCTGCTCGGAGTACGCCGCCGAGGCGATCGACCGCTACGGCCTGCTCCGCGGAGGGTGGCTCGGGCTCAAGCGCCTGCTCCGGTGCCACCCGTTCCATCCGGGCGGCGTGGACCCGGTTCCCTAGGAGTGCTCGATGGAGAAGCGCCTGCTGCTCGCCTTCGTCCTCTCGGCGGCGATCCTCGTCGCCTGGTCCATCGTCTTCCCGCCTCCGAGGCCGGGGGCGCCCGGGGAGGAGGCCGTCCCGGGCCCCGCGGGCACGGCGCGGCCGACCGCGGTGGCCGGGAAGCCCACGGCGCCCGCTGCAGCACCGGCGGCGGCACCCCCGGGGCCGGCGGCAGCGGTGGAGGCCGCGCCGCCGGCGACGTCCGGTCCGCCCTCGGCCACGGCCGTGCTGGAGGACGCCTACCTGCGGCTGGAGCTGGCGGCGGCGGGGGGCGCGGTGCGTTCCCTGGTGCTCAAGCGGTACGACGACGACGAGGGGCGGCCGCTGGAGCTGATCCAGGGCCTGGAGCACCCGGCGCGGCTGCTGCCGCTCCAGCTGGCGGGGCCGGAGGGCCCCGACAGCAGGCCGTACGCCCTCGAGCGGGTGGACCGGCGCACGGTGCGGCTGGTCTGGTCGGACGGTGGCGGGAACGCCGCGGTGAAGGAGGTGCGGCTCGAGCGCGAGCCGTACCGCGTGCACGTGACACTGCGGGTGTACGGCTCGCTGCGCGGATGGCCCGTCGGGCTGGGAACCGGGATGCGCAACGTGGGTCCGCGGGAGCTCGAGAACCGCTTCGCGAGGTGGGGCGACGTGGTGGTGTACCGCGACGGCAAGCTGGAGCGGATCCGGCCTGACAAGCTGCGCGAGGGGATGGAGGTTCCGGGCGCGGGGGTGGGGTTCGCCGGTCTCGCGGACACCTACTTCCTGATGGTCTGGCGGCCGGCGACGCCGCTCGCCGCGGTGCGTGCGGCCCCGCTCGAGGTGCTGACCAAGGAGGAGGCCAAGAAGACGAAGCGGCCGCGCTGGGTGGCGCGGCTGGAGGTGGTTCCGGCCGGCGAGCGGGTGGAAGGGGAGCTGTTCGCGGCGCCGAAGGAGTACGACCTGCTGCAGCGGGTGGACGAGGGGGTGGAGCGGACGCTCCGCTTCGGCCCCTTCCACCCCATCTCGGTGCTGTTCCTCAAGGCGTTGCGGTGGCTGAGCGCGGTCACCGGCAACGCCGGCCTCGCGATCATCCTCCTCACGCTCGCGATCCGGGTGGTGCTCTTCCCGCTGATGCACAAGTCCACGGTCTCCATGCGGCGGATGCAGAAGCTGCAGCCGAAGCTCAAGGCGATCCAGGAGAAGTACCGCAAGCACAAGGGCGACCCGCGGATGCGGGCGAAGATGAACGAGGAGCTGATGGAGCTGTACCGGGTGGAGGGCGTCAACCCGATGGGCGGGTGTCTCCCGATGCTGGTGCAGCTGCCGATCCTGTGGGCGCTGTACACGGTCTTTGCCTACGCCATCGAGCTGCGGCACGCCCCGTTCGTGTTCTGGATCACGGACCTGTCGGCCAAGGACCCGTACTACGTCACGCCGATCCTCATGACCTTCACCATGTGGCTGCAGCAGAGGATGGCGCCGCAGATGGGAGACCCCCAGCAGCAGCGGATGTTCCGCCTGATGCCGCTCATCTTCGGCATCATGTTCATGGGCTTCCCCTCCGGGCTCGTGCTCTACTGGCTCACCAACAACGTGCTCACCATCGTACAGCAGGAGGTGACGTTCGCGCTCATGGGGGAGCGCCCGAAGCGACGGAGGCGCTGACCGCGTTTCACGTGAAACGGGGTCGCGGCGCGGGAGGTCGCGATGCACCCCGAACTGTTCCGCCGACTGGCCGATGTCGGGGCGCACCCCGCCGCCGGCGAGCGGCTGGAGCGGTACCTGGAGCTGCTCGCGCGGTGGGGCCGCGTCCACAACCTGGTCGCCCGCCCGACCGACCGAGCCGCCCTCGAGCGGCACGTGGCGGAGGCGCTGGCGGGTGTGCCGCTTCTCGGAGGAGAGAGGGGCCGGCTTCTCGACGTGGGGTCGGGCGCGGGCTTCCCGGCGATCCCGCTGCTGGCGGCGCGGCCTGGATGGCGCGGCGTGCTGCTGGAGCCGCGGCAGAAGCGATGGGCCTTCCTGCGGGCGGTGGTGCGCGAGCTCGGTCTCGCGGCGGAGGTGCGGCGGGAGCGGTACGAGGCGTACGCGGGGACCGGTTTCGAGCGGGTCACCGCCCGCGCCGTGGGGGGCTGGGAGCGGCTGCTCGCCTGGGCGGCGGCGCGGCTGGCCCCGGAGGGCGAGGTGCTCCTCTGGCTCGCGGCGGGCGAGGCCGAGCGGCTGGCGGCCCTTCCGGGCTGGCGTGTGGTACCCTGCCCGCTGCCGGAACCGCGCCACGGCGTGGTGGCACGAGCGCGGCCATGTTTCACGTGAAACCCAGGATCGTCGCGATCGCCAACCAGAAGGGCGGCGTGGGGAAGACCACGACGGTGATCAACCTCGGCGCCGCGCTGGCCGCGTACGAGCATCGGGTCCTCCTCGTGGACATGGACCCGCAGGCCAACTGCACCTCCGGCGTGGGGGTGGAGCCTCGAGAGGGGGAGCCCACGAGCTACCAGCTGCTGGTGGGCGGGACAGCGGTCGGGGAGGCCGTGCGCGCCACCGGGTTCCCGAACCTCTCGCTCGTCCCGGCCACGGCCGATCTCGCGGGCGCCGAGGTGGAGCTGGTGGGGCTGGTCGGGCGCGAGTTCCGGCTCCGCGACGCGCTCGCCCGGCTCGAGGGCCCGGAGGTGGTCCTCGTGGACTGTCCGCCCTCGCTCGGCCTGCTGACGGTGAACGCCCTCGCGGCCGCCGATTCGCTCCTCGTGCCGGTGCAGTGCGAGTACTTCGCGCTCGAGGGGATCTCGGAGCTGATGCGAACCGTGGACCAGGTGCGCCGCTACCTGAACCCACGCCTGGAGCTCGAGGGGGTGGTCCTCACCATGTACGACGAGCGCACCAACCTGGCGCAGCAGGTCGCCGACGAGGTGCGGGGGTTCTTCGGGGACCTCGTGTACGAGACCGTGGTCCCGCGCAACGTTCGCCTGGCCGAGGCCCCGTCCTTCGGGAAACCCATCCTCGCGTACGACCTCCGCTGCCGCGGCGCCCAGGCCTACCTCCGGCTCGGACGCGAGCTGCTGGAGCGGAGCCGGGAGGTGGCGCGTGGGGCGTAAGCGAGCGCTGGGCCGCGGGCTCAAGGCCCTCATCCCGGAGGTGCCGCAGGCGCGGGCCGGGCTCGTGGAGCTCCCCGTGGACGCCATCCGGCCGAACCCCGGCCAGCCGCGGACACGCTTCGACGAGGAGGCGCTGCGCGAGCTCGCCGACTCCATCCGCGAGCACGGGGTGATCCAGCCGCTGCTCGTGTCCGACGACGGCAGCGGCCGGTACGTGCTGGTCGCGGGCGAGCGCCGGCTGCGCGCGGCCCGGATGGCGGGGCTCGCCACCGTTCCGGCGGTCGTGCGGGAGCGTCTGGACGGGCGGGCCGAGCTCGAGCTGGCGCTGGTGGAGAACCTCCAGCGCCGGGACCTGACCCCGATCGAGGAGGCACGGGCGTTCGCGGCGCTCGGACGCGAGTTCGGGCTCTCCCAGCGGGAGATCGCGGAGCGGGTCGGGGTCGACCGCAGCACCGTGGCGAACGCGCTGCGCCTGCTCAAGCTGCCGGAGGAGGTCCAGGAGCTGGTGGAGACAGGCCGCCTCACCGCGGGTCACGCGCGGGCGCTGCTGGCGCTTCCGCGCGACGAGATGGTGGGGTGGGCGTGGAGGGCGGTGGAGGCGGGGCTGAGCGTGCGCGAGCTGGAGCGGGCCGCCGCACGGAGGCGGCCGGCGCGCCGTGCGGCGCGGCCCGTGGACCCCAACGTGCGGGCGGCGGAGGAGCGGCTCACCCTGCGTCTCGGAGCACCGGTGCGGATCCGCCGCCGCCGCCGGGGCGCGGTGGTGGAGATCCACTGCCGCGACGACGAGGAGCTCGAACGGCTGTACCGCGAGCTGCTGGAGGGAGGGGGCGATGGCGCGGAACGGGGCTGAGACGTTGAACGGGTTCCTGGACCCCGGCTGCACCCTCAAGGGGGAGCTGAGCTTCGCGAGCTCGTTCCGGGTGGACGGCCGGGTCGAGGGGACGGTCGCCGCGGAGGCGGAGCTGATCGTCGGCGAGCGGGGCGAGGTCCAGGGGGAGATCCGGGTGGCGCGCTGCCTGGTGGGAGGTACGGTCCGCGGGTCCATCACCGCCAGCGAGCGGGTCGTCCTCCACTCCGGCGCCAAGGTGTGGGCGGACATCGCGACCCCGTCCCTGGTGATGGAGGACGGCGCCTTCCTCGAGGGCAAGGTCACCATGACGCCCCCGGCGAAGCGGCCGGTTGACGCCCCGCCGGGATGATGCTAGCTTCTGGAGCCCTGTATGGGTGAGCCATCTGCTCGGAGCGGCGCATGAACCCCCCGAACGCATCTCTCCTGCTCGTCATGGCCTGCTTCTGGGCCGCGTACTTCGTCATCGACCGCTTCCTGCTGCGCCCGGTGGGCGAGGTGATGGCCGAGCGCCAGCGGAGGGTCGAGGAGGCCGAGGCCACGTGGTCGGCGAAGCGGGAGGAGTACCGCTCCGCCACCGCGCGCCTCGAGGCGGAGCTCGACGAGGCCGCGCGCGAGGCCGCTCGCCGCCGCGAGGCGCTGCGGGCCGAGGCCGAGCGCGAGCGGAGCGAACGGCTCGAGGCCGCCCGCGCCGAGGCATCCGCCCGGCTGGAGCGCGCCCTCGAGGAGCTCGCGCGCGACGCGGAGACCGCGCGCACCGCGCTCCGGGAGGAGGCGGGACGTCTCGCCGCGCTCATGGCCTCCAAGGTTCTGGGCCGGGAGGTGGCGCCGTGAGGAGGGCCGCCCGTGCGGCGGCCCTCGCGGCCACCCTGGCCTCCGCCGCTCCGGCGCTCGCGGCCGAGGGGGGCGAGACGTTCCTGGGGCTGCCCGCGTGGCTCTGGAAGACCGCCAACCTGCTCCTGTTCGTGGCGGTCCTGGTGTGGCTGCTGGGGAGGCCGCTGCTCCGCTTCTTCGACGCCCGCCGGGAGGAGATCCGCCAGCGCCTCGAGGAGGCGCGGCGGAAGCTCGACGAGGCCGAGCGGCTCCGCGCGGAGGTGGTGGAGCGGCTGGAGCGGGTGGAGCGGGAGATGGCCGAGATGCGCGAGCGCGCGGAGCGCGAGGGGACGGCCGAGGCCGAGCGGATCCGCGCCGCCGCCGAGGCGGAGGCCGCCCGCTTCCTGGCCAAGGTGGAGGACGAGATCGCGCGCCGGGCGGCCGAGACGCGTCACCAGCTCGCCGCGGACACGGCCGCGCTGGCGGAGGAGCTGGCGCGGGAGCTCCTGGGCCGGCAGATGACCGACGAGGACCGCCGCCGCGTGCTGGAGCGCAGCCTCGACGCGCTGCGGCGGGCCGGGGCGAGGAGGGGCTGAGATGGGGCGGTTCCGTGCGCGGCCCTACGCCAAGGCCCTGCTCCAGGTCGTTCTGGAGCGGGCTCCCGAGCGGCTCGAGGCGGTGGCGGAGGAGGTGGACCGGCTCGCCGAGGCGGTGCGGGCGGTGCCCGACCTGCTGCGGGTCATGACCACGCCGGCGCTGTCGCCCGCCCGCAAGCGCGAGGTGCTGGACCTCGTGCTCGACGGGCTCCGGATCGAGGAGCCTACGCGGCGCTTCGTGCACGTGCTGCAGCGCCACTACCGGCTGCGCGAGGCGGGTGCGGTGGCGGCCGCGTACCACGAGCTCGTGGACCGCCACCTCGGGCGGACCCGCGCCGAGGTGGAGGTCGCCGGGCCCATCGAGGAGGAGGTCCGGCGGCGCCTGGTCGAGGTGCTCGGGGAGGTGACCGGGGAGCGGGTGACGGCCCGGTTCCGCGAGGTCCCGGAGCTGCTCGCGGGGTTCCGTGTCCGGATCGGATCGAGGGTGTACGACGGGTCGGCGCGTGCCCAGCTGCGGCAGCTGCGCCGGGCCGCCGAGACGGTACAGGGGTAGCGTATGCAGATCAACGCCAGCGAGATCGCGGAGATCATCAGGAGCCAGATCGAGGGGAGCGAGACCGCCATCGACATGTCGGAGGTGGGCACGGTCATCTCGGTGGGGGACGGCATCGCCCGCGTGTACGGCCTCGACGGGGTGATGGCGGGCGAGCTCGTCGAGTTCCCGAACGACGTCTACGGGCTCGCCCTCAACCTCGAGGAGGACAACGTCGGCTGCGTGCTCATGGGCGAGTCCCAGCTCGTGCACGAGGGCGACGAGGTGCGCCGGACCCGCCGGATCATCGAGGTGCCCGTGGGCCAGGCTCTGGTCGGCCGGGTGGTGGATCCGCTGGGGCGCCCGCTCGACGGCAAGGGGCCCATCGAGGCCGCCGACCGCTACCCCGTGGAACGGATCGCTCCCGGGGTGGTGGAGCGGCAGCCGGTGAAGGAGCCGATGCAGACCGGGATCAAGGCGATCGACTCGATGATCCCCATCGGCCGCGGCCAGCGCGAGCTCATCATCGGCGACCGCCAGACCGGGAAGACGGCGGTGATCCTCGACACCATCATCAACCAGAAGGGCACCGGGAACGTCTGCATCTACGTGGCCATCGGCCAGAAGCAGTCCACCGTGGCCCAGGTGGTGGCGACGCTGGAGCGGCACGGGGCGATGGACCACACCATCGTGGTCTCGGCCACCGCGTCCGAGCCCGCACCGCTGCAGTACCTGGCGCCGTACGCCGGCTGCGCCATGGGCGAGTACTTCCTCTACAACGGCGGGCACGCGGTGGTGTTCTACGACGACCTCACCAAGCACGCGCAGGCGTACCGCGAGATCTCGCTGCTGCTGCGCCGGCCGCCCGGCCGCGAGGCGTACCCCGGCGACGTGTTCTACCTCCACTCCCGCCTGCTCGAGCGCGCCGCCAAGCTGCGCGACGACCTGGGCGGCGGCAGCCTGACGGCGCTCCCCGTGATCGAGACCCAGATGGGGGACGTCTCGGCCTACATCCCGACGAACGTCATCTCGATCACCGACGGGCAGATCTACCTCGAGTCCGACCTGTTCTACGCCGGCCAGCGCCCGGCCGTGAACGTCGGCCTCTCGGTGAGCCGCGTGGGCGGCAACGCCCAGATCAAGGCGATGAAGGCGGTGGCCGGCTCGCTCAGGCTCGACCTCGCCCAGTACCGCGAGCTCGCTGCCTTCGCCCAGTTCGCGTCGGACCTCGACCGCGCCACCCGCCGCCAGCTGGCGCGGGGCGAGCGCCTCATGGAGCTGCTGCGCCAGGGGCAGTACCAGCCGATGCCCGTGGAGCTGCAGGTTCTCTCCATCTTCGCCGGTACCGAGGGGTACCTCGACCGGCTCCAGGTGGCCCACGTGCGCCCGTTCGAGCGCTTCCTCCACCGCATGGCCCAGGACGACGCGGGCGAGGCGCTGGAGCGGATCCGCACCACCGGCGCCCTCGACGACCGGACGCGGGAGGAGCTCGCCGCGATGTGCGAGCGTGCGGTGGAGCGGTACCTGAAGGAGCACCCGGAGGCCAGCGTTGCCGAGCACTAGGGACATCCGCCGCCGGATCCGGTCCGTCAAGGGGACGCAGAAGATCACCAAGGCGATGAAGATGGTCGCTGCGGCCAAGCTCCGGCGGGCGCAGGACCGGATCACCGCCGCCAGGCCGTACGCCGACACGCTCGCCCGCGTGCTGGCGAGCGTCGCCGCGCGGACCGAGCACGCGCACCCGATGCTGGGAACCCGCCCGGTGGGACGGGTCTGGCTGGTGGTGGTGACCTCCGACAAGGGGCTGTGCGGCGCCTTCAACACCAACCTGCTGCGGGAGGCGGAGCGCACCCTCGCCGAGCGTGGCTGGGAGGACGTCGAGGTGGTGGCGGTGGGGAGGAAGGCGGCGGACTTCTTCGCCCGCCGGCGGTGGCGCGTGGCCCACGCCGAGCGCGAGCTGATGAGCCGCGTCACTCCCGAGGGTGCGCGCGCGCTCGCCGACATGCTGGCCACCGCCTTCACTTCCGCACAGGTGGACGAGATCTGGATGCTGTACAACAGGTTCGTGAGCCTGATCCGCCACCAGCCGGTGCTGGAGCGGCTCCTGCCGGTGGAGCCGCCGGAGGTGACCCCCGAGGAGCGGCCCATCGACTACATCTACGAGCCGGACCCCGAGACGCTGCTCGAGGAGCTGCTGCCGCGCTACGTCCACACCGAGGTGGCGCGGGCGCTCTACGACTCCGCGGCGGCGGAGCAGGCGGCGCGCATGACGGCCATGGACGCCGCCACCAAGAACGCGGACGAGATGATCGCCCACCTGACGTTGCTCTACAACCGCACGCGGCAGGCGGCCATCACCAAGGAGATCCTGGAGATCGTGGCCGGCGCCGAGGCGCTGGCCGAGTGAGAGGACGAGGGAGACGGACATGAGCGAGGCCCCACAGCAGGTCGAGGGACGGGTGGTCCAGGTCGTGGGACCGGTGGTGGACGTGGAGTTCGGGGAGGGTCACCTTCCCGACATCCTGAACGCGGTCCGCATCGTGGACGACCGCGAGAAGGGCGAGGTGCCCATCGACGTCATCGCCGAGGTGGCCCAGCACCTCGGCGAGGGCCGCGCCCGCTGCGTGGCGCTCCAGCCCACCGACGGGATGGTCCGCGGGATGCGGGCCATCGATCTCGGCGAGCCCATCTCGGTGCCCGTGGGCCGACCCACGCTGGGCCGGGTGCTCAACGTCATCGGGGAGCCGGTGGACGAGCGCGGGCCCGTGCAGACCGACGAGCGGCTGCCCATCCACCGCCCGGCCCCGTCGCTCGAGGAGCAGTCCACCGAGATCGAGATGTTCGAGACCGGGATCAAGGTCATCGACCTGCTCGAGCCGTACTCCAAGGGCGGCAAGACCGGCCTGTTCGGGGGCGCCGGGGTGGGCAAGACGGTGCTCATCATGGAGCTCATCAACAACGTCGCCCTGGAGCACGGCGGCTTCTCGGTCTTCTCCGGGGTCGGCGAGCGTACCCGCGAGGGCAACGACCTCTGGCTCGAGATGCAGGAGGCCGGCGTCATCGACCCGGACGACTGGAAGAAGTCGAAGGCGGCGCTCATCTACGGGCAGATGACCGAGCCGCCCGGCGCGCGCCTCCGGGTCGGCCTCACCGGCCTCACGGTGGCGGAGTACTTCCGCGACCACGAGGGCCAGGACGTGCTGCTCTTCATCGACAACATCTTCCGCTTCGTGCAGGCCGGGTCGGAGGTCTCGGCACTGCTCGGCCGCATGCCCAGCGCGGTGGGGTACCAGCCCAACCTGGCCACGGAGATGGGCGAGCTCCAGGAGAGGATCACCTCGACGAAGCGCGGATCCATCACCTCGGTGCAGGCGATCTACGTCCCCGCCGACGACCTCACCGATCCCGCCCCCGCCACCACCTTCGCCCACCTCGACGCCACCACCGTTCTGTCCCGCCAGATCGCGGAGCTGGGCATCTACCCGGCGGTGGACCCCCTGGCGTCCACCTCACGGATCCTCGACCCCGCCATCGTGGGCGACGAGCACTACCGGGTGGCCCGGGAGGTGCAGCGGGTCCTGCAGCGGTACAAGGACCTCCAGGACATCATCGCGATCCTCGGGATCGACGAGCTCTCCGAGGAGGACAAGCTGGTGGTGGCGCGGGCGCGGAAGATCCAGCGGTTCCTCAGCCAGCCGTTCCACGTCGCCGAGCAGTTCACCGGGTTCCCCGGCCGCTACGTCAAGGTCGAGGACACCGTTCGCGGGTTCAAGATGCTCGTCGAGGGCGAGATGGACGACCTGCCGGAGCAGGCGTTCCTCTACGTCGGGACCATCGAGGAGGCGGTGGAGAAGGCCGAGAAGATGAAGGCGGAGGCGTGATGGCCGAGCGGCTGCGCCTCGAGGTGGTGACCCAGAGCCGGCGGGTCCTGGCGACCGAGGCCGACTTCGTGGAGCTGCCGGGGATCGAGGGCGCCCTCGGTGTCCTGCCCGGCCACACCCCGCTGCTCACCGCGCTCGGGATCGGCGAGCTGATGTTCCGCCGCGACCACGCGGAGGAGTACCTCGCGATCTCGTGGGGGTTCGCCGAGGTGCTGCCCGACCGCGTGACGGTGCTCGCGGAGGTGGCGGAGACGCCCGAGGAGATCGACGTGGAGGCGGCCGAGCGCGAGCGTGCCGAGGCGGAGGCGGCGCTCCGCACCGTGGAGGCGGCGGAGCTGGACGTGATGCTGGCACGGCTCCACATGGCGGTGACCCGCCTGAGGGTGGCGGCCCGGGGCCGGGGGTGACGCCGCGTTGACGGCCCGCGGCCCGCGCGCTAGCCTCGCTGGGAGACCCGGGGAGCGGGACCGAAGGAGGGGGCGGTGACGGCACCGGCGGCGCGCGGCCAGTGGAGCTCGGGGCTGGGGTTCATCCTCGCCGCGGCGGGCTCCGCGGTGGGCCTGGGCAACATCTGGCGGTTCCCGTACATGGCGGGAAAGAACGGCGGTGGCGCCTTCGTGCTGGTGTACGTCGCCTGCGTGGTGGCCATCGGCCTGCCGGTGATGATCGCGGAGATCGCGCTCGGCCGTGCCACCCAGCGCAACGCGGTGGGCGCCATCGCCGCCATCCGGCCGCGCTCCGGCTGGCTCGGCCTCGGTTACCTCGCCCTCCTCACCGGCCTCGGCATCCTCTCGTACTACTCCGTGATCGCGGGCCGGGTGGTCTGGGACTGCCTCGCGTACCTTCGCGCCGGGCTCTCCCCCGCCGCGGACCTCGCCCCTTCCGGCGTCGGCGGCGACCTCGCCGCCTTCGCGCTCTTCCTCGCCCTCACGGTGGCGGTGGTCGCCGGGGGGATCCAGCGCGGGATCGAGCGGTGGGCCAAGGTCCTGATGCCCCTGCTCGTGGTGATCATGCTGGCCGTGATCGTGCGCGCTCTTCTCCTGCCCGGGGCGCTCGCGGGCGTGCGCTGGCTGTTCGCCCCCGACTTCTCCGCCATCGGGCTGCGCACGGTGCTCGACGCCATGGCGCAGGCGTTCTTCTCCCTCTCCCTCGGGATGGGGGCGATGCTCACCTATGGCTCGTACCTGTCGCGGCGGCAGGACATCCTCGGCTGCGCGGCCTCCGTGGTGGCCTTCGACACCGGGGTGGCGCTCCTCGCCGGGCTCATGATCTTCCCGGCCGTGTTCGCCTTCGGCCACGATCCGGCGGCCGGCCCCACCCTGATCTTCGGGGTGCTGCCGGAGGTGTTCCGGGCCATGCCCGGAGGCGGCGTCGTGGGGGCGGTGTTCTTCTTCCTGCTCGCGGTGGCGGCTCTCACCTCGACGGTCTCGCTGCTCGAGGTGGTGACGGCGTACCTCGTGGACGAGCGCGGCTGGACGCGGCGGCGCGCGGTCCTGGCGCTCGGCGCGGTCACCTTCCTCCTCGGCGTGCCCTCCGCCCTCGACTTCGCCGGCCACCGCCCGTGGACCGACCTCGCGGCGCTGGGCCAGCGCGGGTTCCTCTCCATCATGGACTACCTCTGGGGCAACCTCTCGCTCGCGGTGGGCTCGCTCCTGCTCAGCGTGTTCGTCGCCTGGGTGTGGGGCGTGCGCCGCGCGGCGGCGGAGGTGGCCTCCTCCTCCCCCGTCTTCGCCCGCCTCGCGGGCGCCTGGTCGCTCATGGTGCGCTGGGTGTGCCCGCTCGCCATCCTCGCCATCCTCCTCACGTTGATCGTCTGAGACGGCGCGTCCCGTCCCGGCCCCCTCACGGTGCCGTCGCCCCGCCGGCGGGGGGCCGCGTGCGGGCTCGCCGCGGCCGTGGAGCCTCCCGCCCCCGGGACGCGAGAGGCCTCCCACGGCCGGAATGGGCGCTGCCCTCCCGCCGGCCCCGCCGTGCCCGAGCGGACGGCGCGGCCCGGGCTCTCCGGAAAGCTCGCGGCGCGGGGGTTGCGCCGCGGGCCGCGGGCCGCTACACTCTCCCGTCGCGGGGCGTAGCTCAGCCTGGCAGAGCGCACGGTTCGGGACCGTGAGGCCGGTGGTTCAAATCCACTCGCCCCGACCATTCACGCCTTGACCGCGGGGTTCCCTCGCGATACGGTCGGCCCGGGATGGCGCACCTCACGGCACGCCAGCGCGACGTCCTCGACGTGATCCGGGCGACCGTCGCCGTGCGGGGGGTCGCGCCCACCCTCCGCGAGATCGCCGACGCGCTCGGCGTCACCGTCCCCACGGTCCAGAAGCATGTGGACCGGCTGTGCGAGAAGGGCGTCCTGCGCCGCACCCCCCACCGGGCCCGCGGGCTCGAGCTGGCCGAAGTTGACCCGCCCGGGGTGCGGCGGCTCCCCCTGCTCGGGGAGGTGGCGGCCGGATCGCCCGTGGAGGCGTACCCGGCGCCGGAGTCGGTGACGGTTCCCGCCTACCTCGCCCCCGGCGACGATCTCTACGTCCTCCGGGTGCGCGGGGACTCCATGATCGAGGACGGGATCCACGACGGCGACCTGGTGGTGGTACGCCGGCGCGACACCGCCGCCCCGGGCGAGACCGTGGTGGCCCTCGTGGACGGAGAGGTGACCCTCAAGCGGTACCGCCCGGGAGGGCGCGGGCGGGCGATCCTCGAGCCGGCCAACCCGGCCCTGGCGCCGCTGGTGGTGCCCGTGTCCCGGCTCCGGATCCAGGGTGTGGTGGTGGCCCTCCTGCGGCGCTACCCCACCGCCGGCGCCGGTTGACAGCGGCCACGGAACCGGTAGAATGCCCGCTGCCACCGTGCTCCGGAGTAGCTCAACGGTAGAGCGGGTGGCTGTTAACCACTAGGTTGGGGGTTCGAGTCCCTCCTCCGGAGCCAGA